>JBKPSH010000109.1:0-21673 GCA_046734955.1 Acidobacteriota bacterium
TCTCGGATGATGTTCGGATCGCCATTCGTCCGAACCAAAAACGAGAGGTCCAAATGAGAGGCGCCCTGGAGAGGGCGATAGACGAGCGGTCGCGCATCCTCGCCAGGACGTCCGTGCATCGTGTCTTTTACTACCCCGACAATCTCCAACGAGGGTGTCAAAGCGCCGCCCAACCGAATTCGCGTGCCGACCGGGTCCGCTGTGCGGAGGAAGCGGTGAACGAATGCTTCGTTCACGACGACGACATTAGTTTCCCGCTGCGCCAGCGAGAACACTCGTCCGTGGACGATGGGTATCTGGAGGGAGGCAAAATAGTTGGGCGAGACGACATCGTAGTAAGTCACGAGTCTGCTTGCAGGGGCGACGCTGGGCGCTCTGCCTTCGATTGATAGGATCTCGCCGAGATACAGATCGCTAGCCGGCACGACCCGCGCAAGACTGACCGAACGGATGGCCGGTAACGAGGAAATGCGCGTCGTTACATTTTCGTAGAACGCGCGTGCGGTGGCCTCGTCGTAGCCGTGCCGCCTTAGCTCAGGGGTTAGGATCAGCAGATTGTCCGTGTTGAATCCGAGATCGAATGACTGTGATCGAAGCAGCGCACGGGTGAACAAGCCCGCGGAAGTAACCAGCACCAACGACAGAGCGACCTGGCCTGCGACAAGCGCGGCTCGCGCTCGGGAAGCGGTCAGCCGGTGGTGAATGACGCTTCCCTCCAGCTTAAGTGCGGAGACCAGATTGGGTCTGGTGATCTGGAGCGCTGGTGCCAGACCGAAGAGAACGGCCGTGAACAGGGAAATAAGCACTGTCCCCGCAAATACCCATCCGTCAATCTGAAGATTCAGATCGGCAGGTGAACGGCCGGCTGCTCTGGTGATGCCGAGAGAAAGCACAGGCGTGATCCACTGAGCCAGCAGCGCACTTCCCAAGGCGGCAAGCAGACTGAGAAGGACACTCTCGGTAAGTAGCTGGCGTATCACGTGCCATCGAGTGGCGCCGAGCGCAAGGCGCGTGCTGATCTCGCGCTGTCGAGACACCCCCCGGGCCAGCAAAAGATTCGCTACATTCGCACAGGCGATGAGGAGGACGAAACCGACGGCGGCGAAGACCAGACCGATAAGCGGCAGGACGCGGCCGCGGCTTTCAGCGTTGATGACGGACGCCGTGGTAACGAGAATGCGTGCGGTCTCGCGGTCGGGGCGCCGGTTACCCCAGCGGCTAGCCACGATAGCCATGGCAGCCTGCGCCTGGTTGATCGTCGCACCGGGCGCGAGCCGGCCGATGAGATAGAGCGATCGGAACTGCTGCGGCGTTCCTCGACCGGGACTCGTTTCGAGCGGCAGCGTATATGGCACCCACAGATCCGGCCCCGTCGGATCGAGGCCACGGAATTCCGGCGGGGCGACAGCGATGATGGTGAAGTCACTGCCGTTGACACCAATGCGGCGTCCTAACACGTCGAAATCGCCTCCGTAATGATGTTGCCAGAGCGCGTTGCTGATCACGGCAACGGCGACGCTGTCAGGGCGGTCGTCTTGCGGCAGGAAGCTGCGCCCGAGCCGCATCTGAACGCCAAGCAGCGAAAAGTAGTTTGACGATACGCGGAGCGCAACGGCGCGCCGGCTATCAATAGGAGCAGAGCCCATCCCAGTGGGCGAAACGTCGTCTCGAAGTTCCACTTCAGCGGTGATGTACGCCGCGATGTCGGCCAAGACGCCTGGCTGCTCCTGCAGTTCGTGATAATCCACAGAGGAGAACTTCCGATCGTTCAGTTCTGGATCCACTAGAAACAGACGGACCACACGGCCGGGGTCGCGAACACCCTGCGGAGCGACGACAACCGCCTTGGTAAGTGCCAGCACCACCACAGTGCCAGTGATCCCCAGCGACAAGGTGAGAGCTGCACCCAACGCGAAGCCAGGAGACCTTCCCAGAAGACGCGCAGCACTGCGGAAGTCTTGCCAGAGTGTCATGAGTGCCTACCCTCCCAACGTCGCAATGGCAACGTCGAGACCGCCGGTCGACGGAGTCCGAGCGATTGTTTCCGCAGGCAATTGGTCGCTCCAGTGAATCCTCATTCGTGCCATCCGTCCGCCGTTGGAACTCGCGGATCCCAGGAACGGTCATCCTCGAATGCGAGAATACAACTGCGGAAGGTTGTCAGCTCAGGCCACGTCTCGCAGGTGCTCGACCCGTCTGAGCCATTCGCCAACGCTGTTCCAAATGGTCAAATTTAGGCTCACCGCGCCGCCGAACTTGTGAGTGGATCGACGCTCACCACTCCGGCCGCTCTCGCGAACGAATCCACGCAGCGGATCGCCGCTCAGCCGCAAGACTCAGTCGCAGTTTCTTGTCCCTGCACAGCTAACGCTTGACGTAGTTCGAGCTCTGATATATATCCGTAACGGATGTATTGCCAGTGTCGCGGATATAGTGTTTCTATCATCGGAGAGAGTTATGAACATGATTGTCGTGACGGCGGCATCGGCCGCCCTCATCGGGAGCACGAGCGCTGCGCAAGCGGTCGTCGAGTGGCGCGATCCCTCGCCCCATCGCTCCACGATGATATCCGCCGAGCGCGACGTCAGGCTCGAAGTGCTGGATTGGGGCGGCGCCGGACGGCCGATCGTGTTACTCGCGGGCCTGGGAAATACCGCCCATGTCTTCGACGATTTCGCGCTGCGCCTGACGGCTGTGGGCCACGTGTACGGCATCACGCGTCGGGGCTATGGCAAATCGAGCGTCCCGTCACAGGGCTACGATGCCGATCGGTTGGCCGACGATGTGCTCGCCGTGCTGGACGCATTGAAGCTCCAACGTCCGCTGCTCATCGGCCACTCGATTGCCGGCGAGGAGCTCTCGTCGCTCGCCGCCCGCTATCCGATGCGTGCCCGCGGGCTCGTGTACCTGGACGCGGTTGGTGATCGCACGGCGCCGATGCCGCGCATGCCGTCGGTCCCGTCGGCGCAACCGTCAGCCGCGGACCGACGCAGCGTTGCCGCATTCCAAGCCTGGCAAAAGGCGGCTCAGGGCATGCAATTTCCGGAGAGTGAGATCCGGCAGACGATGACGATTGCGGCAGACGGAAGTGTCGGTGGGCCTCTCGTGCCGTCGTTCGTGCCGCGCGCGATCGTTGGCGGCGTCAAGCGCCCCGACTACGCGCGCATGCGAATTCCCGCTCTCTCGATTCAATCGCTGCCTCCGGCCAGTGTGTCGGAGGGACGCGCGTCGAACACCCTCATTGCCGGGATGTTCCCCGGCGCGAGCGACGACGCCTTGAATGAGTTATTTTCCGCCATTCGAAACCTCACCCGAGCAAATACGGACGTCTTCGAGAAGGAACTCAAGGGATCGAAGAACGTGGAGCTGGTGGGAGCGAGCCACCACAATTTCCTGAGCCATCCGGACGCTGCTCTGCGTGAGATTCGGGCGTTCATCGAGGCGCTCGACCGCGACGGACATGAGAGACAATGAGAAAAGAAATGGAAGAAGTGTGACGAGGAACAGAGCGCACGGAGAGCTTGCATGGCGCGAAGCAAAGATCCCGCAGATCTGTTGCCGCTGACACCGTCGGTGTTCCACATCCTGGTGGCCCTGTCGGAGGGTGAACGACACGGATACGGAATCATGCGCCAGGTCGCCGAGGACACCGGCGGGTCACTGCAGCTTGGACCGGGGACGTTGTACGGCTGCTTGCAGCGAATGCTCACGGCAGGCCTCGTCCAAGAATCGGACTGGCGGCCCGATCCGCGGTTGGACGATGAGCGCCGACGTTACTATCGCATCAGCGAGTTCGGCGCACGTGTGGTCCGCGCGGAGGCGAAGCGCCTCGCGACGGCGGTGACCGCGGCGCGTGCCCGGCGGCTGCTTCCGAAAGGCTCCGGCGTATAGCAATGCGCATGCGAACCAGACATCCGCGACTGGCGGCGGTTGCATGCAAGGTCTACGCTCTGACAATCTGGCTCTATCCCCCCGAGTTCAGGCGTGCATTCGGCCGCGAGCTTGCGGTCACCTTCCGGGCTCGCGTCGAGGACGTCTTGGAAGCCGGCGGCATCCGCGACTGGCTCGCCTTCGTCGCACATATCGCATTGGACACGCTGAGTACCTACAGCACGCTGGTAACGCACAGCGAAGCGCAAGGCACGGTCTCGCTTCTCAGCTTGAGCGAGGGTGAGGTGGCGCACGGCTGCCCGGATCGAGCGACCCTCGACATTCAGTTGATGTTCGCAACAGCCGGCGTGGCGCTCGCGTTCGCCGGCTGGTTTGCCTTCCTCGTCATCCTGCCCAAGTACGTGTGCTGATTTGGCCGGCAAGCGCGACGCTTCACGGCCTGGGCGATATCGTTTCGCGAGAATCAGTTCGCCGTAACCGCGTCAGAATTCAGCACACGGCGGGGCGGATGACTGGGTGCCTAGGACTCGAACTAAGCCGCATGCCTGAGGCGCTCGACTTTGGCGCAACCAGCTCGTCAATGGGTTCCAACTCGCGAAAATGCGGCTCGCGACGACGGACCGCGTCACTCGCCACTACGCGACTAGTCGTTACCAACACTGTCGAAAGGACCGTGGGGTGTGCCTACAATGTAGGCAGCATGGCGGATGTAATCACCGCCTGCTCGAAAATGCCGAGCCGTGTCGACAGCCCGCCTCCGCTCGCGCCTCTTGCCAGCAATACTGTCACCAGGATCATCGCGTTTTCGGAGGTATCATCTGACGGAACGCTCGACAACTCCGCGTTGCCAGAACGGCGGAATCGCCGGTGTGTCCGTAAGAATCATCCAAGGCCGGCGTCCAGGCCTTGACGCCGGAACCCGCGACGGGGGCCCGCGTATACCGTCGAGACGCCTTCCGCCAGGAGGGGCTGGTGATTCGATTTTCAGACGTGCGCTACGCTCTGCGGCTCTGGCGCCGCTACCCCACTATGATGGCGATCGCCGGCCTGTCGCTCGGGCTGGGTGTCGGTGCAACGACGACGATGTACAGCGTCGTGAATCGCGTCGCGCATTACGACCTGGGGTTTGCCGACGAAGGACGGCTCGTCGTCGTGTGGAGGGCGAACCCCGAGCGCGGCAATCTCGAGCAACCGTTGAACTGGCTGATCGTGCGCGCGCTGCTCGAACACGGGCAGTCGTTTGAGTCGCTGGGATTTTTTCAGGGCGGCGGCATGCCAGTGACGCTGACCGGAACGGCTGAAACCAGCCGTGTCTCGCAGGTTCCGGTTGACGTCAACGGGCTGTCGGTTGTCGGCGTGCCGCCCCTCCTCGGCCGTACCTTCCGTCTCGAGGACTTCGACGACGTCATCAAGCAGAAGGAGGCGCGCGCCATCGTGATCAGCTACGACACATGGCAGCGGCGCCTGGGCGGTCCGGCCGGAGTGATTGGCACGTCGATCCACGTCGACGGCGAGCCGCGCACCATCATCGGCGTCATGCCGCGCGGATTCGCGTTGATGCCATGGGAGGACGACGTCGCGTTCTGGACGGTCAACGATCTCCGCAAAATCCCGGACGCCGCGTGGATGATCGCCGTAGGCCGGCTCAAGCCGGGAGTGTCGCCCGAAGCGGCGCAGGCGGAGGCCGCGGCGATAACGCGTCAGGTGATCGAGTCACGCGGGGAAAAGCCGGACGGCACTACCGCGCGCGTGATTCCGTTGCGCGAGGCGTTCTTCGGGGACGCGACCAGGGGATTGTCGTTCCTTGTTGGCGCCGTCAGCTTCGTCCTGCTGATCGCCTGCGCCAACGTCGCCAATCTGCTGCTGGCGGCTGGCACGGCGCGGCAGAAGGAGCTGGCCCTGCGTGCCGTGGCCGGGGCCCGGCGCGGACGGCTGATGCAACAGCTGCTCACCGAGAACCTGCTGCTGGCGCTCGTCGGATGCGGGTTCGGCCTTGTCCTCGGATTCTGGGGCACGCGGCTCTTCGCGCTGATCGTGCCGGCCGGGTTCCCGGAGCTGCTGCGTCACATCTCGGTCGACGCGCGCGTACTCGCGTTTGCGCTCGCCATCTCGATCGGGTCGAGCCTGCTGTTCGGCCTCATGCCGGCGTTGCGCGCGTCACGCGTCGATCTCAACGACGTCCTCAAGGAAGGCGCGCGCGGATCGAGCGCCGGACGCCGCCGCGGACGCGGCCTGCTGCTCGTCACCGAAGTCGCGTTGTCGATGGTGCTGCTGGTCGGCGCCGGCTTGATGATGCGCAGCTTTCTGCGTGAGCAGCGGACGCTGCCCGGCTTCGACACGACGCGTCTATTGACGGCGGACATCGCGCTTGGCGGCGCGAAGTACATGAGCAAGACGCCGGAGGACACCAACCTCGTCACGCCGCAGGTCGAGGTCTTCTACGATCAGCTGCTGGAGCGGGTGCGCGCGCTGCCCGGCGTCACGCGCGCGGGGATCATCAGCCGGCTGCCGGCGAACGTCTGGACGCATCCGTTTACCATCGTCGGGCGGCCCGTCCCGGAGCCTGGCAAGGAGCCACAGGCGGACCTCAACGAAGTGGACGCGCAGGCGCTCGACACGCTGGGGATCCGGCTGCTGCGCGGCCGCATGATCGCCGAGAAGGATACCGCGTCGACTCCGTGGGTCGCGGTGATCAACAAGACGTTCGCCGACCGCCACTTCGCCGGACAGGATCCGCTCGGACAGGCGATCCGGATGTCAATCGGCCGTTCCGGCGAGGGCGCGAAGATCGAGCCGCAGCCGCGCCAGATCGTCGGTGTCGTCGCCGATGTGGCGTATCCAAGTTTCTTCACCCAGACGCCGGCCGTGGTCTACGTCCCGTTCCGGCAGCATCTGGCGGAGTACGCACCAGGCGAAGACGAGTGGCTCCATACGCAGAAGGTCCTCGCGATTCGCGCCTCGGTCGAGGCGTTGACCCTGGTGCGCAGCGTGCAGGAGGCGGTGGCGCGCGTCGACCGCGATCAGGCAGCCAACGGCTTTCTGACGATGGAGCAGCGCGTCGCCGCGTCCCCCTCGGTCACGAATAGCCGGTTCTTCGCCTCGCTGTTCAGCGTGTTCGGCACGCTCGCGATCCTGCTCGCGGTAGTCGGCGTCTACGGCGTGATGTCGTGGGTCGTTGGGCAGCGCACGACGGAGTTTGGAATCCGGATGGCGCTTGGCGCCCGCGCGGGCGACGTCGTCGCCATGCTGCTGCTGCAGTCGCTGAAGCCGATCGCGATCGGGGTGGTCCTTGGGATTGCCGGCGGTTTTGGCTTGAGCCGCGCGCTCAACGCCATGTTCTGGCGCATGACATCCGCCGATCCGCTCGTGCTCGGCGGTATCGCGGCGCTGATGCTCGCTGCAGCGCTCATCGCGGCGTGGGTGCCGGTGCACCGCGTCACCCGGATCGATCCGCAGCATGCGCTGCGGCAGGGGTGAGAAACACCGTCGCTACAGCCAGCTGGTTCGACTGCCGAACGTTCGGGTCACAGAATACGCTCACCCGTGACTGGCGCCGAAACGTGTAAGCGGATTTGAGCACTATTTAGCTAAAATCCGGTTCCGGCCGCGCGTTCGCCCGCCGCGATTTCGAGTGAGTAAGGATGTAGACTCCAATGGCCTCGCCCCGCGGACCCACCATGCTCGAACGCGCGCTCGTATTCGCTCTGAGTCTGACGACGGCCGCGGTCTGGTCATCACCAGCAGCCGCTGCACCCTTCAGGCAAAGCCAATCAGTCTGGCAGAGAACCGAGAGCCACCACTTCGAAATCCACTACCTGCCGGCGCTCGCACGTGAACTCGAACGAGTCACCCGAAGCGCCGAGCGCGCGTACGATCGTGTCAGCGGGCGCTTGAACTTCACCCTCTCAACCAAAGTGCCGCTGGTCATGTTCGCTCCGTCGGGGGCCCTGACCCGAGAAGTGGTCGTGACCTACGCCACCAGCGACGAAGTCGCGCCGCAGCAACCACACCGAAGTCGCATTGTGCTTCCACTCCGTGAGGGCGATACCCAGCTCGACGCGCTGATGGTCCACGAGCTGACCCACCTGCTCGTGGGCGAAATCATCTTGCCGCACACTCCGGGAGACGGCGGCGTGCCGCGCTGGGTGCACGAGGGGATCGCGAGCTACATGGCAGGCGTCTGGTCCGATGATCACGAGCGCCTGATGCGCGAGCTCGTCGCGACGGACAAGATTCCGGCACTGTCGCAATTGACGGGTAAGGGCGGATTCGCGAACCCGCGTCTGAACGAGGCGCTCGGGCACGTTGCGTTCAACTACATCGAGAGCCGCTGGGGACCCACCACCATTCGCAGCTTCATAGATGCGCTCATCGTCCCACGCGTGGACAAGAGCTACGACGCCGTGTTCGAACTGAGGCCAGCGGAATTCGACGCGGCATTCCGGCAATACGTGGAACGACGATTCGGGTCAGTCATTCGTTGACGCCACCCCGTCTCCGGAAGCGCGGCAATCTGGCACGGCCAGCTGGTCAATGGGTTCCAATTGGCGAACGTTTGCCTCACCAGGTAGGTCCTCCCTGACACCGCTCTGGTTCCCGATTCTCGCGACCGCGTGCGGGCTCTGTCGATTTCGACGCCCTTGGAGCGACTACCAACTGAAGCGAGGCCGGGCAGCAAGTGAGACGGAGGATGCATCGACACGAAGGCGCCGACCCTTATTCACCAAGGAACCTGATATGCGGAAGATCATCACCACTACGTTCGTCACGATGGACGGCGTCAGGCAAGCGCCGGGCGCACCGGAGGAAGACACGTCGGGCGGGTTCAAGTACGGCGGATGGCAGGCTAAGGTCATGGACGGCTCGTTGGGCGAGGCCATCAACGAGTTCCTGAAGCCGCCGTTAGCCATGCTGCTCGGGCACACTACTTACAAGATCTTTGCGGGCTACTGGCCGAAGCAGGACCGGAACGACGCGATCGCGAAGCCGTTCAACGAGGCGACAAAGCACGTCGTGTCGCACGAACGCTTCGACCCCGACTGGGTAAACACGAAGGTGGTCTCGGGCGACGTGCTCGCCGCGGTCCGCAAGTTGAAGGCGGAGGATGGCCCGGACATGATCGTCTGGGGCAGTGGCACTCTGATCCAGACGCTGCTTCGGGAAAAGCTAGTCGACCGCATGCACGTCTGGACACATCCCGTGACCATCGGCACCGGCAAACGATTGTTCGCCGACGGCACGCGTTCGGGCACGTGGAAGCTCGTGAAGAGCCGCGTAGGCGAGGCCGGCGTGATCGTCGCCACCTACGAGCCGGCGGGCGACCTCGTGACCGGTACCATCGGCGCGTAACCGAGGAGAACAGCCCGAACACTGCACGGCTCCACAGGCGAGCTCCGATCCCGCACATGCCCAAACCGTGACTAACGAGTAACGCCGCAGTGTTCAGCAACCGGCTCCCCGCACGAGTGAGGTGCCAAGGACTGTTCCCATTCGTTCTGTGTTCGTCAGAAAACGTCCACGCCCGAGGCCGTTCGCCGGATTGGCCCGGCGAGTGGCCGCCGTTGTCGCAGGCGGCATTCGCCGTTGCCCAGCCTGCGGTCCACACGCCACACCTAAACAGGTGCGCTCACCGTCGGCACCGCAACTCAAGCACTCGACCGAATCACGGAAAGCAGGCGGCGCACGCCCAGAAGTCGACTCGTCATCGGACTCGCGCCGGCCAGCCGGATCTCTCGAGGAGATCCTACGGCCGTTCACGGGCCGGGGGGTGTCTAATGGGAAGCAGGGCGCCGCCGGCGGATTGACGCGGGCGGACACGGGCCGCCTCACACTCGAACTGGCTCCGGTCCTCAGCGGACGCTAGTGTCGTAGACGGAACTGGGCATTCGAGCTAATGCCGATCAGTCGGGCCGATGCAGAATCCTTTACGCATATGACCCAATAGGGGGAAACGTGTCTCAGCGCGCTTACAGTCACTGGATCCGAGCCGGCTTGGGGACCTGTCGCGAGACGTTCGCTTTGCCGTGCGGTTGGCTCAAAAAGATCCTGCATTCACCCTCGTCGTCGCCGGCACGCTTGCTCTGAGTATCGGCTTCAACGCCACGCTATTTACCATCGTCAGCGGAATGGGAGCCACTTTTCGCGTGGCGCAGCCTGACCGAATGGTGAAGCTGGAATGGATCGATGTAGCCGGTTCTGGAGTCGGCGTCTCGTATCTGGATTTCGCGGATTGGCGCGCCGCGGCGAAGACGCTGGATGCGGCAGCAACCTACACGACCGGCTCGATGATCCTCACTGATCGCGGCCTTCCGGCGGACCGCGTGGCCGGCGCTTACATTTCAGAAGACACCTTCGGCCTGCTGGGCGAGAAACCGGTTCTGGGGCGTGATTTGACCGCTGACGACAATCGGCCCGGGGCAGAGCCCGTCTGCATCATCGCCCAGGCGCTGTGGGAAACGCGCTACGAAAGGGATTCGTCGATCGTCGGCCGAACCATTACGATCAACGGCGTACCGGTGACGGTTGTCGGCGTCATGCGCAAAGGCTTCCGATTTCCACTGGTCCACGACCTGTGGCAACCGATCGCCGCGCTCCCTGGCCTCGCGGCACAGACACGAGACGCGCGCAGGCTGCAGGCGTTTGGGCGACTTGCTCCGGGCGCTCGCCTCGAGCAGGCGCGCGACGAGTTGGCCGCGATCGGGTCGTCGTTGGCGAGATCCTATCCGGCGACGAATGCGAACATCCGTCCGACGGCGACACAGTTTTCGGAGGGTGGATTTCACATCGCAAATCCGTGGGACGCGATGCGTGCTGCCGTCAGCATCGTACTGCTCATCGCGTGCGCCAACATTGCGAATCTGCTGCTGGGGCGTGCTGCATCGCGATCTACCGAAATCGCGATTCGGACGTCACTGGGCGCCAGCCGATGGCGCATCGTCCGGCAACTGATGATCGAGAGCGGCCTGCTCGCGACGCTCGGAGGGGCTGCCGGAGTCGGCGTCGCGATCGTAGGCGTGCGACTGTGGCTCGCGTCGATGCCTATCGCGAACTGGCCGTACTGGTTTCACTTCGAGATTGACGCACGCGCTTTCGCCTACATCGCCGAAATCACTCTGGCGAGCGCGCTGCTCTCCGGCATCGCCCCGGCGGTGCATATTTCGAAGGGATATCCGGGTGAACGTCTGAAGGATGCCGGCCGGGGAGATGCTGCGGGGCCATCCGTGCGGCGGTGGACGAACGCGCTTCTGGGCGTGGAATTCGCGCTCACATTTTCGTTGCTAGCCGGCGCGGGGCTGCTCGCGCGGACGCTACTCGCTGTCTACCGCGCGGATTCCATCGTCGATACGTCGCACGTCGTGCTGGCCGGTGTGGATCTCCCGCCGCAGAAGTACGGCATGCCCGCCGAGCGGATCGCGTTTTACAGCGCACTGGAGTCACGCGTGGGTGCCGATGGGTCTGTTGAAGCAACCGCATTAGCGAGCGATGCGCCCTTTTACAACGCCGCGAGTTGGTCATTGACGAGGCAAGTCGACCAACTGACGCGAACGTCCGATGTGCCGAGGGTCTCGTACGTGCTCATCGGGCCGCGGTACTTCGATACTTTGAGGCTGCGCCTCATTCGTGGACGCGTGTTCACGGACCTGGACGGAAGGCCCGGGCACAACACCGTCATCATCAACCAACTGCTCGCGTCCAGGTTTTTCCCCCGCGCCGATCCGATCGGACAGCAAATACGTCTCACTGATCCGGCAAATCCGGACGAGCATGCACCGTGGCTGACAGTTGTCGGCGTGTCGCCGACGGTCCGGCAGCACTACGCGCAGGAGATCGACCCCGTCGCCTATGTGCCGTACCGACAGAATCCTGCCGGCGGCATGGTCCTGATGACGCGCAGCCGGTCGGATGCCGCATCGCTGACGCCCATGCTGCGCGAGCAAGTTCGAGAGCTTGACCCTGACCTGCCACTCACCGACATCATGGCGCTCGACTGGCTCGTCTCGGGCACCCGGTTCGCGAATCGAGTATCCGCGACACTGTTCGGCATCTCGGCGACACTCGCGTTGCTCTTAGCTACCGTGGGCTTATATACGATCATCGCGTATGCCATCCATCGCCGCACACGCGAAATAGGCATTCGGATCGCCCTCGGTGCACAGCGCTCGCAAATCCTTTGGTTGTTCGTCTCGCGAGTAGTTAGGCCGCTCGCTTGCGGCCTCGCGTTAGGGCTAGGTGGCGCTTTCGCCGTCGGACGAATCATCGGCGGAATGCTGATACAGACGAGTCCTCATGATCCCCTAACTCTTATCGCGATCTCAGTCGTGCTGATCGCAGCCGCGACTGCGGCACTCGTTCTCCCCGCACGTCGCATTACGCGACTCGAACCGGCCAGTGCCTTAAGGCATGCGTAGCGTGTCTGCGAATGCTTGCGTCGATCGCTCCCCTGTCGCCGCAGATCGGCGGGCCCGTCATTGGTGAAGCGTGTGACCCACAGCGGCAACAGAAAGGTGCAGCTGTATCGAACACGGTCGTGCGTTTCTCACTCAGATGCGCCGACTGCGCATAGCGTCACGGACGCTGCACGCTTGGTCTTATGTGATTGCTCTCGAGTAACGCCGCAGTGGTGATCAACCCCGCGCCCTTGCCGTTGAGTCGTCCCTTGGCGACCAAGCAGGAGTAGACTTGCCGACACTTGCGTGATTTCGCGCGCACGCACCGGTCTCGGTCGGCATCTCATCGCTTGACGCGTTTCAAGATCGCTGCGGCTTGCCGACCTTGTCGGTCCATCCATACCGAAATCTGGTCGCCATCCAATTCGCCGGTAAACCCAGCCGTCTCCTCATTAATGGTCGCTTTGAACGTGAAGGTCTGTCCCTGAACTTTCCCATCAGTGAGCTTGATAACTTCATCGCGACGGAGCATCGTTCCGGTCAACGTGGTTGATGTAGCGGTCAGGTTGAGCTCGAGCGTGGTTCCGCTCTTCGTCTCGCCCTTCCATTGGCCAGTGAGGTTGCCCGTTTGCGCGAGCACCACGGCCGAGACAATCACAAACGCCAGTCCTGAGAGGATCGGTGGTTTCATAGAGTGTCACCCTTCTACTCAGTTACTCGTGCCTCAACGCGGTTGTCGGATTGATGTGACTGGCGCGCCTTGCCGGCAGATAGGCAGCCGTCATCGCAATCGTCAGCAAGATCGCGACCGCGCCACCGATCGCGATCGGGTCGCTTGAGCCGATCCCGAATAGGAGCTTCTCCAGGTACCGCGCGACGACCAACACCACGAGGACCCCGGCCGCCAGCCCCGCGGTCACCACCGCCAGCGTTTCGCGGAGCACCAGCCAGAGCACCGTCGTATGTTTGGCACCGATCGCCAGGCGAATGCCAAATTCGCGCGTCCGTCGAATCACTGTGTACGACAAGAGTCCGTACAGCCCGATGCACGCGAGCACGAGTGCGAGCGCGCCGAAGACGGACGCGAGGAGCGAGATCAGACGTTCCTGTAGTAGCGACTCGGCGATCTGATCCTCGAGCGTCGACGCTTGTTCCGTCAGTGCGCCGGGCATGGTCTCGCGCACGGACTGTCGCAAGCCTGGCACGAGAGGTGCCGTCGCTCCATCTGTTCGCACCGTCAGCGTCGCGCCACTGATGCGATCCAGCGGCTGAGACATGGGCACATACACCATTCGACCCGCCGCCGTCCGCAGGCTTTCGTACAAGACGTCGCGGACCACGCCCACGACTTCGTAGGGCTCGGACCCGTCGGTCAGTTTGATGTTGCGCCCGATCGGCGAGGCGCCGCCAACGGCGCGCGCGGCCGTCTCACTCAGAATCGCCACGCGACGGGATACCGCCGTATCCGACGACTGGAACAGTCGCCCTGACAGGAGCTTGATGTCGAATGTGTTGAAAAAGTCGGGCGTGATTTGATTCAAGTGAGTATTACGCTCGCCCGCAGGAAGCGCCGGTCCGTCCACGGGGTTCAAACGGACTCCGCGATCGGCCCCATCCATTGGTGTGAGCGTTGCGATCGCAACCGAGCGCGCGGCGGGCAACTCACCGACCCGGTCAGCCAGCCTGCCCCACATGGCGCCGACTCGGGCCAACTCAGCTCGTCGGTCGTCGCTTGTGGGCCGCGGTAGCGTGGTCCGGACAGGCATCAGCACCACGTTATCGCGGCGGAACCCGGTCTCGGTCGTTTCAAGTTTCAGGAGCGTGCGGATGAACAACGCCGCCACGCTTAGCAACACGAGCGAAAGCGTGACCTGAACGACCACCAGCGTCTGGCCGGTTCGTCGGCTTGACGTGGAGGCCGTCGCTCGGCCGGCGTCACCCGCCGTCGCCCGTCCCGTGCGAGTGGCCCGAAACGCCGGAACCAGGCTGCAAAGGAGTCCGTAAGCGCTGCCACCGCCGCCGCAAAACTCAGCACGCGGATGTCGAATGCCGGTTCAAGCACAATCCGCTGACGTGTGCTCGCGATCATCTGGACCAGCGCGCCTGCGCTCCACTGCGCTGCGAAGACACCAGCCACGGTCCCCATGCCGGCAATAACGAGACCTTCCGTGACAAGCTGCCGGATGAGTCGCCCGCGTCCGGCGGCTATCGCCAGCCGGATCGCCATCTCGTGCTGTCGGGTGCTCGCCCGGGCGAGCAGCAGATTCGCGACGTTGGCGCAGCCGATGATCAGCACCAAGCCAGCGATAGTCATGACGACGACGAGCGGGGTGGCGAATTGCCGGCGAACGTCGTGCTTCCCTCGAACAGCGGGCACGAGCTCAATGCGGTTGAAGGTGTCCGACGCCCTTGTCGGTCGCCCGTTCAGTTCCGTCATGTACGTCTGGAACAAGCCGTCGAGTTCCGCTCGCGCGGTCTCAACGGCGGCACCGTCCAAGAGCCTCCCGACCGCGCTGAACCACCAGGAGTCGCGCGTCGACAGGTTCCGGTCCGTCTGTCTGACCGGAATCGTCAAGTCGACTGGCCCGCCGACGATGAGGCCAAAGAACTCCGGTGGGGTGACGCCGACGATCGTCCACGCCTTCTTTTCAATTTCAATCTGTTTGCCCAGCACCGTTGGGCTCATCCCAAATCGTCTCTTCCAGAGGGCATGGCTGATCACGACGACCGGACCGTCGGGCCCTCCGGAACCAGGAGCGTCGTCGGCTGGGGTCAGGGTTCTACCCAGTGCCGCGCGGACACCCAACACATCGAAGTAGTTTCCCGAGACACGCTGCCCTGCGACGATTTCGTCCGCGCCGTCGATATTGATCGCGAACGGGTTCTCATCGAACATCGCGATGCCCGCGAAGTGATGGTTGTTGTCGCGCAAGATCTCGTAGCACGGGTAAGGAGGTGCGTTGTTGCCGCCGGACTTGCCGCCCGTGTTGTCGACAAAAACAGTCGATCCGGCTGTTCGACTGGCAGCGACTTCAGCAGCAATTCATCGACGAGGCTAAAGATCGCCGTGTTCGCGCCGATGCCGAGACCGAGCGACAGGATCGCAACGATGGCGAATCCGGGCGATCGTCGTAACAGACGAAACATGTAGCGGACGTCGCCGCGCAGCTCGTCGAGCCATCGCAGTCCCAAAGACTGGCGCATCGCCTCGCGTTGGGCGTCGAAACTGCCAAGTTCCGCGCGCGCACGTCGCGCGGCTTCGTCGGCGGATAACCCACGACGCTGAAGATCCGCCGCGTACAGATCGACGTGAAGCCTGAGCTCGTCGGTCATTTCCTGATCGAGCAGCGGCCGTCGAAATGCCGCGCGGAGCCACGAGCGGAGTTGTGCAAGTGCTCTCATAGCTCTTCAGGCGAGGTTCTCAGCACGCCGGCGATGATGTCCGCCTGTTGGGTCCACTGGCGCGTTTCCTGCTGGAACCGCCGTCGGCCGGCGGCCGTGAGGGAGTAGTACTTGGCTTTGCGCTTGTTTTCCGATTCGCCCCATTCGCCAGCAATCAGCCCCTGATGCTCCAAGCGGTACAGGGCAGGGTAAAGCGACCCCTGCTGAATCACGAGACGGTCGTTCGAAATCTGCTGAAGACGAAGCAGGACGCCGTAGCCGTGCAGCGGCCCGAGTGAGACGGCTTTCAGAATGAGCAGGTCCAGCGTGCCTTGGAGCAGGTCGACGGGCTTCGCCATTTTTCTCTCCTAGATGATCTAGGACAAAGATAAGTTCACTCTCCTAGACTGTCAAGGTTAGTCGATGCGGCGTTGTTCCGAGGCCCCTCGTAGAGGGCTGCGCGGTGTAAAAAGTCACCGTGCTTCACATCAGCAGGGTCGTGCAGCGACCCGCGCGGTGTCGCGTGTGGCGGTCCTGCAGCGACTGACGCATTTGCCGAATACTCGACACTTGGCGACTACTCGCGGGTAGCCCCACGCAGTGGCGGTTCGATTCCTGTCCGGTTCACCAGCCTTCGCTCTCGTTTCTCGCAGAGGCCGTACACGACGACGAAGTGGACCTTTCCTTTGTGCGTCCGACGGTACTTCAGAAGATTCTGGAGTTGGCTTCCGTCGGTCGTCTTGGCGCTCTCGTGTCGCCCTGCTCATAGGAGCGCCGGAGGATTTCGAAGCCTGGCGTCCAGGGTCGAGATCGTCAGACGAGATCGACAACGGCCCGCAACTGCTGCCAACTGTACTAACCCCCTCTTGAGGCGGCCGGCCTACCATTGGACATTCCATATGAGGAATGATACGCTCCTGTGGAACATCCAAAGGACTGATTGAACCACCTCGAACAGCAGACGAGAACGGAAGACGCTGTGGACGCGAAGAAGTCGGACGTACTACAGGGAACGCTGGACCTCATGATCCTACAGACCCTCCATGCGCTGGGGCCCTTGCATGGATTCGGTATCGCGCGCCGTCTCGAGCAGGTGAGTCGAGACGTCCTGCGGCTGAACGAGGGCACCGTGTACACCTCTCTGCTCCGGTTGCAGCAGCAGGGAGGGATCAAGGCTGAGTGGGGCACGTCGGAGAACAACCGCAAGGCCAAGTTCTACGCCATCACCGCGCGCGGACGAAGGCAGCTCGCAGCGGAAACCGAGAACTGGGAGCGCGTGTCCAGCGTAATTCGGCGCGTCCTGCGGTTGCAGCCCGAGGGAAAGCCATGAACGCACAAGGCACATCCCGTCTGCGCGCATTCGCGGCGCGACTTCGTGGCCTGCTGCGCGGGCCGCGTCATGACGAACACTTCGACGACGAGATCCGAGAACACTTGCGACTGCTCGAGGACCGATTCGTCGCGCAGGGGATGTCCGGGGAAGAAGCCGCCCTGACCGCCCGGCGGCAGTTCGGCAACACGACGCAATTGCGCGAGGATCGCTGGGCGCTGCAGACGCTTCCGTCACTCGAGTCGCTGTGGCAGGACGTGCGCTATGCCCTGCGCACGCTTCGGCGAACTCCGGGCTTCTCGATCCTCGCGGTGCTCGTGTTGTCGCTCGGCATCGGCGCCAATACCGCAGTCTTCTCCGTCGTCGATGCCGTGCTCTTCAAGCCGTTGGCCTTCACCGATCCCGATCGCATCGTCTCATTCCGGTCGGTCTGGCCCACGAGGGGCACCCGATCCTCTGGCGTGTCGCTACCGGACGCCATGGACTGGCGGGCGGCGAGCTCCGCGTTCTCGACGTTGAGCTACTACCGCAGGAGCCGTCGGGTAGTCATCGTCGGTGACGCCGCGTACTTCGCGGACGTGATTCGCACGTCGCCGGAATTCTTCAAGCTGTTCGGCGTCGCGCCTCTGATGGGTCGCTTTTTCGCCCCGGACGAAGACTCTGGTGCCAGATCCGTGGTGATCAGCCATGACTTCTGGCGCACTCGGATGGCGCAGAAGCCGGAAGTCCTGAACACAACGGTGCAGATCGACAACAGGGCCATGATCGTCATCGGCATCCTGCCGCCAACATTTTCGTATCCCCAGGGCGCGGACCTGTGGCACCTGACCGACGCGGTCAAGAAGGAGTATCAGGAGCCGCGCGCCACTATCTCCTGGTCCGTTCTGGCGCGCCTGAGGGACGGGGTGACGATCGAGCAGGCGCAGGCGCAATTGACGCCGATCGCCGAACGTCTCGAGCAGCAGTACCCGACCACGAATGCCGGCCGCAGCGTTGAAGTCGCACGCCTGCGGGACTTCATGACCGCAAGCGCCAAGCCGACCTTGTTCATCCTGTTGGCCGCGGTCGGCGTCGTGCTGATGATCGCGTGCGCCAACCTGGCCACCATGCTGCTCGCGAAAGCGACAGCGCGCACGAATGAGGTCGCCGTTCGCGCAGCGCTCGGCGCGGGCCGCGGTCGGATCGTCGCTCAACTGCTGACGGAGAATGCGGTATTGGCGCTGCTCGGCGGAGCCGTCGGCGCGCTAATCGGTGCTCTGGGGTCGCCCGCGCTACTCACCCTGGCGCCGGCCGACTTCCCGCGCCTCGCGGAACTGGGCACAGGCAGCCGCGTCTTCCTCTTCACCTTGGCCGTATCGGTGGTGACCACAGTATTGTTCGGACTGGCACCGGCGATGCTCACCTCGCGCATCGACCTGAATGACAGGTTGAAGCGCGGGATGTCCCGCAGTAGCGTGAGCGGGATGGGACGCCTCGCGCGCGTGTTCGTGATTGGCGAGATCGCGCTCTCGGTCGTCCTCGTGACCGCGGCGGGACTCCTTATCCGCAGTTTCGTCGCCCTCAACACTGTCGAGCTCGGCTTCAAACCCGATCACGTGCTCGTCGCGGACGTCAGCGTTCCCGGCGAGTCGGCACGCGCGGCGTTGTTCTACCGCGAACTGCTCGCCGATCTCTCGACTGCGCCCGGGTCGTCGCGGCCGGCGCCAGCTTGGGAATGCCCGGCCGCGTGGCTTCGGCCGGGTCGTACTGGATTGACAAGCTTCCCGATAAATTCACGCTGAATCCGTTTGCCGGCGTCTACTCGATCATGATGCCCGGCACCCTGCGCGCGCTGGGAATTCCGCTCACACGCGGTCGCGACTTCAGCGCTGGCGATACCGCCGATGCGCCGAAGGTCGCCCTGATCAACGAGACGCTCGCCAGAAGGGAATTCGGCGATCAGGATCCAATCGGCCGCACGATCATCGCGGGCTATGACCAGGAAGGTCCGATGACCATCGTCGGCATCATTGGGGACGTGAGACAAGAAAGCCCTCTTCAGCTGCCGAATGCAGAGGTTCTCATGCCGTACGAGCAGCACCTTCGCGCCACCGGAACCGGGCTGCGTGTGCTCGTCAGGACCCAGGGCCCGCCCGAAGCGCTTGAGAGCCTCGTGCGGACTATGGTGCGCGCCCGCTCGACCAGCGTGCCGATGCGCTTCAGCACCTTGGAGCAATCGCTCGCCGAGTATTCCGCGGCACCGCGCTTCCGGACGATCCTGGTGTCTGGCTTCGGGTTGATCGCCCTGTGTCTCGCGGTTGCCGGCATCTATGGCGTCTTGACTTACGTCGTAGGCCAGCGGACTCGCGAGATTGGCCTGCGCATGGCGCTCGGCGCGACCAAGAGCATGATTCTGCGGATGGTGATCCGTGAAGGGGCCGTTCTCGCCGCGGCTGGCATGATTCTCGGCGTGCTCGGAGCGATCGCCGCTACGCGTCTGCTCGGCAGCGTGTTGTTCCAGGTCCAGCCGTACGATCCGCTCACATACGCCTCCGGCGTTGTGTTCCTGAGTCTCCTCGCCTTCGTAGCCTGCTATATCCCGGCATCTCGAGCCGCCGGCATCGACCCGCTCGAGGCCCTCCGCGTCGACTGATCGTCAGTACGTGTAAGCGACCGATCCGCTGCGCTGTGCGCCTCTGGGGGGCGGTTACTTACCGGCTCACGCCGCGCAACGCAGCCCGTCAACTTGCCGCAGCCATCCGGCAATCTGGTTCCAACTCGTGAAATTTAGGCTCACCCGTGGCATGTTCCTCTTGACAAACTAGATAAGAGTCGTAATCTTCGCTTGTCTAGCTTAGCGAGATGAGAGACAGCCGTATAGGCGGCGAAGACAAACAGAGCGGCCTGGTCCAGGGCACATTACACATGCTGATCCTAAAGACGCTCGCGCTGGAGCCGATGCACGGGTACGGCATCGGCGTCCGCCTCGAACAGATTAGCAAGGGTGTGTTCCAAGTGAACGCGGGCTCGCTCTTCCCTGCGCTGCGCCGTTTGGAGCGGGACGGCCTGATCACAGGAAACTGGCGATTCACGGAGAACAACCGACGCGCGAAATACTACACGCTCACTGCGTCGGGACGGGCAAAACTCAAGCGCGAGACCCGTGATTGGGCGATGCAGACGACGGCAATCGCCAGAATTCTCGAAGCTTCACTCGGAGAGTGGTGATGCCGTTGCTCAGGCGCTTCATTGGTGGGTTCCGCGGTCTGTTTCGGAAGACACGGGCGGAACAAGAACTGGACGCAGAATTACGCGAATTCCTGGACACTGCCATCGAACAGAAGATCCGGACCGGCTTGAGCCGAGGGACGGCCGTTCGCGCCGCGCGAATGGAACTGGGCAACGTCGAGGCGGTGAAAGACCGCGTTCGAGATGTGGGTTGGGAGTCGATGCTCGAAAGCTTCTGGCGCGATGTGCGCTATGCACTCCGGACGTTGCGCCGTCAGCCTGCATTCACGCTTGTCGCACTCTTGATTCTCACTCCGAGCATCGGACTAATCACGACTCTGTTGACGCTCTTCAGCGACACCGTTCTACGACCGTGGAGCGGCGTTGCGGACGTCGCACGTGTCGTCCGAGTCTACGGTATTGCCCCCAACCTGGCAGAGAGAGTCGGTCTATCGCATCCCGAGTACCGATACCTCGCGGAGCATGCGAGAGCCGTCGCGGGTCTCGCAGCGTGGCGCAACGAGACCGTTCGTCTCGATGATGACGGTGACGGCGCAACACGTATCACCCTGATGACCGCAAACTTCTTTGATGTTCTGACAAGCAATCTAGAGCGCGGCCGGAGCTTCCGGGCGGCTGACGATGCGCCTGGCGCACCACAACCCGTGGCAGTGATCAGCGCCGACCTTTGGCGGCGCCGCTTCGCGCGTGACCCGCAATTATCGGCCGACGAATCCGGCTCGACGGAGTGTCGTTCGAAGTTATTGGTGTGGCGTCTGGAGCGTTCGCGGGATCGGAAGGCAGCACTACGTCGCTCTGGGTTCCTCTGGGCACCCTAGCGCTGCTGCGTCCCAACAATCCGCAAGTGGCGGGTATCGAAAGAGCCGAGAATTGCTGTTCGCACGTAGCGGGTCGCCTTGCACCCGGCTTTAGCCGCGATCAGGCCCGCTCCGAGTTTGAACTCCTGAGCAACCAGTTTCGTGCCTCGGTCGGTCTGGAGAACCAATCGCTCCTTGTGACCGGTACGTCGTTCTTGCCGCCGCGGGGTCGGACGCCAATGCTGATCGCGGCAGCGATGATGTTCGCTGCGCTGTTGTTAGTGCTGCTTCTCGCGTGCGCCAATCTGGGGAACCTGTTGCTGGCTAGGGCCGCTGCGCGCGGGCGTGAGATCAGCGTCCGTTTGTCACTCGGCGCCACTCGCCGTCGCGTCGTGCGTCAGCTGTTGACCGAGAGCACGGTGCTGGCTGTGATCGCCGGCACGGCAGGATTGCTGCTGGCGACGCAACTTGCGCCTCTCCTGCGGCGGTTCACTGGCTCGGGTGATCTCAGCTCTGTGGGAGCACGCCTCGATTGGGTGGTGCTGGCCGGCACGTTCGCGATTGTTAGCATTGCGTGCGTAGCATTCGGGCTTGCGCCGGCGCTCCACGCGACTCGAGCGCCGCTGGTGGAGGCCGTGAAAGCCCAGACCACGGCGAGC
>JBKPSH010000110.1:0-17728 GCA_046734955.1 Acidobacteriota bacterium
AGTGATTCACGATCAGTGATTCACGATCAGTGATGAGTGATTAGGGATTCTCGCCCCCACCCGGCTTCTTGGGTGGCGTCGTCGTCCCGGGCACGGGCGAGATGGTGCCGGGCAAGCCAAATAGCGGCTGCGGATTTGGACTCGCTGGTTGAGCGGTTGGCGAAGGAGCGAGTGGTTCGTCGCGATCGCGCGGCGGCAACTGGATGCTCGGCAACTCCGCCGCGCCGCTGCTGCCAGAGTCACGACTCAGCCTGAAGGGACGAAGGTCACTCTCGGACAGATCCAGGACGCGGACGATGTGCGGCGTCAGTGTGAGAATGATGTCGGTCTGCGCCGCCTCCTTGTGGTGAACGGCAAACAGACGACCGATCAGCGGCAGATCGCTCAAGCCCGGCGTGCCCGACAACTCGGTCCGCTCATCATCCCGGATCAGCCCGGCCAGTATGTTCGTTTCGCCATCCTTTAATCGGATGGTGGTGTTGACTTCACGGTTGCCGAAGGTTGGCAGTCCGCCGAAACCGGTCCCGGTCTGACTCGTAACCGAGACCTTCAGCGCCAGCGAAAGATCATCGTCGTGATGCGTTCTCGGAGTGATGTCGATGTTCACGCCGATGTTTTCGTAAGCAAAGGACGTGATCGGCTGCTGGTTGACGCCGCCCGCCGCGATCGGCGCGAACACGGTCGTCGGTACGGGTACCCGCTCGCCGAACCGTGCCTGCCCCGACAGGCCGTCCGACGTGCGGATGTGAGGATTGGCCAGGACGCGCGTGCTGATGTCTGTCTTCAGCAGCCGATACGCGAGTGCCGGAAAGCCAGCCAGCAACACATCCGCCTGGGTCAAGTTGGTCAGTGTCTCCAACGTCAGGTTCGACGGAAGCTGGATGGATCCATCGACGCCCGGCGACCCTACACTGACGAACCGCATCCCGTACTCGGCCAGCTTGGTGCGGTTAACTTCGAGCAGTTCGACGTCGATCACAACTTCTGGCCGCGCCTTGTCGATCGCGCGGATCAGTTGTCCCGCGGCGGCAATTCTCTCAGGCGTGTCCTTCAACGAGATTGCATTGGTGGCTGTGATCGGCGAGATTTGCCGTACATCGACAACCACGCGCAACAGATCGATGACCTCTTTGACGTCGGCGTTGCTCAAATAAAACGTGCGAACGACCGATTCTTCATACTCGCGCCGTTTGGCCGGCGTGTCGGGCACGATCGTGATCGTGCGCTGCGCGGTGACGCGATAGAACGTGTGCGTGCTGGCGGTCAACGACGCCAGCGCATCTTCGAGCGAGTTCTTTCTCAGATCGACCGTGATCGGCTGATCCCGAAACGCAGGGTCGAAGACGACGCTGAGATTGGCGAAACGCGCAAGCGCCATGAACACCATCCGGCTGCTTGCATTCGAAAACAACAGTGAGTCCGGCAGCTTGACGTCGGTGGGCAGATCGAGCCCGGGCGGGGCAATCGCGCGCGTGCGCTCGATCAGAGACTGCAGCTCGGTTTTTCCTTCTCGCGTGGCCGCCAGCTTGGCGCGCACCTTCAGCCGAACGTCTCGCAGGGCGGTGTCGACTTCTGCCGACGTCGGGTTCAGCTCCGACGCCACCTGCAGCTCGATCAACGCATCTTCGTACCGCTCGGTCGCAGCCAGTCGTCGTCCACGAAAGAAATGCTCCTGCGCGGCGCGAAGGCGTGAGCGGTCGAGCGCAAGATGCGCATTTCGATCGTCAGGCTTTGCTCGAACCGCTTTTGTGTATTCGACGACGGCGCGGTCATACTCGTGCGCCCGCTCGGCACGCTGTCCGAGGGTATACGACGAGGTGGTCGCGCATCCGGCGGCGGCGAATGCCGAAAACAGCCAGATTGCCGGGCGACGGCACCGGTCAGCGCGACGAAGCGCCATTGTTCGTGACCTCGGCTCCACGTGGGATCTTGAACGTGAACGTCTTATCGGCCAAACCGGTATTTTCCTTGAAATTCGAGAACTGGAACGTCGATCGGCCCCCCTGGCTGTCGGCCGCCGTCAGCGATCGAATCTGCAGCGTCCGGCGGTCGATGACCAGCTGCAGCCAATCGTAGTCCCGTTCGGGCAGTTTTGGCTCGAGGCGAAGCGCGTAGCTGTCAGGTCCGCCGCCGTCGACGTAACTCACGTTGAAGTCGCGCGTGAGATTGCCCTTTCCGACGAGAAATAACACCGCCGTGGTTGCCTGATCCTGCTCGGGGACCGGGCTGATGACGACCTGGTTGTCGGCGGGAACGTGGAGGTAGATCCGGCGTCCGTCCGAAAGAAACAGCTTTTGCTCCGGAGACTTGTAGTCCCAGCGCATCTTGCCCGGCTTCTTCACCTGGACGACACCACGTTCGACCTGCTTCTTTCTCAGCAGGCCTCCTTCGGATTCGTGCACAAAGTCTGCGGTGAAATCCCGAATCGCATCGTATTTCTTCTGGAGGGCTGCGGCGACCTCCTGAGCCGGCGGCAATGTTTGCGCCTGGCCGGTCAGTAAGAAGCTGATAGTTACCGCATGAACGAGGAGACCAATGCGCATGAGAGATTGCAGAATGCTCATCCATGGTAGCACCACGAGCGGTCAAAAACGGCTGCGCTACACTGAAGCACGACGCGAGGTTTCCGAAGCAGGAGAGGCCACATGCTGAAGCTCATCAGCGCCGTCGTTTTGCTTGTTATTCTCTTCGCTTTGCCCGCACCTGCGGTCGCCCAAGCCACTCGCGATACGGGCAGGGTCGTCAACGACGCGTGGATTACGACCCAGGTCTACGCCAAGTTCTTCATGGATCCCGACATCAAGGGGCGCAACATCAAAGTCGAGACCATGTCAGGCGTGGTGACGTTAACCGGAACCGTTCAAAGCGGCGCGGAGCGGGATCAGGCGGTGACGCAGGCGAAGACGACAGACGGCGTGAAACAGGTTGTTGATAAGTTGGCGCTCGCCCAGGCCGAGAAGCCCGTCCCATCAACCCCTCATGACAAGAATTCGAAGTCGGCTTCGGACAATGCCGAGCAGGTGAAAGCCCACGCCAGATCGGTGGCCGATCGAGTCGGCAAGGAAGTCTCGGATACGTGGATCACGACAAAGGTTCAAGCGATGTACTTTCTCGATCGTGACGTGAAGGGCATGAACATCGACGTGATGACGAAAGGCGGCATCGTGACACTGACCGGTACGGTTGCCAGCGAAGCGACGCGTCACAAGGCGGTGGCAGACGCGCGGTCAATCGAGGGCGTCAGCCAGGTGATCGACAAGTTGACGGTGAAGACTGCGAAGAATTAGCTGCGTCGTCGACGTTTCGCCGCGATGAACGCACGAACGTCTTTGATCGATCGGGTATTGAGCACGTGCCGCCGTTCCACCCATCCGCGGCGCGCCGTGCCAACCCCCATCGCCATCTGACGTTCGAGCCACCGGGCACGATGGCAGTCGCTGTCGATCGTCAGGGTGGCGCCTGCCGCGATCGCCTGCCGCGCCCGTTCCCCTTCGAGGTCGAGATGTGCCGGCGCGCCGTCGACTTCGAGTGCCGTTCCCGTCTCCGCTGCGGCCGCGAAGACCGCATCGTAATCGAGCGGATATCCCGCACGACGTCCGACCAGGCGATTGGCCGGGTGGGCGATCACGTTCACCAGCGGATGCCGGATTGCCTGCAGGCATCGCTTCGTCAGCGTCTTGCCGTCATGACGGGCAGACTCGTGCAGCGAGGCGAGGACGATGTCGAGCGACTCGAGGACCCGGTCAGGAAAATCGAGACTGCCGTCCGCCATGATGTCTACTTCGATGCCGTGGAGAATCGTGATCTGCGGATACCGTTCCCGAGCGGCTTCGATTTCCGCGCGTTGACGTGAGAGATCACGGCGAGATACGGTGCGCGACGATCCGGCACGCTCCGAGTGATCGGTAATAGCGATGTACTGGTAGCCAAGCGCGCAACATGCCGCGACCATCGCGTCGAGCGTATCGGCGCCGTCGCTGTAGATGGTGTGCATGTGGAGGTCTCCACGGATGTGATCTCTGGAGACCAGGTTGGGCAGCGTTCCTCCGGCTGCGGCTTCCACCTCGCCGTTGCCCTGACGGATTTCCGGTGGGATGTAGGAGAGTCCCGCGTGCGAATACAGATCCTCTTCACGCGCCGCGAGTCGAAGATGCTCTCCGCGCGAGCGCACGCCTTGAAGATGCGCGCGCGAGCCAGTGGTTGAGAAGAGCACCGTCCCATACTCATCGGGCGCGGCGACGCGGACATCGACTTCGATGCCTTGCGTCGTGATCACGGCGCGTCTTGAATCGCGATGCAATACCGTCTCTACACCGCGAGCGGTGCACGCTTGTTCGATGGCCGCCGGCGGATCCGGTGACCGGCCGACGAGAATGAGTTCCGAGACGAGCGACTCGAAGCGGCGAACGTCGCCGGATGGTGTCAGAACTTCCAGTGCCGGCGAAACCAGCATGATCGCCGTCGAGAGGACCTCCAGCACGTCACGCGCGCGTCCTAGCGGGATCGTGCCGGCGTCATTGCTGATTGCAGGCGCCGCCTCGCGGAGACGTGCATCAAGACTTTCATCGAACGTCTGCAGGATGCGTCCCATTTCGAGCGCGTGCTGCAGGTCTCCGAGCGTGAGGATTCCCAGACGTCGTACCAGTAGCGCGGCCTCGTCGGCTTCTATTACGGATAGACCGAGCAGTGCTTTGTAGAGGCCTGGCAGCACCGCGCGAGTGGCACTGACGATTGCTTCCTCGCCGGCCACCCCGAGCTCGCGCACGCGACGATGGATGCGTGGAGGAATGCCTGGGTCGTTGTGCAGTCGAGCCTGGCGGGCCCGTTGAAGTAGGGCAGTTGTTGCGGCGCCGCTGAGAGTTGCGATGAATGTCGCGGCCTGACGGCAATCGGCGGCCTCGGCCGTCTCACCGCGTATCTCTGCAAGGTCCGCCAGGGTGTTGAGCGCGCGCGAAAGTGTAGAAGGTCCGCTCACTCCGCGGTTACGCCTGACATTGGAGAAAAGGCCTGCGGGCTGCGCTCGTGATGTGGGGAACGGCCATCACGAATATTGTCATCAGGCGGTCAGCGACGTGTCAACTGGGCGGCGGCAGATCGGCAGGCGTGTCCGAACGCGATGGACCAACGGCTCGCGGGCGGAGTGAGGTCCCCGCCCGGCCGATTACGCTCTCGTGGAATGCGAGTGCGCGTGCCCAGGGTTCGCATGCACGATCCAACCCTGCGATCTCCGGCCGCACACGATGCAACGCAGAAACATCTGGCCGCTATCGCACGAGACGGTGTAGTCGTGCCCGGTCACGTAGCAGTAAATCCAGCTCCACATAAGTCACCTTTCAGAACACCGATGGCCGCCGAGTGGCAAGGGCAATGCCAGGTGCACGGGCGGCTGCCCGACATGAAAACGTGCGCAGAATCGAAAGTCCTTCTTTTGTTCGAGGATTAGATCGCGCGATCGCGGCGCCGAAGTTGCACGTCGAATTACGCTTTCGCAACTCGGTTTCACAACCGAAGGTTGGCATTCGCCTCGCGACCGAAACTCACGCGGCTCGGTCCTCGCTCTTGGCTGCTCGGGAAATGAGCCCTTGCGAGAAGCGAGAAGCGAGAAGCGGATAGCGAGAAGCGAAGTAGCGACGTTATTTCGTGAAATCGACGAACGCGATGGCGGGTGCCGTTGCCCGAACTGTGACCGTGACTTTACGGTCGGTGAATGTCGGATTCTTGAAGACGACTTCGTGCGTGCCCAGCGGAACACGCAGCGCCGCGATGGGGGTTTCACCCACCTTCTTGTCGTTCATCCACACTTCAGCCCACGGTGTGGCGTTGGCGTTCAGTTCCCCGGTCGGGATCAGGCTGACAGATTTCTCTTCGCCCGGCAGGATGACGACGTCCTGAGTTGTTTTGTAGCCCATGTCGGTGCTGCTGAAGGTCAGCGTATGCGGACCCGGTGTCAGCATCAGACGTCCCTGTTCGGTCGAGCCGATCGACTTGCCGTTTTCAGCGATGTCGAGCGTCACGGGAGAGAAGACGGCAAGCCAGCCCGAATAGATCGGCACGTCGACCGACAATGGCTTGCCAGGTTCGACACGAATCGGCTTCTTCACTGTTCCACTCGCCGTCACAAACGTCAGCGTGTGCTTGCCTGCGGTGACACCCTGCAGGGTAACTGGAGAGTCGCCCACTGGTTTTCCATCAAGGAACACGTGCGCGCCGGCTGGCTGCGTCGTGATGTCAACGATGCCAGGTTTGCCAGGCTCCACCTTTTCCGTCGACGCCGGTTCTTTGACCGGAGCAGTTTCGACGGCTTCGGTTGGTTCCTTATGGCTTGCAAGGTAGTAGCGCCCGACACCGATCACGGCAATTATGCCGACCACTGCCGCCACGGCGAGGTGGACTGGAAACTTGCTCGGTGCGTCCGATTCGTGGCGCTCGAATGATGGCATGCCGAAAACGGGCGCATCGCGCCGATCGATGCGCGCGGGTGGAGGGTTGAACGTCGCTGCAGAATCTGTTCTCAGGCGTATTGGCCCATTCGCCGGCGCGTCTGACTTCAATCGCAGCGGCGCTGCTGGCTTTGGTGCCGCCGGTGGTTGCACTGCGATCGGTGCAGGCGCAGGCGCTGGCGCTGGCGCGTTCTGCCTGAACGGATCGGGAAGCGGATTGAACGACGGCATCGGAATGGCTACCGGCGGTGGGGGCGGTGGCAGTGGCGGTGCCGGTTTCGGTGCCGGCGGCGTCGCGTTCGAGCGGAGCTTGTCGCGACGTTTCTTCGATCCGCCCTTCTTGCGCTTTGACTGTGCTTTCGTCGCTTGCGGCGGAGCCGGCGCAGGTGCCGGGGTTGGCGGCGGTGCAGGCGCTGGCGGTGGAGTTGAGACTGGAACGGACACGCGCGCCGCAGCGGGCTCCGGCGTCGTGGTGTCCTGGGACACGGGAAGCGCGGCCTCGACTTGACGACTGACGACGGCACTGGCCGCCGCGGGTCTCGGTTCCGGTTCCGACGCCGGTGGTGGCCCTGGTGAGGCCGGTATCACCGGCGCGGTGATGACGATCGGGTGCGCCTCCACAATTGGTTCCGATATCGGCTCCGGTTCTGCTGGTCGCGGTGGTTCAGGCGCGAGTAGTAATGGCTCGAGAGCAACTGGCTCCGCCGCAATGTGTGCGAGCTCAACGTCCGGCGGTGCTTCCGATTCAACCGCCGAATTGATCTCGACGGTCGCAGGTTCCGGTAGATCGCTCTCTGCGATCGCGGGTGGATCCTCGAATACGTCCGTGCCGACCGATGCATCGAACTCGTCGAAGGCGGGCGTAGACAGTTCGAGAAGCGAATCGATGTTGATCGCTGGATCCGCGAGACCGAAGTCTTCGTTTCTGCTCGACACGTCCGGAATCATCGCAGCGGCGAGTTGATCGACGGCTTCGTCAATTCCGACGAGCTCTTCGTCCTGAGCTGCGCGCTCTGCCTGCGCGCGTTCTGCGGCGAGCACGCGATTCATGTCATCGACAAACGCGGTGAGCGCGGTTCGGCACCGGCTCACACCAATTTCACGGGCGATGTGACGAACCTCGGCCACGGCTTCCGCTGCATTTGCATATGGCGTGCGGCTCGCGAGCGGCAGTGTCCGCTCGAGGAACGCCTGGAGCCCCGATCCAAAGCTGGCGCTTCCACGAATCTGCGCGATCTCGATGACTTCGCCGACAAGCGTGCCGACGCCATCGGGGTATTCATTTTCACGCAGCGGTCTGCCGAGCACGATCATCATTGCTGCCAGCGACGCCTGCGAGATGTCGCCCGGGATGTCCAACTGTATTGGTCCCGGCGACGATGGAGCCGCAACGCCGAACTCGGACCATAGCCGTCGCTTGTTGAACCCCAGACGTTGAATCGTGGGCCCGTAGAGCCAATCGAGGACGACGACCTGGCTCGTGGGTGTCAGGACGATTCGCTCGGGCGCGAGCGCGCCATGGGCATGGCCGCCATGTTCATGCAGCGAGCCGAGCGAGGGGAGGATCTCGAGCAGAAACCCGAGCGCCGCATCGACGCTGGGGCACGTCGCTTCGTCGGCGGGGAGAGCGGTTGCCGCCTCCAGCAGCTCCGCGAGCCTGGTTCCTGCGACGAAGTGTGAGACTATGGTCAGGCCGCGGCGATCGCGCTCGATCCCTTTGACTCGAGCAAAGCGGTCGTCGTCGAACGATGCCGTGAACGCGACGCGTTCCCGCAGGAACGATTCGAACAAGCCAAGCTCGGGGCGCAGATGCAGCCGCTCGAGCATCATCCCCGATTCGCGATCGATTTCGAGCGAACGACGACCCAGACCGTCTTCGTAGCCCGATGCGGACAAAGAGTTCGCAATCACGGTCGGTGGCTCTGACATTTGCTGAACAGACCATCGCGTGCAACCTCCGCTCCACAGGAATGTGTGCGCTCTCCGGTCCCGAATCGGGCGGCAAACAGCACACGTCCGGCATCAGCCAACGACAAGTTCTGTCGATGTGCACGAAAATGTAACACCCGATTGCACTCCTGTAATTGCGGTAAATTGAGTAATCATGGCGGACGTCAACGAAATCCGCGCCTTGCAGGCGTCGTTTCTCGGCGCGCTCGACGCCGCTCGTGCGCTCGAGGCGATGAAGTCGAGAGTGATGGACATCGGATCGGACGCTGATATCGCCCCCGGCGATCTCGAGGAACTCGGACGGCTCACGCTCGCGCAGGCGGTGGCATCGCAGGCATTACGTGGACTTGTGGAGGCGCTCGGGGCACGTCGCGGTCTTGGGTAAGAGGGCGACGCGTGTTAACATTAGGGGTTCGCGTTCACTCGGTGCGTCCTGATCGTGCGAGTGCCCGCGAAATCACCTACAAAGTGGGGGCGCGTAGCTCAGCTGGGAGAGCGCTGCGTTCGCAATGCAGAGGTCGCGAGTTCGATCCTCGCCGCGTCCACCAGTTTTCCTTCCAGAGTCTGTTGAATTTCTTCTGATACTCCCTTGCCTTTGACTCGTTGATCGGCTGTTTGTGACCAGTTTGTGACCATCGCGAAAGATTCTAGCGCGCCAGCCTTCAGCGCGTTGTGCGGATGCGTGTAGCGCGCCAGCATGCGGGTGTCCTCGTGTCCGCTGATCGCCCGCACAGTGTGATCGTCGCAGCCGCTCGCGATCATCCGGCTCAGGGCCGTGTGGCGCATGGTGTGCTGGGTTACGCGGCCGCTCGTGATGCCGGCGCGCTGCACGGCACGGTTAAACGTCGATCGTGTGGTCCGCTGCCGCCTGATACCGTGGCGTCCTTCGAGAATGCGCGTGCGTTCCTTTGATCGATGTTCTTGGCTTTCTGTTTGTCGCTCGTCTCCGTGCTCGCGCGGTAGCGCTGCCGGTTGACGCGAACATCGTAGTGCCAGAGTGCTCACACTTCGGCGAGGTCGCACAGTAGAACGGATTCGGCGAGCCGTCACTAAGCGTGACGGCTGCCTCCTTGGTGCATCGTTTTCTGAGGCTCATAAGTCGTGCGTTGTTAGGTTTCTATTACCTAAGACAATCGAACAGGATCTCGTCTACATCATTGTCGCTGAGAATTCCACGTTCGTGCAGACGTTTGAAGAGAAACGGCGGTGAGTCGACGCCCTCTAGCGAGATGCCCCAACGATATGCGGCGACATTTCCTTCATTGATGATCTCGAACCGCGTTGCGCATCGGCGAATACACGGCACAAGATCTTCAGCATATCGCACCGGCGGTACGCAGATTCTGCCACCATAACTCGTCGGGCGGTGCTACAGGGCGCGAATGCCCGCACGCGTTCCGCTGGGCGAATTTTGGGAAGGCCTACCAGGACGCATTTCATCCGGTTGGAAACTGAGAAGGGGACGCATCGCGCCGAATGTGAACTGTTGTTCACCAGTTTGGCCGGGAGCTGCGTTTGGTCATCAACGGCGAGTTGCACATGTTGCAACTTCGCCGGGCGCAGAATGACATCCTTATGCAGGAGCAGTGGAGATCGGAGATGCGCCAGAAGGGATGGAGCTAGAGGCCGACGTTAAGTCTGTCTATGGCGCGCCGATCGCTGGGTATGGGGCGCCGATGGTTTAGATTGAGATTCGTGACGTTCCGCGAGTTGCTGTTCCGCTTCGGTCATTGCCCATTCTTCTCCGCAGGTTCGGCACAACCACTTGAGGAGCACCACCGCATTCGCGATAGTCGTCTGTGGAACGACAGTCCCAGCGGCACCGCAGAGCTTGCAACGTTCTGGCGACTTCAAGCCGGTCACGCATCGGACCAGAGCAAAAGTGTGCACCTCAACCGCTTCAGGTCGCCCTGTCGAGTCGCAAGCGGCGCCGATTACGGCGTTTGACGACCTAAAGCGTATTCCTGTTGAGTCTTTAAAAGCGCTGCGATTGCCTACACACGAGTAAGAAGTGCGCGTCTATCTGGTCAAGAAATCCGCCGAATTAAAAGACGGGGTTGACTCAATGGTATTCAGGAACGCGGCACTGACCTGTTTCGGCTCGGGTTTTCTCCCGTGATACGCTCTCCTACGGTTCAATCGTCCCCCTGGAAAAATTCGCCGCCAACCTATGGCCGACGAGAGCGAAAAACAACGAATCCTCGATCGTGCCAACCGCATGCTCAATCAGAGCAAGACTCTGCGACGACTGGCCGACGAATTACTAGCCGAGAGCGCCGACATCCGCCGGAGCGCGAAGCGCATGCGCCCGGCAAAGCCCGTCAACAACCGAAAGCGGCGGTAGATGTGTGTCGTGCATGAATCCTATATGACCGCTTGGGTGAAGTTCCGCGCCTCTCTGTCCCCAGACCAACCAAGTCGTTTCGTTTGGCGCCAAGAAGGAGGCTCTGACGGTTGACATTCACCGCGCCCTCGGCAGCAGCCCGCGCAGTCCGGAGGCCCAGCGCGTGGCCGACCGGTGGCTGGCGTTCGTCATCGTATCTACGGTGAAGCAATTCCCGCATCTGAGCACGTTCGTCTCCTCTCGTCGATCGAACACAACGCGCCAGCCTACGCTGCATGGCCAGGATGGGAATTCCTCATCGAGGTTCTTAACGCCCGGCACGAGTAGTATTGAGATCGCTGGACCAATTGCACCAAAACTTCCGCGCGGCGGTCGACGGCAATACATGACGACGTGCTTCTGTCGCGACGCCTGGATGTGCGAACAACATCCCGATCAGGGATGGCCACACGAGGATTGTGCTGGTCCAGGCATGCCCTGCCCCCGCTGTCGACCGGATCGTGCGCGCCCGCGTCTGCCTGCCGATTGGCGGTCGATTGCGTCTACGGACGACGACTAGACGCCAAACCTGCCGATCGCCGGTTTAGAATTGCTCGTGATGAATGACGTTCTGCAACGCCCTGATCGGCAGGTTCGCCGGTTCACCTCGGCGAATTATTCATGCTTCGAAAGAACAATGTCGAGGCAGGCTGCGTCCTACGCAGTCACCAGTTTGGGTGGGAACTGTGTCAGCAGATCAGGCTCAATCGAGACTTCCTCCAAACCAAAGTGTGCCGCACGCAGGATGATGTGGTTGACAACTGGCGAGCAGTGGAAGACTGCGATGATTGAGAAAAGGTGATCCTAGGTTTGCTTTGGACGCGGTCGCCGTTTTCCTATCGCCATCGCCGATAGTGTAGTACGAGGGATCGATCGTGTCGATCCTTAATTCCCCGTTTAAGACGGCTGCTAAACTGCAGGTGTGCTTGAGAAGGACGTCGCCGATCTCATTGCGCTTCTGGAACAGAATGGCTTGGAAGTTTTCGTCGATGGTGGCTGGGCGGTTGATGCGGTACTCGGAGAGCAGACGCGAACTCACGATGACCTCGATATTGCGCTGCCGCAAGCGCAGGTGCCGCGCCTCCGCTCCCTACTCAGCACGCGAGGCTTTAGCGAGCAGCATCGCGACGATAGCTGGGAATGCAACTTCGTCCTCGCCGACGAAGCCGGACGTCGGCTTGACGTTCACTCCTATACCCTCGATGCGACAGGTCTGAATGTCGGCGGTGTGCCGTACATCGGCGAGCAGCTGACTGGCCGCGGAGTGATCGGCGGGTACCCCGTGCGGTGCATTCCCCCCGAGTGGCTCGTGAAATTCCATACCGGTTACGAATTAGACGACAACGATTGGCACGATGTCCGGCTCTTGTGTGAGCGGTTTCAGATTGCGGTACCCGACGAGTATGTGAAATTCAGAACGTAGGGGTTTTGCCGGGCTGCTAGGTGCTTGGAGACTGGAATCGTGAAACAACCCGAAAGACAGCTTCTCGAAGAAATTGTGCGCGGGGCGCAACTCATCTTCGAAAACGCGAAGAACCTCTACAACGAAGCGCAGCTTCTTGGCAGGAGCGGGGCATTCGCTCGGGCGCTAACACTGCACCAGATCTCGATGCAAGAATGCAGCACGATCGACATGCTCGGTGCGGCCGGCCATCAGCGTGCTCATGGGGATCCCGTCCAACTCAATCATCTCGCAACGAAGTTCAGGCAGCACAAGGTAAAGAATTACAACACCGCGTACTGGAGCGTAGTCACAGACGCAGAGACAGAGTCATCGACGGCGAAACCCATACCTCGCGGCGCAAGTCCCTCTCAGTAGCGCGAGCATCCGCGTTGACGAGTGCCCGCTGATGCCTCGTTCATGACCACCCTTTTTCGATCATCGCAGACTTCCACTCCTCGCCAGTCGTCAACACATCATCCTGCGTGCGGCACACTTTGGTTTGCAAGAAGTCTCGATTGAGTCCGATCTGCAGACACAGTTCCCACCCAAACTGGTGACTGCGTAAGACGCAGCGTGCCTCGACGCTGTTCTTTCGAAGCATGAATAATTCGCCGAGGTGGACCGGCGAACCGTGCCAATCAGGCCGTCTGAGAACATCAGTCATGACGAGCCATTCTAAACCGGTGATCGGAGGTTTTGGCGGCTAGTCGTCGTCCGTAGACGCAATCGACCGGCAATCGGCAGCTGAGGGAATTAGCGCCTGCCTTAATGAAGGCTGCTGGGCCGAGCGCGGCGACGTTCAATTCCCTGATGCTGAATCGCCGAATCCGTCATCAGCCGCAGCATGTCGCGACGTTCGGGAATGCACCAAATGTCCGCACACTCTGAACATCGAAAATAGACAACCTGGCCGGTCTCAACAGTCGCGACGACTTTTGAGCTGCTGCATTTTGCACACCGCTGGCGATCCATTGAACGCCCAGAGAAGCAATTGCTGAGCCTGGGGTTCCGGTGACGAATGTCGGGTGTTTCGATGATCGCGGTCGCCAGAGTTCGCTATCCGGCAGACAGAGGTCAGCCTATCGGGAGAGGCCATCTAAATCCTTACCGATGGCCGCGGTTCTGTTGCTTCACTGCACTGAAAAGCGCCGGAGGCAACCTTCGCCACTCACAGCACATCGAGATACTTCAGCGCGCCACCTGTGTTGAACACGACGACGGTGTCGGTAGGTTTGATGCGGCCGTCTGTGACCAACATCTTCACGGCGTGAAGCGCTGCGCCACCTTCGGGTGCGGCGCTGATTCCCTCGCGGCTGCCGAGCGCCTGCATGCCCGAAACCATGTCGGCGTCAGAAACAGCGATCGCAGTGCCGCCGCTTTCGCGAACGGCACGGAGGACGAGAAAATCTCCCACTGCCTTCGGCACGCGGAGGCCGTCTGCGATCGTTTTCGCGTTCACCCACATCTCCGATCGCTCGGCTCCTTGCTCGAACGCACGAACGATCGGTGCGCAGTTCTCTGCCTGCACCGACACCATTTTTGGACGCGACGCGGCGGTCTTCCAGCCCAGTCGTTCCATCTCGTCAAACGCTTTCCACATGCCAACCATGCCGGTGCCGCCGCCGGTCGGATAAATGATCCAGTCGGGAAAACGCCATCCGAGCTGTTCGCCGAGCTCGTAGGCCATCGTCTTTTTTCCTTCGATCCGGTACGGCTCCTTCAACGTCGACACATCGTACCAGCCAAGCGGTTTGCCACGCTCCGCGGCGATCCGCCCGGCATCGGTGATCAAGCCATCGACGAGATTCACCTCCGCCCCGTACAACTCGCATTCCTGGATGAATGGCCGCTTGACGTCACGCGGCATGAAGACCTTCGCGTCGAGTCCGGCCGCGGCGGCGTAGGCGGCCATTGCGTTCGCGGCATTCCCGGCAGATGGCACCGACAGAGTCTTCGCGCCGAGATACTTCGCACGAGTCACCGCTGCCGAGAGTCCACGCGCCTTGAACGAATTGGTCGGGTTGAGCGATTCGTCCTTGACGAACAAACGCTCGAGCCCGAGATCAGCGCCGAGACGCGATGCGTGAATGAGCGGCGTCCACCCTTCGCCGAGTGTCAGCGGCTTTTCGCCGTCGAACAGCGGCATCAGTTCGCGGTAGCGCCACATGTTTGCGGCGCGTCCGGCGAGCGCATCGCGCGTCCACGTGCGAGCGCGATCGAGATCGTATCGAACGAGCAAGGGCGCGCCGCACTGACAGAGATGATGCTCGCGTCTGGGATCGAGTGCGGGCGCGCCGCAGGGAACGCTACATTCGAGATGGGAGAAAGATGACACGGGTCAGGATTGCTGATTGCCGATTGATGATTGTGGATTTGGTTGATTGTTGATTTGGGATTGTGATTGGCGATTGCGGATTGTGCGGGTGTCGTCAATCAGCAGTCGACAATCTCAATCCCAAATCACCAATCACATAAATCGGCAATCTGCGCCATCCGCAATCAAACATCATCTATTTAACAGCTCGCCGTCTTTCTTTTTCTGTAGATCATCAATCACGGCGGTGTGCTGATCGGTCATCTTCTGCACCTCCTCCAGTCCTCGCCGTTCATCGTCCTCGGAGATGCTGTGATCCTTGAGCAGCTTCTTCAACCGGTCGTTGGCGTCGCGGCGGACCTGGCGCACGCCATTGCGGCCGTCTTCGGCGTGCTTGTGCACGAGCTTTGACAGTTCCTTGCGGCGCTCGTCGGTCAGCGTGGGAATCGGGATGCGGACAACCTTTCCGTCGTTGGTCGGATTCAACCCGAGATTCGACGATCGAATCGCTTTCTCCACCGCGCCCATCAACGACGGGTCGAACGGCTGCGCGACGATCAGTGTGGGTTCGGGGATTGAAAGGGAAGCGACCTGATTGAGCGGCATTGACGAGCCGTACGCCTCGACGTGAACACTGTCGAGGATTGTCACCGATGCCCGTCCGGTGCGGACGCCGCCGAGTTCGCGCTTCACGTGCTCGATCTGCGCGTCCATGCGCTTCTTGGCTTCTGCGAAAAGGCCTTTCAGATCCTTCACGTCCATAAGAGTCCTCTGCTATGCCGTGACGGTCGTGCCGACGGGTTCGCCGGCGATGACGCGGCGGAGATTGCCCGCGGTGCGGAGATTGAACACGACAATCGGCATCTTGTTGTCCATGCAGAGCGAGATGGCTGTCGCATCCATGACCTTCAGTCCTCGCTCGAGCACCTTGAGATACGAAATCTCGGTGAACTTCGTCGCGTCGGGATCCAGCATCGGATCCGCAGTATAGATGCCGTCGACTTTTGTGCCCTTCAGAATGACGTCGGCTTTCATTTCCATCGCGCGGAGAGCTGCGGCGGTGTCTGTAGTGAAGTACGGATTGCCCGTGCCGGCGGCAAAGACGACCACCCGTCCTTTTTCCATGTGCCGCACGGCGCGGCGACGGATGAACGGCTCGGCGACGGCTCGCATCTCGATCGCGGTCGCGACGCGCGTATTGACCCCGGCATGTTCGAGGGCGTCCTGGAGCGCGAGCGCGTTGATCACGGTCGCAAGCATGCCCATGTAGTCAGCGGTCGCGCGGTCCATTCCGCGCGCGCTTGCGGCGAGGCCGCGAAAGAGATTGCCCCCGCCAATCACGATACCGGTCTGCACGCCGAGTTGCTGGATTTCGTAAATGTCCTTGGCAATCTGCGCCGTGACGTTTGGATCGATCCCGAACTGCTGTTCGCCCATCAGGGCCTCGCCGGAGAGCTTCAGCAGGACACGGCGGTAGGCGGGAGACATATTCCGCCGATTATATCAATGGGAGGACGCGCTCCTTGTCAGTTCTGGGATTTGGGTTTTGAGTTTTCGGTTTGTGATTCCTGCGTTCGAGTGCTGGCCGAACCGAGAACTAAAAACCGAGAACCCAAAACTCAAAACCCAAAACGGACAAGTTATGCACTCTCTCCGAGCTTATAGCGCACGAAGCGGGCAATAGAGATGTTCTCGCCAAGCTTGGCGATAGCCGCCTGCACGACCTGCCCAATCGTCATCTTCGGATCGCGAATCGACGGCTGATCGAGCAGGCAGACCTGCTCGAAGAAGCTATTCAGCTTGCCCTCGACGATCTTCTCGATGACCGCAGCCGGTTTGTTCTGTCCTTCCATCTGCCCCCGGTAGATCGCGCGCTCGCGATCGAGCACGTCGGCCGGCACTTCGTCGCGCCGCACGTACTGCGGGCTCGCGGCGGCGACGTGCATCGCGATCTCGCGCGCGAGGCCCTGGAAGTCGTCGGTGCGCGCGACGAAATCAGATTCGCAGTTCACTTCCACCAGCACGCCGATCTTGCCGCCCATATGAATGTAGCTGCCGATCAGTCCTTCGTTGGTCGAACGCCCGGCCTTCTTGGTCGCCTGCGCGAGACCACGCTTGCGGAGAATTGTCGTGGCTTCGTCGAGATCACCTTTCGCTTCGGTCAGGGCGGCCTTGCATTCCATCATCCCCGCGCCGGTTGCATCGCGAAGCTTCTTCACCAGTGCTGCGCTAATCTCTGTCATTTGCTGAGTCTCCGTCATTTTGCCCAATCTCCAGATGTCAGTTCCCAGTTCCCAGTGTCCAGTTCCCAGTGCTTCTCCGACTGGAAACTGGCGACTGGAAACCGGCAACTGTACAAAAAAACGCCGGCCCATGATTCAGGCCGGCGACGTCTACACAAATCAAAAACTTATACTGACGCCGGGGATGTCGCCTGCTCAGAGCGAGGCTGACGGTTTGCGCGCCCGCGGCGGGCACGATCGTCCCCTTCGCCTTCGCCGCCTTCGTCGGCCTGCGCGGATTCCCGAATGCTCCTGCCGGCGACGATCGCGTCGGCAATGCGAGAGGCAAACAGTCGAATCGCGCGCAACGCATCGTCGTTGCCCGGGATTACGTAGTCGACTTCGTCAGGATCGCAATTGGTGTCGACGACGCCGATGACGGGGATCTTCAACTTGCGCGCTTCGTCGACGGCAATCTTTTCCTTCCGCGTGTCCACGACGAACAGCGCGTCGGGGAGGCGCGCCATGTGACGAATGCCCTCGAGGTTCTTCTGAAGCTTCCGCTTCTCCTTCTCGAGCTGCGCGATCTCCTTCTTCGAAAGTGATTCGTAGCGGCCGTCGGTTTCCATCGCTTCGAGATCGCGAAGCCGCGCGAGGCTGCGCTGGATGGTCGAGAAGTTGGTCAACAGTCCGCCGAGCCAGCGCTGATTGACGAAGAACATCTCGCTTCGTCGCGCTTCTTCGGCAATGGCGTCCTGCGCCTGCCGCTTCGTGCCAACGAAAAGTACCGTCCGTCCATCCGCCGCCAGGTTCGAGACGAACTGCTCGGCATCGCGGAACAGCTTTGCGGTCTTTGCGAGGTCGATGATGTAGATTCCGTTTCGCTCGCCAAAGATGAATGGTTTCATCTTCGGGTTCCAGCGCTTGGTCTGGTGTCCGAAGTGGACCCCCGCCTCGAGCAGATCCTTCAACGCG
>JBKPSH010000111.1:0-14233 GCA_046734955.1 Acidobacteriota bacterium
GAAGTGACCAAGCGGTGTGTTCACAAACCGGAGCCGCCAGATGCCGTCATCGATCTCCTCGAGGGCAACATCTTGGTCGGCGAGCGCACGTGTCACATTCACCCGCCGTCCGCGAAAAGTAATCATGCCAGTGCTGTCGGCGCCGCGCACCTCCCAATGTGACGGATAGTCGATGGGGGGCAAGGCGTGCGGCAATCGACGGGGTGAGCGTGTGTAGAGCGTCGCCGGCGCTCCGCCGTCCAACGCATCATGAGGCCGCTGCTCGTTGTATTCGCGGCAGAAGGCATCGAAGCGCCGGCGTTGCGCAGTGAGCGTCGACGCCGGCGGCCGCGTCGTATCGCGTTTCAAGACCCGATGAAATTGCTCGTGCGACCCATTCTGCTCGGGGCAGCCGGGAGTGATCCGCTCCACGCGAATGCCCAGCCGGATCCGATAGACATTCAGTCGACTGAGGCTCGCTAATCCATTCGTCGCAAAGGGCCGTCCATTGTCGCTGCGAATGCATTCGGGAAGGCCAAAGCACGCAAAGGCGCACGGTTTCGGTCCGACGTTACACAGTTTCTAGACAATCCTCATCTTCACTTGCTGATTCTGTAAAGCCAGCTATGTCGTCGAATCGATCACCGGCGCGGCGCTGAGATCGATTCGACGACTCTGCGACCGCGTTGAGCGATCAGCGCACGTTCCTGTTTACCTCCCGCGAAGTGGGGATTGATGGCGTCAGCACCCAGCGGCACACGTTGATCGAGTTCAAGTGAAATCATGGTTCGCACTCAGGCGATCGGTAAGCCGCAACATGGACGGTAGCGCCTGGCTGATCGCGCGAGCGAGCACCAGACCGACCACGACGCACGTCTTTGCCGAAAATGGGCGTTGTGGTTAGACGATATGACGGCGCCCTTCACGGGCGCCGTCGATTCCCTGCGGCTACGGGAGGATGACCCGCGCCCCGTAAATGTTCTGATTCAGCCCGCCGGCATTCGGGCAGAGATCCGGTGACGCTGCTGTCGGTCGACACTGCAGGACATCGAAGCCATCGTCTATCGCTTCGCGAATATCGGTGCCGGGCGCGACGTCACGATTGTCTGTCCAGACGCCGAACGCACTACCGCCGTTGGCATCTATCCAAAGATAGTCGCCGTGGAACGGGACTTGCCGGTCGCCATACATCTCGTACTCCGGCTGGTGCCCCATCGTACTGACCTTGACGTTCGTCCACGTCACGCCGTCGGCCGACGCGGCGATGAACGTATTCAGGACGTTGCAGACAGCCGCGCCGGCGCAGACGCTCAGCGCCGACGCGGTGTTCCCTGGCGGCCGGTTGACCGAGTACGACGGATCCTCGCGCGAGTCGTAGTAAACGGCAACGATGGTGCCGGTGGTGCGGTCGAACTCGAGGTTCGGCCACCATTGATGACCGGTTGCCTGGGGATCGATCGGCACTGGGACGCTCCAGGTGCCGGCTTGATCGGTGGATTTGCTCACGACTACCCGCGACTGTCCGTCCGGATGATAAGTATCGCCGTTGTCCGCCGCCGGCAGCAGCTCCTCCCAGGTGACATACACGTTGCCACTCGCGTCCACGATCCCTTGAGGGGCGCTATCGGCGCGGTGAAACACGAAATGTGAGACGCATTCGAATACGCCGTCGCCGCAGTCGCCGGCCAGGCTGCCGCTCAGATACCGGTCCAGCCGGTCGTTGGGAACGATGGACCGCACGACGACCGGATCGCTGAACGTTTCGCCGCCATCGGTTGATTTCACGACGACGATAGCGTTATCAAGGCCTGGGACGAATACATCGAACTGTCGCCAGAAGACATATACCGTGCCGTCTGGGGCCACGGCGATGTCGCTGGACTGCGCGGCCGCAATCCGCTTGGAGATCTTGGTGGGATGCGAAAAGCTGACGCCATGGTCAGTCGATCGGGCGAACATTATCTGGTTGTTGCCCGCGACGCCAGGGAACAGCGTCCACGAAACATAGACGTTCCCTTCATGCGGACTACCATTCCAGTCATCGACGCGCAACGACGGTTTGTCGTTGAAGCGCCCGGCACCGAAGATGCTGGGGGTGCCCCGGCCGACTACAACCGTGCGGACGTAATTGATGCCCAGAGGTGTCGACGGGTCGTATACGAACGTCGATACGGTGAGATCTCCATTACCGGGAATCACGACTCCGCTTTCATTAGGAGTCGTGCGGTTGAAAAGGATTCCGCCGTAAAAGAGTCGATTGTCGTTGTCCCAGTCGATGATTGGGTCGCTGCCTCCTGTCGCCCTGACGAAGGCGGGGGACGTCTGCCCCTCCGTGCTCGTGTCGGTTGGATAGCCGGGCACCAGCGAGTTCACCCATGTCGTGCCGCCGTCTCGAGACACGTAGAGCCCCAGCCAGCCGTCAGCGATCGTCGGAACTGTGCAATTGTCATTGGCGCCGGCAACGATCACTTGCGTCTGTTGGGGATTGATCGCAACCGCCGGTTCGTTCTGCTGGCGATTGCCGCCCGCATCTCCGCCGGTCGTTGGTGTGGTGGCGTCACTACTGCAACTGGCAATGGTGACGTCGCTGCCGCCGTCGTGCCGGATGTAGGGCCGATCGCTCACCTTGACATCCCCTGGTGTTGATAACGCGTTAACCAGGACATTGCTGGCAAAGGCAGCTGTGGTGAGCGCGACGGGTAGGATGAACTTTCTCGACGTTCGCGCATGACGCAGTCTCATGTTTCCTCCCGCTCTGAAACGAAAACGCGTGCTCGCGCCGACCGTAGCGCATGCGGGGTGACGAGGCAAGCTCGTCGGATACCGTGGCCGGTATCGCCACCCACAGCTCGGCTGGGCCCCATACGCATGTGATCGGGGCAGACGTCGAGCAGCGCGACTTTTTGATCGAGGATGCACCCGGGACCTATTACTTGACTGATTACTATCGGCACTATCCTCTCGTGCTGGTCCGGCTCAAGGTGGTTACTCAAGAAGCGCTGCGAGAGCTCCTTAAGATCCGCTTGCGCCAGCCCCGTCGATCAAGCAACACGCTTTCATTTTTCTAATACAGCCCCGGCTGGCGTGCCGTAATCTCGGGCGTATGGACATAGAGAATGCCGTCGCCGTTGTCACCGGAGCGACGAGAGGCGTCGGGCGCGGCGCCGCCCGGGAGCTCGCGAGGTAGGGCGCACGCGTGTTCATCACCGGCCGGTCGGTGCCCGATCACGCGCGATTCGACGAACCGATTACGGCAATCCGCTGCGATCACGGTGACGATGAGCAAGTGAACGCCGTCTTTGAACGCATCGCGCGTGAAGCGCAGACGATTGACGTCCTGGTGAACAGCGTGTGGGGCGGCTACGAGCGGATGATCGACAACGGTGCGTTCACGTGGCCCAAGCCGTTTTGGGAACAACCCCTGTGGCGATGGGATGCGATGTTCAGGGCAGGCGTTCGCGCGCACTACCACTCGAGTCAACTCGCTGCCCGAAGGATGGTGGCACAGCGTCGCGGACTGATCGTGAACATCTCTTTCTGGGCAGCGCAGAAGCACGTAGGAAATGTTGCGTATGGCGTGTCGAAGGCGGCCACAGACACACAAACATGTCTAAGAGCACTGCCGTAAGATTTTCGTCAACCTCGCCGTTCGTGACCTCAAGCGCGCGAAAGCGTTTTTCTCGCCGCGCGGCTTCGATTTCAACCCGAAGTTTACGGATGACAATGGCGCGTGTATGGTCATCAGCGACGAAGGCCATGTGATGCTGCTCGCTGAGCCGTTCTTCAAGACGTTCGCCACGCGTCAGCTTTGCGACACCTCACGGCAGACTGAAGCCCTGCTCGCCTTCGTTCTGCGAAAGCCGGGGTGACGTAGACGCGGTGGTGAAAAAAGCGACTGACGCCGGCGGCCGCGACGCGATGCCTGCGCAGGATCACGGGTTCAGGTACGGCCGGAGCTTCTACGATCTCGATGGTCACCATTGGAGGGATTTTGGATAGACCCGAAGGCGGTGGAGCTCGGGCCGCAAGCCTACATGGCGTCGCAGCAGAAGTGATCCGGTCCGCGATCTAACGGCTTAGGATTTCATATGCCTGATCAGTGTGTCGTGCTCATCACGGGAGCGTCGTCGCCGGAACGTCCGGGCTGGCGAGCCTGTGCAACCTCGATCAATTGCGCGGCCACCGATCCAGTTGTCGTCGCGGCGCCACTGAAGATCGACGACGGCAGCGGCAGCCCGCTCCGCGTGATTGCGATTCCGCCCGCTTGATTGAGCGGTGGTGCACTCAACTACGTCACGGCTGCGCGCGCACATCGACATGCTCGCCGGGACCATCGGAGAACGGAATGTCTGGAAATACGCCGCGCTCAACCGCGCGGCGGACTACATCTCATCCGAGCTGACGACGAGCGGCTTCACCGTTCGCCGGCAGACGTTCGACGTTTCGAAGATGCCGGTCAGCAACTTGGAGGCGACGCTGCCCGGGTCCGGGCGCGCGCACGAGATCGTTGTGGTCGGCGCGCATTACGACACGGTCCCGCACTGCCCGGGAGCAAACGACAACGGCACCGGCGTCGCATCGGTGCTCGAGCTGGCTCGCCGCTTCTCACGTCGGCCGCAAGCGCGGACCATTCGCTTCGTCGCGTTCGTCAACGAAGAGCCGCCGTTCTTCAAGACTGACCAGATGGGCAGCCTCGTCTACGCCAACGCGGCGCGCGCGGGCGGCGATCAGATCAAAGGCATGCTGTCGCTCGAAACGATGGGGTATTACTCGGACGCCGAAGGCAGCCAGACCTACCCCGCGCCGATTGCATGGCTGTACCCGAACGTCGGCAACTTCATCGGGTTGGTTGCCGATGTGCGTTCCGCCGCGCTCCTCATGAAGGCGCGCCGTGCCTTCCAGCGTCACACGTCATTCCCGTTGCAATCCGCGGCGCTGCCCGCCGATGTTCCTGGTGTCGGCTGGTCCGATCACTGGTCCTTCTGGCAGGCGGGATACCGGGCGATGATGCTCACCGATACTGCGCCGTTTCGCTATCCGTGGTACCACACACCAGACGATACGTCCGACAAGATCGATTACGACAGGCTCGCGCAGGTGGTCGACGGAATCGAGGCCGTGCTCGGGTCGCTCGCCAACTGAGCTCGCGAGGGCGAGGGCCGGGCCTTGGGACCGCGGTCTACGAGGCTCAACGCAGCGACTTGACGTACTGCGCCAGCGCGCGGATCTGCTGCGGCGTGAGCAGCACGCTGAACGCAGGCATCCCCAGCGCGTTCCCGTTGCGAATGGTCGTTTCAATCGTGGCGGTAGTGCGAGGACGCTGCCATGCACGATCGTGCATGTTCGGCGTGTGAGCGGACTCGAGACCCTGCCCCTCGGGCCCGTGGCATCGTGCACACTGCATCACAAACAGTTCACGCGTCGCGGCCGTGCCGGCGCCCGACGATGGCATACGCGAGCCCGATTGTGCGGGAGACACCTGCGCACGCGGTGTTGGCGAGCCGGCCGCGGGTGCATAGTCATGCTCGCCGCGATCCGAACCAACACCGAATGCATACACGTGACCGGCATTCGTCGTCACGAAGACACGACCACCGGCAACCGCGGGCATGGAGAAGTGGGTCCAGTCGCTCATCGCCGGACCGCTGGACCACAACTGGCGCCCGGTGATCGCGTCGAGCGCATACAGCGTCGCTCGGCCACCTTGATGCCGCCGCTGCCGTTCTCGCTCATCGAGAATGCTGCCGCCAGGTCCCCATTTGACGTCGGTGATCAGGTCGACTGTCGCTTGGGTCACATCTTCGCCCGTCGCGAGCGCGAACACCACTCCGTTGGCAATCGCGACCGGCTCGGGCACCTTCATGTCGACCGAACGCCACTGGGGGTGGAGCGACGGCGCGCCTCTTTCGTCGGCTTCCACCGTGAACGCCTGCATGCTCCCATTGGGATCGTCGCCGTACTTGACCGGAAAGAGGGCTGATTGCGCAGCCGTCGCGGCACCATACGTGGGAACGTACAACCAGACCCGGCCCGATCCAGGCTCCGTCCAACTGCCGATCCCGCCCCAGATGCCGTTCTTTTGAAAACTATGCTTCTCGTTGGAATAGAGCGGTGAGGTCCATGCTGCGGTGTGATGGTCCACCCCTCCCAGGCTGGCCGTGTCCATCAGATAGACGACGCCTTCTTTTCCGCCGACCGCCGCCAGGACGCGTTCGCGCCATTTGAAGACGACCGGGCTCGTGTTGCCGATATCGAGATCCAGCTTGTTCACAAAATCACGATTGGGTGGAACGAACCAGTCCTTGACTTCCAGCGACGCGGTCTCGAGCTGAAGCACCGCCATTCCCCAGTGCCCCGTTTCCGGATCGAACGGACCGTCGCCGGTGGCCACATACAGATGGCCGTTGCTATCGGAAGCAGCCCCTGCACGTCCCCAGATTCCGGCGCCGCAAAAACCACGGCTGCAGCTGGACGCACTGTAGAAGGTGCGCACCACTCGACCGGGCGAGTCGGGATTGATCGCCCAGACTCCGCTCCGTCCGAGATTGCAGTCCTGCGACGTCGTTGAGTACAGCACGCCGTCGATGTAGGTGAGGCTCGACATCTTGCTGAACGGCGGAAGAAAGTGAACGCCCGACAGCAGCACCCGTCCGTCGTCGAGCGACAACGCGTACAAACGGCCATCGGACGCGACCGCGAACACGCGGGAGCCGGCCTTGTCGATGACGGGCGTTGCTGTCAGCCCGTTGGGACACAACCAGTCGTCAGGCGCGGAGGGCTTCGCGTCGGTGGTGAAGTCGGCCTGCCAGACGCGTTCGCCCGTGTCGGCGTCGAGCGCGAAGATATGGTTGTCGCTGCCGCCGACGATCACCAGCTGCCGGTCACCTCGAGTGACGATGACCGCCGGCGTGAGCCCTGCGAGAACGTGCGGCGTATTCGGCAGCATCGTCTTCCATAGGCGTCGCATGCCGGAAACGTTGGCCGGCGACAGCGTTTGCTCGGCGCGATTCCAGCCGGTGCGCTGATGATCGTACGCGGCGGTGGTCCACTCCGATCGCTGGTCTGCAGACTGGCCCGTCATGGCCGCGATGAACACAACCGCAACGAGAAGTTGAATCATGGAGCGGTTTCCCAATGGATTACCCCTTGGTAGTGTCGCCGGCGGAGACCAGCGCCATCGAATCGTCGAATCGCCGCGTTCGGCCGCTCCGGAGTGCCCGCTCCAGATGAACCCTGCCGTACCATTTTTTGTGACGCTCCCGTCGACTACGGCGAGGGGGAGGTGGCGGGAGCCGGGGAGGATGCGACTTGAATGATCGGGTCGCCGTTGCGTCCGCGCGACCTAAATTGCGATCGGGGAAGGTTACGCTAGCTAAGCTAGCTGGTTCCGCGTTGGAGGAGTCGGTAAACACTGGGTGACTAATCGGGAATGATCACGAGGGCTCCGCTCGCTCGGGACCTGCGGTTTGACGGTCAGTTCATCGGAACCAGTCGCTTCAGCTCCTCGGGCCAGTTCAGCACGACCTCGAGCTGTCGGATCAATTGCGAGTCGCCGGGCGCATCCTTGAGCACCAGAAACCGCTTGCCGTCCGGCGAGATATCGTAGCTGCGGCCTGGCGTGATCACGCGCACGTTCTCGAGCACCTTCGTCGGGTTGCCGATCGACAAGGTCGGCGTCGTTACCACGCGAACCGACATCAGTTGACGGCCGGCATCGAGATAAAACAGCTCTCCGCCGCCCGGTGACCAGAGCGGGCGCGTGCCCTCGCCCACCTGCCGCCGGAACGCCGCGGTATCGGGGAACGGGTGCACGTAGATTTCGCTTCGTCCGGAGCCGGACGACTGATACGCGATCCACTGTCCGTCGGGGGAGATATCCGCGTTCGCGGCCCCGCCGGCGATCCCAGCCAACGCACGCGCCTCGTGGCCGTTCTCGGTCGAAACGACGGTCAGGCCGGCCGGAGGCGGGCCGCTGATGACCAGCCACCGTCCGTCCGGGCTGATGGTGGTCGGGCCGGTTGCCCCAGCGGGGAATTTCGTGAGTCGCACGGGTGCGCGAGGCAGATCCATCCGGAATAGCCCCCGCTCGCCGACGTCTCCGGAATTCAGGTAGAGCCGCCGGTCCTCTTTCTTCCTGCTCCAGACCGGATAACTGTCAAGATACGGCTCGAATGTGAGGCGCTCCATGTTGCGGTTCTTGAAATCCCAGAGCCAAAGATCGAACTCCTCGTCGCGCTCATCGAGCACCGCGTACTGCCCGTCAGGTGAAATGCGCAGCATGACGTATGCGTGCGGCGGCACACGGATGGTCTCTTCCTGACCATCGCGGGCCACCCACGCGATCGTGTCTGTCGGCCCGATCCGGTCGCCGGATGCGTAGACCAGCGACCCGTTCCGCGAGACGGCGTAATCGGTCCCTCGTCTGCTCTTCGTGATCACGCGATCGAGAACCGGTACAGGCGTACCGATGATCGCAAGCCGCGACAGATCGAACCGCACGGCATTGAGCGCGCCGTCCGTTGAAAACACTAGGTAGCCGGCCGACACGTAGCTCGGGTGGCCTCCACCTCGCACGAGCACGCGTCGCGTGCCAGCCTTCGGATCGAGCACGGCGATGTCGGGAGGCACATTGCCGACGGGATGGATCATGAAGAGAATGGCGCCACCGGGCAGGATCGACGGAAATCCGTGGCGGCTCTCACCGGCGGCCCGATCGATTTCCGTCACCTGCGAGATCTGTCCATCCTGCCGGACGCGGAGCAGTCCACCTGCCCCCCCGCCACGCGCGAACACGATCGTGCCATCCTCGGCCCAGGCTCCGCCGTAGAAGCCTGGTGCACACCCGGAGCAGATCGTCGTCGGGCTTCCGCCCCGCATCCCGACTCTCAGAATATTGCCATCGCGCACGAAGGCGACAGTCTCTCCGTCGGGCGAAACGAAAGGATACTGCGCCTGCTCGGTTCCGGCGATCGGCGAGGTCTCGCCACGATCGATCGTGCGGACGAACAGCTGTGACCGCGACGATGGCGCGGCTTGGCCGACGTACAGGATGCGCGAGCCATCGGGAGCAATCGCGACCTCCGAACCGACCGGGGCGATCGACAGCGTGGTCCGATCGGGGAAGGCTGCCTGCAACCGCACCACGGGCGCGCTCTGCGGTGCGGACCGTGTCGCCAGCCAAGCGAACGTAGCCCCGGCGAGCAGCGCAACGATGGCCGTCGCGACGATTGGCACCGCGAGACCGCGAGCGCGTTGCGGAGCAGCTGGGAGTCCGGCTTCGTCCGTGGCGTGGGCCGCCTCGATCTCGAGGCGCGCGTCGGCGGCATCGGCCAGCCGGCGTTTCCGGTCCTTCTCGAGACACCGGCGCAGCACGCGTCTGATCGAGGCGGGTGTGTCGGCGGGAAGCACCGCCCAGTCCGGCTCGCCTCGAAGGACCGCAGCAATCGTATCGGTGACCTCGTCACCGCCGAAGGCGCGGCGGCCCGTCAGCATCTCGTAGACGAGGCAGCCGAATGCCCAGATATCCGCGCGCTTGTCGACGGCATGCCCTCGGGCCTGCTCGGGCGCCATATACGCCGCGGTCCCGAGGATAATGCCCACATCAGTCATCGCCGGAGAGGTGATGGTGGGAAGCATCCCGGTCGGATTGGCCGCGCGGCTCTCGACATGCCCGACCGCCTTCGCCAATCCGAAGTCCAGCACCTTCACCGTGCCATCGGTTCTGACCTTGACGTTCGCCGGCTTCAAGTCGCGGTGGATGATGCCGTGCTCGTGCGCGGCTTCCAGTGCCTCCGCAATCTGCTTGGCAATCGGTAACGCTTCGTCGATGGGGATCGTGCCCCGTGCGATCCGTTGCGACAGGTCCTCGCCCTCGACGAGCTCCATCACGAGGGCGCGCACGCCGCCGGATTCTTCCACGCCGTGAATGTGCGCGATGTTCGGATGATTGAGGGACGCGAGGGTCTGGGCTTCGCGGGTGAACCGCGCGAGGCGGTCGCTGTCGTGGGCGACCGAGTCGGGCAGGACTTTGAGGGCGACATCGCGATGGAGCTTCGTATCCCGCGCGCGGTAGACCTGCCCCATCCCACCTTCACCGATCTGAACTGTGATGTCGTAGCCGCCGAGCCGTGTACCGGGGGTGAGGGCCAAGCCGTCGGATTATAGCGGGCGAGCCGCGGAATTACTCCTCTGTACGCCGCACTGATGACCCACTGCCGTCGCCGCGAAGCATCCGCGAAACCGCAGACGAAGTGGTCCACAACCGCACCCCCAGTTTTATTAGCGTTTTCTGTCAGGCTGCCGTCGACGGAGGCGAGGGGAAGGTGGAGGGAGCGGGGGAGGCATTCATAAATACTGGGCGACCTTTCGCCAGTAATCCGCCCGATGGGTCTGCGTTGAGCGTATCATCGGGGCCGCTCGTTTCGAAGGTGCTGCCGAGCGACGGATGGAGTTCGGGTTTTGCCATGGCGCAGCCCTACCTCCATCCACGCTTTTTAATGTGAAAGCGTTCTTATGATTTCTCTTTCTCTGCGACCAATTGCAATCGCATCATCGAAGATTATCTCGAAGGCCAACAGATCGAAGTGGCGTTCCCGGTTGCGTGGATCGTCTTTGGAGAGATGTAGGACAATTACGATCCGTTAACATCCAGCGCATGACTCACACTCTCAGCCGCGAAGAACTCTACGCTCTCGTTTGGTCCGAACCAATTCAGAAGCTCGCGCCGACGTACGGCTTGTCCGACCGAGGCTTCGGGAAACTGTGTGCTCGTTACAATATTCCCGTTCCGCCTCGCGGCTGGTGGGCAAAAAAGGCAGCAGGGAAGAGGGTTTCACACGCACCCGTTACATCGCCCGCGGTCTTCGCTTCAGCACGAGAGCACTCAGTCCCGATGCGAACAACATGAACGATGTCGGTTCGGGTATGGGAGCCGGTTCTCCCGGCCCGATCCGATATGTCGCTCCTCGGAAATCCCACAGGAAAGGGTTCACCTCGTCGCCGGGGCCGCCGGACACGGTTACCGTAACGGTACCCGAGCCGGTCAGCGTATTCATCCGGCCGTCTCCCGGAATAAAAGGCGGGACAACAGTCCCTGACACCGTGAAGTCAGCAGTCAAGCTGAGAATCTCGCCTATGGCAATGGGGGCAGGCAGAGGAATCGGTGCACCTTGAATGAACAAGACCAAGACGCCCTCCGTATCTAGGGCCCCCGCTCCGGTTCGGTAGCTTTCGTCGCCGTACGTGAGTGTGCCGAATGCCGCGCCTGTCGCAGTGATGTCGATCCCAATCTGAGACAGACACGGGTGGCAGGCGGACGCGGCGGGATCTATGTCAGAGAGGGCTCCCGCGAATGTAAACATCCGGGTGCCGTCCGTTCCCGTCAGAGTGATGGGTCCTCCGTCGTGAGGAGGCAGTGTGATCAGACCCGGGTAATTGCAATTGGGTCTGCCGTCACCGTCGGCGGAGCTGCAAGCCAGACGGCTGCTGCGCATGCGATGAGCTGGAGAGTCCGTCTCATTTGTTCTTCCTTTCTCGAGAAGGTGCTTCCCGGTCAAGTGGCGCCGGGAGTCGCGCCGGCAGTAGCACGCGGCGTATCTGTGCGCCCCCGCCGTTCTCCTGCTATGTCTTCCTGCGCCTACGCCGCGTGTGCACCGCACCCAAGCACCCAGTAGCGATCAACGTGAACGTCGCAGGCTCTGGAACTGGCGCCGCATCTCCGAACCGGTACTCGACGGAGTGATACACCCAATGCGGACCGAAGTCCGGTACATCTTCTGATATGAACGTCACTCGCGCGGTTCCCTCGCCGAACAGGTGGCGGCTCGGATGCAGGAATCCAGCTCCGCTGTACGGGGCGATAAGACGACTCGGTGATCATCACGCGGAATGTCTTGCTCATGTCGCTCCTCGCCCGCGCAACGGCTTACCAGATGTCGTTAGGGTCGGTATGCAATCACCCACATGGACCCAGCGCTCACCAAAGATTCCCCGCCGTCTGCTAACCGTGGTCCTGACGGTTGCACCCGGGTCGCCGTGCGCAAAAAGGATTCCAAGAGCGGCTCCATTGATCAGAAGAGCTACTTCGTCTGAATTGGCGACTCGCCTGACGAATCATCATCCAGTGTGAGCCTTCGGCGAAGCCATGTACGGCATGGACCTGTTGGCTGCGGGCGCGCTTAACCGCTCGAAAGCCCACATCGCCGGGGTTCACACAGCGTGTTCAGGCCAAGAACCTGATTTGCGCGGGCGCATTGCTGAGGCTTCAGCTGGATACAGCGTTGCGATTCCACGCGGCATTTCTTGTCGAACAGCCACACGAGTTCGCGATCGCCGTCCTCCGCGGGGAACGGGTGCGAGACGTGAAGGACCGGAGCGGCAAGAAGGTTGCGGAATACTTTTCAGACTGGAAGGAAAATCCACTTCTAATCGAATGCCTACAGTGAAGCCATGGAGTGGGTCGACGCTGGTGGTCGAAGTCCGTTTTGGTCGTGATCGTTGTGGATGGGCCAATATGATGGGGTATCTCTGTTTCTAGCCCCGCAGAGGACGAAGTGGTCAACTACTTGGGCAGAGTCGTGGAAGGAGGCCTCCTTGATTCGAAACACCGCGCCGTCTAACAAGCATTTGCAGCGAGGAAGTGAACGGTGAAGGTGAAACGTCTTTCCTCACTCTTTTCCCTTAGATAAATAAATATTCAATCCTTTGTTTTTATATTTTCTAGAGCGAGAGTATATGGACCGCCATTTGACCATCACCCTTCACCATTGATAGTGGAGTAGGTAACTGAAAACTGTGGAAAATTTTTGTGGGCCTATATCAATCTCTCGGGCGTGGCGCTCGAAACGGGAGGTGGAGTGGGGGATTTTCGCGGGCGCGAGGGGATCTGGGGATGGAGGCAGTGAACTTCGTCTACCGACCTTCCGCTCGCGCTTCTACGGCTCGCTGAAGCGGTTCTAGGGAACATTTAAGCGCATAGTGAACGCTTGCTATTCCTCGCCGTCGACGTCCCCTAAAACCTTCAGCGCTGGGGAGCTTCAACCGCTCCGAACGATGTACTGTGAGCGGTGCGTCGAGTGATCTCACCGACCGGCATGCGCGCCAGGCCGGCGAGATCCATCGGGCGATCTTTCTCGATGCAACGCATCTAGATGCGGCCGAGAAGTACCAGCACGATGAGAATGATCACGATGAGTCCAAGCGTCCCGCTCGGCGCATACCCCCAATTGCGGCTGTGCGGCCACGCCGGCGCGACGCCGAGGGCCACCAAGAGAAGAATGACGATCAGAATGGTAATCACTTTGTCCTCCGAGCAGTGTTCCGTGTGTCCTTACGCGCCATCGCTCGCGGTCACTGTCATACGGCTGGGATGGAGAGCAAAGCAGAGGCCAACTGCTGCCGACCCAGAATCAAGCGTTGCACGAAGCAGATCCCTGCGTGAGCTCCTGATGAGTCGCCGCCATTCCACATACGAGGAAGAGCAATCACCAAGTTGTCTCCTTGTAACTCTACCGTGCGAGAGTATGCGGAGGTGGGGGCAAGAGTCACTCGCGAGGTGAACGACGAGGATGAAGAACTCTCTCTCTCTCTCTCTCTCTCTCTCTCTCTCTCTCTGTCTACATAAATAGATATTCAACTCTGTAAGAACAAGAGTGAAGGACACTAGTTTCAGCATCGCCTTCACTCGCGGCGTAAGGTACCCGAAAGCTCCGCCATCAGGCCGGCGTTGCCTTGACCAACACCAACACTTTGAAGGAGCAGATGAAGAGTGAAGGTGAAAGTCGCGCGCTCTATCTCTTCTTCTTATATAAATAAATCCATCTTGTATTTTCATTTTCTACAGCAAGAGTGTTGGAACCTATTTTTCGCATCCACTCTTCACTGTGGTCTGGTAGGGCAGGTACCCGAAAACTTCGGCAAATTTTGTGGCCTTATATGAATCTGCGGGGCCGCGGCTTGAAATGGGGAGGTGCCGAGGTGAGATTTTGAGGGATGGAGGCGGCCAGCGAAGATTCGTCCTACCACGCGGGAACAGTTAAGCAAGCGTGAGGGGCCCGAACGCGCGCCGTAAACGAACCGCACGCTTTCAATCGGCTGACCGGTAGCCGCCTCTGCCCAAGTCGTGGAAATCTCACTAACGTGTCTCGTTGACCGCTACGTAGTAGCCGTCGGGGTCACGGACCACGAAGGCGCGCATACACGTACCGTTATCTTCGTTCGGTTGCTCCTCGATCGAGGCGCTCAGAGTTTGAGCTCG
>JBKPSH010000112.1:0-44125 GCA_046734955.1 Acidobacteriota bacterium
GTGGAGCGGGCCGAGAGCTTGATGTCGGACGAGCACTTCACCGTCGATGGGACACTGATTGAGGCATGGGCCAGCCAGAAGAATTTTCAGCGGAAGGACGGCGGCACGGACGGGGATCCGCAGAACTTTCGCGGAGAGCAGCGAAGAACGACACGCATGCGTCGACCACAGACCCCGATGCGCGGTTGTATCGCAAGTCGAACGGTGCCGAATCGCGGCTGGCGTATTTGGGCCACTTGCTGATCGAGAATCGGCACCGGTTGATCGCCGATGCGATGGCGACCATCGCAGACGGCTTTGGCGAGCGCGAAGCCGCAACACTGATGGTGCACGAGCAGTGGCAACGCGCCCCCTGGCGCCGGCGCACCCTGGGCGCCGACAAGGCGTATGACACCTTCGACTTTGCCGACTTGCGCCGCTAGGCTTCGACATTTCGGTCATCAAAGTGGTGCCGCAACTCGCGCTGACCTCGTTGACCACTGGCAACAACGCTCGACCGGCGCGCTTGGGGTCTGGATGATGAATGGAACGACGTTCGTGAGCGCGAGTCTGGTGTCCGCCAACCCCGGAACCGAATGGCACGCGGTCGCGGTCACCGATCTCGACGGCGATGCATACACCGACATCGTCCTCCAGAACACGACCACCGGAGAGCTGGGCGCGTGGTATCTCACCGGCCGACCCTGAGGTTCGGCCCAGTGGCTCGCACCCTCGACCGTGGCGCCCGGCTGGAGTATCGTCGGACCGCGCTAAACGTCAGTCTTACCTCCGCACCAGCGACTGCTCCAGTGCTTCCATGCGCTGATTGAGATCAATCCAGCGACTCTGTTCGTTGGCAAGATCGACGTCGATGGTCGCCGAGTCGGCGGTCAGCCGCTGAATATCAGCAGCGAGTCGCGCGAGCTCGCGTTCGGTGTCGCGTTGCATGCCCTGCAACTCGGTAACCGGCGGCCCTTCGGGCCTCGGATCGCGAATCGCCTCCTGAATCCCGCGGAGTCGCTGTTGCGTCTGATCGTATGCCCGTTGTACTTCTCCGATGCGGCTGCGCGCCTCCTCGCTCCGACGCAGAAGATTGTTGACGCGCTGCTCCTGCAACTGCACGCGTCCCAGGGCAAGCTGTACCCGCGGACCGGCGGACGCCATCTGCTCCATTGCGGCGCGGAGACCTCTGACCTCCACGAGGAGCGCAGGGAGCACGTCTTCCTGCGAGGCCGGCGACTGGCGTGCCGTCGATTGCGAGGCGTTTGTAGTGACGGCAAGACCCGCGATCGCGATGATGAATACTGCTAGACCGGCGCGACTCAACCTCATAGGCCCTCCTGAACGTGGCGCTGGTGACTTACCAATTCGTAATCTGAAATTCACGAACAGCGGACAACAATAGAAATTGTGCAGCCGCCGAGCTTATGGCATCGTAGAGGGTATCGTGGATAAACGGCCACTGGATCCCGGCGAACCCGGACGATTTCTTTCGTGCCCACGTTGCAACGCGGTGTCCGCGAAGGCCGAATCGCTCGGGCGCACGGTGGTGTATATCCGCTGTTCTGCGTGCGGCGAGACCTGGACGATCCCCGAACGCCGCAAAACCGTCCGTCAGAACAATCGGACCGCCCGGTTCCCCATGCCGCCCGCCGAGTAACACTGGGAACTGGAAACTCGCAACTGGAAACTCGTTTTTAACTCCCCCACAGTCTGGCCGCCTCTCGAGGTCAGGCCGATAAGCAAAACATGATCTGGCTTTTCGAGCGCGGCGATCGCGTCGCGCGACTCATCACACGATTCGACACACCGACGCGAGAGTACGTCCTCGAAATGGAATGGTCGGACGGTCTGGCGACAACCGAACGCTTCGCCGATTTCTCTCAGTTCCAGGCGCGCGTCATCACCCTCGAACATCAGCTGCTGTCGGAAGAATGGCGGCAGGCCAGCGGCTCGCCGCAGCTGATTTCCAGCGATTGGTGGAAGCCGTAAGAATTGCGGATTGTGATTGACGATTGCGGATGCCGCAACCGATCCCGCACCACGGATCCCGGATCACGGCAGGATTCGAGTTACAGTACCCCGAATGAACCAACTCGATCTCAAAGGCCGGGTCGCGGTCATTACCGGCGGTGCACGGGGTATTGGTTACGCAATCGCCAGGCGCGCGCTGCAATCCGGGGCAGCGGTCGCATTATGGGACGCTGATAGCGATCGGCTCGAATTGGCGCGCGACGAATTGTCGGCGCACGGGACGGTCTCTGCCGAACGCGTCGACATCACTGATGAACGCGCGGTCGCCTCGGCTGCAGCGTCGACGGTTTCAAAACACGGCCGCATCGACGTCCTCGTGAACAATGCGGGTATTACCGGCGGCAACGGACTCACATGGGAACTTGATCCCGATGACTGGCGCCGTGTGATCGACGTGAATCTGGTTGGCTGTTACCTTGTATGCCGCGCGGTGATTCCCCACTTGATTCAGAACGGTTATGGACGAATCGTCAACGTCGCATCGGTCGCGGGAAAAGAAGGGAATCCGACGGCGTCTCATTACAGTGCATCGAAGGCCGGTGTCATCGGCCTGACCAAGTCGCTCGGTAAGGAACTCGCGACACAGAACATCGTTGTTAATTGCGTCACCCCGGCCGCGGCCAACACCGAGATCTTCGCGCAGATGAAACCGGAACACATCGAGTACATGCGCTCGAAAATCCCGATGGGCCGGTTCGTTGAGATTGAGGAAATCGCTGCGCTCATCTGCTGGTTGTCTTCCGAAGACTGCTCGTTCTCCACCGGCGCCGTATTTGACATCAGCGGCGGAAGAGCAACGTACTGAAATACCCCGGTCCCGGATCCCGGCCAACGGATCCCGACCTCGAGCAGCCGGCACCAAGATCTGTTCACGTCACGGTCTTTGCACTCCTCTTCTTGATGGCGTGCGTGTGTAACGAGCTCATCAGAGGAGATGCGAAATGAAGAGGTACGGTTTTCTATCCATTGCGCTGGCCGCAGCGCTCACGCTTGGATGTAATTCGAACAGCAACAAGGACGTCAACGCATCCAATCCGCCGGCTGGTGGAGCGGTAGGCACCGCGGGCAGCGACAAGACTGCGAGTAACAGCGACAAAGACTTCGTCAAAGACATCGCGACCGCAAACATCGCTGAGGTCGAGCTCGGCCGAATGGCACTCGACAAGGCCGTGAATCCTGATGTGAAGAAGTTCGCCCAGATGATGGTCGACGATCACACCAAGGCGAACGAAGAGCTGACGACGATTGCGTCGAAAGACAACATCGCGATTCCGTCCGGCCTCGACGACAAGCACAACGATCTTCGCGACAAGCTGGCGAAGAAGACCGGCGCCGATTTCGACAAGGACTATATCGACGCGATGGTCGACGGTCACAAGGACGTGATGGACAAGCTCGAGTCTCGCATCGACAAGGACACGCTCAGCAAGTGGAAGGCTCGTTCGACGGATCCGAGCGGAAAGAAGGTTGATGCGAAAGTCGAAGCCGACACGGTCACGCCCGAGAAGAGCGACAACGCGATCACGATGGGCCTGAATTCCTGGGCAGCGAAGACCTACCCGGTGGTCAGCGCTCACCACGATGCCGCGAAGAAGCTTCAGGATACGGTGAAGAAACGGATGACCAACTAGACTGGGCAAGACCAGGGTGGACCGTCATTTCACGCGGTCCACCCGCACACCACCGCGCACGCCGCCGCCGACAATCTCGTCGCGCGGCTCACAATTCTGCCGACCTGCTGGTTCAACATCCGCGCGAATAGCCGGGAATTTCCCGGTTTTTCAAGGCGCAGGATATGCACGAAATCATGGCGTTTCAACGCCATGCGATATTGCGCTTTTCTTGTCGTCCTGCTCCTCGCCCTCGACGCGCGAACGGCGTCGGCGCAGTGCGCCAGCCCCACCGTCACGCCAACCAGCGTGTCGGTGCCGTCAATTGGATCGCCGCCGAGTACGCTGTCGGTCGTAACCGGGACGAGCTGCCCGTGGACAGCGTCCAGCACCGTGGCCTGGATCACTATCACCGGCGCGACCGGTTCCGGGATCGGATGGGTCAATTACACCGTCGCCGCCAACAGTACGAGCTCTCCACGGACGGGCACGATCATCGTTGCCGGAATAAATGGCGCCACGACCGTCACCGTCAACCAGGCCGCCACCAGCTGCATCTACACCGTGACGCCGACCAGTTTCACCGTGCCAATGAACGGAACCACGAGCGCGCTCTCGGTATCGAGCGGCACCAGTTGCTCCTGGACGGCGGCGAGTAACGTGAGCTGGATCACGATCACCAGCGGCGCGAGCGGCTCCGGCATCGGTGGCGTGAACTTCCTGGTCGCCGCAAACACCGGTCCAGACCGCACTGGAACGTTAACCGTCGCAGGAAAGACTGTCACCTTCAGCCAGGCAGGCACGCCGCCGCTGAGCCCACCGACGAATCTGCGCATCGTTAAGTAGGCGGCCGGCGGCGTTCTAATGGTTTTCCTCGCGCGAGACGTGCTCGATCACGCTCGATGCCTTGATAAATGCATCGACCACGGCTGGATCGAAGTGAGTGCCCTTCCCCGCCATGATGAACTTCACGCAGTCGTCGTGCGACATCGTGCGGCGATAGAGCGTTCGCGTCACAGCGGCGTCGTACACATCGACAATCGCCATCACCCGTCCAGGAATTGGAATGCCGGTCCCTTGCAGACCCTGTGGATACCCGGTCCCGTCCCACCGTTCGTGATGCGTGTAGACGATGTCTTTCGCCATCGCGAGCGTGGCATCGTCGTGGACGCCGACCTGCTGTTCCGCCTTCAGGATGACTTCGCGGCCAAGCACGGGGTGCTTGCGCATCTCCGCCATTTCTTCCGCGGTCAGCGCGCCAGGCTTGTTGAGAATGTGATCCGGAACTCCGACCTTGCCGATGTCGTGAAGCGGCGCGAGGCTCGATAACAGATCGATTCGCTCCGCCGTCAGATAGTCGCGGTAGTCGGGATGCGTTGAAAGCTCCTGGGCCAGAATTCGCGCGTACATCTGCGTCCGTCGCGAGTGACGGCCGGTCTCGGCGTCGCGAGTTTCAGTAAGTGAGAGCAGCGTCTGCACCATCAGACGCTGCGCGTCGGCTCGCTGACGGCCGGCGGTCTCGGCCCTCCGGCGTTCGATGGTGAACTTTGCAAACGTCATCAACGCAAGCGCGGAAATGATGGCGATCGTTGGAAAGAGAGGAGAAACGAAAAGCCCCCGCGTTGAGAGCAACCACACGGACGTCGCCCACAAACCGCCGATTCCGGCTGCACCCAGAGCAACGCCGGGTGTCACGCCGATCAGTGCGACGACGAGCGAAATGGCAAGACCAAGACCGACAACCAGCTCGGCGTCGAGGACCGTGCCGAGTGGTGAACGCCGGATGAACGACTGCTCGAGCAGATTGTCGGCAATCGTCGCCTGAACCTCAACGCCGGCGAATAGCGTGTCGAGCGGCGTCGCAACCACTTCTCTCGTGCCCAGGGCGGTGGTGCCGACGAACACGATCTTGTCGCGCACCGCCGCTGCCGGCAGCCGGTTGTTGAGGATATCTGCGGCCGAGAGCTGCGGGAACGTGCCTTTCTTCCCGCGATAACGGGCGAGAAGATTACTCTTGCCGTCCACCGGTACCGCGACGCTATCGATGTTCAACGTGGCGGCGTTGACGTTGTCGATGCGCAGCGTGAGATCTCGCGCGTGCGTCGCCGCCTTCACCGCGGCAAGCGCCAGACCTGGATAGAGCCGCCCGTCGAGCTCCGCAATCAGCGGAACCCGGCGAAGAATGCCATCAGGGTCCGGTGCCGCGTTCAGGAACGCAGACGAGCCTGCGGCTTCGGCAAGTAGCGGCAGGCTGCAGACGGCCCCAGTCGCATGAAAGTACGGCAGCTGTTCTGTTTCCTCGCGCGGATGCACCACGGCGACGTTCACCGGGTGGAGGACGCACAGCGTCCGCTCGCGTCCAGCCGGATCGAAGGTCAGACCGTAGCCCAGTATCACCTTGCCTTCCCGAAGAACATCGGCGAGCAACTGATCGGGGTTCCCCTGCGAGGCATCCGAATCGCGAATCTCCAACCGGTCTGATTCGGCAAAAATGATGTCCATGCCAATCACCGCCGCGCCCATGTCGCGCAGCCGCGTGACGAGCTTGCCAATCACGTCTCTCCGCCACGGCCATTGTCCGAGCGCGTTGAGGCTCCGTTCATCGATGTCGATGATGACCACGCGTTTGCCGGGTGATTGAATGCTGCCCGACCGCATGACCGTGTCGTAGATGCTGTCGTCGAGCCGGGGAAAAAAGGCAGGCCGATAGATCGCCAGGATCGCCGTCAGGATGACGGGGACGACGCCTACCAGAAAGACGCGGCCCCGGCGCGTTGCGGCGTCAGCTGGTGCGGTCATCGACTGTGCGGGTCAGCGGACGGAAATCTCGACACGGCGGTTGCGAGCATCGGGGGTCTCGTCTGGGGTCTTCACCAGAAGATCGCTTTCACCATGCGATCGCACTTCGATCAGCGATGGATCGAGACCGACCTGGATCAGCAAGTTGCGGACGCTGTTCGCGCGCGTCAACCCGAGATCGATGTTCGCGCGCGGTGTGCCCATCGTATCGGTGTGACCGACGACGAGTACCTCGGGTATCGGGCGTTCCTTCACGGTGTTGAGAATCTCCGGAAGCAACGCCCGCGATTCATCCGTCAACTCGTCGGATTCGAACTTGAAGTTAAGAGTGAAGTGAACCGGCGCCATTGGCAGGGCAGCGAGGGTCTCGCCGAACACTCGCTGGACTTCCTCTTCACTCATCGTCGTTACAGCGGTTGGGGCCGTGGACGGGGTCGCGGTCGAGGACTCACGGGTGGCGTTCAGGTCGGTGTTCCCCGACTTGTTCGAAACGAACGCGCGGCCCGTGACGCCGGTGTCGGAGTCTGGCAGCAGGACGACCAGCGTTCGTTCGGTTTCGGGCTGCGCGGGGACGGCGGCGTGCTTTCCTGCGCACGCCACCTCCAGCGCTGCGGCGAAAGCCGCAACAAACGCGACCGACGCGCTACGCATCCTTACCCCTCAACACGTATAGCAAGAGTGGTCCCACGAACGCCGACGATCGCCGACGGAGTCTCCAGGCGAACGGAATCGGGCGCCAGCTTCGCGAGTCGCCCCGAGACATAGGCCGTCACACCGCGCACGAACTTCAACACCATGCCGAGGCTCGCGGTGCCGGGCGAATACGCGAATCGCTCGACACGAACTTCGCTGCCAGGCCCGAGCGCCAAACGCGTGTCGTCCTTCAGCGTCACCCCAATCTTGCCGTCTGCGCCGGTGCGAAGCGCGTCAGCCTCATAGACGACCTGCCCCGCCTGCGCCGGAATGACCGCATTGTTGCGGACGATGAACGCGGCACCCGAGACGGTCTTGATGCGCCCGGCAGGAGATCCTTCCTGCTCGGCGAACACCGGCGTCGCGACGCCGACGACGACTGCAAGCACGGCGAGCGACCGTCGAAGAGTGGTCATATAGCCTCCTGGCGAATCGATCACAGTTTTGTGCTGATCCGCTCGAGCCCGGCCGTAATCAGGACACTAGCTTACAAAAATGGTCGGCTTTCGCGGCAATTTTCTCGAAATTCCCCGAATTTTTACTTGGCAGGGTGGAGTTTGCAGTCACCGTGCCGACCGTCCTTTTGGACCGAACGTATAGAGCTGATTTCGAGACAGCGAGGCGCGCCATGGGCGCTCCGGATCATGTGAAATGAAGTTCCATCACAGGGAGACAAAGATCCCGATAGGATATGGTTTTCCAACGCCGGAATCGCGCGATTTCCAAGGAATTGCGCCATTCATGGCGGAATTCGTTTTGCTCACTTTGCTTCCCATGAGCGCCGACGTCGTCATCGGACGGACACTCGCCTGCTGCGTGCATCCCGCAGCCGCCTGGCGGCGAGTCTCGAAGCCAGGCAAAGCGCTGATCGTCGGAGCCTACTTCGTAGTGGGTTATCTCGGCGTGTTGGCGGTGTTGCTGGCGAAGTAGGCAGCTTCCGGCTAGGAACTGTCCGCTTTTCTCAGTGCGCGTGTGGCCCCCACGCGCCCCTGGCGTTTTCCCTTTTCCCTTTTCCCTTGTGCCTTTAGGATTGTCCCCGCATGGAGCTGAACGCGTTCACGGTGTTCCTGGCCATCGCGGCGGTTGGTTTCCTGATCCTGAGCATCTCCCTATTCTTCGGCGGCATTTTCGACCACTTCGAAGGTGGCGTTGACGATCACGGCGGTCCGGGATTTTTCAGCACTCGCGTCATCAGCGTCTTCGTGACGGCATTCGGTGCCTTCGGCGCGATTGCGACTCACTACGGGCTCAATCCGCTGGCGGCTTCGAGTGTGGGATTCGGCGGCGGTGTCGTACTGGCCACGCCCGTCTTCCTGTTTGCGAGATTTCTATACGGCCAGCAGGCCTCGTCGGAATCACGTGCCAGCGATCTCGTCGGTCAGACCGGTCGGGTGATCGTGACAATTCCCACCGGCGGCGTCGGTCAGGTGCGCTGCCGAATCGGCGAGGAACTGATCGACAAAATCGCGCGCACCAGGCAGGGAGAGTCGATTCCTGAAAACACGTCGGTACGGGTTGAGGAAGTACTCGGTGAAACGGTTATCGTAGCGCGGCAATAACACGCGAGGGTCCCCCATGTTCCTTCCGAATTCCGGTCTATGGCTTCCCATTCTGATCGTCGCGGTCGTTCTCGGGTTCTTCGCGGCGATGTGGCTGATCAGCCGCAACTACTTGAAGGTATCGCCCAATGCGGTCGCCGTCCTGTCCGGCCGGCGCCGCAAACTGGCCGACGGTCGTGTGGTTGGATACCGAATGGTTCGCGGCGGCGCGGCGCTGCGCATTCCGTTGCTCGAGAAGGTGGAATACCTGCACCTCAACGTGTTGACGATTCCTCTCGAGATCAAGCGCGCCTACACACTCAAAGGCGTGCCGGTATCGGTCAAGGCGGTCGCGAACGTGAAGATTCGTGGAGACGAATCGTCGCTGCAGGCCGCGGCCGAACGATTCCTCGGCATGACCCCGGATCAAGTGCAGAAAGTGATCTTCCAGACGCTCGAAGGGCACCTGCGATCGATTCTCGGCACGCTCACGGTCGAAGAAGTGAATAGCGATCGGCAAAGCTTCGCGCAAAAACTCACGAGCGAAGCGACGGTCGATCTCGAAAAGATGGGAATCGGCGTCGACGTCCTGACCATCCAGGAAATCAGCGACGAGGAAGAGTACCTGAACGCGTTGGGCAAGCGGCGCACGGCGGAGGTCAAGCGCGACGCGACGATCGGTGAAGCGGAAGCGAGTCGCGACTCAAAGATCAAATCGGCGCAGGCGCTGCAGGAAGGGGAACAGGCCAAGTTCAAGGCCGACGCGGAGATTTCGCAGGCGTCGCGTGATTTCATGATTCGTCAAGCGCAATACCAGGCGGAGATCGAAACGCAGAAGGCCCGCGCGCAGCAGGCCGGTCCGCTCTCCGAAGCCACTGCCCGACAGGCCGTCGTCGCGGAAGAGGTCAAGGTCGAACGAACGCGCACGCAGGAATTAATCGCCGTCCAGGAACAGGAAGTCCTGCGCAAGCAGAAAGAACTCGAAGCCACGGTGATCAAACCGGCTGAAGCCGATCGACTGGCTGCGGTCGTGCGTGCCGAGGCGGCCAAGCAAGCCGCAATTCTCGAAGCCGAAGGTCGTCGCTCGGCGCTAATCTCGCTCGCGGAAGCCGAGCAGGAAAAACTCCGCAAGGAGGGTGCGGGACGCGCTGCTGCAGTTGAAGCCGAGGGCCGCGCCGAAGCGGCGAAGATCGAAGCCATCGGTCTGGCGCAGGCCAAGGCGATCGAAGCGCAGGGCGTCGCAGAAGCGGCGGCGATTCTCCGGAAAGCGGAGGCCTGGCAACAGTTCAACGATGCCGCGCGGCTCCAGACAATCCTGGAAAAGCTCCCGGCAATTCTCAGCGCGTCGAGCGGTATTTTCGGCGCGGTCGCCGCACCGCTCGGGAACATCGACAAGCTGGTGGTGATCGATCAGGGGGGCAGCAACGGCGACAACGGCAGCAGCAGCCTCGGCAGACTCGCGAAGACCAGCCCCGCCGTCGTCTTCAATCTGCTGCAGCAGCTCGAAGCACTCGGACTGAATGTGCCGAACGTGCTCCAACAGCTCGGGCTGGGCAGTGCGCCGGCGACAACTACTGCTGCGGCGCCGGTGGTGGAAGTGCAATCGGCGCCGCCTTCACGGACGCCTGCTTAGAGACGTACTTTTTTCCTTCCGCGAAGACCACGCGTGCGTGCGTCTGAGCGGATTCGCGCGCGGCCGCCAGAATCTCCGTCACGATGATGTTGTTCTCCAGTGACGACAGCGCGTTCGGTTTCCGGGTGCCGCGCGCCACAGCCATCAGATGCGCGATCGAGTCGTGCTCATCGGCCGGCCGATCCGCCGGCGTCATCGTCTGTTCAGGTTTTCCTGAGAGCGCAACGCGCAGGCCGTTGCCGCCCGTCGCGATCGCATAGCCGCGCTCACCGTAAACCTCGAGGTCTTTCCGGTTCGCCGGCCAGTTCCAGGATGCCTGGATGATGCCCTGCGCGTTCGGATACTCGACGACGATCGTCGCCTCGTCATCGACGTGTGGATACACGGCAGGTTGAAAGTGCTGGGTGATCGAGGTGACGGCGATTGGCCTCTGCCCGTCCATCAACCAGGTCATCAGGTTTGCACCGTAACATCCGAAATCATACAGCGCACCCGCACCGTTCTTGACCGGGTCGGACAGCCACGCGAAGAACTCAGGCTGCACGTTGATGGCTTTCGGGCCCTGATGCCCGTCCATTGCGACCATCTTGCGGATCTCACCGGCCGCTTTCTGTTCCTTCATGAGCGACCAGATCTCGCCGTGGCTCGGGTACCACGTCGTTTCGTAGTTCACGAAAACCTGGACACCGCCACTATTCGCGGCACGGCGGATTCGCTCGGCGTCGGCTTTGCTGACCGCGAGCGGCTTCTCCATCATCACGTGAATACGGCGACTCGCCGCAGCCTCGACGACTGCGGCGTGATCGAAGGTGTTAGTGAACGATGCGACCGCCTCCGGCTTCGTGCGATCGAGCATCTGATCGAGGTTCGTGAACCGCGCCTCTGGCGCGATCTTGTAGCGCTCACCGTACTGCTCGAGGAGCGCCTTGTCCGGATCGTAGAGACCAATGATCTCGACGTCCTTCCGCCCTTGCGCACCACGAAGGAATCCGCTGACGTGCCCATGCACGAGCCCAGCAATCGCAAGTCGGAGCGGACGGTGGCCGGGCGATTGCTGCCGCGAAGCAGCAGGAGTCACCAGCGTCAACAGGAGCGCAATCAGAGAAATAGAACGCATGAAGGCGAATGATACCGCTAAGCCGGCCGCAGACGCTGCCTTCCGCTAAAGGCGCAAGCTACACAGACTTACTTGCACATGATATCCTCCCCCTGAGCATTTCCGGACCCGTCCCGGAGCACGACAGCAGGAGCAAGTTATGACGATGAACCGAAGAGATTTCCTCGTGAGCACGGCAGTGATGACTGCCGGAGCGACGGTCAAGGGACTGGCCAGTCCGAACGACACCGTCCGCATGGCGGTGGTCGGGTGCGGCGGGCGCGGCCAGAGTCACGTCTCCGCCTGGTCATCGATGCCTAATGTCGAAATCGTCGCACTCTGTGATGTGGATGAGTTCCGCATCGGTGAAAAGCTGAAGTACCTCGACGGCAAGGGTGCGAAGAAGCCGGCGACCTACGTCGACATGCGCAAGATGCTCGAGGACAAGAACATCGACGCGGTATCGATCGCCTCTCCGAACCACTGGCACGCGTTGCAGACAATCTGGGCGGTGCAGGCGGGCAAGGACGTCTACGTCGAGAAGCCTTGCACCCATAACATCTTTGAGTCCCAGCAAATCGTCGCCGCGGCGCGGAAGTACAACCGGATGGTGCAGCAAGGCAGCCAGAGCCGATCGTCACCGGCGCTGCGAGAAGCGGTCGAGCGGATGCGTAATGGCGAGCTGGGCGATGTCTACATGGCCCGCGGTCTCTGTTACAAGTGGCGCGACACCATCGGAAAGTATCCCGATGGTCCGATGAATACCGGCGAGAAGTTCTCCTTCACGCCCGGAGGCAGACCCGAGCCGTGCTATGACTCGTCATACCTGTCCAAGGTCGATTACGACCTGTGGCTCGGACCGGCGCCGAAGCGGCCGTTCAATCGGAATCGTTTCCATTACAACTGGCACTGGTACTGGGACACCGGCAACGGCGATCTTGGCAACCAGGGGATCCATGAAGTCGACATCGCGCGCTGGGGTCTCGGCGTGACCCATCCGACAAAGGTCAGCGCCATCGGCGGCAAGTTCATGTTCGACGACGACCAGGAAACGCCGAACACGATCAGCGCGAGCTACGAGTTCGACGTCGACGGGAAGAAGAAGATGATGACCTTTGAAGTGCGGCACTGGATCTCGCCGCACGAAGCCGGCATCGACGAAGGCAAGCCAGGAAACACCATTGGCAACCAGTTCTACGGATCCAATGGCTACCTGGTCATCGACAACTACAACAAGTACTACTCGTTCCTCGGCAAAGACCAGAAGCCGGGCCCGGGTGCCACCGCGAAAGACGAGCACTGGGCCAACTTCATCAACGCCGTTCGCAGCCGCAAGCGCGAGGATCTGAACGCGGAAGTTGAAGAAGGCGCGCTCTCGTGCAACCTGATGCACCTGGCGAACATCAGCTACCGCCTTGGCCGCACGCTCCACTGGGATGCGAAGTCGATGACCATCGTCGACGATCACGAGGCGAACAAGATGCTGACGCGCGAGTATCGTACGCCGTTCGTGGTGCCTAAGAACGTTTAAGTCGCTGTTCGCTACTCGCTACTCGGACGGACGGAGTCACTAGCAAGAACCGAGGAGCGAGACGCGAATAGCGAGAAGCGGATACGGAAGAAAGCGGAGGTTAGACGGAGAGTCTGGCCTCCGCTTTCGTTTTAAGACGCAGGCTTCAGTCGCAGACGCGTAACCGTCCGGTAGTTGGCCTCGAGGTGATCGACACCGTCGCCAGTGATCAGGATTCGAGAGTTGTCATCGCGTGCGATGTACTTCTTTGTTGCCAGATACCAGATCGTGAACTCCAGGTGCTCGCGCGGACGGCCGATCATCTCCTCCAGGTCGAATGCGTAGATCGCCGGCTGACTCGGTTCCATCCGGCGCTTCGTATACAGCACTTCGAGGACGGTCAGCCTCACTGACTGCTCCATCTCGAAATCGTTCTCTGCGTGGCTTCCCGTCGAAACCAGCTTCCATCGGCCCCGCTTCTGCTCCGCATGGACGATGTCGTACCGTGCCCGCTCTTCGGCGTTGCTGAGCACGGTGTAGGCTTCGCTGATTTGTCGAAACCGCGCTGCGTTTCCCGTTTCTTGATTGTCCGGGTGAAACCGCTGCGCAAGCAGTCGATAGACGCGATGGATCGTCTCGATGTCAGCCGTCGGACTGACCTGTAACAGCTCGTAATAATCCATCGGCTGGGTTTCAGTTGGCTGGGTCGTGTAGTTCTGGCTCATTTTTTTCTCTCTTAGCCGGGATCCGTTGTCCGCGATCCGGGATCCGATTACTTCATTCCAATGCGCCTTCGCCACTCGGCATAGAACTGTTCCGGCGGCACGTTGTGCACGCTGAGCGCCTGATCGACCGTGTGGCCGCTGCCAACCATCTGGAGGAATGGACCCAGATTGCCGCCAAGCCGTTCGCATAGCAACTGTCCCGCTACGAGGCTCTCCGCGTACGCCACGAGCGCGGTGTTGCCATCGAATTGGCCGAACCCTTCCCTCAGATCGTCCATCGAGATCCGGCCATCCGCGCGGCGGAGCACCTGCTGAACCCAGGTGCGATCCGTCGACTCCATATAACTCGCAAGCCCTTCGTTGACCCATGCCGGGACGCCCTCGCCGGCGGCGTTATGAATGACCGCATGGACGAACTCGTGCGTGACGACGCGCTCCAGCGTTCGTGGCGAACGCAGCGCCCCACCGACGGGCAGACGAATGCGTCCGTCGTATCCACCGCCGGCCCACGCCGGCGCACGTGTGATGTCCTGGAACTGACGATTCGTATACAGAATGACGCTCAGGGTCTCGGACGGGTATGTATTCATCGACTTGCCGATGCGCCAGTAGGCCGCTTCGAGGATCGATGCCACCCGCTCTCCGATTGCCTTTTCCTCCGCACCTTCGAAGAGCACCGTGAACCGGGCTGTCGATCGCGCTTCGAAGCGGTTGTGCAAGGCCGCTTCATTTCGCCACCGTTCGAGTTGCTGGTTAATCGCACGATCGCGCGGCGCGACCGCAGCCGCCTTCTCCAGAGTGGACACGGCAAGATCGAGGTCTGCGGCCTGATATGCGATTTGCGCCAGCAACACCAGCGCCTGGACGAATCGAGGATTCAATTCGACTGCGTGCTTCAGATACGAAATGGCGGCATCGGTACGGCCGAGCGTGAATGACGCGTAACCGGCGCCGTAGTGGAGGGCGGCGTTGCTCGGACTGCGCTCGAGCTCTTCGCGAAAGATCGCGGCCGCCTTCTCGGCGTCACCGCGTTCAAGCGCTGCCCACGCCTCCGGCGCAGGCAGATCCTGATTGGAACGCGCCGCCTGCAGCGGACTCGTGAGGAGTGCAAAAGTGAGAGTTGCTGCGAACAGGGCCCGCGGGCGCATCAGCGCGCAACGGGCAATCGACGTGCCGACTCAGCTGCGATGGTTTCTGCAATGCGTCACGACGAATGTGGTTCCCGGCGATTACGCTTCCGTGAGCCGCGCGACAAAAAGTGTGTGTGCGCGTGTGTCGTGACGGGCCCCTGCCCGTGTGCGCTGTCCCGTCTTGATTATTTGAGGCGCTCGAGGGACTGCGTCAATCGGCTCCACTCCTTCTTGTGTTTCTTTGTCTCGATCGGGGCGGATAGATCGCCATAGAACGCGCGAATGTCGGAGACCAGCGCCGCCGGGGCGGCGGATCCCTTTTCACCTTGCTTCGCCAGCCGCTCAACCAATTCAGCATACGTTTTGTCGGCCAGGGGATACTTCCCCGCTCCGGTTGGGTCTCCGGTGTCGAAATTCCGATTGCCGATCGATAGCGTCGAGCGGCGCGCGTCATCGATCAGCGTGCGGTAATAGGTCACGGTTTTCGCAAAACTCTCCACAAACCACTGCTCGGTTTCAGAAGTCGGGGCCTCGAACGCGAGCGGCTTGAACGGCCCGAAGCGCGGTACGATCCGCATGAGGGCCGCGAAGAACTTGTGGAGCCAGCCAGGGCGCTTGTATTCCGTTCCCCAGCGCTGCTCATACTCCGCTTGCGTCTGCGAAAAGACGAAGCGCTCACGGGTCGTCGCCGGCGTCAGCGCGACAATCTCCTTCTCCTTGAGTTCCCAGGCAACCTTGGTCATGGTCGGAATCGTTGTATTGACCGTCCAACGGAAGGTTCCAATCGAAACATCGAGCGCGGTAAAGACATCGTTCAGGTCGAGACCGTAGGTACGTTTGAAGGCACGCTCCATCACCGGTTTCGACACTTCGAAGCCGATGAAATCGTGAAACGCGCCGCTCGCATATTGTCCGCGCACAACCTGCACGACGTCGAATCCGAATTCGGTTTTGAGGTGCGCAGCGGGATTCTGTCCGTAGTTGATGACGTCACCAAATCGCTGCCGTAGTTTGGGATAAAGGACGGGCACGGCGCGGTTGACGGCGAGCGGGTGGCCGGTGTTGTCGGCGGCGTAGTGCGCAAGGGCGCCGAGCGCAAACGCATACTCGGTCATGTCAGCCGCTTCGCGGAGCAGGGCCTCGACGAAGTCGCCGCTGCGAACGTAATGCGTCAGGTTACCGAAGAAACGGCTCGAGAATGGGTAATACCCGATGTCCTGGATAAGGCTTCCGCCATAGGCGAACGCTCTGGCGCGCTTCAGATCGTCATCGGTTACTGAATTGAATCGGGCACGGAGGGCGGGAACGATCGATCCGTCCCACGCCGCGTCGATGATCGCTTCATGCGCGAGCGCGGAATAGGCGCCGGCCGGCGCTGCCGATGCAAGCGTCCATGCGATCGCGAGTGCGACCGGCACAACGGAGCGCCAGCTCCGGGTACGCGACCGCATGTCTATTGTTTCACGCGCGACGCCGACCAGGTGCCATCCCCCGCACCTTCGAAGGACACGTCGCCGCCCATCGTGTCGCCATCCACCTTTCCAGCGAACACGCCCTGCGTCTGCATGCCCTCGGCAACGAACGTCACCGTGAACTCGATCTCCTTCTCCTTAATCGAGCCCTTGATTTCAGACTGGCCGTAGCGTCCTTCGTAGGTCCCGGTCAGCTTTTCTCCATCCTGCTTCAGGAGGATCACGGGGTGCCCGGTAATCGACTCCAGCTGCATCGTAACGTTCCACTTCCCCGCGACTTTCGCAGGCTCGGCGGAGACGGCGCCAGCGAATACGCTCAATGCCAGGAGTACCAGTGTTCTCATGAATGTATTCTACGCTCCTCGCTCCTCGGCCCGGGCTTTTCACGAGCAGCGAGCAGCGAGTAGCGACTCAAAACGGAATAAGCGGCATCACCTGATACACAGTCACAACATGAAGGTTCCCGGCGATGAACCACGGCCAGAAATGCGCCGGGCGCTGCTCCCGGGCAAGCAGGATATTGAACCCGACGGTGAGCGGCAGCATCACACGCGTGATCGCGGCGGTCGAGGGGGCGACCAGCACCGGGTCGAGGAACAGCAACATGATCGCGTAGACGCAGGCGACGCGCCACCATGGCACGAGATACTGCCGGCGAACAAAGATGAACGCGGCCTGCACGGCCACCGACAGGAGAATAAACGCCGGAAACAGCGAATCGAACCCTCGTGACGACGATCCCAGACTGGCGAGCACGTCGCGCCAGTTGTGAACGAGGCCGCTCGCGAAGAAGGCAAACGAGTCGGTGCCCGCGAGCGTCGTCGATCTATAGATCGACCGCAGGTAGTCCATCCAGACGAGTGACGGCAATACTGCGATTGCCAGAGCCACTGCGAATCGGATCCATGCGGCGCGAGTGCGCGGGACCGGTTGCGCGACCGCGGCCAGTAGATTCGTTTCTCTCCCGAGTGCGTTTACACCGACGATCGCTGCAGAGCCCAGCGCACTTTCCCGTTCGGCAACCGCCACGGCCCACATCGTCAACATCAGGCTTGGCCCATCGAGCAGGGCGAAGCGGACCGACCACAGCAGCCCGTGCGAGAACAGGCACGCCGTCCAGAGCGCAAGCCCGCGCCAGGACGCGAGCGGTATCCACTTCGTGATCAGCACCGCGATCACCATCCAGCAGAAGACGTTTTGCAGCGCGTATGCATCGAGGATCCAGGCCGGACGACCGCATCCAAGGGCGTATGCGGTCCAGCTGAAAAGAATGCGACGCGCGCGGAATGGCGCGAGGTCCATTCCGCGGTCGACTGTTGGATCGCGCAGTAAGGGATCGAGCGCGCGCTGAGCGTAGAACTGACCGTCGTAACTCGCGAATGCGGGATATTGATAATGCGGAACTGATTTCAGCACTGGCGGTTCAGAGTCACCAGCTGGAGGAAAGCCGATGAGCGCGGTGAAGCCGGTACCGCGATGATAGAATCGCGCCACTGCCGCAACGAACAACAGCGCCATCACGATCGCAATGAATCGGCACGTCCTTTCCATCGTCGTCGTGATCTTATGCGGCGGTTGCCGTCACGTCGAGAACGCGCCCGTTCCGGTCGTGAATCTGATCCGCGAAGTTGGCAGCGCAGAGAAGCGACCGGCCAACGGTTTCGAGATCACGACTCGTGAGATCGACGGCCAGCTCCGCCCGTCCATTGTCGTTCCCGTCCCGAGCCGGTTGACGATCCCGCTTCCCTTGCCGCGTCGCGGCGTGCTGCGCGCGTTCGCATCGATCGATCCGGACAGTTCCGCCGCAGCCGTCCGTCTCCGTGTCGGTGTGAGCGACCATCGTATTTACGAGCGGCTCACAGATGTCGACCTGTCACCGGGCGATCGTCGGTGGATCCCGGTTCGCACGGACCTGTCCGCCTACGCTGGCTGGAAGTGGAGCCTTTTCTACCATCCGGACCGCGTCCTCTGGCATGTCGTTCTCGCCGCAGACGCGATCGGCGGCGCGCCGACACGCGCCATCTGGGGATCGCCGGAGATCGTCACGGACAGCGATGCCGCAAAGGAATATTCCGCGCGGAGGTTGCGACTCCGTTGATCGAAATCGCGCAGAGCGCGCAGAGAAAGGCGGGCGAATCGGTCTTCTCGGCGTCCTCTGCGCGTCAGTCTAGGGCACGTGCAACACCGCCTGCTGCGTCAGGAGCTTGGCCGCCAGCGCGTTTGTATCCACGTCCTGCACCGCCTGCTTGCCATCGATCGCCATCTTCGCCGCAACACCGGCCGCTTGACCGACGATCATGTATTGCGGTTCCATCCGCAGCGTCGAGTAGGCGACGTGAGTCGCCGAAAAGCAAACCGGCACGAGCAGATTTGTCGCCTGCGCGCGTTTCGGAAGCAACATGCGATACGTGATTTCATACGGTTTGACCGCCACCTGCATGTCGCCTTCATTCTCGACCGCGCTGCCATCCTCGGTCGGGCGTCGTTGGACGTTATGCGAATCGCTGTTGTAGGAACCCATCCCGATCGAATCTGGCTTGGTCAGTTCGACTTGAATGTCTTTCTGAGACATCACGTACTCGCCAACCATTCGGCGCGCTTCGCGAACGTATAGCTGATACGGCCAGTGATCGTTGTCGACGAACTCGTCCTTGCAGAGTCCCCACTGCTTCATCTCCGCGGACAACGTCGTCGGGACGCGCCCGTCGGTTGCGAGAAAATACAGGAAACCCTGGATGTAGTCGACATGCGCCTGCCGGATTCGCGCGCGAGTTGCGTAGTTGCCTTCCGGGTACTCGTAGCTGCCGCCGATGTAGTCCGTCGAGAACGCACCGTTGTTGTTGGTGTCTGTCTTTCCGTTCTGAAGAATGTCGGCCTTCATCACGTCGTTGATCGCGAGGGGCCGTGTCAACTCTTTCTCGAATGCAGGCAAATAGCGCGCGAGCAGTTCGTAACGTCCAGGTGAGTAACCCGCCGGCTTCGGCCACGTGACCCGGTTCTGAGGGTCTTTTGTCATGCAGAGGCGAAAGTTGTAGGCCTGCACCCGCTTGTCCGCGGCACCAACGGCATCTTTCGAACGCGGCATGATCTCAGGGAGCAGCTTGCCCGATGAATCGAGCGGCGATACGGCTGCTCTGAATTGATGAAGCGGGGTGCGATCGCGAACGCCAGCGAGCGACTCGTTGTATTCGCTGATGGCTTCGCGTCCCCACGTGTACGTCACACGAGACTGCGCCATCAGGTCACCCTCGTAGCTGGCATCGGCAAAGAGACGGCCGCGAAACGACGCGCCGTTTTCAGTCACGAGCTCGGTAACCGTCGTGTCCTTCTTCGTGACGCCGTTCTTCTCGCGAAGACGGTGCTGCAGGAATACTCGAACGCCAGCCTCTTTCACCAGCTCGTTGAACACGGCTTCCGCCACATGCGCTTCAAAGTGCCACTCGATGTCGCGGCCGTACTTCGCGCCAACGCGTTGAAAGAACTCGAGCGAGTACCCGCCAATCACTTCCTTCCGTCCGTAATCCGTCCACCCCAGTCCACCACTCACCATTCCGCCGAGATGACGGCCGGGCTCCAGCAGCGCAACGGTCAGTCCTTCACGCGCTGCGGCGACTGCCGTCATGACGCCGCCGGCAGTTCCACCGTAGACGACGAGATCGAATGTTTGGGGCGAGCCTGGTTGCTGCTGCCCAACGGGGCTTGCGATGGCGGCGAAGAACACAACAACCGCAAGCGCGATGTGATTCCGGGGTGCGACGCGTTCGATCATTGACTCGATAGGATAGTCGAGCTTGCAGGCTTCGCGCTCGCGGGCGCTCGACACAGCGACGATGATTGCTTCGGAGCGAGGGCGCTCAGCGTGTCGCCGATCTTCGTTTCATCGTGGGTCGCCTTGAGCCGGCCTTCGATCATCTGAGAGATCGGTTCGAGGAAGCGGCCGTACTTCCGAAGTGTCCGTTGATCGTTACGGCGAATGGCCGACGCCACTTCAGACTCCATCTCGGGCGTCACGACCTCCATTCGGCCGACAAACACGCGCGTGATGTGTGCCGGTTCCGGTTCAATGTCGATCGGCAGGATGCTGTCCACTGTTGTCTGTGGCAGAAGATACAGGAGCCGGGTGCCCTCCTCGAACCATGAGTCGCGCCATGTCTCGACCATCGCCGCGGCTTCGCGCAGATACAGCCCGCGACCGGTCAATATTCGTCGCAAATCTTCCCACAGCGACACGAGCGACCCGTCGAGCACCGGACGTTCTATGCGCACGTCGTTGCGATCCGTCGACACGACACGATAGCCGAAGCGATCGCCGCGACGTTCGAAGAGCACGAAAGTGTCAACTCGATCGTTGGTCTTCTGCACAACGATGCTGCCGTCACGAGCGACGGTCGCCGCAATCGGAGGCGGAAACGTGGCAATCCCGCGATAGAAGAGGAACTTCTCCTGCTGCCCGCCGACGCTCACCGGCGCGGCATCTGTCTTCCGTGCCGCGTAGTAGTGGCTTTGGTCAGGTTCGGTCGGAAACTGCTCTTTAGCTCCAGGCGAGATCTCGACGTTCGACCAGTTGATCTGCCACTGCCATTGCCGGGTATCCCCGACCGGCACCATGCCGGTCGCTGCCTGCGGATACCATTCGGAGAAAAGGCCGCGCGGAAACGCGACCGATACGCGGGCGGTCATGGCGGACGGCGAGTAGAAATAAAGCACCGGGGTTTCCATCCGGACCAGAGCCTTCACACCGGGAAGACCGCCCTGCGGAAGGACTTTGACACTGTTCGGATTGAGCGTCGTGACGAAGCAGGGCAAATCTGAAGGACCATTGAGCGGCCGCCACTCGAGAGCCTGGCCGTCCGGGCCGGCAATAGAGGTGAAGGTCCCCCATTCATGGACGGTGAGGCTTGAACGGCCGATCGCGCCTTGTGTGTGGGACACCGTCGCTGCGACGCCGGCAATCGTAGCGGTCAGGACAATGGCACCCAGACGCTTCATCATGGCGACCTCCGCGTGTTTTGACCGGATCCCGCGCGAAATAGTTTCACGTCTTTAAAAGACGTTTATGCAACCACGGTGTTAGCCCAGCCCTGGCACTATAATTCGCCGGTATGAAGCAACTCAGCCATCCATTTTTTACGCCGAGGGGCTGGCGCCCCTCGGACTCCCTTGCACGCTCGCTGCCGATCACTCTCCTTGTCCTACTTCTGTCCGCGCTTGCCTCGTTCAGGTTGGCACCCCGGCTCGCCGCCAGCGCACAGACGCCACAACCCGGAGCCATTCGAAACGTCCTCGTCGTCACCATGGATGGAATGCGATGGCAGGAAGTGTTTGGCGGGATGACCGCGGAGTTGCTGACTCAGAAAGAAGGAGGAGTTTCCGACGCCGCCAAAAAGAAGAGTGAAGGAAGGTTCGGAGGCGCCACCTCTGAAGAGCGACGGGCGAAGCTGCTGCCGTTTATCTGGACCGTGATCGCGAAAAATGGCCAGGTATTTGGCGATCCGTCAAAGGGCAGCGACGCGCGGGTGACCAACGGGATGAGGTTTTCCTATCCCGGCTACAACGAGATCCTTTCCGGGTTCCCCGATCCGCGCATCGACAGCAACGATCGCAAGCCCAATCCGAACGTCACCGTCCTGGAGTGGTTGAATGGGCGGCCGGGTCTCAATGGCAAAGTTGCCGCGTTCGCGTCGTGGGAGCTGCTGCCGTGGATTGTCAACACCGACCGAAGTCACATTCCGGCCAATGGCGACGGCGCGCCAGTACGCGATCCAAAGAACGACCGACAGCGGGCGATCAACGAATTCGCCGCTGATATGCCGCCGTACTGGGGAGACACACGTGCCGATGCACCGACGGGCTTCGGCGCTCTCGAGTACCTGAAGAAGAACAAGCCGCGCATTCTCTACGTCATGCTCGGCGAAACCGACGAGTGGGCACACGGACGACGGTATGACTTGTACTTGGATTCAGCGTGGCGGAACGATCGATTCATCAGGAGGCTGTGGGAAACCGCGCAGTCGATGTCCCAGTATTCCGGCCGCACAGCATTGATCCTGGCGACAGATCACGGCCGCGGGAGCACCGGAGACAACTGGACGAGCCACGGCGAGAAGGTCCTCGAATCCGATCAGATCTGGATGGCGGCCATGGGACCTGGCATCGCACCGCTTGGCGCGCGTGAAGGACTGAAGGTCACGCAGTCGCAGGTGGCCGCAACAATTGCGATGCTGTTGGGTGAAGATTACAACGCCGCGCAGCCAAAGGCAGCGAAGCCATTGCCATTGAATTAGGCGAACGGCTGTCAGCTTCTCTCACGGCTCGCGGGGCCCCACCCCCGCTCGCTCTCACTCGGCGACTTCGCGCCTCGCTCGGGCCGCAGGCGCTTTCCCTTTTCCCATTTCAAGAGTCTATACTCCTGGCGGGAGGGTTCGACATGAGTCCAGCGCGCGTCCGCCTCTTCGCGCAGCGTGCGGCCATCTGCGCCATTGCCATCTTCACGATTCAGCCGCTTGCCGTCGCCGCGGGTGAAGCTCTCACGCGAACGGTGTACGTCACGATCACCGACGACAAGGGAGAAAAGATTTCCGATCTCACGGCGGCGAACTTCAAGGTCAAAGAAGGGGGCAAGGACCGCGAGATTGTCAAAGCCGGTCCAGCTACCGCCAAGGCGCACCTGGCAGTGATGGTCGAGGAAAAGCTCATCGGCGACTGGCAGACTCGATCGGGTGTTTTCGAATTCGTGAAGCGAATGGCGGGCTCGGCGGACATGTCGCTCGTCACGGTCGGACTTCGCAACAACACCCTCGTCCCGTTCACCGGCGACGCAAACCAGCTGCTCAAGGCCATCAACGAACTCAGTCTGAATCCCCAGCCGACCTCCAATATGACTGAATGCATCGGCGACATGGCCAAAGTGTTTCAGAAAGAAAAACCGGAACGGCCGGTCATGGTGATCGTCGCGATGTCCGGTGGTCAAGCCGGTGGCGCGTCCGCGAACTCGATACTCACCGAGCTGCGGCAGAGCGGCGCAACGATGTATGCGGTCACGTGGGGCCCGCCAGCCACCAACAACAGTAGCAACCTGAGCACGATGGGCGACGAAAGTTACCGTGAGCAGGTGCTTGGCGATGGCTCGAAGCAGTCGGGCGGCCGTCGCATCGAGGTCGTCACCACGGCCGCGATCCCAAAGGCACTGCAGCAGGTGGCTGACGATCTCGCCGCGCAATATGCCATCTCGTACGCGCTGCCCGACGGCGTGAAGCCGGACAAACGCGTCAACGTCAACCTCGATCGGAAGGGACTGACGATAAGGGTGCCGGGGGGAATGCCTGATAAATAGCTTCCAGCTGTCAGCTGCCAGCTCTCAGCTTTGTTCGGATCCCGGATCGCGGACAACGGATCCCGGCAGCCGTCACAGATCAATAGCAACTACTTCATGCACCTCAACTGACGGCACGGTCAACATCAAGGCCGTGCCGGTCAACTTGTAATCGACAGTCTTCCCCGCCGTCAGCAACTGGACTTTTTTCGGCCGGCTACCTTCCGGCAGTCTCACAGTCAGCTGTTGTGGTCCAATCGGAATAACTTCGCGCAGCGGTCCTTTCATCATCATCGGATTCGTGAGATTCACGAGGTGGACGGTCATCGAGCCGCGCTGGCGCCACGCGGTCACGTCGATGAGGCCAGGGCCTTTAACCACGACCGGCCATGGTTCGTTCGCGGTCCACTCGATCGTGTTGCGCAGCAGCTGCAAGTGATCGACGCACATCACGTCCCACAGCGATCGATCGATGTCCCAGGGGATGTAGGCGACGCGACTGCGTCCAAGGTCGCGTAAATAGAGTTCACGGGTGGAAGTGTGTGCCACGCGAGGATAAACGTCTTCCATCGGCAGATCGGGATAGGTTGGAATGAGTGTGACCGGCGACGGAAAGTCGATCGTCGGCCGCACGTCCACCCGGAATACTCCGTTGATGATGCGCGGGGTTCCGTCGAGTCCGGCGAGAACCGGATGGCGTCGACCGGTCGACGAATCAGCGTCCAGGCTCAAGTACGAGTTCTGCATCGGACCGTCGATCTTTCCGGTGAACGTCACGCCGAAGAGATCCGCAAGGCCGAAGTTTTCCCGACGACGGCCGGATTCGTCCGCGAGTGAAGCGGCGAACGTCGCGAGAACGCTGCCGCCGCGAGCGGCGTAGTCGCGAATCGCGCGGCACTGGTCATCCGACAATGCCGCGGCATCTGCCAGGATGAGAAGCTTGAACCGGTCCAGCCGATCCGGAGTGAGAAACGCTTCGTGGACCAACTCGAACGGAATGCGCGATTCGATCAGTGAGTGATACATGCCGAGCATGTGATCCTCGTGTCGATCCCCTTGCGCCATCCCCGGGTGCTCGGCTGCAGTCTGCTCGGAATGCAGCAGCGCCACGCGCGCGAGCGGCGTCTCGTTGCGCAGGTAGCTTTCGTGCGCGTAGTGCCAGTCGTAAATCCGTTCGACGACCGGCAACCATCGACGGTCGTACAACACGCCGGAAAATTTTGTGACCCACGGCCGCATGCCGTTCGCCGTGCCTTCAGCAACCCATAAGCGGATTTCAGGCTCGCTCTGCACCGAATCCTTCCACCGGTAGGCTTCTTCGAGACCGACGCTGAAGATTCCGCCGATCGGGCGGCGTCCCATCACTGATCGATACTCTTTCGCGCGCCGCCCGTTCGCCCAGGGCGGCGTCACACCGCGGCGTGCCTGGTTGTCGGTGAACTGAATCGCGGCAAGCTCCCCGGCCGTCTTCAAATCCGGAGGACCGTTCGGGATGAAGCGCGCCTCCGGATTCGCGGCGCGCACGGTGGCATCCCATTTTTTCCAGAGTTCGGTGAGCCTCGCCTTTCGCCACGCCACATACGCGCGCCGCGCCGGATCGCGGCGATCGGGAGAACGCGGCAGCTCCAGGCCGGTCGCCTCTTTGAAATTCTTCTGACAGTGTGCGCAGTAGCAGTCGCCCCCCTGTGGCGCCCACCGATTCGAGAAGATGCCATCAACGCGGTATTTCTCGACGATCTCGCGGTGCACCCGATCCATGAAGTCAAAGTTGTAGGGACCGAGCGCGCACGTCACCCACAGCTCGGGATTCGCCCAGTGCGGCCGGAACTCACCATCAGCATTGCGCGCGATCCAATCGGGATGCGCGGCGCGGACGTCCTCGCGCACCGCGTGCGGATCTGTTCGCGCCACCACGCGCATGCTCATCGAGCGGCACCCGGAGACGAGGTCCCCGAACGGATCCGAGTTGCCAAGCCATGCGCTCCGGTGGTGGAGTGGCACAGTTGTCGGGTAATAGGCGACGATTCCGCCGGCACTCAGCGTCGCAGCGTCGGCATGTAGCGTCCGGAAATAGTCGAGCCAGAACTTCGGATCAAACGTACCGGGATCGTTTTCGACGAGCGTCAGTTGAACCCACCGCATCGGCTGATCGAACCACCCCGTAGCGAGGGCGGGCTGCTGTTCGGTGGGGTCAGGCGTGTGACGAGCGAGCGGCGGCGTCAGCGACGCGAACGCTCCGGCACCCGCGGTCACTTGTAGGAAGTCACGGCGCGACAATCTGTCCATTGTCATGATGCACAATGTATACTCCCGTTTCGGCCGGATGATGGCCGTCACAGATGAAAGGACACGATATGCGTCTGGTATATGGTTCCGCACTCGCCATTGCAATCGCCTCCCTCCTCCCCCTCACGCCCGCAGCACAGGGCCAGGATGCTAACCGCACGGTCTCGGGTGGCGGCATAAGCGCCGCGGGATGGCAGGGCAAGGCTGATGGCACCGGACAGGTCAACGAAGCCAAGCTCTCGATGGAGGGCAAGGACCTGCACGTCGTCACCGGGCCGGCAATCACCTACTGGAACCCTGCCAACAAGGCGGCCGGCAACTATACGGTCAAAGCGACATTCACCGAGCCGAAGTACATGAACTTGAACAATCACCCGCATCCGTACGGCATCGTCATCGCGGGTAACGACATGGGCACCGATCAGCAGAGCTATCTGTATTGCGCGGCCTATGGCGACGGCAAGTTCATCGTTCGTGGATTCGGTCCCGCATCGTTCCAGATGAACGGCCGCGGCGAACCGAACGAGGCAGTGGCCAAGGCGGCTGGAAAGGACCAGCCGGTCAAGCAGGAGATCGCGATGTCAGTCAAGGGCGACAAGGTCGAGTGTGCGATCAACGGCAAGACGGTCGCGAGCTACGACAAGGCCCAACTCGTCACCGCCGGTAAGTTGAAGTCGACGGACGGCGTCTACGGCATCCGCTTCGCGCACAACACGGAGGCGACGGTGTCGGGTCTGACGATGACAAAGAACTAGGCCACGGAAGAACACGGATGAACACGGACGGCAGAGGGGATTCGATGAATCTTCTCTGCCATCTTGGATTTACCGGACCATCACAACTTCGAATCGCGCCGTTCTCGTGACATGACGCGCACCGGACTGCGCGTCCACTTCCAACAGGTATTCTCCCGGCGACAGATGGTCGAGCGGCAGCGCTGCCGCGAAATCTGCTGCGCGGCCTTCCGAAAAGTTCGCGACCTCGAGTAAGCCTTCCTGATTACTCGCGATGGTATTCCGTTCGTCCTTCACTCTTGCTGTCATCCGGACCGGCACGATCTTGCCTTTTCCGCCCTGGTAGATCCGGAGGAACATCGACACCTCGTCTGATGCAAGAAACTGGCGATGAGTCGTCGGCACGATCGGAACGAGATCCGCGATGAACTTGTCGCGGATTGGCGGCGCCGGTCGTCGCTGCAGGATCAAGCCGGACGCCGACAGCGGATCCTTTGCGAAGTCAGGCACGTCAACGTCGACAAACACGCCGCCTGATCTCGCCTCAGATGTGGCCGCGATGCGAAGCATGTATCGGCCGGGTCGCAGTGGGAAGTGACCGGGAAGATCGGGGTCGATTGGCGCACCCGCCTTGGGCGTGATCGTCATGGTCTGACGAAGCGTGCCGTGTGGCTTTCCGTTTGAGTCGTATGCCGTCGTAGTCAGCGCCACGTCCATCGGCGCTGTTGTCGCGTCTGGAGGAGCGATTCGCGTCGCGACAATCATCTCGGCTTCGCGGCGTCCTGAAACTGCAACCGGTGCTGCCGTCACATAAACAGGAAGATCACCACTCGGGAGGCCGGTGATTGTCTCGGCGCGTGCGCTTTTCGCCGGCGAATAGTATCCGTTGCGCGCACGCACCTGGACACCCGGACGATTGACCTTCACTTCGATCTTGTGAAAGCTCCTGTCGTTCGACGCCGACGTTCGGAAACCCATGAAATAGTAGGTGCTGCTCTCGCGAAACGCGTCGACGACCGCTGCCGCAGGATCATTCGTAAAGGCAACGGCACGGCCGCCCGTACTCTCCGCAAATGAATACAGCGATTCCTTCCCCACCATCGATGCGTCCGCCTCGAGCCCGTGCGCGTCGTACGCATAGACGGTGATGTTGGCCCGGTTCAGATCGCTGAAGAGGCGGACGAGATCGAATGCCTCGTTGCGCGACGAAGGTTGACCGATCTCGCCGAAATTGAAGGCTCTGCCCCCTGAGATTAACAGGACGATCTTTCGGCCGGGTGGGGCGGTGAGGAGCGTCGATGCAACACGCTGGAGTGCCTCCCCGTCACACGACCGATGGTTTGGCTCGCAAACCGCCGGAGGCCCCATCGCTCCGGTCATCTTCGGGGAGTACGATTCAATCGCTTGCAACAGCTGCGATCGATCGGCAGTGAAATTCTGTGCGCGGCCAAGGAATGTGAACACGACCGCTGCAAGATCTCCGGGCCCGAGCTGATCGATCGCCGTGCGCGCGATCTGCTTGGCGCGCTTCGTCACATCGGGTTCGAGCTTCGCGTACGCATCGTCCATGACAATCGCGACAAGCCGACGGTTCTCTGCGTTCGAGACGACGTCGAGAGGCGCATCGCGAATCCAGGGCGCCGCGGTTGACGCTGGCGCGGGAACATCAACAGCCGAAAACGCGACGAGCGGCTGCGGCTTGTCTTTTTCGAGGATGGTGAAGTCCTCGGCAGTGAGGCCTCGCACCGGGTGTCGGTCTTTATCGAGCACCGTCACGTCCAGTTGCACGATGTCGACACCGGTGCGGAATGTCGGTAATTGATTCTGCGGCGCTGGCGTTTGCGCCTGGAGCAACGCGACCGTCAATGAGGCTGACAGTGCAATCTTCATTGAACTGTGAATCGCGCCGTCCTCTGAACGCGCAGATCGCCTGTTCGTGCTTCTATCTCTAATAAGTACTGCCCGGCTGACAGGTGTTCCAGCGGCAGCGAGACCTGATAGTCCGCTGACCGTGCCGCCGAGAAGTTCGTCGAATCGAGCACAATCTCCCTCTTGTTTCTCACGACGTTTTTCTCGTCGGTGACCCTTGCCGACACTTGTACCGGCGCGATCGGTTTCTTCCCACCCTGGTAGACGCGCAAGAACGCCGTGACGTCGTCAATCGCCCGGAATTGGCGGATTGTACTGGGAACGAAGGGGACCAGATCCGCAATTGCCGCGTCGCTAACCACGGGCGTGGGCTTCCGGCGCAGTAAAAGACCAGACGCGGAAAGAGGTTCGCGCGAGAAATCCGGCACGTCGACGTCCATGACGACAACGCCCGAGCGGCCGCCTCCCTGTGCCGACAACTGGACGAGGTAGCGTCCAGGCTTGACCGATAGATGCACGGGAAGGTCCGCCGCCGCGTCTGGGTCCAGCGCGATCGACTCACGCTGCGTCCCGCATGGCTTTCCATCCAAGTCCAGCATGGTCGCAGTGAGATCGATGGTCTTCCCAGTGACTTCACCGGCAGCAGGACCGATTCCAGCAGCGAGAAGAACTTCGCCGGTGGGTCGACCAGGCAACGCGAAAACCGCCGCCGTCGTTTGCAGAGGCAAATCTCCTCCCGGCAGCCCGTTGATAACGTCGACAGGCCGGGACGCGTTCGCCGGCGTGTAATAGCCGTTGCGGGTGCGGGCGGTAATTCCCGGTCGATTCAGCTTGACCTCGATCTTTCGAAACTCCGGCTGATCGGGAGCAGCCGGCGATCTGAAACCGACGAAATAGTACATGCCGCTCTCACGGAACGCCTCCGCAACGTAACCGGACGGATCGTTTGTGTTGGTGAACGCACGGCCTCCGGTGCTCTCCGCAAACGAGTGCAGCGAGTCATCCGTAGAGAGATCTGAAACGGGTAAACTAGACGGCCCCACCGTTGAGGCACCACGACTTGTTGACATCGCGCCCGAGTGAAGCCCTTCCACGCCGAAGGCATAGACGGCAACGTTTCCGCGCTGCAATGCATTGAAGGCGGCAAGCAGACCGGCACCTTCATTAACATGTGTCGCGCTCGACGGCAGCCCGGACCCGCCAATCCGGCCGAACGCGAATCTCCGGCCGCCACTCACCAGGATGAGGATCTTCCGTCCCGGCGGTGCGGTCGCGAGATTGGACGCGACAGTGGTGATGGTTTCGATGTCGCACGATCGAAGCCTGGGGTCGCACGATCCCGAAAAATCGCCGCGGCCCAGCTTTGGAGCAAAGGAATCGATTGCGCGCGTCAGCTCAGATCGATCCGCGGTGAAGTTCTGCATCCGGCCGGCGAAGGTAAAGACGACCGACGCCAAATCGCGAGGCCCAAGCCCGTCGACCGCCGCGCGGGCAACGTCCTTCGCCCGCTTCATGATGGCGGGCGACTGACCCGTGTACGCATCGTCCATCACGATCGTGACGAGTCGGCCGTCCCGGATGTTGGACACGACATCGAGCGGAGCGTCGCGCATCCATGCGGCGGAATACGAAATCGGCGGAGGAATCTCCACCGCTGAAAATGCAACAATCGGCTGCGGCTTGCCGTGGTCGAGGATGGTGAAGTCCTGCGGCGTCAGGCCCTTTATCGGATAATGACTCTTGTCGAGGACGGTCACATCCAGCTCGACGATGTCGACACCGGTGCGGAAAGTGGGTAAGGCCTGTTGTTGCGCCGCCGTTTGCGCATACGCATAAAGGAGCACCGCGCCGAGCACACTTCGTCGCAGCATGACTACCCCCTAGGCGACACCTGCCTTCTTCATCACGGCAAGCGTCGTGTCGAGCGCGAGCTTCGCACCTTCTTCCGGCGACACTTCCTGCGGCACACGGCCGAGGGGCTCGGGACTCACCCCACCGTCATAGCCAATCTTCTTCAACGCCTGGAAGAACCCCACGAGATTGATGACGCCTTCGCCGGGCATCAGGCGCTGGTTGTCGCGAACCTCTTCCGGAGGCTGCGCCTTCGCGTCGGACACGTGTATATGAACGATGCGTTCCTTTCCCGTTGCGAGAATGTCGTCGAGCGTGCTGCCAGAGTGATGCCAATGCCAGACGTCGAGAATGACACCGATGTTTGGTCCGCCGTCTTTGGCAAGGGTGACCGCCTCCGGCAGGTTCCATATAAAAGGATGGGTCGGCGAACCGTCTGGTTTCTGAGTTCTGAACTGTTGCACGCCGAGGAACTCGATTCCCAGACGCACGCTTGATTTCTGCAGGACCTGCGAGATCACGGCCAGACGATCACGGGCGATCTTGCGTTGCTCGTCTTTCGGGAATGGACTGCTAGCCGGAAGCACGACCATCATCTTGTGACAGCCGATCGCCGATGAAAATGCGGCGTCCTCTGCCAATGACGCTAGTGCCTGTTGGAAGGCTGGCTCTTCCCCACTGAACGGGAACGGCCGCGCCATCGGCAAGTTTGCGATAGTTGGCTTGATCTTCAATTCGGCGAACAGCGCTTTGGTCGCGTCGAGGCCGGCCGTCTTCATCGGACCGAAGTCCCAATCGACGCCACCGAAACCGACCTTCGCCGCGAGTCTTGCCTTGTCGATGCCGCTGACGCCGCGGGTGACCGCGCCGTTCAATGACACGAACATCGTGTCCGCAGCAATCGCCGACCGCGTGCACGCGAGCGCGGCAGTCGTTAGAGCGGTGCGCTCGAGAAATTCACGGCGTGTGAGGGTGGATTTCATCGTTCCTCCGCTGTCAGCGCGGTCTTTAGACCCAGCCGCAATCGCGAGAGGATATCATCCGGCGTTGGCCGCGGCGACCTTGGGTTCAAAAACCCGAATCCGCCGCAGCAATAGATCAATAAACCACAAACACAACGCCGTAATGGTCAGTGCCGGCCACAGCGGACGACGCTCGCTGTGTTTGTCCGTGGGCGCCGCCGCAAGCTGCGCCATCTCGGGTTTCCACGTTCCGCCGGTCGCCGACGCAATCGACCGCAACAGCGCCTCGTCCGTCGGCCGGAACCGGTATTCAGCAGCAGGATCGGCAACGATCACGCGGGTAATTGTTCCAACGCTGGGATCCGTCGTCGTCAGCGTCACCGGTCGCATCGCATCGGCCAGCACGCTCGCTTCGTAACGACCTGGCGCCACTTGTCGCAGCGAAACAGTCGCGGTGCGCGACTGGTCGGATGTAACCGCGACGCTGGGCCGAAGCAGATCGCGATATCCGCCATTCGCATCGCGTGCTTCGATCGATACGCGGATCTCGCGCCTCCCCTGGTCGACTGGACCCGCGACAGCCTGTAGATCGAAGAGCCGCGGCCGTTGCCGCTCAATCGCGTGCACAACGGCGGCGAAGAACGGACCGTAGCCTCGCCATTTGACCCAGTTCGTGGCCCAGCGATCCTTCACGTCAGACGCAAACACCGCGGTGCGGCCAAGTCCGATCGGCCAGAACGCGAGCAATGGGTCTCCTTCGTCGGTGGACATCACCTCGAGCGCCGCATCTTTGATGACTGTCGCCGTGATGCCCTTCAACTTCGGTGCGTGCGCGGCATCGACGGGACCGAGAAACGCCGGCGCCTTCACGACCGGCGTAATGTCCTTCTCGTCGAACGATGGAGTGGCAGCGTTCTTCGCTTCTTTCACGAACACTTCCGGCAGTTCCTTCGCATTCTGAACCGTGTAGTCACGTCCTTTGCCCCACACCGCAATGTTGTGCAGGAGCTCTCGGTCGGCCGCGGGCCCGACTGCAACCGACGACACGGTGATATGGGCGTCAGACATCTTCCGCACGAGCGATTCGTGATCGTCTGGCAGCGATCGACCGTCGGACAAAACGACGACATGTTTCGCGCGTGCCTTCGTCGATCGCAATGCGAGATACGCCTGTTCGACAGCCGGATAGATGCGCGTTGGACCGGACGGCACAATGCCGGCGATTTTCTCGCGAATGCTCGCTCGATTCTGACCGACGGTGCTGAGCGGAACGTTCCAGTCGTATTGATCGTTGAACGTGATGATTCCGACGACCTGCTTGTCGGTCAGCACGTCAACTGCCGCCTGCGCTGCCGCCTTGCACAGGTCGATCGACGGTCCGGCCATGCTCCACGATCGATCGAGGACCAGCACGAGCGCGACTTCGGGCTCGTCTTTTCTTTCGAATGTGACCGGCGTGATTCTCTCTATCGCACTCTTTTGGTAGCCAGCCTCACCAAACACCGACTCACCGCCAGCGACAAGCAGCCCCCCTCCCCCCTTTTCCACCCACTGTGTGAGCGCAGCGACTGACCCATCGGGAATGGCCGATCGCGCGACGTCACTCAGCACCACGACATCCCAGGAATCGAACGCTGCAGCGCTTGCCGGGATTCCCGTCGGAGGTTTGACCACGACGTCAAAGCCTGCATCCTTCAATGCGTTCGTCAGGTAGCGCGCGCTCCGCGGAGCGCCCTCGACATACAGGACCCGGGCACGCGGTGTGATCTCCGCCGCGGTTTCGAGCGTGTTGTTCGCCGCGAGCGGATCGTTTGCGACCGAGACAGATGCGGCCAGCACATGACTTCCAGGCGAATCGATGTGGCCCTCGATCACCACGGGCGTCAATCCCTGCGGCAGCGTCACCTCGCGAGTCGCCACCACGGCACCGTCCGAGCGAAGAGTTACCGTACCCGACGCGGCGTGCTGCGCCCCGACAGCGATCGTCGCCGCAAACGTTCCGCCTGCTGCGATCCGTTCGGGCAAGTCGATGCGGTCGATCCATGCGTCTCCCAACGAGCGCACCGCCATTGGTTCGACAAAAACAGGGATGTGTGCGTTTTGAAGGCGGGCCACGGCGTTCTCGACCCGCCCTTCGGTCGCGTGACCATCACTGAAGAGGACGACGCGAGGCGTCGAGTCCGGCGCGAGTTGGCCGCGCGCCGCATTGAGTGCCGCTTCCAGATCGGATCCCGAGCGATCCACGGACTGCGCCGCTTCTGCGGCATCAACTGGCGCAATGCGGCGGAGCGCCGCCGTATCTGAAATCGTCGCCGTCGTCGAGCCAAAGACCAGGATGCGCGACCATGCGGGATGCAGCGTCCCGTTCATCTGATCGATCGTTCGCGCAGCCTCTTCGATCGCGCGGCTGGCGATGCTGTGCGAAACGTCGACGACATACACAATCGATTGACGGGGGGAGCTCGTGGAGAGGACCGGGCGCGCAATCGCGAGCGCCAGCGCCGCCAGGAGCAACGAGCGCGCGGCTGCCTGCAGCACGCGCTGCCGCGGATTGAAAGTTGTCCGCGCGACGAGCGGCGCCAGCCATACGAGTGGTACGAGAGCAAGCAACCACAGCGCGACAGGGGCAGTCCAGGTCAGCATCGATTACTCCGAGGGGCTGCGCCCCTCGGACTCCCGCACACGCTCTCTCGCGAGCCGCTTCGTCGGCTCGCTCCGTTCGCGTGGCTCGCTTCGCTACGCTCGCTCGTGTCTTTCTTCGCCCCGCTATTGCCTCGCGGTAGGACCGGACTCATACCGTAATCCGCCGTTGCCACGTCCACCATTCCACAAACGCGAGGACAAACGCTGCAAACGCACACGCTAACCACCATGGGCGCTCGAGGGGATTTCGGGGCGGCGCATTGTTCGCGCCGGCACCGAGCGTCGTCCTGGCAACATTCGAGCGCTGGGGATCGGCGGCATTCACAGCCACCGTATTGCGCGCGCCAGCGCTCTCAATCGTGTAGAGGCCCGGCGCCGCTAGGACGCTGAATGTTGATTCCGTCAATTGCGTCACCGGCACGGACTCGCCGTCGTCGCGAAGAATCCGTGTCGGGCCATTAAACGTCGTCAGGCCCGGCCGCAATGACAGGTCACGATTCTGTGGCCGGGCGAGCCACTCGAGAGCATTTGCGACGAGAACGGGAAACGCCGGAGCTGTCGCCAGATTCGAATCGGCGGGACCAAAGCCAACGACGATCAGGCGGCGATCCGGCGATTCCCCGGCACAGATGATTGGCGTGCCACGCGTCGAGCGCGCAATTGCGGTCAGCGGAGCTGCCTCACAACTCCGGGCACGGTCGATGCGCAGCGTCAGCGGATCCACACCGCGCAATACGGCATGGTCACCGGGAGATTCCCATCGCGGACGGCGTTCGTCCGTCGCGCCGTCAGCAGCGGCGACAAGCCAGGGCGTGTCCTCTGGCGGCGCGAAATACAAGGCCGGCTGTGTCGAAACAGCCGCGGGAGCCCAGCGATCGAAAATCGCCACATCCTCTCGAGCGTTTTGATACATCGTTGGCGTGATGTAGGTCGCGCGGATATCCGGGTCGCCGGTCAGAAGGCGCCGGATCCAATCGGTGTGCTCGCCGACGACGACGACCGAGAGCGGACGCGCGCGCGCGACCCACGCATATCCATCGTCGTCAACATCCAGCGCATTGTCGGGGGCATCGATGTGTGCGTGGAGCGCTGGATCGCCCTGTCGAGCGAGCGGAACCACCTGACGGTATGCCTCACCCGCGGCAAGACCCGTATTGCTGTCAGCAATCTTTGCTTTGCCACGAAACATCGTGACGTGGACCGTCTGCGGCTTCGCGCCGAAGTTGGCGATTTCGAGGTAGGCCGTGCCGACTGGCGAGTCGGCTCCCCGCCGCGCCGCACTGAGCGTGGAACGGACGTCGAATGCCGTGATCGCGACGTTATTGACAGGGTCGAACACGGAATGGATCACGACTGACGGATCGAGGTGATGCGGAACGGCTCCATCGGTAATGAAGTGAACGCTCTGCACGCCGGATACGGTCGGCCACGACGTATCACCAAAGGCAGACGGCGCCAGACGCGAGAGTGCGGACTCGACGAGCACCGAATCATCGGTCAGGCCCTGCACCAGACCGTCGGCGGTGGTCGCTATTGCGACCTGATCGCTCGAGGCAGCAATGCGCCGCGCCTCGGCGATCGCACGGTCCCATCTCGTGTCGCGTCGCTGCGTCTTCGCCCGCATCGACCACGAAGAGTCGAGCACAATCAGCGTCCGCCCGTGTGCCGAAGCGCCAGCACCGCCAATGCGAGACGGCCGGACAACCGCAAGGGCGAGTGCCATCGCGATTACGACGGTGACGACGAGCGACACCGCTCGGCGAATCCGCTCCCACAGCGTCAACTCAGTCGAAGCATCGAGGACACGCTGCCAGAGTGACAGCGACGGGATCAGGATGCGGGGCGGTCGCAGCTTGATGAAGAACAATGCCGCCGCAAGCGCCGCCGCAGCAATGAGCAGCACCCAGGCCTGCCACGCGGCGAAGGAAGCGAACGTCATGCGAGGAAGCGCCCTTGACGGAACGTGCGGAGGATGATGTCCTCGAACGGCCGGTCGGCATCAGCCCTGACGTAACCGATGTCATAGCGTCCGCAAAAATGCTCGAGGGCATCCGCGTGCGTTTCCGCTGCCTTCACGTACGCGGCTGCCAGCCGTGGCGTGACCTCGATCTCGCGCACTTCGCCCGTCTCGACGTCGACGAAACGAACCGTGCCAAACACTCCCGGATCGCGATCGCGCTCGGATGTGACCTGAACGGCAAACACGTCATGACCGATCGTTCGAAGAATTTTCAGGCCAGCCTGAGGACGGTCGGTCACGGAGCCTTCGGTCGGAGCAGATCCTGGCTCTAGAAAGTCGGATATCACGACCACCAGACCGAGCTGCCGGGGCCGCGACGCGAAAGCTTTGCACGCGGCGCGCAAGTCGGTCGGCCCTCCGGCTTCCATCTGCTCGAGTGCCTCGAACACTCGGAAGATTCGTCCCTTCCCACGTCCCGGTGACGACTCGCGTCCGAGATCATTTCCAAACGGAATGATCGTCAGGCGATCGAGATGCGCGAGGCCGACGTAACAAAGCGCAGCCGCAATTCGCCGCGCCATGTCGAACTTCGCGGGCTCGGCCATCGACCGGCTGACATCGAGCAGCAGATAAATCGAGAGGTCGCGCTCCTCGTCGAACAACCGCAGCAGCAGGCGATTCAGCCGCTGGTACGCTTTCCAATCAATGTGGCGATAGTCGTCGCCTGCTGCGTACGGACGATGGTCGGCGAACTCGAGACCTCGTCCGCGCTTCGGCGATAGCCGGTCCGCCCGGTTCTGTCCCGCCAAGGCACGTTTCGAGACGACGTGTAAGTACTCGAGCTTTTTCAGGAAGTCGTTTTCGAAGCGGAGGGCCATAGAACCAAGCCATCAGCTGACAGCTATTCAGCTGAGCTCACGTGCCGTACGAGCTCAGCAACAATCGTATCCGTGTTGACCTCGTCAGCCTCCCCTTCGAAGTTCAAGAGGATTCGATGCCGCAACGCGGGCAATGCCGCCGCCCGAATATCCTCGATCGAGACAAACGCCTGCCCCCGGTTAATCGCATTGATTTTTCCGGCGAGGACCAGGGCCTGCGCAGCGCGCGGACTCGCACCGTAGCGCACATACCTCGTCACGAGCGGCGTCGCGTATGGCGAGCCGGGATGCGAGCCGAGCGTGAGGCGGATCGCGTACGCCTGAACCGGTCGCGCAATGGGCACCGCGCGCGCGACGCGGCGCATCTCGAGAATCTCCGGCCCATCGACCACGCGGTTCACTGCCCGATCCGACACGCTGGTGGTCCGCTCGAGAATCTCATGCATTGCGTCTTCGCCGGGATAGGTGACCTTCAACTTGAAGAAAAATCGATCGAGCTGGGCCTCCGGGAGCGGATACGTGCCTTCCATTTCAATCGGGTTTTGCGTTGCCATCACGAGAAATGGCTGTTCGAGCGGATACGTTGTCTTTCCCACTGAGACGCTGACGTCCTGCATGGCTTCGAGCAGCGCGGACTGTGTCTTCGGGGTGGCGCGATTGATTTCATCGGCAAGCACGACGTTCGCGAAGATCGGTCCCGGCTGAAACTCGAAAAAGGTGCCGCCATGCGAGTGTTCCTGGACGATGTTCGTGCCGACGATGTCGGCGGGCATCAGATCCGGCGTGAACTGGATGCGTGAAAACTTCAGGTGCAACGCATCGGCAAGCGTGTGCACCAGACTTGTCTTGCCGACGCCTGGAATGCCTTCGAGCAGAACATGCCCACCCGCGAGCAGGCTCGTGACGGTGCCGTTCACGATGTCGTCGTGCCCGACAATGCGCCGCGCCACCTCGTGGGTGATACGGCTGAAACGATCTCTGAATTGGTCGATGGATTGAGCGACAGCGGTAACAGTCATTGTTTGCGGGTGAAATAGGTCTGGACTCCGGCTCGACGGGCCTCCGGCACAGGCGGCGGTGCGACCGCCCGGCTGCCATCTGAATGGCCGACCGCGTTGCGCGAGTATGCAGTGGCCGCGGTCCCGCGCTCGGTCTTCCGGCGGTCCTCGCTGTGCACGTCGCCGCTCACATCGTCCTCATGGGCTTCGACGACTTCGTGCCGAAGCGCCTTCGCTATGTCCGGCATCGTCCCGCCGCCATTTGGCGCCCCCGAGGAACCGCCGGCGCCCACACCTGGTGGAGCATCCGATTGCGCCGAGTCCTGCTTCGACAGCGCGACCATTCCAACCCCGGCGATCGCATCGGCATCGCGGGCCGATTCGCTTGGCCCAGCCAGGTCGGCGCCGCCGTTCGGCTCGGCATCCTCACTCTTTTCCAAACCGGCGGAATCCAGCTCCGCGTCGGGTTTCGAAAGGTTCTTCGCGAGTTGATCGAGCGCGTCGCGTACGTCCGACGATGGCGTTTTGCTGGCGTCTCGCTGCGCACGCTCGGCAAGATCCTTCATCGCGGTCTTGTCGTCGAGTTGCTTGAGGCGATCGGACGCGAGAGCCCGCGCGAGCGCGGCCAGCGCTTCCGGATCCTTGATCGATTGAAGCTTGTTCAACGTGTCGAGGAGCGCGGCGCTGCCTGGGCGAAGTTCCGCCAGCCTCTCGTTCTCAATCGCCGCGAGGAGATCTTCCAGATCCTGCGGCAGCTCCGGCGGTAGTCCCTCGACGGCAATCGTTGGAACCTTGCGCGCGGGCGTCGAAAGCGGAGTATCAGGAGTTACGCTGATCGCGCGCGGCCGCTGCGGAAAGGCGAACGCAAGCACGAGCGTCGCGACAACCATCACGCCGGTCGCGATCCGGGCTCGCGGCGCGCGGATCGGTGGATAGTGTGTGGCAAAGTCAATCGACTCGAGACGCGTCGCGGCATGCTGCAAATGGAACTCAGCCCAGGGATCGGTAGTGCCGCGCGTGGCGAACCACGCCGCACTTCGCAGTTCACCCCCGAGCTGCGCCTCGGTATCAATCGCCGCCGCGGTATGGTCCGAGACACGAGCCATGCGTCGACGCACGAACGCGATCACCGCCCACGTCAGGCACGCGAGCGCAAGAATGGTTGGAGGAATCAGAGGAGACGCGTGACGCCAGCGAACAAGGAGTGACAACAGCAGGATCACCGCCGCACTTGCAGGCGCAATTCTCCACAGCAGCCGGCTCGTTTCTCTGCCGCGACGGTAACGTACTGCGGCCGTTACCGCCGACAGCACTCGATCTTCAGGTCGGTTCAGTCAATCCCCCAAACTCTATTGTATCCGGTAGTCAATGCTCAATGTTCAATGCTCAATGTTCAAATCGGATCGGAACGGCCGATTGAGCATTGCGCATTGATCATTGAACATTCAACATTGACCCGCGCTGCGGCTTGAATGCCGGGTAAGGCAGCGTGTCCGGCAAAACCCGAATCCCCGTCGTCTCCACGAAGGGATGCTTTCCGTCACCAGCAAACGTCAGTTCGATAAAGAACGCCGTCCACCCCTTCGGCGGCGCGCTTACTTTCGCGACCCAGGTGTTCGGACCGCTCGGCGTGAGTGGCGAACTCGTATAGGCATTGCCAATCTTGTCCTGCCTGAAGCTGCGCGCGTCTGGATTCGTGGCCTGCCACATCACCGCCTTGTCGGGCAGATCTTTCGCGACCACCTTGATCGACCCATCGCGCTCGAACGTCCATTTGATCTGCGGGCGCGGCATGTTCTTGACGATCATCCCGTAGAACGCCTGCAGATTGTCCTGCGCATCGGTCTTCTCCAGCGAATGCGACGCGTTCGGTTCGTATCGCAGGTGCTTTTCGCCGTGAAGATCATCGAAATAGAAGCGCGATGAGTCTGGAAGGAAGAACTGATCGCCGGACGCATTCACGAGATACTTCGGCAACGTCAAACGATCCCGGTACTCGTATGGCTCCTCAATCTTCATGAGCGCGCGAAATTGCGGCGTGCCCATCCAGTTCATGATCCCTTGCTGCGTGTAATCCTTCACAGCCTCAGACCAGTCGCCGTAGGCGCGATAGTGATGGACGAATGAGGGCTCGACGTTGAGCATATCGATCACCGCGGGCGCAATCGCGATAACGCGTTGATCGACCGCGGCCGTTGTCCAGGTCGTCCATCCGCGCTTCGACGCGCCGGTCACGACAAACCGCGCCACGCGACTGCCTCCACCTTCCGGCGTTGCGGCGAAGGCGGTCACCGCATCCATCGCCCGCACGGCGCTCTTGGTCATCGGCAGACGCGCCGGCCATTTCTCGTCGCCGGTCCGCAGATACTTGTTCCAGGTGTAGGCGATGAAATCGTCCTCGGTCCGCGGCTTGTGCTCGGGGTCGTCCTTGAACACGACCGGCTGGTTCGGCACCATCCGTAGTTCCGCCGTCACTGTTCCGGTTGTCTGCGCCGCCTCGACCAGCCACGCCGGCGGCTGCGTCGGCGCAGGGCGCTCGAGACTTCCGCCGGTGATGAAGAGTAGTCCGACATCACTCGTCACTTTCGCTGGACGAATCACCGTCAGCCAATGCGTCCACACTGGCCGCTCGACGTCCTGCTCGGTCAGCCATTTCTGAGACGTCATCTCGAGCAGCGTCGCCTTGAGACCTTCCGGGACCGGCAGATCGCGGGCCGCTTTCCATGCGAAGTTCGGATCGGGCGCGGCCACGTATCGGTCCAGCGCCGTCTCGGGCTTGCTGACACGCGGCGAAGCTTGCTGAGCGAGTCCGTGCATCCCTATCGGCGCGAGCACGAGAGCGGCGACGGTCATTCCGACGCTGGACCAGATCAACCTGTCAAACATTGCCCCTCCCAAAATGAAAAGCCCGGCGTGGAGGCTGTCCACGCCGGGCTCCAATCTACAACGGAATCCGTGTGATTCCGTGTTTTTCCGTGGCTTAGAAGAGGAAACGCAGCGCGAGCTGGGTGTCGCGGCGGTTGCCGTCCTTGCTGATGATCCGGCCGAAGTTCACGTTTGTCGGATCTCCCTGCGGACCATTCAGGTTCGGATGGTTGAGGAAGTTGAACATTTCCGCGCGGAACTGGAGCTTCGCACTCCCCTTCAGCGAGAAGTTCTTGAAGAGCGCAATATCCCACTGCTGATCGCCAGGGTTGCGCAGCAGGTTGCGGGTTTCATTGCCGAAGTGCCCCGCCGCCGGATCCTTGAACGCCGCCGGATTGAAGGCAAAATTCTGATCCGCCGCCACGCCATTGTTCACGCCACCCGAGAACTTGCCGTTGGAGTTTGCGTTGATATCGCCAACCACGTCCACCGGCTGGCCGTTCGACCCTTCGCCGACGCCGGCGATGTCGTTCGTTCTGGTGATGGAGAACGGAGTCCCGGTGCGCATGAAGGTCGCACCCGAGATCTGCCATCCGCCCAACGCGCTCTTCAACATCGATCCACCTTCCCTCCAGAACGGCAGATCGTAGATGTAATAGATCGTCGCCACGTGGGTGCGATCAAAGCTCGACAGCCCCCAGTAGTTTTTATCGCTGTAGGTGTTCCAGAGGATGTTCCGTTTATCGCTGCCGTTATCCTCTGACTTGCCGAGCGTGTAGGCGACTCCTACCTTCAAGCCGTTGGTGTAGCGACGATCGACGCTCACCTGCAGGCTGTTGTACTTCGAGTAGCCGGCGTTCTCGCTGATTCGGATCGCGCCATAGCCCTTGTAGGGACGCAGTGCGGCAACGTTGACGTCGGCATTTGCTGGATTGGTCAGCGTGCCCTCGGACAGCTGGTTGATATTGCGCTCGCGCTGCAGATACAGGCCACGTCGCCCGACATAGGTGACGTCGACGACAAATCCGAGCGGCACTTCACGCTGCACGCCTGTCGACCACATGTACGACGTCGGATGTTTGAAGACGACGTCCTGACCCTGAATACCGAACGGCAGATCGGAAGCGCCGCCCGCGCCGCCCGGGTTATCCACGCTGCCATTCGACACCGCGACCATCGGCTGGAACGGCGGATTGCCGCCGAGCAGCGTCGAATCGTTCAGGGTGACGCGGTTGTGGAAGATGCCCGTGCTCGCGCGAAGGATGGTGGCCTTGTTCAACTGATAGGACATGCCCAACCGCGGCTCGAAGACGTTGTAGTGCGTCTCGGAGAATCCGCGCGGCTCGCCGCGGAACAGCGCCTGCACCCTGGGATCCTGCGCGGCGACGAGATCGTTCGCGTCCCCCTTGAATCCATCTCCCGGCAGGACGATACCGTTGTAACGATCGCCGCCGACCAGACGTCCGGTCGAGGGATTGATGATCGCCTCGTTCGCCTTGCTGTAGAAGCGCGGATCGAAGTTCGCGATGTTGTTGGTCTGCGAATACCATGGCGGCCAGAGCGCCCAGCGAACGCCACCTTCGATGGTGAGGTTCGTCTGCGGCTTCCAGGAATCCTGGATGAACACGTCGGTTGCGAGAGAGCGCCACTTCGTGAACGCGCGCTGACCGAGCTCGGCGTAATCCTGGAAGACGCCCAGGGCCATGTCGGCAATGCCAATACCGGTCCGCGCGGTCGAACTGTCGCGGAATGCGAACTGCCCATTCTGGTTGTTGGTTCCACCAGGAATGGCGCTGACGTTAATCTGGTCGAAGTCATCCTCTCCCGAGTACTCGATGGCCACGCCACCCTTGACCGTGTGTCGGCCGGTAACGTAGGTCGTCGCGTTTGAGATGAGGTGGATCGGTCCCTGTGACGATGATGGATATGGACCACCGTCGAGGCCGCTGAAGACATCGATGTTTACGGTCGGGATCTTGTCTTCGATCTCTTTGTTCGCCGGGAAGATGTACGGGTAGTTCACTCCCGTGCGGCTGCGCTTGTAGAGGCCAGACTCCTTGAACACGCCGATGAACACCTGATCAAGCGAATGCGAGTAGCTGAATTCGTTAATCAGCGTCGGCGTGATGCTGCTGGTCCAGTTGAAGTTCTGCGTCGAGTTCGGACGGTCCCAATCGGTGCGCGCAAATGGGAAGGTGCCGCGGAACGCATCGACCGCGGTCCAGCTGTACTTGGAGTAGCGGTAGGTGATCTGGTTCTTATCGTTGATCCGGTAATCGAGCCGGATGTTGTCCTTCCGCTGGTCCTGCGGGTTCTCGCTGTTCACGATCGCGTTTGCCGTCCCATTCCTGAAACCAGGCGTAGGCAGCGGATAGAGGTTCATGATCGCGATGCCGTTTGACGACAGGCGTTCCTTCGGGATGATGTTCCCCGGGAATGCCTGGCCGGTCAGCGGGTCGCGAATGACCTTCGCGGTCGAATAGAACCCGCTGCTTGGATTCAACAGCTCGCTGAAGTCACCATTGCGCATGGCGGCGGTCGGAACCGTTGCCTGGTTGGTCTGGACCTGGAAGAAGTTCACCCACTCCTGCGCGGCAAAGAAGAACGCCTTGTCCTTGAACATCGAGCCAGGAATGGGGCCGCCAATCGAGTAGCCGTACTGCTTGTAGTCGAACGGCGCGGCGCCTGAATTCTCCGTCGCGTTCGGACTGCGGTTGCGCGCCCAGGTGTTCGCCTGCAGCGAGTCGTCGCGCCAGAAGAACGAGCTGCTTCCCGAGTAGCGGGAGCTGCCGCCCTTGGTGATGAAACGGATCTGTCCACCGCTGGCGCGCCCGTATTCAGGCATGTAGTTGGCGGTCAGCACCTGGACTTCCTGCACTGCATCGACGTTCTGCACGCCGACGATCGCGCCGGTCGAGCGGGTGCGGACGGCGACGGCGCCGTCGACATAGATGGTGTTTTCATCGGACCGGCTGCCGTTGATGTTGAAGCCGCCGGTGGTCAGCGACGAAAAACCGGCGGTATTGAAGCTGCCGCCAATGACACCGGCCTTGAGCGCCGGGACGCCGATCGGGTTGCGGCCTGAAAACGACAACAACTCGATATCTTTCGCTTCAACCGTCTTTCTGACGGCGACATCGGTCTGGAGTGGGGTTGCCTCGGCCGTGACCGTCACGGCTTCGGTGATCGCGCCGGTTTCGAGCGCAAAATTGAGCGTCTGCGCACCGGCCGCGTCGAGTGTCACGTTCTGACGGAGCGCTTTCTTGAATCCCTGAAGCTCGGCAGAGACGTCGTACTTGCCGCCAGGTAGATTCGGGATCGTGAAATAGCCCGAGGAATCAGTGACCGTCGTGCGAGTCATCTGCGTATCCAGGTTGGTTACGGTGACCGTCACGCCGGGAACCACCCCGCCCTGGGAATCTTTCACGGTGCCGGAAATCTGGCCTCGGTCGAACTGCGCTGCGGCCGGCATTGCCGTCAGCAGCACGCAGCCAAGCGCGGCTGCGCAGTACCGAAGGAACCCTCTCATCAAATGAACCTCCTCCTGT
>JBKPSH010000113.1:0-99621 GCA_046734955.1 Acidobacteriota bacterium
GACGATGGCCGCGTCCGGAATCATCGGAACATTCCTCGGTGTGCGATCGCCTGGCACCGCATACGTGCTGCTCCACCATTACATGGGAGAGATCGATGGCGCGTTTCGCTCCTGGGGTCTGTCGCGGGGCGGCACCGGTGCGATTTCTGAATCAATCGCCGCGGCAGCGAAAGAAGCCGGCGTCGAAATCCGAACCGAAGCCGCGGTGTCAAAGATCATCGTCAAGGACGAAGCCGCCGTCGGCGTCGTGCTCGCCAATGGCGACTACATCACCGCAAACGTGATCTCGTCGAGCGTCGACCCGCGAACGGCCTTCCTGAAGATGGTCGGCACCGAACATCTGCCCGACGAGTTCGCAGAAGACATCGCCCGCTACAAATTCCGCGGATCATCGGGAAAGGTGAACCTCGCGCTCGACAGGCTGCCCGACTTTCGCGCCATGCCCGGTGCGGGTCCGCATCTGCGCGGCGCGATCTCCATCTCGCCAGCCGTCGACTACATGGAGCGCGCGTACGACGACGCAAAGTACGGGCGCTACTCACGTCGGCCATACATCGACATGGTGATCCCGAGCTTGACCGATCCATCCGTCGCCCCACCGGGTAAACACGTCATGTCCTGTTTCGTTCAATACGCGCCCTATCAACTGGAGCACGGACGAACATGGGACGATGAGCGTGAGGCGTTCGGAGACACGGTGATCGACACGATTGCCGAGTACGCGCCGAACATTCGGAACATCATCCTTCATCGCCAGGTGCTGACACCGCTGGATATCGAGCGCGAGTTTGGTCTGTCTGAAGGCAACATCTTTCAGGGGGAGCTGACGCTCGAGCAGCTCTTCTTTCTGCGGCCGGCGCCGGGATGGGCGCAATATCGCACGCCGATCGGGAACTTGTATATGTGCGGCTCGGCGACGCATCCGGGCGGCGGAATCATGGGCGCATGCGGCCGCAACGCCGCCGAGCGCATTCTGAAAGAAACAGGAGGCAGGACGTGAGCCGCGTCGTCATCGTCGGCGCAGGACACAACGGCCTCACGACGGCGTTCTATCTCGCCAAAGCAGGAGTCAAGCCGCTCGTGCTCGAGCGACGCTCGATCGTCGGCGGCGCCGCGGTAACCGAGGAGATCGCTCCAGGCTTCAGGTGTCCGTCGCTGGCGCACGCGATCGGGCCGCTGAGACCGGCGATCATTCGCGACATGCGACTCGAACAACGCGGAGTCGAGTTCGTGCGTCCGGATCCACGCATGGTCGCGCTGTCAACCGAGGGACGGCCGCTGCTGTTTTCGAGCGACGAGCTTCGCACGGCAGAAGCACTCCGGGCGTTCTCATCGCGCGATGCAGATCGATACGGCGAGTTCTGCGCCGTACTCTCGCGGCTGGGGCGATTTCTCGATCCGTTACTGACGACGACACCGCCGTCGATCGACTCGCCCGATCGCGGCGACATCTGGGAGCTGCTGAAAACTGGACGACGGTTCCGCGCGCTCGGGAAAAAGAATGGTTTCCGTCTGTTGCGATGGGGACCGATGGCTGCTGCGGATCTGGTGCGCGAATGGTTCGAGACGGATCTTCTCCAGGCAGCGATTGCGGCGCGAGGGATCTTTGGCGCGGCGCAGGGGCCACGATCTGCCGGCACGGCGGCTCTGCTGCTGTTCAATGCAGCGGTCGATCCGGCTCCAGGCGGCAGCAGCCCGATGGTGAAAGGCGGGCCGGGCGTGCTGACTACCGCGATGGCCGATGCCGCGAGAGAGGCGGGAGCGGAAATTCGCGTCGATGCCGATGTGAAGCGGGTCGTCACGAACAAAGGGCGCGTGTCCGGCGTGCTGCTCGAGGACGGCCGCGAGATCGCGGCGAGGGCTGTGATCTCAAATGCGGATCCGAAGCGGACACTTCTCGATCTCGTCGATCCGATCGATCTCGATCCGGCATTCTTGACGAGGATCCGAAATTACCGCTGTCGCGGCACGGTCGCGAAGATCAATCTCGCGGTCTCGTCATTGCCCGCGTTCACAGGGATCACGAGTCATGCCGCTCTGCGAGGGCGATTGCACATTGGACCCAGTCTGGATTATCTCGAACGAGCATTCGACGCGTCGAAATACGGTGAGATTTCAAAGGAGCCCTACCTTGATGTGACGATTCCGACGCTCATCGATCCGTCGCTGGCGCCGCCGGGCAAACACGTTCTTTCGGTCGCGGTGCAATTCGCACCGTACAAGCTCGCACAGGGGCGCGACTGGGAGTCTGGAAAATCTGAGCTCCTCGGCAACGTAATGCAGGTCCTGGATCGTCATGCCCCGGGGATCGGTGCACTTGTCGAAGAGGGGCAGGTCTTGACCCCGCTTGATCTTGAACGCACCTACGGACTCACCGGCGGGCACATCTACCACGGCGAACCATCGTTGGATCAGCTATTCACGATGCGCCCGGTTCTCGGGTGGGCTCGATACGACACGCCAATACCCGGCCTCTTCCTGTGCGGATCCGGCACCCATCCGGGCGGAGGGGTCACTGGCGGCCCCGGGCAAAACGCCGCGCGAGAGATCGTGAAAGCGCTGAAGTAGGTTTGTAACGGTCAGCCCCTCCGGCTTGTCTAAACCTCAAGACTCGTATGGGGCGTCGAATGAATTTCATAGACTTTCGCGGCAAATCGCACGCTAACCCACTGATAATGCTCGTTTGTCTGGCCCTCCTTGCGTCCACGTTGGTAACTGGGAATCGGCTGACGGCAGCCTCGGGTTCTTCGGCGGTCCCCGCAAACGCCGACGACAAGACGATCGTTCATGTGCTGAACCGCCTCGGATTCGGGGCGATGCCGGGCGATGTCGAACGCGTGCGTCGGATGGGTCTCGACAAATACATCGATCAGCAACTGCGACCCGAGACGATCCTCGATCAGGCGATGACGGCGCGTCTCGCGGAACTCGATACGTTGACTCTGAACAGTCGCGAACTCGCAAAGGACTACTTCATGCCCGCCCAGATGGCGCAGCGCCGCGCGAAGCAGCAAGCAGCCGCGCAGCCCTCTGAGAACGCAACTGACAAGCGCGAGGCGCGCACTCCGGAGCAAATGCAGCTCATGCAGGCGCAACGCCAGGTATTCACCGACCTGACGCAGCAGAAAATTCTCCGAGCGGTTTACAGCGAACGGCAGTTGAACGAGGTGCTCGTCGATTTCTGGTTCAACCACTTCAACGTGTTCGCGGGCAAGGGTCTCACCCGCAACTACCTCACCGAGTACGAGCGCGACGCGATTCGGCCTCATGTTCTCGGAAAGTTCCGCGACCTTCTGGAAGCGACAGCGAAAAGCCCGGCAATGCTCTTCTACCTCGATAACTGGCAGAGCGCGGCACCGGAAGGTGCGCGGACCGGGGCACCAAATAACCGCAGCCGGATCAATCCGGCGAACCGGCGACGTCCCTTCGGATCGCCTGGACAGATCGGCACATTCCCGCGTCAGCGAACGGTTGCCGATCTTCCGCCCAATACGCAAAACCGCAAGCCGCACGGGCTAAACGAGAACTACGCGCGTGAATTGATGGAGCTCCACACGCTGGGCGTCGATGGTGGCTATACGCAAAAGGATGTGCAGGAAGTTGCCCGCGCGTTTACGGGCTGGACGATCGCGAACCCGCGACAGGGAGGCGGATTCGTTTTTGATCCACGGATGCACGATGACGGGGAAAAGATCGTGCTCGGTCACAAGATCAAGGCTGGCGGCGGCGAGCGTGACGGCGAAGCGGTCCTGGACATCCTCGCCTCTCATCCTTCGACCGCGCGGTTCATCGTAACCAAGCTCGCGCGACGCTTCATTGCCGACGACCCGCCGCAATCGCTGGTCGATCGCGGCGCCGAACGTTTTCGCGAAACCAAGGGAGACCTTCGCGAAGTGGTTCGCACCATCGTTACATCCCGCGAGTTCTTCGCGCCCGACGTGTATCGCGCAAAGGTCAAGACACCATTCGAATTTGTGGCGTCCGCGGTGCGGGCTACTGAAGCGGATTCAATCAATGCGATGCCGCTCGTGCAGACGTTGCGAGAGCTTGGAATGCCGCCGTATCAATGTCAGCCGCCAACCGGCTACGCCGATAGAGCCGAAGCGTGGGTCAACACGGGAGCACTCCTCAATCGAATGAATTTCGCAGTCGCGTTGACTGAAGGTCGAGTTCGTGGCACGCGTGCGCCGTTGCCCGGCGGGGGCGAATCGATCCAGGCGGCACGCGACGAGATCGTGGATCAAGTGCTCGCCGGCGACCTGTCGGCATCCACTCGCGATACCGTCGCGAAGGCGTCTCGACCGTCGCAAGCCGTCGCGCTGCTCCTTGGCTCGCCGGAGTTCCAAAGAAGGTAACGATCATGATCTCGCGACGTATCTTTCTCAAGAATGGCGGACTCGCCCTGGTGAGTCTCGGATTCGCTCCGACGTTTCTCGCGCGAACCGTCGCTGCCGCCGACGCGCGTCGTCGCGTCCTGATTACGATCTTTCAACGCGGCGCTGTCGATGGGCTGAACATGATCGTGCCATTCGGCGAACGCGCGTATTACGCGGCAAGGCCGACCCTTGCCGTTGCCGCACCCGGTCGATCGGCAGATGCGGCCGTTGATCTCGACGGCTTCTTCGGGCTGCATCCTCGCCTCGCGCCGTTGAAGCCACTGTTCGACGCGCGTCAAATGGCCATCGTCCATGCCTGCGGATCGCCTGATGGCACGCGCTCGCATTTCGATGCGCAGGACTACATGGAAACAGCAACGCCCGGAGTGAAGAACACCCAGGATGGCTGGCTCAATCGTTACCTTCACGCGCGAGAGCACCAGGCCGCGACACCGTTTCGGGCCGTCGCGCTCGCACCGCAGCTGCCTCGCGCGCTGCAGGGGCTCGAGCCGGCGCTCGCAATCGGGCAGATCAGTCAGTTCGGGATCCGTGGAGGGGGCGGCGCCGGTGACATGGTGCAGTCCTCGTTCGAATCGGAGTATGCCGCAGCGGCCGACAGCGTCCTCCACTCCACGGGACGCGAGGCATTCGATGCGGTCAGGATGCTCAAGAACGCGAACCTCGGTCAGTCGACACCGGCAAACGGCGCGGAGTACCCGCGGTCGGCCTTCGGCGAAGCGCTTCGCCAAATCGCGCAGCTCGTGAAAGCTGACGTGGGTCTCGAGGTCGCCTTCGCGGAGTCCGGCAACTGGGATCATCACGTGAACGAAGGATCCGCTGTGGGATTGCTGGCGACTCGGCTCGATGATCTCGCACGCGGAGTGACGGCGCTCGTGCGCGACCTCGGCGATCGCATGCAGGACGTCGTCATTCTGACGATGTCAGAGTTCGGACGGGCTGTGGTGGAAAACGGAAACCGCGGCACCGATCACGGTCATGGAAACGCAATGATGATCATCGGCGGCCCGGTACGCGGCGGAAAGGTATACGGGCGATGGCCGGGACTGGCTCCGGAACAACGGTACGAGGGGCGCGACCTCGCCGTGACCACTGACTTCCGATCCGTTTTTGCTGAAGTCGTGCACGGCCATCTCGGGCTGGCGGACACGCGTCCCGTTTTCCCGGGATTCACCGCGCAGACATCGCTCGGCTTCCTGTAATTCGCCGATTTAATTGCCGCGCCTTCTGAGATAGACTCACAGGCGCACATGGCAAAAGATCTTCCCGGCGAGGCGCTCGGCCTCGTCGAAACGCGTGGTCTCGTCGGCATGATCGAAGCGGCGGATGCGATGGTGAAAGCGGCCAACGTTGTTTTCGTTGGCTGGCAGAAAGTGGATGCAGGCCTCGTGACCGCGATCGTCCGCGGTGATGTCGCGTCGGTCAAGGCGGCGACGGATGCCGGGGCCTCCGCGGCCCGGCGTGTTGGAGAGCTCGTCGGCGTGCACGTGATTCCCCGGCCCGCGGAGGGACTCGATAAAGTCTTTCCAATCGGCTAGACAGGTTCGGCTTTCGCGCCGCGCACTGACTTCCGTCCCGTCTTCCTTTTCCGTTTCGGCGTTCTCGTGCGCGCTGTGAGCTCTCGCAGCACCGGGGCATCTCCAATAACCAGCAGTGGTTGATCCGGTGCGCGCAGAATGTTGATGAACTCGCCGTTGGCCGTTCGCGCGAACACGTCTTTGCCATCGGTGAACAGTGTGATCGATCCCGCTCCACCGATCGCTTCGAATAACCGGATTCCGAATTTGTCCCGAAGCGTGTCGAGCAGAAGCCGGATCTGCGCGACGGAGAGTCCTTGCCGCCGCAAGTCGGCGAGCACGATCAGTTCGAGCAGATCAACCGGCGTGTAACGGCGCTCGGTGAACCCGCCGGCCGCTGTGCGGCGCGGCGAGACTGCCGGTGCGAACAATCGCCGCGCGTCCCACCACTGGAGCTGACGCGCCGACAGCCCGGTCAGGGCCGCCACCTCACGCGCGCTGTACGTGTTTTTCAGCTGCATTCTTGCGAGGTATTCAAGGCGCCTTTTGCCTTTTCCCTTTTCTTACTTTCCTCCCAGCGTCGTCGCGATCGCGGTGGCTGCGCGCGCTCCCTCAAAGTCCTTTTCCGTGAGGCCTCCTTCACTATGTGTGCTGAATGAGACCTTGACCCGCTTGTAGTTGATGAGCAGATCGGGATGGTGATCGACCGCCTCGGCGGCAAACCCCAGGCGCACCACGAACGCAATCGCCTCCGGGAATCCAGCAAAAGTGAACTGCCTGCTGATGACCTCTCCTTCAACCGTCCATTCAGGCAGGTCTGCCATTCGTCTTCGCACCTCTGTCCCAGCTACTTTTGGCATGCGGGAGAGCATATGTCAGCCTCGCGAACCTTTCGCCTGGATTCTCGTCTAAACAATGTTAAGATACTAAACGGTGTTCAGCACTGCTTTTTGCTGAGGAAAGAGGGGCGTTGGGGGTCAAGGAACGTCAGGAACGAGAACGGGAAGCGGTAGCGCGGGCGATCCTGGATGCGGCCCGCGAACTCTTCTTGGCTGAGGGATATCAGAACGTTTCGATTCGGAAGATCGCGGAAAAAATCGAATACAGCCCCGCCGCTATTTACGGGTATTTCGAAAGCAAAGACGACATCTTCCTTGCGCTCGCCGAAGAAGGTTTTCGAATGCTCTTCGCGCCCGGTCACGAAGGGCCGGCGGCCGATCCCATCGAAAAGATCCGGGCCGGTTTCTGGCGCCTCTATGAGTTCAGCAAGGAGCATCCCGAGTACTACGCGTTGATGTTCCTCGATCGATCGGTGCCACCGATCAGTAAAGACTGGCAGCGTTTCGGTTTCGTCCATGAGATGAAAGGGCGGTTCGCCGCTCACATCCAGAGCGTCATCGACGCCGGGCTGCTGCATCGAGACACGAAGGCCGATGCCGCGTTTCGGATTCTGATGGCCGCCATTCATGGCGTCGCCGCGATTCGGCTGTGCGGCCGCCTTGGACCGCAGGAGAACGCAGACGCGTTAGCGCGCGACACGCTCGAGGCAGCGCTCACCGGTCTGCGAACAGGTATTACCCATACGTTTCATCCAGAACCGTGCGAGTAACGAGCGAACGGAACGGAGCGAGCTGCGAAGAGCGAGCGCAGAGCAGCGAGCTAGTCGGGGTGCAGGGGACCCCGACGATTCAAGAACGAGCGAACGGAACGGAGCGAGCTGCGAAGAGCGAGCGCAGAGCAGAGAGCTAGTCGGGGTGCAGGGGGCCCCGACGATTCAGAGAAGAGTGGAGAGCCATGAAGGTTCAGTCGGGTTACTTATTGTCGGGAGTTCTAGTGGCAGCGGTTGCCCTATCCGCGGCAGGCTGCGGAGGCAGCGAGACGACAGTGAAGGCCGAGGCGAAGCCGGAGCCCGCAGTGGTCGAGACCGTGAAGGTTGAGAGCAGGACGATCGATCGATTCCTGCGCGTCACCGGATCGCTCATCGCCGATGAACAGGCCGAGGTCAGCGCAGAGGCCGCGGGTCGTGTCATTGCCGCGCCGGTTGAGCGTGGATCCCGCGTCGCGCAAGGCGCCGTGCTGGCTCGGATCTCGCCGACCGAAACGTCTGCGCAGCTGCTCGAGGCCGAAGCGAATGCGGCGCAGATCGAAGCACGTCTCGGATTGTCAGCAGCGCAGCCCTTCGATCCCAAGCGCGTGCCGGACGTGATGAACGCAAAAGCAGCGCTCGATCTTGCCGTCGCGGAATTCGGCCGCATCAAATCGCTGCTGGATCAGAAAGTGGTCTCGCAAAGCGAGTACGACCAGCGTCGAGCGCAGGTTGACGCGGCACAGCAACAGTTCCAGATGGCCCAGAACGTTGCCGAGCAATCATATCGGTCGCTTCAGGCGGCGCGCGCACGCGTCGATCTCGCGCGAAAGGCCGCGTCCGACACGACGATTCGCGCGCCATTCGCCGGTCTCGTGGCCGAGCGCCTCGTCAGCGCCGGCGACTACGTGACTCGCGGTGCTCACGTCGCGACTGTAGTGCGTGTCGATCCTGTGCGCATCGAACTGACGGTGCCCGAACAAGCAATTTCTCTCATCAAGGACGGCCAGGCGGTACAGATCGCCGTGGATGCATATCCTGGCCAGACGTTCGCAGCGAAGATTCGATATGTCTCTCCGTCGCTTCGCACCGATCAACGCGCCCTGATGGTTGAAGCGGTTGCTGCCAACGCCGATGGGCGCCTGAAGCCGGGTCTGTTTGCGACCGCATCAATTCAACAGCCCGCCGGCGCGCCGGCGCTGCTCGTGCCAGCGGCCGCCGTCGAAACGATCTCCGGCACCAGCCGGGTGTACGTCATCAAAGGCGACAAGGTCGAAGAACGCATCGTGACGCTTGGCGAACCTGTCGGTCAGCAGATCGAGATTACGAGCGGCCTCGCGAAGAACGAGACAGTAGCGGCGGCACCGAAGGGCCATCTCTCGGATGGCCAGGACGTGCGCGCGCGTGCGACCTCCAACTGATATTTCGTCTCGCGGAACGGTGTCACAACACCGCCAATCAGTAGGTGGTTGTTTTACAACCGAGTCGCTTACGCTCGGTTGTGAAACGTTCTAGATGAATGATTCGAGATTAGCGATTCGAGATAAAACATGCAGTGGCTAGCAGCAATATCCGTTAAGCGTCCCGTCTTTGCCAGCGTCCTGATCCTGTCGCTCACCGTCGTCGGCGCCTTTGCATTCATGCAGCTTGGCGTCGATCGGTTTCCCAAGGTCGACTTCCCAACCGTCGTCGTGACCACGCGTTTGCCCGGTGCGGCACCTGAGGAGGTCGAGACCGAAATCACCGACAAGATTGAAGAGGCTGTCAACACCATCAGTGCTATCGACGAGTTGCGCTCGAACTCCTCCGAAGGCATGTCACAGGTCGTCATCTCGTTTCTCCTGGAAAAAGATGCCGACATTGCGGCGCAAGAAGTACGCGATCGGGTCAACCGCGTCTTGCCGTTATTGCCAAAGACGATCGAGCAACCGATGGTCGAAAAGTTCGATCCGGATGCGGCGCCCGTGTTGACGCTCGCAGTGTCGGCGAAGAAACCGGTGCGCGATATTACCGAGTACGCCGACAAGACACTGCGCCGTCAGCTCGAAAGCGTGAACGGCGTTGGACAGGTGGTGGTGTCCGGTGGTCGCGCGAGACAGATCAACATCAACCTCGACGCGGCGCGTCTCCGTGCTTACAACCTCACCGTCACCGATGTGGCGCGAGCGCTTCAGTCGCAGAACACGGAAATCCCCGGCGGCCGGGTTGAGCAGGGCGCCACGGCGCTCACCTTGCGGACACGCGGGCGCGTCCAATCACCCCAGGAATTTGGCGACATCATCGTCCGCCAGAAAGACTCGCACCCGATCTTGCTGCGCGACGTCGCAACCATCGACGACGGGATGGCCGAGGCGATGACCAAGGCGAGTCTCAACGGCGAGCCGACGGTCCTCCTCACCGTCAGGCGGCAGTCAGGGACGAACACGGTTCAGGTCGTTGATGCCGTGAAGGAGCGTCTTGCCGACATCGCACCCCTCGTCCCTGCCGGCTACGAGATTCGTGTCGTCCGCGATCTGTCCGAATTCATCAAAGCGTCCATCCGAAGCGTCGAGGAACATCTCGTCGTCGGGTCGATCCTCGCCGCTGCCGTGGTGCTGATCTTCCTGTGGAACTGGCGTTCCACGATCATTGCTGCCGTCGCCATTCCAACCTCGATCATCGCGACGTTTGGACTGATTTGGTATCAGGGCTTCACGTTGAATTCGATGACGCTCCTGGCGCTCACACTCTCGGTCGGCATCGTTATCGATGATGCTATCGTCGTCCTGGAGAACATCTATCGATTTGTCGAAGAGAAGGGAAGACCTCCTCTTCAAGCGGCGGTGGAGGCGACACGTGAAATCGGTCTTGCCGTGCTCGCCACGACTTTATCGCTCATCGCGATCTTCGTTCCGGTCGGGTTCATGGGCGGCATCGTCGGTCGTTTCATGACGAGCTTCGGCTTCACGATGTCATTCGCGATCCTCGTATCGCTACTCGTCAGTTTCACGCTTACGCCGATGCTCGCAGCGCGATGGATCAAGATGCGACCGCGCCACGAGACGGCTGACGGGCACGAAGTCGCTGAGCAGACGTCGCGGGATTCACGGTTCTTCCGTCCGCTCGATCGTGGCTATACGGCCATTCTGCAGTGGTCACTCGCGCATCGTTGGATCGTGACGGCGGTTGCGGTGCTCGTCCTCTTGAGCAGCATTCCACTGTTCATGGTCGCCAACAAGAATTTCCTGCCGAACGATGACCAGTCAGAGTTCGAGGTCGGACTGCGAGCGCCTGAGGGCACCAGTCTCGACGCGACCGAGATCGTCGCGAACAGATTAGCGACGCGGATTCGGCGGTTGCCAGAAGTGGCTTACACGCTCGTGTCGGTCGCTGATGACCCGGCGCAGACACAGAACTCGGGGACGGTCTACGTTCGGCTGAAGCCAGTCAACGAGAGAAAAAGAGATCAATTCGCGGTCATGAGCGACGTCAGGGCGAACGTTCTTCCGGAGCTCGCTGCGGCGAATCTGCGCACAGGCGTCCGGCCTGTTGCCACGATCGGAGGCGGGGGAAACCAGAACGCAGAAATCCAGTTCACCATCAACGGTCCTGATTTGAAAGCGCTCGAGCGCTACGCCGACGCCGTCGCCGAAGCAGCGAAGAAGGAGCCCGGCGTCGTTGACGTCGATACGTCACTCAATGTCGGGAAGCCGGAGCTATCGGTGAACCTGGATCGATTGAAGGCTGCAGACCTCGGTGTTCAGATTTCTGACGCTGCCGAGGCGCTGCGACTCCTCGTTGGAGGCGATCAAGTGACGACGTATAACGAAGGCGGCGAGCAGTATGAAGTTCACGTCCGGGCGGAAGCAGGCAGCCGGCAGACCGCATCAGGAATCGGTCAACTGACAGTGCCGTCGAGCCGCGTCGGCAGTGTGCCGCTCGAGAATCTTGCGCAGCTGACGCCGGGGACAGCACCGTCAGAAATCAACCGACTCAATCGGCAGCGGCAGGTCACAGTCTTTGCCGGACTGTTGCCAGGCGTTTCACAGACACCGGCGATGGCGGCGATGACGAAGGCTGCCGAGTCGCTCGAGATGGGTCCAGGCTACAGCACACGGTTCGCCGGGCGATCTCGCGAGCTCGGACGCGCGGCGCAGAACTTCCTCCTCGCATTCGGTCTGTCGCTGGTGTTTATGTATCTGATCCTTGCGGCGCAGTTCGAGTCGTGGCTGCATCCGATCACGATCCTGCTGTCGCTGCCGCTCACGCTGCCCTTTGCGCTGCTCTCGATCATCATCACACGCCAGTCGCTGAACATCTTTTCGGCGCTCGGTCTGCTGGTGCTGTTCGGGGTGGTGAAGAAGAACTCGATCCTGCAGATCGATCATGCCAATCAACTGCGCGAGCGCGGCATGGTGAGAGACCTCGCAATCGTTCAGGCGAGCCGCGATCGTCTGCGCCCGATCCTGATGACGACCTTCGCCTTTGTTGCCGGCATGATCCCCCTCGTGCTGTCGAGTGGCGTGGGATCGGCGACGAACCGGGCAATCGGTTTCGTCATTATCGGCGGTCAGTCGCTGGTCCTGCTGTTGACGCTTGTCGTCACGCCGGTCGCGTATTCGCTGTTTGACGACGCATCACGGGTGCGGCTGTGGCGGTGGAAACGATCGGCTCGAGCCGCGACCGCGACGGCGACTGTTGGTCTGGCACTGCTGATGCTGATGCCGGCGCGGGCGTCGGCACAATCGGCTACGCCGTCGGCCCAGGCTGCGCCGAGCGAGACGCTGAGAATGACCCGCGACGAAGCGGTTCGTCTCGCGATCGAGAACAACGCGGCACTGGCGGCGAATCGGCTTGATCCTGTGATCAGCGCAGAGCGGGTCGCCGCGGCGAAGGGCGCGTTCGTGCCAAACCTGACGTCCGCACTGCAGCGCAACAGTCAGTCGACGCCGTCGACCAATCTGTTCTCCGGTGATAGCGCCCTGCAGACCGATTTCTGGTCGGGTGCCGCTGGTGTCGGACAGCTGCTCCCGTGGGGAGGCGGCAATTACAGCGTGTCATTCAATTCAGCGCGGACGACGACGACGAATCCATTGACGACGTTCACTCCCTCGCTCACCTCGACGCTGGAAGCGGTCTTCTCGCAGCCGCTGCTGCGTGATTTCAAAACGGATCCGGCTCGCGCACAACTTGATGTCACGCAACGGAATCGTGAAATTGCCGATGTGCGCCTGCAGGACGACATTGCTCGAACGTCGGCGCAGGCCGAAACGGCGTATTGGTCGCTGGTCGCGGCGCGCGCGTCCGTCGATGTTCAGCAGCGCTCACTCGATCTTGCGCTCGAGCTCGAACGCACGAATCGCGCACGCGTCGATGTCGGTCAGTCGCCGCCGCTCGATCTGGTGACCGCGCGAGCGGAAGTTGCACAGCGGCGGGAGAACCTGATCGTCGCGCGAACCGATGTCCTCCAGGCAGAGGACATCTTGCGTGCGCTGGTCTTCAATCCAAAACGGGCCGACTTCTGGACCGTTCACATCGAACCCGCGGATGCGGTTCCGCCCGTCGGGCCGCCGGCGGATGTCGATGCGGCCGTGCGTCGCGCGCTGAGCGCCCGTCCTGACATCGCCGAGCAACACAAACAGATTGAGATCAGCGAAACAAACGTCGCAGTCTCGAAGAACCAGACGCTCCCCGACCTGCGTCTGCAGGCAAGCTACCTGACCAACGGACTCGGCGGCGCGAGACTGTTGCGGAGCGGAGGATTTCCGGGAACGATCATCGGCACCGCGAACACGTCGTACGCGTCGGTATTGGAACAGGCCTTCTCCGCGGATTTTCCGACGTGGACGTTCGGCTTCACGCTGAACTATCCGATCGGCAAGAGCATCGAGGAGGCCAACCTGGCGCGTGCGCGTCTCGAGCGCGAGCAGGCGAATGCTCGCTTGCAGAGCATCGAGCTCGCGGCGGTCCGTGAAGTGCGCGATGCGGCGCTTCGGGTCGAACAGAATCGTCAGCGGATCGAGACCGCGCAGCTGGGGCGTGAACTTGCCGAGCAGCGGCTCGACGCCGAGCAAAAACGCTTCGAGGTCGGCATGTCGACCAGCTTCCTGGTAATTCAGGCACAGCGAGATCTCGCCGTTGCGCGCAACAACGAGCTGCAGGCGAATCTCGCGTATCAGCTGTCAGTGATCGCGTTCGAGGCGGTTCAGACCACCAGCGGCGGCATCCCCGCCGTCGGCACCAACAGTCTCCAGAACACCACGAATCGCTGATCACTGATCACTCATCGTGAATCGCTAATCGCTGAATCCTTGGATCCCGAATCGCTGGATCGCTGAATCGCTGAATCGGCACAACCGCATCTCAGCAACCCGGATCCGAGGATTCAGGCACGACCTCCAGAACACCACGAATCGCTGATCACTGATCACTCATCGTGAATCGCTGATCGCTGAATCCTTGGATCCCGAATCGCTGGATCGCTGAATCGCTGAATCGGCACAACCGCATCTCAGCAACCCGGATCCGAGGATTCAGGCACGGCCTCCAGAACAACCACGAATCGCTGATCACCGATCACTCATCGTGAATCGCTGATCGCTGAATCCTTGGATCCCGAATCGCTGGATCCCTGAGTCGCTGAATCGGCACAACCGCATCTCAGCAACCCGGATCCGAGGATTCAGGCACGGCCTCCAGAACACCACGAATCGCTGATCACTGATCACTCATCGTGAATCGCTGATCGCTGAATCCTTGGATCCCGAATCGCTGGATCGCTGAATCGCTGAATCGGCACAACCGCATCGCAGCAACCCGGATCCGAGGATTCAGGGATGAGGGATTCAGGGATGAGGGATTCACGATGAGTGAGCAGTGATTAGCGATCCACGAGCTCTGCAACAAGCTTCGCGGTAACGGGAGCGAGTAGAATCCCGTTTCTGAAGTGGCCCGTCGCGTATACGACCGCGGGGTGCCGATCGGAGCGACGGATGATTGGCAGTCCTGACGTCGTCGCTGGACGCAAACCCACGCGGACGCCCACGAACGTCGCATCGGTGATCCCGGGCAGCACCGCACTGGCGGCATCGAGGAGCGTCTTGACGCCGCCGACAGTGACCCGTTCATCGAACCCGACCTGTTCGACCGTCGCGCCGACGAGCAGTGTGCCATCAATCCACGGCACGAGATAACAGTGCTCGCTCCACAGGATCCGCTGAATCGGCGGACCTTCCCAGCGAACTCGCACCAATTGACCGCGCACCGGGGCGACGGCTGCCTCGCGCGCGATGTCCGCTGACCAGCTGCCCGCCGCGACGACCACATTCCGCGCACGGTACATCGCACGTCCGCCGGTAACCGATGCACTGTCCCCATGATCCTCAATCGACTCCACGCGACAGCCGGTGTGTACCTCGGCACCATGACTCCGCGCCGCGTCGGCGAGAGCGTTTGTGAGCGAAGCTGCGTTGACGTAGCCATGTGAGGCGACGAGCAAGCCTCCGCACGTCGCGGCAAGCGCCGGCTCGACGCGACTGACTTCGGACGAATCGAGCCATCGTGCGTCGACATTCTTCGATCCGACCCACGCTGCGAGCGCCTTCAAGTGCTCGGCGGCCTTTTGGTCGTGCGCGACTTCGAGTGTGCCGCAGCGCCGATACTCGATCGGGATACTCGACTCACGGCCCACGCTCGAAATGAATTCGTCGTACAGCAACAGACTTCGTACTGTCAGCGCGTGAAGCGGTCCGTCCGACGGTGCCTCGATATACGGTGCGAGCACGCCCGCTGACGCCTGTGTCGCTCCCGCTCCCACGGTCCGCGCCTCGAGGACGATCGTCTTGGCACCGCGGACGGCAAGCTCCCGCGCGACGGCGCAGCCGATAATGCCGGCACCCACGACGACGACATCCCACGCTGGACCGCCCGTTCCCTGCTGGGCCATCAGACGATGATAGCCCCGCGCGCAACGCCTCTGCAGGGCGGCGTTGCAGTGGCAGCACGCTTGCTTTTCGACTCGGGCATGCTGGCGTACTTCAAGGTTCCGCTGAGCTGGAAGGACATCGCGGTTAGAACGTGGAGCGAAATATGGGCGGATGACTTGCTCAACCTCGCGGCCCAGCAGGCATACTACTTCTTCTTCGCGTTGTTTCCAGCGTTGCTAACCTTCATCTCGCTGGCGAGCTTTTTCCCCATTGATAACCTGACTGGACAGATCGTCTCCGTGCTCGGCCGGTTCGCGCCTCCCGAGGTGATCACGATCATTACTGACCAGATCAGGAAGATCTCGGAGTCCGGCCATGGCGGAATTCTGACGTTTGGTTTCTTGCTTACGCTCTGGAGCAGTTCCGGGGCGATGGTGTCGATCATCACAACACTCAATGCGGCATACGACATCACCGAGGGCCGGCCACTCTGGCGTGTACGTCTGACCGCACTCGGCCTGACCATCGGTGTCGCGTTCTTCATCCTTCTGTCGATGGCTCTCGTTCTCGTCGGACCGACCCTGGCAGAGCATTTCGCGAACACGATGCACCTCGGCGGCGCGTTCAAGTGGACGATGTGGATTGTGCAGTGGCCAGTAGTTTTAGCGCTGGTCGCGACCGGTATCGGCCTCGTGTACTACTTCGCGCCGGATGCGGAACAGGACTGGGTATGGATCACGCCGGGATCGGTGATTGCGACGTTGCTCTGGGTGGTTGTTTCTCTCGCCTTCAAGTTGTACATCGCATACTTCGGTAACTACAACGAGACGTACGGGACGCTCGGAGCGTTCATAGTCCTGCTGACGTGGTTCTATCTATCGGGGCTCGCGGTCTTGATCGGCGCCGAAGTCAACGCCGAGATCGAGCACGCCTCACCGTACGGCAAGGATGTCGGGGAGAAAGTCCCTGGCGAAAAACGCAAGATCGGTCCGGCTGCGGCGAGAAACTACGAAGAGCGTAAGCAAAAGGGCATCGCCGACGTACCGCCATTCCCGGATGACGTGAACTGCGATGTCGAACCGCGACGTCCGGCGACCGAGCACGAAGGGTTGCGGCCGAGTGATCTCGTGATCGGTGCCGCGATATTAGCGCCCGTGGCGATAAAGATCGCGAAAGAAGTCCGCGAGAAAGTCAATGGCGAGTTAGAGGCCGACCGCCGCGACACGCACGCCGCTTAGCGTCACTCGTTACGGTTGCTTCTGTTTGACCGACGGATCTGGAGTCGGCTTCCAGGCATCCGGTCTAAGCTTGCCACCGAATCCCCAGTACACCGGTTCCTTCTGCCGCACCGGGCCAGGTTGTTGCGGCATGTGCTCGGCTATCCATCGATCCGACGAAATCGGGATGCCGTTGGCGCCGTGATCGACCCGGCTGTGGACAGCTCTGGACGTCGCCACCGGGATGTAGACAGGCACCGCGACCGGAACTTCGTGTACGACTTCGCGAACTTCAGGATCGCGATGTTCGATGACGATTACCTGCGGTTGCGGCGCGACCGGCTGCGGCGCCGGTTCTGTGACAATCGGCTCGGGCGGCGGCACCTCGCGTCCACTGCGCACCATTGCCGCAATCACCCGCTCGGTGACCCCGGCCGCCTTGAGTTGTTTGATCGTCGCGGCGTCAATCGGGAAGATGGAGCGATCGACTTCAATGAGTGCGAGCAGAACCTCTTCACCGAGCCCTGCGCGCGTCAACTCGACGACGTCGCGAACAGTCAGCGCCTCGGCGCGCGCGGGTAGCAGCGAAAGGGTGAGCGTGATGACCAGCGGCGCGATCCAGCGCATTGAAGTTCTCCCGGCTACAACCTGAGCATGGCACTAAATTAAAGAACCGTGCAACCGGGATACCGCCTGGGGGAAGCGCGTTTTCCCGGCGTTTCGATTAATCGCCGAGCCTGCGGTCCTGCCCTGAGGACAGGCACTGTCCCCGCGCGGTTGCGTGCAATATTGCGACGGCTGACTCCACTCGATTTTTGGTTAAATTCTAGGCTGATTCTGCCCGATACCCAGGGCACAGCAATTGCTGGTTCGCCTCCTGTTCAGGAGTCAGTATGAGTCCCAGAGTTCTCGCGGGTTTGCTGGCGGCGGGATGTCTCACCGCGGCCGCTGGCGGCGCGTACATAGCGGTTCGCCAGAATGTCGTTCAGCCTGCGCCAGTGGCGGCCTCTCCCGTCCCTGTTGCGGCGCCAACATCCGCAACCCCCAGCTCGGCCGTCACGCCAGTCTCCGAGACAGAAGCCATCGTGAGCGGCCCCACCAAACCGAAGGCAGAAGCGGAGCCGGTAGCACCGGCGCCTTCCGCTCCATCGAAGTCAGCGGCCCCTGCTACCACAGTCTCGAAGGGCGTGCCGAAGGCGGCAAGTGCGCCACGGCGCGCTCCAACGCCAGAACTGCCTGCGCCGATATCGCGGAGCACCAATCCTGTTCCATCGCAAACAACTGGCACTCCCGTGAACGCGGAGCGGCAAAACCCGGCCCTTACGCCAGCGCCACGTCCGGAACCTGTTCAAGAGCCGGTGCGCACGGTTGAACCGCCGCCCGCACCGCCGGTGCGCCAGTTTGAAGAAGTCGTTCTTCCGGCCGCGTCGGTGATGGGGCTCGAAGTCGAAACCTCGCTGTCCTCCGAGCGTACCCGTGTAGAAGATCGCGTCGACGCGAAGGTCGCGCGCGACGTGATGGCCGATGGCCACGTCGCGATTCCGGCGGGCTCACGCGTCATCGGCTCGGTGACCGTCGTGGAACGCGGCGGCAAGGTCAAACAACCTGCGCGCCTCGGCGTGCGGTTCCACACGCTCGTTCTCGCCGACGGCCGTGAAATCCCGCTGCGCACGGAACCGATTTACCGCGAGGGAGAATCGCCAGGGTCAGAAAGCGCCCGGAAGATCGGCGGCGCTGCTGTTGGCGGTGCGATTCTCGGCGCGATCATCGGCGGCGGAAAAGGCGCGATGATCGGCGGCGCAACAGGCGCCGCCGGCGGCACCGCGGTCGTGATGGCCGGCGATCGCAACGCGGCGACACTCACGCCGGGCACGATTGTGAACGTCCGCCTCTCGGCACCCGCCACGATCGAAGTGGAGAAACGCGATCAGCGGTAAGACACACCACTGCGCCGATTGACCCGACGGCTGCCCTCGGACAGAATCGGCGCGTGCTCAATGCGTAACCCTGTCGGCGATATGGATCCGGAAGAGTTTCGCCGTCATGCACATCGACTGACGGACTGGATCGCCGACTACCTTGCGGACTCATCCAAGTACCCGGTTCTCGCGCAGATCGCGCCGCGAAGGATCGCATCGGCACTGCCCGCCGAAGCGCCGGTCGGCGGCGAATCGTTCGAGAACATCCTTGCAGACTTCGAAAAGATTCTGCTGCCAGGAATCACGCACTGGAATCATCCCGGATTCTTTGCTTACTTCGCGATTACTGGAAGCGCGCCGGGTGTGCTCGCGGAATTCCTGTCGGCCGCCTTGAACGTCCAGGCGATGCTCTGGCGAACCTCACCGGCAGCGACCGAACTCGAAGAAGTCACGCTCACGTGGCTTCGTAAACTGCTTGGGCTCCCTTCGACGTTCGAGGGCGTGATCTACGATACCGCCTCGATCTCGACGCTCCACGCCCTGGCGGCCGCGCGTCAACGCGCGCTGCCGTCGGTTAGATCGCTCGGTCTCGCGGGACACGCGACGTCTCCCCGCCTGCGCGTGTATTGCTCCGACCAGACGCACTCGTCGATCGACAAAGCGGTGATCCTGCTGGGTCTGGGTCAACAATCCCTACGGAAGATTCCGAGCGACTCTGAATTTCGCATGCGCGCGAATGCGCTCGCGTCGGCGATTGCCGAGGATCGAGCCAAGGGATGGCTTCCTCTTGCGGTCGTCGCCACTGTCGGAACGACATCGTCCACGAGCGTTGATCCGGTGCCGCAGATTGTGGAGATCTGCCGGCTCGAGTCGATCTGGCTGCACGTTGACGCGGCCTACGCCGGCGTTGCCGCCATGGTGCCCGGATACGAATGGATCCTCGAGCCAGCGTCGGCGGCAGATTCTCTTGTCGTGAACCCTCACAAATGGATGTTCACACCATTTGATTTGTCGGTCCTGTACTGCCGCGACATGGATCAGATTCGCGCCGCATTCGCGTTGACGCCCGAGTATCTGAAAACGAACGAGCCCGCACCGGTGCGGAACCTGATGGATACCGGCATCCAACTCGGACGAAGGTTCCGTGCACTCAAGCTGTGGATGGTCATGCGGCATTTCGGTGCCGACGGGCTGCGAGCCCGTCTCGGCGAACACATGCGTCTGGCCCGGTTGTTTGCATCATGGGTCGACGCGAGCGCAGATTTCGAGCGGCTCGCTCCGGTTCCATTCAGTGTCGTCTGCTTCCGTGCGCGCACCGCAAACACGGATGACGACGCGGATGTCTTGAACGAGCGTATTCTCGAGGCAGTGAACTCGAGCGGCGAGGTCTTCATTTCCCACACCCGCCTGAACGGCCGCTACACGCTGCGTCTTGCAATTGGCAACCTCCGCACCACAGAAGCGCACGTGCGTCGCGCGTGGGAGCTGATGCAGGAACAGCTGGGTCGCCTTCAACGCGCGGGCTGATCCTTTCATCCACGGGCACCCGGCTTGCACCGTCTCCAGACGCAGCGGTGCAGGACAAACTCGTCCGTCCATGCGCCGGGAACGCGGACCATATCCGCAATACCACGAGGGAGATATGTCATTACGAAAGGTCATCATCGCCGCCGCGGTGGTGCTGTCCGCATCAGCCGCGGCTCCGACGAAAGCGTCTGCTGACTGGCTGTTGACGCCGTTTCTCGGCAGCACATTCGGCGGAAACGCCGACATCGCCGATGTCAGCGGTAGCACTTTCTCCAATGAGTTCGAGCAGAAGCTCAACTACGGCGCATCGCTGGCATGGATGGGTGCCGGCGTCGTTGGATTCGAATTCGACTTCGGCTACTCGCCGAATTTCTTCGGCGTGGAGACGAGCAATCCCGGTTTCGATCTGATTGGTGATGGGAACGTCACAACAGCGATGGGCAACGTTATCGTCGGCGCGCCACTCGGTGGCGTGCGGCCCTATGCCTCAGGCGGGCTCGGCGTGATCTCGTCGCGAGTCGACAGCGCGTCCCAGTTCGTCACGAAAGCCACGACCAACGATCTCGGCATGGACGTTGGCGGCGGAGTTATGTTCCTGGGCGGCAACGTCGGAGTCAGAGGCGATCTTCGCTACTTCCGCTCGCTGAGCAACAACGATTCAAACGGTGTCGACCTGTCGCTCGGCAGTTTCAATTTCTGGCGCGGAAGCGTCGGCGTCACGTTCAAGTTTTAATCGCAGAAACCGACAGCCATTGCTGCAGCTCTTTCAGAGCTGCAGCGACGGCGTCGGGATGCGTGGACTGCGGCGTCCGCTTCCTCCCGATCGATGCCGCCGGGGTGATCGCCTGCCGCACATCCGGCTGAAACAGTGGCGAGTGCTCCTGCCACTCCTCAATCGTCAAATCGGTGAACGCGCGACGTTCGGAGACGAGCCGTCGCACGAGCGCGCCGACGATTTCATGTGCATCCCGGAACGGAACGCCCTTGGCAACGAGGTAGTCCGCCACATCGGTTGCCAGCAGCAGTCCCGATGCGGCGGTCTCAGCCACTGCCGCATTGATTGAGAGCCCATCGACGACGGCTGCCGCCGCGGTGAGCGATGCGACTACCGTATCTTCCGCTTCGAACAGGGCTTCCTTGTCCTCCTGCAGATCCTTGCTGTAGCCAATCGGTAACCCCTTCATCGTCGCGAGCCATCCCGCGAGACGGCCGATCACGCGTCCCGTCTTCCCGCGCACGAGTTCCAACGGATCGGGATTCTTCTTTTGCGGCATCAGGCTGCTGCCGGTCGCCGCGCGATCGTCGAGATCAAAAAACGCAAACTCTTCGGACGTGAACAGAATCACGTCCTCGGCGAGACGGCTCAAATGAACCATCATCAGCGCGCAGGCGTGGAGGAAGCTCGCGACAAAATCACGATCGCCGGTGGCATCTATACTGTTCGCAACAACGCGGCTGAAACCGAGACGGGTCGCGAGGGTTGCGACGTCGACGCCGTAACTCGTGCCCGCGATCGCTCCGGATCCGAGCGGCAGTTCGTCAACTTCTCTGAGCACGACGTCGAAACGTCCGTGGTCACGGCGAAACGCTGCCGCGTGCGCGAGAAAGAAGTGCGCCACCATCACCGGCTGCGCGCGGCGCAAATGCGTGTACGACGGCATCAGCGCACTTCCGCTCGCATCCGCTTGCCGAGCAAGAACACGGACGAGTTCGGCGACCGTCCGTTGGATGTTTGGAATCTGCCGCTTCAAATAGAGCCGCAGGTCGAGCGAAACCTGCTCATTGCGTGAACGGCCCGTGTGAAGGCGCCGGCCAGCGTCGCCGACACGGGTGACCAGCTCACGCTCGACGAACGAGTGGACGTCTTCGTCGTGCTTGGCCCCGTCGGAGCTGAAGAAGGCCGGATTCGCTGCCCCAGTCACGGCGATGTCCTCGAGGGCGTGTTTGATCTTCGTTGCGTCGCCCGGCGACAACACGCCTGCGTCCTGCAGCGCCTGCGCCCAGGCGATGCTTCCCTTCACATCGTCTTCAAAGAGTCGACGATCGAACGAGAACGACGCGCCGAATTCAAACAACGCGGCATCTGGATCGCCGGCAAAACGGCCCGACCAGAGATGCGCCATCTCAGCGTTCCACGGGGGTCGGCCGCGTCGAGTGCTTGCGAGCCGCGGTCTCAGTGGGAAGGCCCCAGATCTTGATGAAACCCTCTGCGGCAGAGTGCTCGAATCGGTCTCCGGCGTGATAGGTCGCCAGGTCCCGATCGTATAGCGCGTAGTCCGAACGGCGGCCGACGACCCGGCAATCGCCCTTGAAGAGTTTCAAGCGCACACTGCCGGTGACGCGCGGTTGAATCGCTGCGACGAACGCGTCAATGGCTTCCCGTGTCGGCGAGAACCAGAGACCGTTGTAGACAGCATCGGCGTATACGCGTCCCATGTCCTGCTTGATTCGTTCGAGATCGCGGGTGATGACCAGCTTCTCGAGCTCACGATGCGCCGTGTGCAGCACGCACGCAGCAGGAGCTTCATAGATCTCCCGCGACTTGATGCCCATTAATCGATTCTCCATCATGTCGATGCGTCCGACCCCGTGGGCACCGGCGATCGTTTCGAGCGACTCGATCAGCTCGACCAGCGCCATGTCGATGCCGTTGGCTCGAATCGGTACGCCGCGATCGAAATCGATTTCAATGTACGCTGGCTCGTCGGGACACTGTTGCGGTCCGCGCGTCAACGTATAGATGTCCTCCGGCGGTTCCTTCCACGCGTCCTCGAGGACACCGCATTCGACCGATCGCCCCCACAGATTGGAATCGACGCTGTATGGGCTCGCGATCGTGACAGGCACGGGGATGTTGCGAACGCGCGCGTATTCGATTTCGTCGGAGCGGCTCATGTCCCACTCGCGCGCAGGCGCAATCAAGCCCAGGGACGCATCCAGTGCGCGGACCGAGATATCCAGTCCAACCTGATCGTTGTCTTTGCCCGTGCAGCCGTGGGCGACGGCGTCCGCTCCCTCCATTCGCGCGATGGCCACCAGGTGTTTCGCGATGAGCGGGCGCGCCAGCGCTGACGCGAGTGGATAACCGTCCTCGTAGATGGCCCGTGCCTGCAGCGCGCGCATGACGTAATCGCGCGCGAATTCTTCGCGGGCATCGATGACGTGCGCTCGAACCGCACCAAGCGCCAGGGCGCGCTCGCGGACATTGGTCAGCTCTTCACCTTGGCCGATGTCGAGCGTCACGGCGATAATCTCGGCGCCGTACTTCTCGGCAAGCCACGGGATCGCCACCGAGGTATCGAGCCCGCCGGAATATGCCAACACGATTCGTTTCATTTACCGCCCTCGTAAAAGGTGGCCTTGCGTTACGACGTTCGCCAATTCTGCAGACGCTTTGACAGCCCCGCGGCATCGGGAGCACTGCGGCAGATGACGAGGATCGTGTCATCGCCGGCGATCGTACCGACGATCTCGGGCAGGCCGGCGCGATCGATGGCGACCGCCAGCGGCTGCGCCTGACCGGTATCGGTCTTCAAGACCACAAGCTGGTCGACGACGTCGTGCCGACGCAGGTAGTCGTCGACTGCAGTGCGGCACTCGACCTCAGGATCGACGCGGGGCCGCCCGTCCGCGCTGGCACGCCGGTAGGCACCATCGGCGGCGCGCTTGATAAGCCCAAGGTCGCGAATATCCCGCGATAACGTGGCCTGTGTCGCCTCGATGCCGCGTCCGCGCAGACGTTCCCGCAGCTGCTCCTGGCTCGTAATGGCTTCCCCATCAACTAGCTCAAGGATGGCGGACTGCCGGTAGGTCTTCATAATTATGCACTGCCCAACGGGTAATTATACAGCATATGCAAGCCACCGCAAGTCCTTCATAGTGTTGAGGTGTAAAGAGTATTGATTCGGAATGGATGGTGTTGTATAACTAAACGTTCTGATGAATAACTATTCCTCGGTTCGTGTGGGGGTCGCAGGCGCAACGGGGTACGCGGGGCTGGAGCTCCTGCGTCGTCTCGCGCGTCATCCTCATGCGGATCTGAAGTTTGCGATGGCTTCCAGCGCGTCCGAGGCGAAGCGGTTGCCGGCATTAGCTCGAATCTGGGACGCGCCGGTCGAACCGCTCGATATCGACCGACTCGGCAGCGACACCGACGCCGTGTTTCTGGCGCTGCCCGACACGCTGGCGGCCGAGATTGCTCCGGTTCTCGCCGATCGCGGGGCGCGCGTCTTCGATCTGTCAGGGGCATTCCGCCTCCGCGATCCAGCACTCCGTCAGCGGTGGTATCCACACACCGGCGACACACCATTACCGGTCGTCTACGGGCTGACCGAGCGACGACGCCTCGAGCTCGCGAGCGCGAAGCTCGTTGCCTGTCCGGGCTGCTATCCGACGGCCGCGGTTCTCGCCCTTCAGCCGCTTGTCGCTGCGTCGCTCATCGAGCCCGGCATCGTGATCGACGCAAAGTCCGGCGTGTCGGGTGCCGGTAAGACGCCGACCGAGCGCACACATTTCTCCGAATGTCACGGCAGCATTTCGGCGTACGGAGTATTCGCCCATCGTCATGCGGCCGAAATTGAACAAGAGCTCGGAACGGCGGTGACGTTCGTGCCGCACCTGGTTCCACTCGATCGCGGCATCTTCGAGACCATCTACGCACGTCTTCGATCCGGTGTGGACGAAGCAACGGTCGCGGCCGCACTCACGCGCGCGTATGCAGATTCTCCGTTCGTCAGGCTCACGGGCGCTGACCTGCCGGAAATCAAGCACGTCGCATACACGAATTTCTGCGACATCGGCTGGCGCGTTCAGGGACAGCAGCTCGTCATGGTTGCCTGCATCGACAACCTCGTGAAAGGGGCCGCCGGGCAAGCGATCCAGAACTTCAACGTCGTGTTCGGTTTTGATGAAGCCACGGGGCTGAACTGAAAGGGAAAAGGCAAAAGGCACGCGCAGTCAGTAAAGCAGACAGCGCACAAGTCATGACGACAATTCTCAAGCTCGGCGGCGAATTACTGGAAGATGCAGCGGCGATTGAAAGTGTCGCCCGCGCTATCGTTCCCCTCGCCGATCGCGGTCCGTTGGTGATCGTGCATGGCGGTGGACGCGCCATCGACGCCGAGCTGCGCGCTCGCGGTGAGGAGCCGCGTTTCGTCGATGGCCTCCGCATTACCGACGCGGCTGCACTCGACGCGGTGGTGTGTGTGCTCGCCGGGCGGAACAACACGGCGCTCGTCGCCGCGGTTAGCGCCGTTGGGCGCCGAGCGATTGGGCTCACCGGCGCGGATGGATTCATCGGGCGCGCGACACGCGCCGGCGCGATCGCTGCCGTTTCAGGCGAGCGTGTGGATCTCGGCCTCGTCGGTCACCCCGATAACCCGGATGTGTCGCTGCTGCGCAATCTGCTCACCCTGGGATACATCCCGGTGATCGCAAGCGTCGGTATCAGCGCCGCAGGCGATTTGCTCAACGTGAATGCGGATACCCTGGCCGGACATCTCGCGGCTGCGCTGGGGGCACGCCGTCTCATTGTCGCCGGTGCCACAAAGGGCGTGCTCGCGCCCGACGGTCAGACGATCGGCTATCTCACACCCGAGGACATCGATCGCCTGACGTCAACCGGTGCGGCACACTCGGGAATGATCGCCAAGCTCGCTGCGTGCCGGCGCGCGCTCGACGGCGGCGTCACCGAAGTTGCCATCGTAAGCGGCCGTGGCGTCTCCGATTTTGACCACGCCGAAGGCACCCGGATCGGACTCCCCGCGTCGACCACCGGCCGCGCGTCCTAATCACGAGGAATATGAGAATGACTCCCGTCACAGACGTCATTTCTATCGAGAAAGAACACCTGCTGCAGGTCTACCGCCGGGGATCCGTGGTCTTCGATCGCGGCCGCGGGTGCCGGCTCTTTGACACGAACGGTCGCGGCTATCTCGATCTGATCTCGGGTGTCGGTGTCGCATCGCTTGGGCACGCGCATCCAAAGCTGGCAGCAGCCGTCGCGGATCAGGCGCAGCGACTCGTTCACACGTCGAACCTTTTCTTCCATCCGCTGCAGGGTGAGCTGGCCAGTCGCCTCGCGCGTCTGTCTGGACTACCGCGGGCGTTCTTCTGCAACAGCGGCGCAGAGGCAGTCGAGGCGACGTTGAAGTTTGCCCGCCGCTACTGGTTCGCTCAAGGGAAACCTCGCAGCGGGTTCGTCGCGTTCGATCGATCGTTTCACGGCCGGACGATGGGCGCTGTCTCGGTGACCTGGGACGACCACTATCGGGTCCCATTTCAGCCGCTCGTTCCCGACGTGACGTTCGTGGCGGCAGACGACGTCGCGGCGTTGAAGGCGGCGGTGACGGAACATACAGCTGCAGTCATTGTCGAGCCGATACAAGGAGAGGGCGGCGTCAGGCCGATCAGTCGCGCGATGGGAACCGCGATCATGGAGGCGGCCAGGGCGACCGGGGCGCTCGTCATCGCCGACGAGGTGCAGTGCGGGTTGGGCCGCACTGGACGCGCGTTCTGTTCCCCCACAATCGGATTGCAGCCTGACCTGATGGCGATCGGCAAGTCACTGGGAGCAGGCGTTCCGATTGCCGCGGCGCTGTTCAGCGAGCGGGTAGCGGCGGCCGCCGCGTTCGGCGACCACGGCAGCACGTATGGTGGGAACCTTCTGGCATGCCGCGCGGCGCTTGTGTTTCTCGACGAGCTGGAAGCCGGCGGTCTGATGGCGCACGTGGCTCGCGCTGGTGAGCACCTCGAGGCGCAGCTGAAGCGTCTTCAATCCCGTCATTCGATTATTCGCGAAGTGCGTGGCGAGGGATTGATGTGGGGACTGGACCTGGATCGTCCTGCGGCACCGGTCGTTGATGCGGCGATTCAGCAGGGACTGCTGGTGAACCGGACGGCCGACACCGTCGTTCGGCTGTTACCGCCGTACATCATCACGAGTGAGGAGATCGACGAAGCGATCGGACTGCTGGATGCCGCGTTCGTGGCGGCCTTCGGGGGACAACAACGATGAACATGGTGACGTTCAGACAGGCGGCGGCCTCGGATGCACCCGAGATCCATGCGCTGATTTCGGACAATCTCGAAGTGGGCCACCTGCTGCCCCGGACGATAGACGACGTCGTCGAGCATGCCGCGCGATTCATAGTTGCGGAATGGGATGGTGACGTGATCGCGTGCGCCGAACTTGCGCCGTTGAGCAAGACGGTTGCGGAGGTTCGGTCGCTGGTCGTTGCGCAACGCGCCCGCGGAAACCACATCGGCCCTCGACTGGTCACGGAGTTGGCGTCCGCAGGAGCGGCGCAAGGCTTTGCGACGCTCTGCGCCTTTACTCACCAGCCGTCGCATTTCGTGAAGATGGGATTCACGATCGTTCCCCACATGTGGGTGCCGGAGAAGATCGCGCACGACTGCACCGCTTGTCCACTCTTCCGGCGGTGCGGGCAATACGCGGTCACGCTTCCGCTCCGCGCCGGCGTCAAGATTCGGCCAGAGCAGCCGGCAGCGGTTATCTACGCAGGACGATCGGTCGCTGCGCGGCGACCGACCATCGAGCGGCTTCAGCTCGATCCGGTTCCGGTCTTCGCTGACGCAGACGAACACGCGGTGCCTGCATGAGCGGCATCATCAGCGGCGTCTCGGCGGTCTCCGTCGCCGGCAGCGTCACGACACCGAAAGGGTTCCGCGCGGCCGGCGTGGCCTGTGGGATCAAAGCGTCTGGACTCGACCTCGCGTTGATCGTCTCAGAGACGGCGGCATCGGCCGCCGGCGTATTCACCATCAATCGCGCGCAGGCTGCGCCTGTCACTGTCTCGCGCCGTAATCTTTCGGTCTCCTCAGGACGCGCTCGCGCAATCGTCGTCAACAGCGGCTGTGCCAACGCGTGCACCGGCGCCGAGGGTATGCGTCACGCCGAGGCGATGGCCGCACGCACCGCGTCAACGATCGGCTGCGGCGTGCCTGAAGTGCTCGTTGCCTCCACCGGTGTTATCGGCGTCAAGCTCGACCTGGAGAAAGTGACTCGCGGAATTGCGGCTGCCGCCGCGGCGCTCGCGCCGCGCGGAGGCGAGGACGCCGCGCGCGCCATCATGACGACGGATCCGTTTCCAAAGAGTGCAGCCGCTGAAGTGGCGAGCGCCGGGGGAATGTTCCGGGTCGGTGGGATCGCCAAGGGCTCGGGGATGATCGAGCCGAACATGGCCACCATGCTTGCGTTTGTCACAACCGACGCAGCAATCGAACCGGCCCTGTTGCAACGGGCCCTCAAAGCCGTCGTCAACGATACGTTCAATGCGATCACGGTCGATGGTGAATGCTCCACCAACGACTGCGTCTTCGCGCTCGCCAACGGCGCGAGCGGCGTGAAACTCGGGGACGAGGACTATCCGATACTCGTCGAAGGCTTGCGAAACGTCTGCGAATCACTCGCCATCGGAATCGTCCGCGGCGGCGAGGGCGCAACCAAACTCGTGACCGTGCGCGTGACCGGTGCCGCATCTGACGCGGAGGCGCGACAAGCGGCGCGGGCAATCGCGAACTCGCCACTCGTTAAAACAGCGATTCATGGCGGCGATCCGAACTGGGGCCGCCTGGTTGCCGTCGCCGGTCGATCGGGTTCGAACTTCGTGCTCGACTCCGCCGTTGTTCGAATTGGCCCGATCGAGCTTTTCAGCGCGGGAACGCCGCACGACGAGCGCGCAGCGGAGGCCGCCGAGTACTTGAAGGGTAAGGATCTCGTCGTCGCGGTTGACATGGGCACCGGAGGAACAGGTTCGTCGCAGGTGTGGACGTGCGATCTCAGCGCCGAGTATGTGCGGATAAACGCTGAGTACAGAACGTAATGAGAAAGGCTCAGCGCCTGCGGCCCGAGCGAGCGGCCGGCTTGCCAACCGGAGCGCCGGGCCCGCCTTCGCCGTCGGCTACGGCGGGCAACCTTCGCAACGACGGTGGCGCGAAGGTTGGAGGGGAGCGCCGCGGTGCGGCGCCCGCGAGTGAGAGCGCGTGGGGGTGGACTCCCCACGCGCAGTGAGGAAGGAGGACAAGGCCTTAACAATGGAGAGCGCTACAGCGATTCCCGCACGGTTTCTCTCGATTCTCGACTTCGATCACGAGGCGCTCGTGGCCTGCCTCGAGCGCGCGTCGGAATACAAAGCCGCGCGTGTCGCGGGCGTGGCCGACGAGCCGGTGCTCGCACGCCGGCATGTCGCGCTCCTCTTTGAGAAGCCCTCACTGCGCACACGATCGACGTTCCAGATCGCGGTGCGCGAGCTCGGCGGCGACATCATCGAGCCAGGCAACGACGTCGCGCTCGGCGGTCGCGAATCGATCGCCGATGTCGCCAGGAATCTGGAACGCTGGGTATTCGCTGCAGTCGTTCGCACCTATGCGCAGGATCGTCTGCGTGAATTCGCGGACGCGGCGCCGCGATTGCGCGTGTTGAACGCGCTCACCAACGAAGAGCATCCGTGTCAGGCGCTCGCCGACTGTCTCACGCTCCATGAAGTGTGGGGAAGCTTGCGCGGACGGACAATCGCGTTCGTCGGAGACGGCAACAATGTCGCGACATCACTCGCGCATGCGGCCGTGATGCTGGGGGCCCACGTGCGCATCGCATCGCCTCGCGGCTACGAACTGCCGGATCACGTGCTTGACCAGGTCGCGCGCATCGCTCGAGGCGGAGCAACCGTCGACCAGTTCACCGATCCGGTAACCGCGGTCACGGGCGCCGACGCGGTCTACACCGACGTCTGGACATCGATGGGGCAGGAGCGCGAGACCGAAACGCGGCATCGGATCTTTGCACCGTATCAGGTGAACGCGCGGCTCATGTCTCACGCGCGGCCGGACGCGCTCTTCATGCATTGCCTGCCGGCGCATCGCGGCCAGGAAGTCACCGCCGATGTCATCGATTCGACGGCATCGGTGATCTTCGATCAGGCGGAGAATCGGCTGCACGTCCAGAAAGCTCTGCTCTCCATGCTCGCCCGCGCATGATCTGAATGTGGTAGTCTCCGGCCTGCCATGCGGCAGGTCGTGATTCCGCGGTTCGGCGCACCAGACGTGCTGGAAATGCGCGAGCTTCCGGATCCGTCACCGGGAAGCGGCGACATCCGTATTCGCATCCGCGCCGCCGGCATCAACTTCGCCGATATCCTCGCCCGGCTTGGTCTCTATCCGGACGCGCCAAAGCCCCCGATGGTAGTCGGCTACGAAGTCGCCGGCAACGTAGACGAAGTCGGTCGCGATGTCGTCGGATTTGCGCCCGGCGATCGGGTGATTGCGCTCACACGATTCGGCGGCTACGCCGACACCGTTGTCGTACCGGTTTCTCAGGCATTTCATTTTCCCGATGAGCTGAGTGATTCCGAGGCTGCGGCAGTGCCGGTGAATTATTTGACCGCGTCGCTGGCGCTCTATCGCATGGCCGCCCTCGCTCCGGGTGAAACGGTCCTCGTGCACAACGCCGGCGGCGGTGTTGGTATTGCTGCCACGCAGCTGGCGCGACTGCGCCGCGCGACGGTGATCGGCACCGCTTCAGCGTTCAAACACGATGCGCTGCGCAGCTTCGGCGTTGATCACGCGATTGATTACCGCCATGCAAACGTCGCCGATGAAGTAAAGAAGGTGACGCACGGCCGTGGCGTCGACGTGATTCTCGATCCGATCGGTGGACGCAGTTTCACCGAGAGCTACCGGATGCTCGCGCCGCTGGGACGATTGATCATTTTCGGCCTGTCGGCGGCTGCGCCCGGAGAACGCCGCAGTGCCTGGCGCGCGTTTCAGGCGTGGATGTCGACGCCCCGCTTCAACCCGATGTCGATGATCAATCGCAACCGGGGCGTATTCGGCCTTCACATCGGACACCTGTGGGATGAACGTCGTCAGCTCGCGCCGTTGATGGACATGCTGATCAGCGAGCTCTCCGCCGGCCGGCTCACGCCGGTCGTGGCGCGAACATTTCCACTCGAACGCGCCGCCGATGCGCACCGGTTCATTCAGCGCCGGGCCAATATCGGCAAGGTAGTGCTGACAACGTGACGCCGGCTACTGCGTCGTCATCTTCCGATCCGGCCCGAGGAATTTCCTGAAGAACGTCTCCATGCGCCCCAACGTATACATCCACCGGCTGTGCAGCATCGACTCGTGCGTGTCGTCGGGAAACACGATCAGTTCGAAATAGACGTCGCGCTGTCGCAGGAGCTGCACGAGACCGGTCGTCTGCTGAAACGCCACGTTCCGATCATCGTCGCCGTGAACGAGCAGCACCGGAGATTTCCAGCCGTCCATTGCGCCGATCGTTGACGACTTGAACGACACAGCGTCTGGATCAAGCGAGCTCCCCCACAGATGCACGCCCGCGAGATCGACGCCGGCCTTGAAGATGTCGGAGTTGCGCGCGAGCGCCTGCGATGTCAGGACGCCGCCGTAGGACAGCCCCCAGATGCCGATGCGAGCAGGATCGACGTCCGATCGGGTCTGCAGATATTTACCGGCGGCCAGCACGTCCTGGTACTCGGCGTTGCCGCTGCCGCCAGTGTTTGGCGCGGTTCTGAACGAACGGCCATAGCCGATCCCACTCCGATAATTGACCGACATCACGACATAGCCCTGACTGGCAAGCCATTGGTTGATGCCGTACGCCCAGTGATAGAACTGCATGTAGTGATAGCCGAGGAGCATCTGGCGCACGGGACCACCGTGTACGAACACGATTGCGGGCCGGCGATCTCCCGGTTTCATATCCTTCGGAATAAAGACCTGGTTGTGAATCTCGAGTCCGTCCGGTGCCTTCGTCACCACGAGCTGAGGCTCGACATGCGTGTCGGTGGGAAAGCCCTTCCTGGATGTCGGAAAGACGATGCGTTGCGTTTCAGGGACGGGGGATTTCAGCGACCACAGTCCAAGCGACTGCGGCATGTTCCAATCGGCGCTCAGCGTCGCCAGGACCTTTCCAGAGGCAAGCGGCGTCGGCCATGTTTCAATTCCATGCCCGGTGGTGAGTTGATGAGGCGTGCCGCCGGCAACCGGGACTGCCCAGATGTGTCGTCGCTCGATATCCGACGCATTGGTGCAGTAGTAAAGAGTCTTCCTGTCCGCCGAGAGTGCAACTGACGTCTGATCCTCAATCAGACCGTTGGTCGTCGTCAGCAGCACCGGGCGTGCTGTGTCGCTGGTGATGTTCAGCGAATAGTACCGATCCCACTCGTCAACGGGACCATCCGATGCAGGAGGCTGCGCAGCGGGCACGGTACCTCGTGCGCCGCGCCCGCCTCTTCCACCACCGGCAAGATTCGCAAACACCAGATAGTCGCCGGCAAGACGGACGTTCGTGAGGTTGTTCGCAATGCGATCGTTCGGCTGGTTGTGCCACACCTCTCGCGCTTCACCGGTTGCGACATCCGCCTTCATGATTGAAATGGTGTAGCCGCCTCTGAACGTCGCGCGTTGCAACCCGGGCACATCGGCAATCCGCGGCTCGGCACCTCGAGCACGCTCGGCACCCTCGGCACTCGCAGTGCCCCTGGCACTCTCAGCACTCGTGGCACTCTGAGCATCCCTGCCACCCCTGGCACCCTGACTCGCCTGGAAAGCCGGTCCATTCGGTAATCCGAGCCCGCCTGTGCCCTGCTGCGCCTGCTGCGCGAATGAGAGGCCAGGACGACGAATGAAGATGACACTCTTCCCGTCGTCGGTCCACATCGGACTAGTGTCGAAGTCTACGCTTGGCGCCATGTATTTCACGGCGCGGGTCGTCGTGTCGTATACCGCCACGAAGCTGTGATCGGTGCGCGTGCTGACGAACGCGACGTTCCTTCCATCGGCGACCACTGGGGCGCGCTTTGCGTTCCCCATTCCCGGATGTACGGCCGTTCGCCGCGACCCGGTTGCGACGCGGGTTTCACCGCCGTGACTTTCGCGCGATAAATCTGCCCGTCCTTCACAAAAAGAATGGAACTGCCGTCAGGGGCAACTTCGGGACTCGACGCTTCGGCCACGCGAAAGGCGGGCCCGCCGGCCGTTCGTGCGGCCCACACAGCTCTTTCCGGACCGTCGGGGTTCGCGCTCGGATTCGCGACCCACCCGTCCCGGTTCGGCGCGCTCCCGCGCACGAACACAACTGTGGATCCATCGTCGGATATGCGAACGCCGGATACATCGACACCGTCGTCCTTCATGAAGTGGGTCAGGCGCACGGGTGTGAACGCCGGGGCTACGGCGGTGTAGACGTTCCGCCGCCCTTCTTCGAAGGCAGTCCAGGCGAGGCGATCGACCTTATGCGCTGAAACAATCTCGAGTGGCGACGCGGCGCTGAGGAACTGCTGATATGAAGGAACATCGGAAGCGGCGGTCCGAACATGGGCGGGAAGGATTGCGATCAGCCCGCAGAAAGTAAACAGCACCAATCGAGGAATCCGCATGCACTCCTCCCGTCGAAAGCCGCGACGCGGAGTCTATCATCCTCAAACTGCGCGTTCGGTTTTGGCGCTCAAGGAAGACGCCAGCGAGTGCAGCGAAGCGAGCCACGCGATCGGCCCGCCTTCGCCATGGCTCCGGCGAGGTCTCGCCGTGGCGCTTCGCGCGGAGGCGGAAGCGAGCCGGCGAAGCGGCTTGCGAGAGAGCGTGCCGGGGAGTCCGAGGGGCGAAGCCCCTCGGAGTAAGGATCGTGTGGCTTCCGCCTACTTCAAGTGCTTGCCTACGAGCTTGGTCATCTCGAACATGTTGACCTGGGTCTTGCCACCGAAGACCGGCTTCAATGCGGCGTCGGCCTTGATCATCCGCTTGTTCTTGCTGTCCTGCAGCCCGTTCTTCTTGATGTAGGCCCACAGCTTCTTGGTGACCTCGGTCCGCGGCACTGCCTTCGAGCCAATAACCTCGGCCAACGCGGGGCTGGGTGTTACCGGCTTCATGAATGCGGCGTTTGGCTTCCGGGTGCTCTTCTTCGCGGTCGCGGTTTTCTTTTTCGCTGTCTTGGCCATCTACTCTCCTCTTGAAGACGCTCGAAGGCGTCAGCGCAGTAGTATCGCGCAAATTCGCGCATTACAGAGAAGAAAAGTGCAATTCGCGGGCTAGCTCGGTAACACAGTTCGGAGCACAACGAGGGACCAGGGCTGCACCTGAATCTTGTCGCCCGCGCCGAACTCTGGCCCCGACGTTTCCTGCTCGGACAGGAGATCCTTCTCCTCGGCCGTGTTCAGGATCATCGTCCATCGCTCCGCCCACTTCGAGTCTGCCAACGTGAATTCGAGCGGCTCGTGGTGTGCATTAAACATCAGGTAAAAGTTATCGTCGACCACGGGTTCGGCGCGCTCGTTGGTCGGAATCGCGCGGCCATTTACGAAGACGCCGAGCGATTTCGCAAATCCGGCGCGCCAGTCTTCGTCGGACATCTGCGACCCGCCCGGCGTGAACCACCCGATGTCGCTGACCTTCGTCCCGTGAATCATCCGGCCCTGAAACCAGCGGCGCCGCCAGAAAACAGGATGGCGGTTGCGGAAGGCAATCAGCCGTCGCGCGAACTGTAGAAGATCCTTGTCGACGTCTTCCCAGTCGTACCAGGAAATCTCATTGTCCTGGCAGTACGCGTTGTTGTTTCCCTGCTGCGTCCGGCCAACCTCATCGCCACCGAGCAGCATGGGCACTCCCTGCGACAGGAGCAGCGTTGTCAGAAAATTGCGCGTCTGCCGCCGGCGCAACGCCAGCACTTCCGGATTGTCGGTCGGACCTTCTGCTCCGCAGTTCCACGACCGGTTATGGCTCTCGCCGTCGCGATTCTCTTCGCCGTTCGACTCATTGTGCTTGTCGTTGTATGACACGAGATCGCGCAGCGTGAACCCGTCATGCGCGGTGATGAAGTTGATGCTGGCGTAAGGGCGCCGCCCGGTGCCCTGATACAAATCGGAACTGCCGGTGAACCGCCAGCCGAATTCGGCAAGCGTTTGATCCGTTCCACGCCAGAAATCACGGACGGTGTCGCGGTACTTTCCATTCCATTCCGACCAGAGCGGCGGAAAATTTCCGACCTGATAGCCACCCTCACCGATGTCCCAGGGTTCGGCAATCAGCTTCACTTGACTGACGACCGGATCCTGTTGAATCAGGTCGAAGAACGACGACAGGCGATCGACGTCGTGGAGCTCGCGCGCGAGCGTCGCCGCGAGATCAAAACGAAAACCATCGACGTGCATGTCGATGACCCAGTAGCGCAGGCTGTCCATGATCAACTGCAGCACGTGCGGGTGCCGCATGTTGAGCGTGTTGCCGGTACCGGTGTAGTCCATGTAGTAGCGACGGTTGTCGGCCACGAGCCGGTAATACGCCGCGTTGTCGATGCCCTTGAACGACAGCATCGGGCCGAGATGATTGCCTTCGGCCGTGTGGTTGTAGACGACATCGAGAATGACTTCGATGCCAGCGACGTGGAGGGTCTTGACCAGGTGTTTGAATTCCAGGACCTGCTCGCCGCACTGGCCGCCGGCGGAATACTCGTTGTGCGGCGCGAGATATCCAATCGAGTTGTAGCCCCAGTAGTTGCGCAGTCCGCGCTCGACGAGCGTGGAGTCCTGCACGAACTGGTGCACCGGCAGAAGTTCAATCGCGGTAATTCCGAGACTCTTCAAATACTCAACCGATGCCGGGTGCGCGAGACCCGCATAGGTGCCGCGCAACTCCTCAGGAACGGCGGAATTCGTACGGCTGAACCCTTTGACGTGTGTCTCGTAGAGGACCGTGCGATGCCACGGCGTGTTCGGCTGGCGGTCGTTCCCCCAGTCGAAGAATGGATTGATGACGACGCTCTTGGGAACAAACGGCGCGCTATCGAGCTCGTTCTTCGAATTCTCGGGATCGGCGAAGTGGTAAGGAAAAACGGCTTCGCTCCAGTCCCACAAGCCGTCGATGGCTTTCGCATAGGGATCGAGCAGCACCTTCGCCGGATTGCACCATTGTCCGTTCTCCGGCGCCCATGGACCGTGGATTCGAAATCCATATCGCTGGCCAGGACGAATGTTTGGAAGATACCCGTGCCAGCAGAGCGCCGTGCTCTCGGGCAGGTCTATCCGGGTCTCTCGGTCGTGATCGTCGAAGAGACAGAGTTCGACACGTTCGGCGACTTCTGAAAACAGCGAAAAGTTCGTCCCGGTTCCATCGTAGGTTGCGCCCAGTGGATACGGCTTCCCGGGCCAGATCTGCATGCTGCGCTCCGACTAAAAGGCAATACGCCGTGCAGCGATTCGGCCGCCGCTGTCCGTGTTTCGGGCTGTGCCCGCGCGATGTCGCGGCGAGCTTCAATTCCCGTGCCGCGCGCGGTCATTGTAAGCTTCATCGATGGAGCAACATTGCTGAGGTTCGGGATGCGGATCCTTCCGTTGATCACCGGTGCCGCACTCTTCTTCCCGACGGTTTCCGCTGCCCCTCGAATCGACGATCCTGGCGTCGAGGCCAGGGATGGCGTTGTCGTCTGCACGTCGGCTACCGCTTGCGATGCTGGAGCGTCTGTGCTCGCCCGCGGTGGTAATGCCGTCGATGCTGCCGTCGCCACCGCATTCGCACTGGCCGTGACTCACCCGAGCGCCGGCAATATCGGCGGCGGGGGGTTCATGATCGTGCGCACGCCGAAAGGACGCGTCACGGCATTCGACTATCGCGAACGCGCACCGTTCCGATCCACACGTGAGATGTATCTCGGTAGCGACGGCCAGATTGTGAGGGAACTGACCGACACGGGATATCTCGCGCCCGGGGTGCCCGGCACCGTTCGTGGCCTGGAGCTCGCGCACAAGCGATTCGGCAAACTGCCGTGGAAAGACGTCGTCATGCCGGCTGTTCTGCTTGCGGAGAACGGGTTCGTGCTGCCGGCCGGACTCGCCCGCGATCTGAATACACAGCTCGTCGGAGACATGAGGCCCTTCCCGGCATCGGTGGCCACGTACGGGAAAGCTGGCGGCGGCGAGTGGGCCGAAGGCGACCGCCTCGTGCTTGGAGATCTCGGAAAGGCTCTTCGCGCGATCGCCAGCGACGGCGCCGACGTGTTCTACAAGGGCTGGATTGCCGATCGCATCGCCGACGACATGAAAGCGCACGGCGGCTTGATCACCAGGCAGGATCTCGCAGCCTATCAGGCAAAGATCCGAACGCCCGTGAAAGGCAAGTATCGGGATTACGACATCGTTTCGATGCCGCCGCCGAGCTCGGGAGGCGTCGCGCTCATCGAGATGCTCAATATCCTCGAACGGTACGATCTGAAATCAAAGGGGCTGCTGACGCCGCCATCGCTGCATCTCCAAATCGAAGCAATGCGTCGAGCGTATCTCGATCGCGCGCGGGGTCTCGGCGATCCGGACTTCGTCAAGGTCCCGATAGGCGAGTTGACGTCGAAGCGTCACGCGCGCATGGTCTCGGCGACTATCGATCCAGGAAAGGCGTCGAGCAGTGTTGAACTCGGGCGCGACATCGTGTCGACGGTGTCAACCGACGAAGCTGACGAGACCACTCACTTCTCCGTGCTCGATCGCGACGGAATGGCGGTCGCGAGCACATACACACTGGAAGGTGGATTCGGCTCCCATGTCGTGGTGAACGGAGCTGGCTTCATTCTGAATAACGAGATGGGCGACTTCAACAAGAAGCCCGGTGAGACCAACACGAGCGGCGATATCGGCACTTCGGCCAACCTGATCGATCCGGGCAAGCGGATGTTGAGCTCCATGACGCCGACGATGGTGACAAGGAACGGGAAACTTGTGCTGGTCACTGGATCTCCGGGGGGGCGCACGATCATCAACACGGTCTTCACGATTGTGTTCGGCGTCGTCGAGTACGGGTTGACTGGTCGCGAGGCCGTCGACCTCCCACGACTGCATCATCAGTGGCTTCCAGACCGGGCGTCGATCGAAAGCGATGGTGCTCCACCCGAGGGCGTCTTTGGCGCGCTAACGGCGATGGGACACACGATTCGAGCGGGCAACCGGCAAGGAGATGCGGAATCGATCTGGATTGCGCCGGATGGAACACCTTACGGCGTCAACGATCGACGCGTCGCGAACTCGAAGGCATCGACACCCTCCAATTTGACAGCGCCGACAACAGAACGATAGGCTGTAGGGCAATGTTCCGCGCGCAGCACGTCCACCGGCACCATCATCATTCCTGCTCCAGCGGGCCGGCCGGACTGCATACGCACTGACGACATTCGACACACGCATCGCAGCCAACCAAGCCCCGCTGGAGACATTCAGCGGGGCTTTTTTCATCTGGATAGTCATGGATTTCTCAAAGTTGAGCGGACTGGTTCCGGCGGTCATTCAGGACGCCTCGACACAGGAAGTGCTGATGGTCGGCTTCATGAACCAGGCAGCACTCGATCGGACCGTCGAGAGCGGCTTTGCGACGTTCTTCAGCCGGACACGCAACAAGCTGTGGACGAAGGGGGAAACGTCGGGTAACCGCCTGAAGGTCGATCGGATCCTCGTCGACTGTGATGACGATACGCTGCTGCTCCTGGTCACGAGGCTTGGCGATGGCAACGTCTGTCACACGGGTGAACGGACCTGTTTTTTCAGGGAGCTTCCATCTCGTAGCGCAGCCCTGTAGGGCTGCCGTCAGGATACGCATGGCCACATTAAAGCTCGGCATCCCCAAGGGCTCGTTACAGGACGCGACGATTCAGCTCTTCGCGCGAGCAGGCTTCAATATTTACGCGAGCGCGCGATCGTACTTTCCCGCGATCGACGATCCCGAAATCGATTGCATGCTGATCCGCGCGCAGGAGATGGCGCGGTATGTTGCCGACGGCGTGCTCGACGCCGGCCTGACCGGGCAGGACTGGATCACCGAACACGCTGCAGCCAACGGCGGCACCGGCGCCGTGACGCCACTCGCAGATCTCATATACGCCAAGCAGAGTTTTGGAAAGGTTCGCTGGGTTCTCGCCGTGCCGGAGGAGTCGCGGTACCAACGCGCGCGCGATCTCGAGGGCGCGACGATTGCGACGGAACTGGTGCGGGCGACGCAGGCGTATTTCGCGCGTCAGGGGATCACGGTGAACGTCGAGTTCTCGTGGGGCGCGACGGAAGTAAAGGCGCCGCGCCTCGCTGACGCCATCGTGGAAGTGACGGAGACGGGATCGTCGCTGCGTGCGAATCGACTCCGCATCATCGATACGGTTCTGGAATCCAACACCCAACTCATTGGCAATCCTGCCGCCCTTTCGGATCCGTGGAAGCGCACCAAGCTCGAGAACATCGCGCTGCTGTTGAAGGCGGCGATCGAGGCACAGGGGCGCGTCGGCATCATGCTGAATGCACGGCGTGCCGATCTGGATGCGGTGCTCGCGCTGCTGCCGGCGCTGCAGCGGCCGACCATCTCCCCACTCAGCGACAACGAGTGGGTCGCGATCAACACGATCATCGAAGAACGCACGGTTCGTGATCTGATCCCGCGGCTCAAAGCGGCGCGCGCGCAGGGCATCGTCGAGTATCCGCTCAACAAGATTGTGATGTGATGGCCTTTCAGGTACGCATCATCGATTCTGCCGACCAGCGCCAGGTAGGCCGTCTCCTGGAACGCCGGACACGCGGGAACACCACGCTCATGCGTCGGGTTGCACGGATTGTCGCGGACGTGCAAAACCGAGGCGACCGGGCCGCGATGGACTACGCGCGACGCTTTGACCGGTTGACGCAGCCGCTGGAAGTGAGCGGCGCCGAAATACTGGCTGCGGAGCGGCAATTGCCACGAACTGTACGGCGAGCGATTTCCCTCGCCGCCACCAATATTCGCCGCGTGGCGAGTCGTCAGTTACCGCAGCCCTGGTCGGTTCGACCGACGGACGGCATCCGCATTTCCCAGCGCGTGCTGCCATTGGATCGGGTGGGTTGCTATGTTCCGGGCGGCCGATATCCGTTGCCGTCCTCACTTCTCATGACGGCCACGCCTGCGCGTGTGGCGGGGGTGAAAGAAATCATCGCGGTCTGCCCTCGTCCCGACGCCACGATCATGTTCGCCGCTCGTGTTGCCGGAGTCTCGCGCCTGTTCCGCCTGGGAGGGGCACATGCGATTGCAGCGCTCGCTTACGGCACCGGGACGATTCCTGCCGTCGACAAGATCGTCGGACCAGGTAATGCGTATGTGGCGGCGGCAAAGTCGCTCGTCTCGGCCGACTGCGCGATTGACTTCCATGCCGGGCCGAGCGAGATCGTGGTGGTGTCGTCAGCTGGCCGGCCGGCGTGGATCGCCGCCGATCTGATCGCGCAGGCGGAACACGACCCGGATGCGCGGGCGATCCTGCTGACGCCTTCACGACGCCTGGCCGAGGCCGTCGCACGGCACCTGGCCGTGCGCATGCCGTCAGAAGGGCCGGCGGCGACTGCGATGCGCATCAACGGTGGCGTGATTGTGACCCGGACGCTCGCCGAGGCAATCGATCTCTGCAATCGCATGGCTCCCGAACACGTCGTGTGCGACACCGACCAGGTGGCGGCGCGGATCACACGTGCCGGAACGATCTTTGTCGGCGAACACAGTGCGCAAGCGTCAGGCGATTACGCAACCGGCTCGAATCACGTCCTGCCGACCAACGGAGCGGCACGCGCCCGCGGTGGACTCAGTGCCAGCGATTTCGTCCGCGTGGCAACCGTCCAGCACGTCACGGCACGAGGGCTTCGGAACATCGGTCCGGCAGTGATCACCCTCGCAGACGCGGAAGGGCTTGCCGCGCACGCGGCATCAGTTGCGATTCGGCTCGACGCTGAGGCGTCGCCAAACAGCGGCCGGGGAGCAAGACGATGAGTTACGAGTACGAGCGCGTCGCGACTCCCGCGAGCGGACTGCGGCTTCACCTGAATGAAAACACCGCCGGATGTTCACCGTCGGTGATCGATGCGATTCGGGCACTCACACGCGAGCAGATCGCCGAGTATCCCGACTACGAGGCGGCCATCGATGCCGCTGCTGCTCGATTGAACGTCCGCAGCGACTCAGTACTCCTGACCAATGGTCTCGATGAAGGAATCCTCGTCGCCTCAATGGTCGCGCTGCGTGCCACGGGTGGACATGCGGAAGGTATCGTCGTCGTTCCAGCGTTCGACATGTATGCGGCCTGCACGGATGCTCTCGGCGGACGAGTAATTCAGGTTCCGCTCGGAAACGAATTCGAGTTTCCGCTCGAGCGCGTGCTCGGTGCCATGACGGAACGGACGCGAATCGTCTGGCTGACCAATCCCAACAACCCAACCGGGCAAAGCATTTCGCGGGAAGCCATCGCGCGAATCGCTTCGGCCGCCGGTCACGCCATCGTGTTTGTCGACGAGGCCTATGTGGACTTCGGCGGCAGCACGTTGATCGGCGATTCGTTGTTACAACAGCATCCGAAGGTCATCGTCGGGCGCACTTTCGCGAAAGCCTATGGCCTCGCAGGAATTCGCGCCGGCGCGGTGATTGGAGATCCGCACACGCTTAGGTCGCTGCGTCGCGTGGCTCCTCCGTACAGTCTCAATGTGTGCGCGGCGGCGGCGCTTCCTCCGGCGTTCCGCGATCGCGCGTATTACGACTGGTATGTCAGCCAGGTCGCGCAATCGAGAGAGTTGCTCTACGCGGGCCTCGGCCGACTCGGCGTCCGCTATTGGCGGAGCGATGCGAACTTTGTTCTGGCGAGATTTGACGGAGGCAGCTCCGCGATCGCGTCAGCTCTGGCAGCGAGAGGTGTCCACGTGCGAGACCGTTCCAGTGATCCTGGCTGCGAGAACTGCCTGCGTGTCACTGCCGGAGTGGTCGAACACACGCGCCAATTTCTCGCCGCGCTCGAGGCGGTCGTATGAGGCGAGCGACCATCAAACGGACGACAACTGAGACACAGATTGCGCTTCGCCTTTCACTCGACGGCAAGGGTCGCTACGACGTTCACTCTGGGATCAGGTTTCTCGATCACATGCTCGAGCTATTCGCACGCCACGGCGCCTTCGATCTGAAGCTCGAGGCAGATGGCGATCTCGACGTCGATCAGCATCACACGGTCGAAGACATCGGGATCGCCCTGGGCGAAGCGGTTTCGAGTGCCCTCGGCAATCGTCGCGGAATCAACAGGGCTGGGTACTTCGTGATGCCGATGGACGAAACGCTCGCCGTCGTGGCAATCGATCTCGGCGGACGAATTCATACCGTCGTCGATTTGCAGCTGAAGGTTCTGCAGGTCGGCGATCTTCAGGCGGAGCTCGTGACTGATTTCTTTGAAGGGTTCGCCCAGGGAGCGCGCGCGAACGTGCACGTCAAAGTTCTGTACGGCCGCTCGAGTCATCACCACGTGGAGGCGGTTTTCAAGGCGTTTGCCCGCGCGCTGCGCGTCGCCTGCGCGCGCGATCGGCGGCTGGCGAAAATGCTGCCCAGCACCAAGGGACTTTTATGATTGCGCTCATCGACTACGGCGCCGGGAACCTGACATCCGTTCGCAAAGGGCTCGCGGCCGTCGGTGCGGAGATCTACACGCCGGCGGCGCCCCGCGATTTGAATCGCGCGCGCGGCATTGTCGTACCGGGCGTCGGACACTTCGCCGCGACGGCTGCGCTCCAGGAGGGCTGGACCGAAACCATTCGCAACGCTGTTGCTGGTGGCGTTCCGCTTCTCGGCGTCTGCGTCGGATTACAGTGGCTGTTCGAAGGCAGCGACGAAGCACCGGACGTCCCGGGGCTCGCCGCCATCAACGGAAAGTGCTCGCGCCTTCCTCAGAGTGCCGAGCTTAAAGTTCCGCACGTCGGGTGGAATTCGCTGCACGTTCCTCACCCGACACGGCTGCTCGAGGGTGTCCCCGAGGATGCGCAGGTCTATTTCACACATTCATATGCGGCACCGGTCACGAAAGAAACGGCGGCGACGTGCGAACACGGCACGGTGTTCGCAGCCGCCGTCGAATCCGGCAACATCTTCGGCGTGCAGTTCCATCCGGAAAAGTCCAGCGAGCCAGGCCTCCGGATTCTGCACAATTTCGTTGCGCTGACCCGAGGCTGACCATGCTTTCGAAACGGCTCATCGCATGCCTTGACGTTCGCAACGGCTGCGTCGTCAAAGGCGTGAACTTCGAGCGGCTGAGGAACGCTGGGGATCCCGCCGCGCTCGCGAAACGCTACAACCAGGAAGGCATCGACGAGGTCGTCGTCCTTGACGTGACGGCGACGTTGGAAGGTCGGCGCGCGTTCGAAGCCACGATCCGGGCGGTGGCGAGCGAGTTGTTCATCCCATTGACGGTCGGAGGCGGAATTCGTACCGAGTCCGACGCAGCGGCTGCGATTGACGCTGGGGCGGACAAAGTAGGCGTCAACAGCGCGGCGCTGGCCGACCCAGCACTGTTGACTCGCCTCGCGGCACGCTACGGGAGTCAGGCGATCGTCGTCGCCATTGACGCCAAGCGTGTGGACGGTCGATTTCAGGTGTTCTCTCGAAGTGGCAGCACACCCACGCCCCGCGATGCGGTTGAGTGGGCGGTCGAGGCCGAGGCACGCGGCGCTGGCGAAGTTCTTCTCACCTCAATCGATCGTGATGGAACCCGCGCCGGTTTCGATTGCGAACTGACCGCTGCGGTATCCGGCGCAGTGTCGATTCCAGTGATTGCGTCAGGAGGCGCGGGGACCTTCGATCATTTCACTGAAGTCTTCAAGGAAGGACGCGCTGATGCCGCCCTCGCAGCCTCCGTCTTCCATTACTCCGAGCACGCAGTGGAAGAGTTGAAACGGCACCTCAAAAACGGAGGCATTCCGGTCAGATGCTGATTCCTTCGATCGATCTTCAGGGCGGAAGGATCGTTCAGCTCGTCCAGGGCGAGCGGCTTGCGGTCGAGACCACTGATGTAAACGCCTGGATCCAAAAGTTCGCCGCGTACCCCAAGGTTCAATTGATCGATCTCGATGCAGCAAAAGGCGCAGGCAGCAACGAGACGCTCGTGGCGCGGATTTGCGGCGCGCTTCCTTGCCGCGTGGGCGGCGGGATTCGTTCGATCGAACGTGCCAAAGCGATCCTCGGACTCAGCGCGACGAAAGTGATCCTTGGTTCTTCGCTTTTCAGCGGCAATCTCGTCAACCTCGATTTTGCGCGAACCCTCTCGGAACACATCGGGGCCGAACGACTCATCGCCGCGGTAGACGGCAAAGGCGGAAAAGTCGTAGTGAATGGCTGGAAGACCTCGCTCGACATCACGCCGGCCGAGGCGATTCAGCGGCTCGAACCTTTTTTCAGCGAGTTCCTTTACACGCACGTCGATCTCGAAGGTCTGATGAAGGGGACCGACATGAACGCCATCCGGGCGCTGCGGGCGACGACTACTCGCGCGCTCACCGCGGCAGGTGGCATCACCACACGCGAAGAGATCGACCAGCTCGATAGCCTGAACGTAGACGCGGTCGTCGGGATGGCCGTGTATACGGGAAAGTTGAAGATCTAAGCCCTTGTTCCTTTTCCCTTGTCCCTTCCGCAAGAAATAAACGCTGCGAGCGGTGCTTTCGTCTAAGCAACCGCTATGAAAAACAGCCTCCTCGCCCTCCTCCTCGTCGCCCTGGTCGCCGCTCCGGCTGCGGCACAGAGAAAAGAAACCGAAACCGTAGACCGGACACTGGCTTTTCAGAGTGGCGGAACGGTCAAACTGAAGAACTTCTCAGGAGATGCCCGCATCAGCGGGAGTGCCTCCAACGAAGTCGTCATTCACGCTGTTCGAAAAGGCACCCGGGACCAGCTCGACAACATCAAGCTCGACATTCAGGCGTCAGGCTCGACGATCGACATCGAAGCAAATTCTCGCAATCCTGGCTGGGATCACCACAACGACAACGTCGTCGAGACCGAGTTCGAGATTCAGGTGCCGGCATCGACGGAACTCGATCTCCACGCCTTTTCCGGAAACTTGATCGTGCGTGGCACGACCGCCAGCATCGAGGCCAAGACCTTCAGCGGCGACGTCGACCTCGATGTTTCCACCGCCCCAGCGGCGCCTGACGTGAAGGCCGAGACCTTCAGTGGCGATATCGCGGCAAAACTGCCCGATATGTCGAACGGTCACGTGCGATTCAACAGTTTCAGCGGAGATTTTCGAAGTGACTTTCCCGTGCTGCTGAAATCGAGATCGAAACGCGATATTTCCGCCGATCTTGGCAGCGGCGGAGGCGCCAACCTCGAGTTCAAGACCTTCAGCGGAGACCTCAAACTGGTCAAGTAATCGACGGTTGCATTACGCTGGCTCGGATGCTGCGCCGGCGTAATGCTGCAACCCTTCTCCTCGTCCTCCTTCCCGCGTTCGCGGCGTGCAGCCGGAACGCGGGGGTCTTTTCCGAACAAAACGCGCGCGCTCATGTCTCGATGCTCGCCGGCACGATTGGAAGCCGGCCGGTCGGCAGCGAGGCGAACGCCCGCGCCCGCGCGTACGTAATCGATCAGTTAAAGCTGTACGGTTACGAAGTGCGCGTCCAGGAGAGCGACGCCCGCCGTCCGGAGATCGGGCGCACTGCACATGTATCGAACATCATCGCCACGCTGACTGGACGCCGGCCGGAGGCCGTTGGTCTCGTATCGCATTACGACTCGGCCCCCGAGTCGCCGGGGGCCGCCGACGATGGGCTCGGGGTCGCCGTTGTTCTCGAAACCGCACGAGTTCTTGCCGCCCGCGCTGACCGCCAATGGACGACGTTTGTTCTCGTCACCGATGGCGAAGAAGCGAGCCTGATGGGCGCTGCCGCGCTGGTCACCGATCGCGTCATCGCCTCGAACTTGAAGGCCTACATCAACGTGGAGGCCGCAGGATCCGATGGCGCCGCAGTGCTCTTTCAGACCGGGCCTGGCAATGGGTGGCTCACGAGCGCGTGGGCGCGGCGCGCGCCGCACCCGCGGGGCGGATCGTTCGGCATCGAGGTCTATCGCCGCCTTCCCAACGACACTGATTTCACCATTCTTGCCCGCGAGAACGTTCCCGGCCTCAACTTCGCAGCCGTCGACGACGGGTACAGCTATCACACCGCACGAGACGAACCGGATCGACTCTCGTCGGATTCGCTGCGCATGACCGGCGAGAACATCGTTGCGGTCGCGACAATGCTCGAAGGAATGGACATCACGAGACGGCAACGTTGGGAAGCCACCTACTTCGACATTGGGCGGGTCTCGGCCCTGAGTTACGGCATGGTCGCGAGTTGGATCATCGATGCGGCGGCGCTGCTGTTTGGTGTCATTGCATGGGTTCGAGTCATGTCGGCGGCGCTGAGGCTTGCAGGTCGGATGCGTTGGAGTCTCGCCGCGATTTGGTCGCTCATCGCGGTCACCCTGGTTGTCGTCGCCATGATCGAAGCCACCTGGGCACTCCGCGTGGCGCGACAGGTGTATCACCCGTGGTACGCCTATCCAGATCGATTGCTCCTGCTCTTGTCAGCCGTCGCGGTTGCCACCGGATGGGCCATGGCACGGTTCGGCGCGCTCCTGCCGGCGCGAGTCCGTGCGCCGCGTGATCCGATGATCACGTGGAGCCTGGCGCTGCCGATCTGGATTCTGCTTGCGGCGGGTGCAACATGGCTTGCCCCAAGCGCTGCATATCTGTGGACGGTGCCGCTTCTGGTCGCGGGCGTGTGTCTCATCGCGGCTTCGGCACTTTTTCAAGATCGGATCCCGGTCCACGGATCCCGGCCTTCGACAGGCGCAGGCCGCCCCGAGCCTGCCGAGTGGAGGATCCCGATCGCGATCGCGTCCATCATCGTTCTCGCCGTAACCGGAACTCTCTGGTTGCGAAATACCGTCGACCTGCTGCGATTCGCGAACGCCGTGTTCGGAAGACTGCCGCTCATCACGCCGGTGTACGTGTTTGCCGGAATCATCGCGGCTGCGGGTCTCATGGTCGCGCCGCCACTCATCGCCCTCATGACGCGACCCGCACCGATACGAAGACCGTCGCTGGTAACCGCGTTGTGCCTGCTGATAGTCGCGATCGCGACCGGCGTCGCCTCGCTCGCGCCGGCGTACACCTACGAGCGCCCTCTTCGCCGGCATGTTCGCGCACTGCAGGAGCCAGCCAGCCCCACGGCGATCTGGGAAATCGCGTCGAATGAGCCTGGCATCGATCTCGCGGTGGGCGCGCCGATCGGATGGACGCTCCAGAAGGACGCCGTGAGTGCGAATATCCCGTGGGGCCGGTTCAGTAATCCGTTTGTTTTTCGCACCCGCAGCGAGCCCCTGGGACCGGCACCCGCCGATGTCGCCGGATTCGCGATCACGCCAGGGCAAGAGGCGGTTGACGTATCGGCGAGCGTCGTCCCTCACCGGGGTGGTCTTGCGATCTCGTTCGTCCTTCCGTCTGGCGTCAGCCCGTTGCGTTCGAATTTTCCTGGCGCCCTGCGCCTGGGCCAATGGGTCGCGACGTTCGTTGCGCCGCCGTCGGAAGGGATTGCCTGGCGCGCGACGTTCGCCGCCGCCGACGCCCCGCGTCTCGGCGACGTTCGCATCGTCGTCACCGATTCCGGCTTCCCGGCCGGCATCGGCTGGCAGCGGTTGCCGGCATGGCTGCCGCAGGATCGAGCGGTATGGACGGCGACGGCAACCTGGATCCTGATTCCCGGGCAAAGCTCGCCGGTTGAACCTGGACCGGCATTACGCTAAACTACGTAACCGTTACGTCGTTTGACGTAATGCCCCCAGCACAGGCTGTGACCCTCGGGTGATGATGAATAATCCGTTCGTCTACGGTGAAGTCGTGCCGGTCACGGCGTTTGTCGATCGCGAAACCGAGCTCGACCGGTTGCGCGGCGACTTGCTGGCCGGACAGAAAATCTTTCTCATCTCGCCGCGCCGCTACGGCAAATCGTCGCTGGTCCGGCAGGCGCTCCGGGCCGCCACTCGGTCGGGGGCGCTCACGGTCGAGGTTACGGTCAGCAGTTACAGTTCGTATGTGGCATTCCTCGAAGGGTACGCGCGCGCTCTTCTTGCGGTGGAGACGCGCATCGACAAAGCTAGGACGTGGCTACGCGAAATGCTCGGCGCCGTGCGACCGGAAGTGAGAGTGGAAGCTGATGAAGACGGCACGGCCCAACTCGCGCTCTCCTTTCCATCCGCGCGCACCGAAAGAGACGTGTCACGCCTCGCGCAGGAGGTCTTTGCGCTTCCCGGACGAGTGGCTGAGATCCGGCGGCGAAAAATGGCGATCGCGCTCGACGAGTTCCAGGCCATCGCTTCGTTCAACGGCGGCAGTGTCGAGCAGACGCTTCGCGCGGCAGTGCAACATCAACGCGACGTCGGCTACGTCTTCTCCGGCTCGGAGCCGAGCCTGATGGAGCGAATGCTCGGACGGAGCCGTCCGTTCTACAAGGCCGGGCCGGTCATGCGTCTGCAGAAAATTCCCGCCGAACGGTTCGCCGACTTCATCGAGGCGCGGTTCCGCGCCACGCGGCTCCGCCCGGCACCAGGACTTGGCGCCGCGATCGTCGAGCTCGCCGGCAATCTTCCCTACGACGTGCAGCGTCTTGCGCACGAGGTCTGGGACGATGCGCAGGGACGAAAGAACGTGGGTGTGGACGATCTTCACGACACATTGCGTCGCCTGCTCGGTGAGCATGAAGCCATCTTCGAGGCGAGCTGGCAGCGCCTGACGCTGGTGCAGCGAGCGGCGCTCCGCAGCGCTGTTCTCGAGGATGGGCGCGAGCTTCTCTCTGCCGACGTTCGCGCCCGGTACAGACTCGGCGGCGCGTCGACCGTGCAGGCGTCACTTACCGCCCTGGTGCGTGAAGACATCCTCGCGCGCGAAGGCTCGCGTTATGCTGTCGTCGACTCGCTGTTTCGTGAGTGGGTTGCGAGAAAGACGCATTGATTCTTTCGATGTCGGGATCCGTTGTGCGGGATCCGGATCCCGGACACCGGATCACGGATTCCGGTACGACTCATTCTCATGGCAACCTCACCCTTCGTCCGCTTCCTCGCGCGAACCGCCTGCGGGTTGTTCTATCGCGCTGATTGCGTGAGCCAGCCGCCGCCATCTGGAGCGGCGCTGCTGCTGCCGAATCACCCGAACGCGCTGCTCGATCCGGCGGTGATCTGGGCAACCGCAGGACGCGATGTGCGGTTCCTTGCGAAATCAACGCTGTTTGATGGTCCGTTACGTTTTCTCGTCGCCGGGTCTGGTGCAATCCCGGTCTACCGCAAACTGGATCAGGGGGTGGACGTTTCCAGGAACACGGAGACGTTCGCCGCAGTCGATGCCGCGCTCGCCGACGGAGATGCAATCTGCATCTTTCCCGAAGGCATCAGCCATTCATCAGGCCGTCTGGAACCGCTGCGAACCGGGGCCGCGCGGATGGCACTGAGCGCAGAGCGAGGCGGGACGCGCGTCAATCTCGTACCCGTCGGGCTCAACTTCGAACGCAAGACGACGTTTCGATCTCGCGTCACCGTCGTGTACGGTCAGCCATTCACCGGCGAGGACCTCGCGGAGACAACACGGCATCCCGACGGCGTGCGCGAACTGACAGACCGGATCGCCGCCCGAATGCGGCGCTTGTTGATCGAAGCGGAGTCAAAGACGGATGTCGCAATTGTCGAACGCGTCGATCGTATGTATTCCGCGGCACGTGGAGTCGGCCGCGATCCACACGAACGGCTGGTGCGGCGCCGCATCATCGCGGCTGGTATTGAGCGGCTACGCGCAACGGATCCGCAGAGGTACGACGAGATTCTTCTTCGATTCCACCGGTATCAAAACCGCCTGGAAAGATTCGGACTTCGCGACCGCCATCTCGATTGGACCATCTCGACGCCTGATGCGGTGAAGTTCGCCGTGATGGAAGCGCTGCGCGCGATTGTTTTCGTCCCACTGGCAATCGCGGCGCTGGTGCTTTTTGCCGTTCCATACCACCTTACCGGCTTCGCCGCGCGATGGTTCACGCGCGAGCCGGACGTCGCGGCTACGGCGAAGGTGGTCGGCGGATTCTTGATCTATAGCGCCTGGCTGGCCGCGTTGGGAGTCGCCGCTGCGGCTGCCGGCATGCCTCATCCAGTTGTGATTACGCTGGTGATCCTGCCTGCGATCGCCGTCGCCGGGCTGTTTGCGATCGAACGCGAGTCGGCCGTCCTCGATGCGATCCGCGCATGGTTCTTGTTGACGCGAAAACGCGCCGACACGCGGGAGCGTCTCCGTCGTCGACGATCAGAACTCGCCGATGTGCTCGATGAGGTAAATGAGTGGATGACGAAGAAGTCTGAAATTGCTGATTGTTGATTGTTGATTGCTGATTTAAGAGCATCGGACTTTCAATCAGCAATCGACAATCAGCATTTTCAGTTCAACAGATACTGCTTAATAAACGTGATCCAGGTGTAAAACCAGAAATTGTTGTTCGCCGGTCGGGCCCAAAACGCGTGACCCTCGTCCGCGTAGATCGTCAGCCAAACCGGCACGCCATTCGCTCGCACGATTCGCGCCATCTCTTCCGCCTGCGCCGGCGGCACGCGAGTATCGTTCGCTCCGTGAACGATGAACAATGGAATGCGCAGCTTCGACGCATTCGTGATCGGTGAGATGCGCTTCAGGAAATCGCGCATCTCCGGGACCCGTTCATCCCCGTACTCCGCACGACGATCCTCCGGTCGCGTCGGATCAGTCGTCTCCAAATAGGTAATGAAGTCCGATATGCCCGCCGCTGCAAGCGCGCCGCGCAGCCGCGAGCTATACATCTCGGCGGCGGCGTAGGTCATATAGCCGCCGTAGCTGACGCCGTTTACCATGACCCGGTTCTTGTCGAGGGCCGGCTCCGTCTCAATCCAGTCGAGCAGCGCGCCGATGTCCTTTACCGAATCTTCCCGTTTCATCCCGTCATCGAGCCGACCGAAGGCCTTTCCAAAACCCCAGCTTCCCCGAACGTTCGGAAACACCAGCGCGATCCCAAGCTCGTTCAAGAGGTACGCGCTTCGTCCTTGATATCGCGGACGTTCGCGCGACGTCGGTCCGCCCGGGCCGCCGTGGATCGTAATGATGACCGGCCGCGGTCCGGTGAATCGCGCCGGCGGACGGTACAGGATTCCGGAAATCGTCAACCCGTCGAAGCTTTTCCACCTGACGATTTCCGGTTCGGGCAAAGATTCGGGATCGAACGCGCCAAATTCGCTCTTCGTCCAACGCTCGACAGCACCTGTACGCGCATTCACGCCAAAGACATCACCAAACGTTCGAAGTGACCAAAGCGAGAACGCGACTTCGCTGCTGTCGGACCGCCACAGCGGCGACCGTCCCAAGAGCTGACCGGCGGGAAGCTTCGGAGCCCAACGAACCTTGAAGGTGTTCGCGTCGATCAATTCGACCCGGCTGCTCGTGGTGCTATCGAACACGGCGGCGATGTTCTTGCCATCTGGAGAGAGTCCGAAGGACTCCAAATCGTCCGCCTCAGCGGTAATCGGTTTCCACGTCCCATTTGCCGGTTCGCCGCGCCACAGCCGAAGCGTCTCCGAGTCGCGGTTAGTGAGAACGTACACATATCGTCCATCCGGAGAGAAGACCGGCGATCGCCATACCGCGGGACTTCCCTCTGGACTGATCCGCGTTTTCTGACCCGACTTGAGATTGACACGCCACACCGAGGTTCGCGTGTTCTCCGACGGAGCATTGACGACCAGCAGTTCGCTATCGTCGGGGGACCAATCGGCAACGCTCCAGTTCCCCTCGACGTCGGAGACGAGCCTCGCACTCAAAGGATTCGTGGGATCCATTACCCACAGATCGCGATCGGCCCCCCCGTGTCCGCCCCGGCGTGTGGACTCGAATGCGATGAGACCCGAGCGATGTGACCACACGGGCAATCCATTACGCGACTTCCCATCAGTCAGGAGCGTCGTTTTCCTGGTCGCAAGATCGAAACGAAACAGCTGCATCGCTTCGCCGCCGCTCGTCGAGTCCTTGCTAAAGAGGACATACGCGCCGTCTGGTGAATACCAGGCGCCGACGCTTCCTGTGACGACGCCTCCCGCCGAGATGCCGGAGCCGGTCGGGAAGAACGTCAGTTGCTGCCGATCCATTCCTGGACCAGCGACCGAATGAAGCTGAAACGTGTTTCCGTCGAAGGCAGTCGTCACCAGAATCTCTCGCCGCGACGGATGCCACCCGAGCAGCAACGCCCGCCGCGATGCTGCGTATGGCGCGAGATCCTGGACGATTGAGGCGGGGATGGGCGGAAGTCCTTCAGCTTTGACGTTCGCTGGAACCGGTAGGAACTCCGCCGTGGAGTCACGGTTGGGCTCGGACCGCGGGGCCGGGGCCTGTGCGAGGACAGCAGTCGCCAAAGCTGGTCCGACGATGGCCAGGAGCGCGGCGCGGCAAAACTGAGTCATGAAAACTGACCGGGGGGGAACCGGTTTCATTATAGTGCAAACTCAAAACCCTTCCTGCACGTCCAATGCGCCGTATGAGAATCGTGATCGCCGGTGGGACGGGCTTCCTTGGGGTTGCACTCGCGGAAACTTACGCCGAAGAAGGACACGACGTTCGTGTACTCACTCGTCACTTGCGGCCGGGTGAATCTCGTCACGATCCGGGCACGGGCGTCCCCGGTGTGACCCGCGTCGGCTGGCGTCCCGATGGCCGCGCAGACATCGGAACCGACGTGATCAACGGCGCCGACGCCGTCATCAACCTTTCAGGGGCCAACCTCGGAGACGCGCGCTGGACTCCGCAGCGCAAGGCAATTCTTCACGACAGCCGAATCCTTCCGACGCGCAGTCTCGCCGCCGCGATTACCGAAACTCCGGTTCGCCCACCTGTATTCATCAGCGCGAGCGGTGTCGGGTACTACCGGTCGGGCAACGAACCGCTGACGGAAAGTTCCCCGGCCGGCAATGATTTCCTCGCCGAGCTCTGCAAAGAATGGGAGCGCGAGGCGTTGCGAGCCCAGAGCGCCGCCACCCGTGTCGTCCCCATTCGTTCGGGTGTGGTACTCGAACGAAGCGGCGGCGTCCTGCCGCGGATGATGACTCCTTTCCGTTTTTTCGTCGGCGGCCGACTCGGATCAGGAAGGCAGTACTTGTCCTGGATTCATCGAATCGACTGGATCGAAATGATTCGCTGGATCATCGACACGCCGTCGATCAGCGGCGCCGTGAACACGACTGCGCCCGTGCCTGTGACAAACCGCGAATTCGCGCGTGCCCTCGGCCGCGCGATGCATCGCCCATCATTGATGCCGGCACCAGCATTCGCACTTCGATTGATTCTTGGTGAGATGGCCGATCCACTGACGCTTACCAGTCAACGGGTCATTCCGCAATGCGCGCTCTCGCACGGGTTCCACTTCAGGTATCCGGAGATCGATCTGGCGTTCAGGGGGATCTTTGGTGATTGAAAGAAAGGGAAAAGGGAAAAGGTAGACCTTTTCCCTTTTCCCTTTTGCCGTTAGAAAATTGCCGGCGCGCCCACTCTGAAATTCGCGCCGAGAATAGGCACAGAGTCCCCCCCGAGCCACGAGTCGATAACCTTCGCGTAAACCGAGCGGAAGTCTGTTTCGTAGTGAACGTCGTTTCCGCTGTTTTCGAGCGTGGGATTGTCGGGCGTGCCGCGCAGGTTTGGCGCCGTGCCATAAATGCCACCGCGGACCCCACCGCCGATTGCCATCATGACGCTTGCCGCGCCATGGTCGGTGCCCTGGCTGCCGTTCTCGTTGATGCGGCGGCCAAACTCCGAGAACTGCAATACCAGCGTGTCGTTGAGCAGCCCCTGATTGAGCACATCGCTGTAGAACGCCAGTAGCCCATCGTTCAACGTCGCCATTAGCGTCGTGTACGAGCCGTTCGCCTGATTCGGGTTCTGCGATGCGTGCGTGTCGTAGCCACCGGTCTGTACCCAGAACACCTTGGTGCCGACCCCTTTCACCATGGCGCCGGCAATCATGCGCAACGCCTGTCCGAATCCGTTATTTGGATAGGTCACGCTCGGGGCGTAGGTGCCCACCTGTGCGACTCGATCCAGTGTCGCAAACGCAGCCTGCGACGACGCGTTCACGAACGCGAGATGCGGCTGATCGTCAGGCAGGTGCGACGCGATGCGCGTCGCGCTGTCCCGCGCGTACTGCACTTCCGTCCCCGCATTGGGGCTGGCGAAGGCATATCCCTGGACCGTCGGGATCGATGGCACACCAACGCGGTTCGCCTGCAGCGTGCGGGGAATCGTGCCGGCGGTCGACCAACCCGTCAGCGGATCAATCGGTGACGGCAGCGCATCGAGATACCGGCCGAGCCAGCCATTCCCTTGAGGGACCCGTGGATCCGCTGTCGACCAGATGTCCGTCCCTTCGAAATGCGACCGGCTTGAATTCGCGTAGCCGGTCCGCTGAATGAACGCGAGCCGCCCGCTATTGAAGATTGTCCGCAGGCCCGTGAGACGAGGATGAAGACCGAGCGCAACACCAGAGGGATCGGATCCAATCTGCAGCACGTTGGCAGCAGGAATCGCAATCGTCGGACGGCGATTGCGATATTCCGGGTCGTTGTAAGGAATCAACATGCTGAGCGAATCATTGCCACCGCTCAGATAAAGGACGACGAGATTTTGTCGAGAGCGGCCCTGCGCTCGCGCGAGATCCGACAGAAACGCCGGCGCCGCGAAGCTGACAGTGAACGCCGCCACGCCGCCGCGGACGAACTCGCGCCTGGTGATGGCCATGGTCGCTCTCCCCTACACGAGCTGGTAATCGCCGGACCCAACGATCAAATGCGCAAGGCCGGCCGCCTTGACGAGCAACTGCGCATCGGAGCCGGTCCATGCGGTGCCTGCGCGCGCGTAATCGATGAGGGCCTGATAGGGCTCGTGCGCGAACGGCGCCGCCGTCAGTCGGTCGAGCATGAGCGAGACGAGCGCTTCCGGCGAACTACGCCCGCCACGCGCGATGTCGCGCAGAGTGAACTTCTGATTGGTCGCCAGTTGCGACGCGAAGTTCATGCGGGTCAGCATCGCGCCACTTGAGTACCAGTTCGTTCCGAGATCCCACCCGGCCACATCGGGCGGCTCGAACAGCTGCTGACCCATGTTCGCCATCGGGCCAAGCGCATCGTTGACCGAGAACCCGGTCCACCCCACCTCTTTGATCGATCGGGCGACGAACTCCGCCGGCCACGAATACCGCGCATATCGATTCTCCCCGGCGACGAACTGCGGCGACAGGAACAACCGTTGAAGCACCGGCTTCATTTCGAAACCGCTGCGATAGTAGGTATTCGCAAGATCCGCGATGAGTCCAGCGTCCGGCTCTGATACTTCGCTAACGAAGTACTGATAGAGCTTTCTCGCGAGCCGCGGTCCGGTCGCAGGATGCGTGGCAACCGCGTTGATGAGATCGACGCCGTCCTGCATCCCGGCATCCGCCGAGCGCGCTGGTATCACCTTGCTGTTGTTCGAGTAGATCGGGAAGGTGAACTCTTTCGCCGTGGTGTCGTGCTGTGCCGCCACATAGCTGAACGTGTAATACGCGTTGGAAGGGCGCGCCAGATTCCAACCGGTGAACACGCGAGCTCCGGCGTAGACGTCAGTCTCGGCAAATGTATCGACGCCCATCGTGAACAGCTCCATCAGCTCGCGCGCAAAATTCTCCTGCGGCCTTCCTTTCACATTCGTGCGGCCGTCGAGCCACACGAGCATCGCCGTGTCCTTCGCCACCGCAAGAAGCAAGTCGCGGAAATTCCCAACCGCATACTGGCGGAACAGTTCGATTTGTCCCCTGACCTGATTTGGATCCTCGGTGGGCTTCGCCGCCATGTAGCGCGCGCCTTCTTCGGCCCCGAGCGCTCCCGCAACCTTGGTGTACGCCGTCGCGAAGTGGTTGTGCCAGAAGAGCGCCATCTTCTCCTGGAGAGGACGTCGCGAATGAATCATGCGAAACAGCCATCGCTGGCGCGAATCGTTGATGACCGTTCGAGGAAGAAACTCGCCGCGGGCGGTAATCGAGACGTAACCAGCTTTTCCAATCAGCTGATCGACATCGTCAGGAACGCTCTGGTAATTCAGAAGTTGCTGGACGGCTGCCGACAATCCCATTTCCAGGTAATCGTCGATTTCGTCCTGGCCTGCGCCGAAGCCGGCGCGACGTAGCAGGTGCTCGATGACATGCTCGCCGTGCCGGACGCGCTCTCGTTCTGGCGGATCGCGTCGTTGCTGCATCGTAGGGCTCCCCGCCGGCATGGTACGCCTCCCTATTACTTCCGGTTGCTGGGCCGCGCAACCAAACTTCTTTAGACAGGGCGGCAGTCCGCGGCGTTACCTTGGCGTCAAAGGACCCTGGAGAAGCCGAATAAATCGTCCCCCTTGGCGGGTTCCTTCTGGTAATGCCGCATCAGGATCCGGGCGGCGAGCCACGCAAATGCGGCGCCATGGCGACCCGGCGCCATGGCGAACAAATGGCGCGGAAAATTGCGGTGAAGCCCCACAAACGGCAGCCGATCAACACTTTCGTAATGGCGTGAGGACCACGCCCACTCGGCTGGCTGGCCGGAGATCGCCGGATACATCACCGATAGCTCATACATCAGCTGGCCAGTGCGTTGAACGAGCGTCTTGTCGCGCCCGCGATCCGGAATCACCGGCTGATCCGCGCCCGCAAAGAGCGCACGGTCGTCCTTCAACCATCGGAGTGTGTGTGATGGTGTTTCGGTATCGATCACCGCACTGGTGCGGCTGCCGACTTCGCGGCGAACAGCAGCGGGTAGTTGCGCGGTCACGACGCCGTAAGTGTCGGACGCTTTGATGTGACGGCGAAGCGCGCGTAAATCCTGGAGCGGAGCGGATGTCGCGATGACAACCGCTTGCGCCTTCAGCGTGCCGCTCGCGGTCGAGACCTGCACGCCTTTTCGGCCCGCGCGAATACGGCGCACCGGCGAACGTTCGTAAAGCATCGCGCCGCGTCTGACCGCGGCTGCTGCAACGCCGATGGACGCACGATAGGGGTCGAACGAGAACCCATGAGAGCGGATCGCGCCGTCACTGTCGACGGCCGTCTCTCGCTTCACCGCCGCGGGCTTCACCCAACTGTTTTCGAGACCGGCATCGCGTCGGGCCTGATACTCGCGCGACAAGAATCGTGACGTTTCGGAACCGGCGCGCGCGACCGTCAGAAAGTCGCAGGGCACGAGGTCGCAGCGAATCTCCAGCCGTCGGAGCGCCGCCGCCATATCCAACGCGGCGCGTCTCATCGTCTGCCACATCGTCCGCGATGTTCTCAACCCGTGCGCCTGGACGTTCTCACGAAACGATGCGTCGAAGTCCTCGCGGATGACACCGACTGACTCAGCGGTTCCCGCGCCGCCGAGCGTTTCGACTTCGAGAAGGACGGTGGGGATTCCCGCGTTCGCAAATGACCAGGCGCACGCGCACCCAGTCAGGCCGCCGCCAACGATGACGACGTCTGTTTCGGAATCACCTTTGAAGCGCGGGTATGAAGGACGACGGGTTTTGGGAAATCGGTCGAGCCAGATTGGGACGTGACGAATCGGCATGAATGCGTGCGCCTAGTCTACCTTTTCCCTTATTTCCTTGCCCCCTTTGCTTTTCCCTTCTCCCGTTTCCCTTTTCCCTTTCTCCGGGCACAGGGTTTGCGCTCGATCGGCGACAGCCAAAAATGACGAGGAGAATATATGTCGCTGACTGAACAGCTCGACCGGCTCGCCGGATTTGAACCCGCTCCCTACCCCGTGGTGAGCCTGTATCTCGATACGCGACCGAACCAACATGGGCGCGACCAGCATCAGGCATTCACCCGCAAAGAGTTAAAGGCACGGAGCCGCACCTATCCCTCAAATTCTCCGGAACGCGAGAGCCTCGACAAAGACATCGAGCGCATCACTCGTTTTCTCGAAACCGAGGTCGACCCGTCGGCGAACAGCGTCGCGCTTTTTGCGTGCTCAGCCGGAGAGTTGTTCGAGACAATCCAGTCGGCGGGCGTCGTTCCGCAGCACGCCCTCCACATTGGTGATCGACCGCATCTCTATCCACTTGCCCGCCTCGAATCGCAGTCGCGGCGATACGCCGCGGTCGTCACGGACACGAACTCTGCACATATTCTTGTCATCTCAGCGGGCGAACTGGTCGCGGATCGGGAGGTGAAGAACGTCAAGACGCGATGGACGTCGCAAGGCGGATGGTCTCAAGCACGGTATCAGCGGCACATTGAAAATTTCCATCTGCAACACGTCAAGGAAGTCGTCGACACTCTCGACCGCCTCGTCCAGGATGAGGGAATCGCTCACATACTGATTTCGTGTGACGAAGTGACTCTTCCGGTTTTGCGTGAGCAGCTGCCGAAGCCGCTTGCCGAAAAGGTCGTCGATCACATTCGTCTCGAGGCGCATGCGGCAGCGGCCGAGGTGCTGAAGGCGTCGATGGAGGCGATGAACAAGATCAATGCGAAGACAGACCGCGAGAAGGTCGATACCGCCATCGGCGCCTATCGCGCCGGTGGCCTCGGAGTGGTCGGCCCCGAAGATACTCTCGCCGCACTGATGAAGGGCCAGGTCGATGACTTGCTCATCACCGCGGATATGCAGCGCATGCGGCCGGTACCAGTCGGAACAGCGGTCGGTCGCGGCAAAGAGGCAAACGTTTCCGAACCGGTGCTCGAAGCGGTTGCGGCAGGTGAAGCAGCTCAGGCGCCGCCGGAAACAGTGCGGCTGGCAGATGACCTTATTGCGAAAGCGAAGCAAACTGCTGCACGGATAACCTTCATTGAAGATCCGGAACTGCTTTCCAAGTACGGAGGAGTGGCCGCGCTGCTGAGATTCAGGATCTGATCCGGCGTGTATGAGAGGGGTTGTCCGCCGACGTCCCGCGCCGTGGTCCACTCGCGCGTTCCCGCTTGGAGCTTCGATACAACGCGATTGCCGACACGACACTGCCCACGGTCGCGATGACAGCCATGCCGGCGACGATCATGGTAAAGGTCGTCGACTGCATCCATCCAATGATGCTTTTGCCGTAGTGTGCAGCCAGTGCACCTTCGGCAAGGAAGCGAACCGTGCGCACGGCGCCAAGTGTGGCGAAGAATATCCAGGCGTTCACATGACCTGCCCCACTCGTTAGAACGAACGCGGTGAACGGAAAAGGCGGAGGGATAATGGCGAGCGCGGCGACGGTGACTGCAGCGCTCTTCCCAACGCGTTGCTGCACTCGTTCCAGCCGCGACGGCTTTACGAATCGTGACAGTCCGTGTTCGCCAACCTTGCGTCCGATCCAGAAAGTGCCTGCGGCTCCAAGCATCGATCCCATCGTGGCCAGAATCGCGTACAACCAGAACCAATCAGGTTTTCGCGCGGCGAGCAGAATGAGGACGAAATCGATGCCCAGCGGCAGGAAGAACACGATCGAGGAGTCCAATGCGGCGAGAAGTATCAGTCCCGGGGGCGTCAGGAAGTATCCGAGAAAAGAGTAGAAAAGGCCGCGCACCCCTCCCGGCGTATCAAACGCTGGACCATGTCTGGGATTCAGCAGGAGCGGTAGTAAGCTCAACTGCGAGAAATTCAATGAAACGCGTCATTCTGGCGGCATGTTGTGTCATCGCGTCCGCCGGCATCATCGCCGGACCGGATGCGGGTTCAGTCGCGGCACAGGGGACGAAGGGCGGTGCGATGGACAAGATCGCGGAGCAGTACGTGAGGCTCGTGCTGGCGCTCGGTCAACACGATGCCGATTACGTCGATGCGTACTACGGACCACCGGAGTGGAAGAAGGAAGCGGCGGCCACCAAGATCGACCTGGATAACATCGGCGCGCAGGCAAAGACACTCATCGCCAACCTCGATCGCGAGCGCACCGCGGGGCTATCGTCCAAATCCACCGACGAGATGATCCAGCTTCGTCTGCAGTATCTCGAGCGTCAATTGTCGGCACTCTCGGCGCGTGTGCGCATGCTCAAGGGCGAGCGGCTGTCGTTCGATGACGAGTCGCGCGCGCTCTATGACGCGGTCGCGCCGACGTTTCCGGAGTCGCACTTTCAGGCGATTCTCGATCGCCTCGAACAGAGATTTCCCGGTCCAGGACCGCTGGTCGAACGATACGACGCGTTTCGGCGCGCATTCGTCATCCCGCGCGACCGGCTCGATGCGGTATTTCAGCGCGCCATTCAAGCGGGTCGTGAGCGGACCCTGCAGCACGTCAAATTGCCTGGCGACGAGAAATTCACCGTCGAGTACGTCACCAACAAGTCATGGAGCGGGTACAACTGGTATCAGGGCGGCTATCGCAGCCTGATTCAAGTCAACACCGATCTGCCAATCTTCATCGACCGCGCGATCGATCTTGCCTGCCACGAGGGCTATCCGGGACACCACGTCTACAACGTTCTGCTCGAAAAGAATCTCGTGAAGGATCGCGGATGGATCGAGTTTTCGATTTACCCGCTTTTTTCGCCACAATCGCTGATCGCAGAAGGCACAGCGAATTTCGGCATTGAAGTCGCGTTCCCCGGGAAGGAGCGGGTTGAATTCGAACGCGCGGTGCTCTTCCCTCTTGCGGGCCTGGACCCGGCGCGCGCGGGTGAATACGACGAGGTCCAGGCACTCGTCGATCAGCTTTCGTACGCGGGGAACGAAGCGGCGCGACGCTACATCAACAAACAAATCGACGCTGCACAAGCTGCCGCATGGCTCGAGCGCTACGCGCTGATGCAGCACGACAGGGCCGTCCAGCGCGTAAAGTTCTTCGATCAATATCGAAGCTACGTGATCAACTACAACCTCGGGAAGGACATGGTCCGCCGCTACATCGAATCGCGTGGCGGAAGGGCAGATGCTCCCGAGAAGCGGTGGGCGGAATTCGAACGGCTCATCTCGTCGCCGCGGCTGCCGTCAGGATTGAAGTAAGCGGCATCGCAGGCTGTGGGGGGCTAACGGCTACCGCGCGAGTATCGCAAGCGCAGAGCTCTGCTCGACTGGGTAACTTCCGTCGCCGTTCAGGCCGCGCAAGCGGTGTGGCAGTTGACCTGTCGATTCGCGACAATGCTGCCGCGCCTCCTCGAGCGACGGCTGGGGGGTGATGCGCCGGCCATCCCGCATGACCCGCTCGAGAAGTGCTCTCGCGCTCGCGGGTGCTGCCTCGTCTTCCAACGAAATGAGGTCACCAACGGCGACACTGTTTTCCTCCGATCGCCACACCTGCTTTGCACCCGGCCAGGTTCCCTTCCCTTCGCTGCGCTTCCTGACTCGACGGACGACGCCCCGATCTGTGAGTTCGACCAGCTTGTAGACGCCACCGAGCGCAGGGGCATCATCGGAGGTCGCGAGCGCGGTGCCGACTGCGAACATGTCGACGGGCGCTCCGGATGCGACGAGGTCAGCGATCTTCCATTCATCGAGATCTCCGCTCAGAATGATTCGCGTCGAGGAGAGCCCGGCGTGATTCAGCAGCTCACGCACGGAACGCGACGCAACGCTGAGATCTCCGCTGTCGATGCGCACGCCCTGTGGCCGGAGACCGGCGTCAATCAGAATCTTCGTTGCCGCGTTGACGTCGAACGTGTCGAGCAAGAGCACTGTGTGCTGATCGAACAGCTCTGCGTACGACGTAAACGCGTCCATCTCGGACGGTGCCGCAAGGATCCAGGAGTGAGCCATCGTGCCCGAGAGTGGAATCCCAAATCTCCTCCCGGCTTCAACCAATGATGTCGCGACGCAACCGGCGAGATACGCCGCACGCGCGGCAAACAGGCCGGCATCGAGACCGTGCGCGCGCCGCGCACCAAACTCCATCACCGGCCGATCACCTGCGGCGTGAACGATCCGGACGGCTTTACTGGCGATGGTCGTCTGGAAACTCACAATCGCCAGCAGTGCCGTCTCGACCAGCTGCGCTTCCGCGATCGGCGCAGACACCCGAAGAATTGGCTCCATCGGAAAGAATGGTGTGCCCTCGCGCATCGCCCAGACGTCGCCGGAAAACCGAAACGCACTCAGGTAATCAAAAAACGCTGTGGGAACGCGGCGGAACGCGGGCTGATTTCGAAGCCAGTCGATATCGTCACCGGAGAATGTCAGGGCTTCGAGATAACTGAGCGCCTGATCGAGCCCGGCGGCAACGAGAAACGCGCGATTCCGCGGAAGTCGACGGACAAAGAGTTCGAACGTCGCGCGAATCGGCAGCATTTCGCGGTCGAAGTAGCCGGCCATCATCGTCAATTGGTAAAGATCGGTAGAGAATGCTGGTGTGGGCATGCTGCTTGCGAACCCTCGAAATCGACGCGGCTGCAGAGGATGCGGGTGCCGGAGTCAATGGTGAACAGCTGGCTCGATGTTGTTGACGCGCTGTACGAAGGATCCTGGAACAAGGATCTCCAGCGCTTCCGATCGCCATTTGCGTTTCGCGGCCTGAATTGCGTTACGCACACGCTTGCGAGTTCGCTGCTTCGGCTGGCCGAGCCGGAAGCGGACATCGCCCGGCTCGAGGTCGCCCTGCTGCGCAACTTTCGCAAGTACGGTCACGGCCTGGCGACCGGCGCCGACTCGATCTGGGACTGGCTTGCGCTCGGTCAACATCGCGGCCTTCCGACACGCCTCCTCGATTGGACCTACTCTCCGCTCGTTGCGCTGCACTTCGCGACGGAGAATACCTCCGAATTCGACCAGGACGGAACCGTGTGGTGCGTCAACTTCGTCCAAGCGAACAAGCGGCTGCCCGCGCGGCTGAAGCGGATGCTACAGCAGGAAGGATCCGATACGTTCACCGTCGAGATGCTGTCGGCATTCCGGTCGTTGCGGAATTTCGACGCCCTCGCCCGCGAACCGTTCGTCGTCTTTCTCGAACCGCCGGCGGTCGATCAGCGAATCCTCCATCAACTCGCGCTCTTCTCGCTGATGTCCAGCCCGTCGGCACGTCTTGATGACTGGCTCGTGCAACACCCCGACCTCTGTCGTCGCGTCGTCGTACCGGCGTCACTCAAGTGGGAGATTCGGGACAAGCTCGATCAGGCGAACGTCAACGAGCGCGTGCTATTTCCAGGGCTCGACGGCTTGAGCCGCTGGCTCGCGCGCTACTACACACCCGCCGCGCATCGCGGCGCTCGCCGATCACCGAGGCACAATCAGCAGCTTCCACTGGCTGGAACTAACGCCGTCACGAAATCACAGGAGCAAAGAGAAAGGAGGAGCAAGAAGAAATAATGATCCACCCTTCCTTTCTCCTGTGGTCTCTTAGGACATTCGAAGAAAGCGTGACAGTGAATGACGTTGATGAGCATCCCGACGCAGATGATCGCAATCGAAATCACACAACCCGGTGGCCCAGAGGTGCTGCGCGCGGTGCAGCGGCCTGTGCCACAGCCTGCCCCTGGGGAAGTGCTGATCCGCGTCGAAGCGGCCGGCGTGAACCGACCTGACGTGCTGCAGCGGCGCGGCCATTATCCACCGCCACCGGGAGCGTCCGACATCCCCGGCCTCGAAGTTGCCGGCACGATCGTCGATGTGGGCGGGAATGTCGATCGCTGGCACGTCAACGATCGCGTGTGTGCGCTCGTCGCAGGCGGCGGGTATGCCGAGTACTGCGTCGCCCCCGCTCCGCAGTGTCTTCCTATCCCGGAGAACGTCGACGTTGTCGCGGCCGCCGCGATCCCGGAGACGTTCTTCACCGTGTGGACGAATCTCTTGCAACGAGGCGCACTTCGTGCCGGCGAACGCGTGCTCATTCACGGCGGGACCAGCGGTATCGGGACAACGGCGCTTCAACTCGCCCATGTGCTTGGTGCGATCGCTTTCGCGACCGCGGGGTCGGATGAAAAGTGCGCCGCATGCCAGCGGCTCGGTGCTTCTGTCGCCATCAACTATCGCAACAGTGACTTCGTGGACGTAATCAGACGCGAGACGAACGGGGCGGGCGTCAGTGTCGTTCTCGACATCATTGGTGGCGATTACTTCAACCGCAATATTGAATGCTTGGCGATCGACGGACGACTGGTTCAAATCGGATTGCAGGGCGGCTCCACGTCGACGATCGATCTCGGCCGTGTGATGCGGCGCCGTTTGACGGTCACGGGTTCGACGCTTCGCATTCGCAGCGTCGAAGAAAAGGGCGCGCTCGCGCGTGAAGTGGAAAGGAACGTCTGGCCACTGCTAGCGAACAGACGAGTCTCCCCCGTCATCGATCGCACATTCTCGCTGAGCGACGCGTCAGCAGCGCACCAGCGGATGGAAGCTGGCGAACATATTGGGAAGCTCGTCCTCACCGTAAATCGTGACTAACGTCGAGCTTCCTTGGCCCTCCCAAACGCCACGCTGTGGCAGTTGTGCACCGAGGTCAACATGTAACTGGGTTGGAGTATCGTTTGTAAGTCGAAGTCTTGTAGCGATTTTTCGTCCACGTGTCAGATCCACCGCGCGGCAATCGCATTGCACGCATCTATGACACTGACAACCTTTCGCTCTTTCCAGGAGGGATCCGTGAAGAAGATCGTTCTCGCACTCGCCGTTGCTGTCGCCACTGCTGCGGCGGCCAATGCGCAGACTGCCGCCACCAAGGCGCCGGCGGCGAAGCCGGAAGCTCAGACCAAGTCGGCGGCGGCCAAGCCACACACTGAAAAGGCTGCGCCGATGAAAGCAGAGGTCGTCTCGACCGATGCGACGGCGAAGACCATTACAGTCAAGGACGCGTCGGGCTCAAACGTCACGTTGACGGCGACCGGCTCTGCCGTTGCGGAGCTCGCGAAGGTCAAGGCTGGCGACATGGTGATGGTGACCAAGTCTGAAAACAACGCCACCAAGATCACCAAGGTGAAGGAACCGACGACCAAGGCGCACAAGGAGAAGAAGTAAGGCGGCGTCAACTTCTACGTTGCACGCGGCGGGATGTGTCGATCGCGATCCCGTCGCGTGCATTTTTTTTAATCGTTCGCTTTCAGCCGCGCTCGGACCCGTTCCTCACCGAAGCGCACCAGCCGTTTCAACGCCTGCACGCGCTCCGATCGTTCGATCCCTGCACGATTGACCGCAGCACGAAGGACCTCGACGGTCCGGTCGTACGTAGCCGTGTCGACAGGATAGGGAAATCCATCCTTCCCGCCGTGCGCGAACGAGAACCGCGCCGGATCACGTGTGCTTGCCGGCGTACCGTAAATGATCTCGGATACCAGTGCGAGCGCTCGAAGGGTGCGTCCGCCAACTCCCTGCATTCCGAGCAGCGTTTCAAAATTCTCCGGTGCGCGCTCGTAAGTCTTCAGCAGGATTTTTTCCAAGTACGCGGGGTTGACATCCGACAGGAGCACCGCATGCCGCCTCGGCATCGTCAATACTGGTAATCGTTTCAACGTGTCAATCACCGTCGATGGGCGCTCGCGCGACAGCTCCGCGGACGCCGCGCGGGCGGCCTCACTTTCGTGCGCGACGAGGTTCAACGTCGGCGCTTCGGCTTCCGCACAGATCGCTGCATGCGGTTCGTTGACGTAGCTGCTTACCGATGACGACAACCAGTGATACCGGCGGGCCATGCCGTTGTCGTCGTTCATGCCTTGCTGGACGACGCACCAGCCGCCCGAACGTGTGAAGAAGAACGCGTGGTGATACAGCTGATAGCCGTCCTGCACTGCGGCGCTGTCGACCTTGGCGGACATGCGACTCGCATACACGAGCGGTTCCGGATCAAGCGAGAGCACTTCACATGCAGTGACGATCTCAGACGGAGTTTTCCGCGACACGGCCCCCTTGCCGCCGCCAGCGAAAAACCCAAGATCGGATTCGAGTCCGCGAATTCCTTCCTTGACCGCGCCGGTGACCGTCGTGGTCACGCCGCTCGAATGCCAGTCGAACCCGAGTACGCAGCCAAACGCCTGGAACCAGAACGGGTCTGAGAGCCGGCGCAGCATCTCGTCCGATCCATATTCCGAGACGATATGGATGGAGATCTCGCGAGCGAGCTTCACCATCCGAGAGAACAGCCAGGCCGGCGCTCTGCCGCCGTGCAATGGAAGCTGCGCTGTCCCGGTTCGCCCCTGCATCTTGTGTCTGTGGTGATGGTAAGTGTCCGCTTTTATCACTGGCGCGTGGGGCCTCTAGACGTCGAGCTCTTCGGCCTCTTCCGCTCTTTCCATAATGAAGCGGAAGCGAGCTGACGGATCCTTACCCATGAGCTCGTTGATGACGCGGTCGGTGATGATCTGATCGTTGATCTCGACCTTCAGCAGCCGCCGCGTGCGCGGGTTCATCGTTGTCTCCCACAACACCTTCGGCATCATCTCGCCCAGACCTTTGAAACGCGTGATCTCCGGATTCGCGCGGCCGTTTCCGTGCAGCTTCAAAAGACGATTGCGATGTCCATCGTCCAGCGCCCAGTAGGTCTCCTTGCCGAGATCGATTCGATAAAGCGGCGGCTGCGCGAGGAATACTCGACCTGATGTGATTAAATCCGGCATGTGGCGGTAGATGAACGTCATGAGCAGCGTGGCGATGTGATGTCCGTCGGAGTCGGCATCGGACAGGATGATGATCCGGCCGTATCGAAGCTTGGCGAGATCGAAGTTCTTGCCGAGACCGCAGCCAAGGGCAATCACCAGATCGGAAAGCTCTTTGTTCTCGAGCACTTTCGCGAGCGATGCGCTTTCAACGTTCAGAACCTTTCCTCGCAGCGGGAGGATGGCCTGGCGAGTGCGATCGCGCCCCTGTTTCGCCGACCCTCCCGCCGAGTCTCCCTCGACGATGAAGATCTCGCTGTCTTCCCGTCCCGGAGCCGTGCAGTCGCTGAGTTTGCCAGGAAGCGTCAGACGTCCCGACGTCGCCGTCTTTCGTGCAACCTCCTGCTGCGCCGCGCGGCTCGCTTCACGCGCACGCGCCGCAAGAATGACCCGCGCGACGATCGACTCTGCCACGCTGATGTTCGTGTTCAGCCAATGCTCCAGCGCCGGCCGCACCTGCGAATCAACCGCTGACAGGACTTCCGGATTGTTCAATCGATCCTTGGTCTGTCCCTGAAACTGTGGCTCGGCGAGAAACACACTGAGCACCGCAACAAGCCCCTCACGGATGTCTTCCGCCGTCAGCGTGACGCCTTTCGGCGAGAGGTTATGCGTATCAATGAAGTTACGGACCGCCTTGCCGAGCCCGGCGCGGAAACCATTCTCGTGGGTGCCGCCCGATCCCGTCGGAATGCCGTTGACGTAACTGCGAACGTGCTCGTCGGTCGACTGCGTCCACTGCAGCGCCAGGTCGATCCTCAGGCTCGTTTCGTCGCTGTCCTTCGACACCGTAAACGGCGATTCGTGAACCGGTGTCGCCGAGCGTTCGCGCAGGATCGTTTTCAGATAGTCGGCAAGACCCTCGGTGTGCTGGAACACCTGGCGTTCTTTCTTGCCTTCATCCTCGAAAACAATCTTCAGACCTTTGTGCAGGTAGCTGGAGACCTCGAGTCTCTGCTTGATGATGTCGGGATCGAACTCGACCTTCGGAAAGATTGTCGTATCGGGTCTGAAGAACACGGTCGTCCCGGTCCCGCGAGCAGCGCCAATTTTCTTGAGCGGCGCGACAGCCTGCCCCTGCTTGAATCGGACCTCCCATTCCGCACCATCACGGCGCACGCTCGCCACGAGCTCCTTCGAGAGTGCATTGACGACGCTTGCGCCAACACCATGCAGCCCGCCGGCGGTCTTGTAGTTGCCGGACTCGAACTTGCCACCGGCGTGCAGCATCGTGAAGATCACCTCGACGGCGCTCTTCTTGGTCTTTGGATGCTTGTCGACCGGCATCCCGCGCCCATCGTCCGCAATCGTGATCGAACTGCCGTCGGCGTGCAGCGTCACCGTGATGTTCGAGGCGTGGCCATTCATCGCCTCGTCAATCGAGTTGTCGAGAATCTCCCAGACGAGATGATGGAGTCCGGCAGAACCAACGCCGCCGATGTACATACCCGGGCGTTTTCGAACAGGCTCGAGACCTTCGAGGACAGTAATGTCTTTAGCGGTATAAGAGGGCATTCGGAGTGTGTGGGTCTATTGTGAATCGTGAATCACTAATCGTGGATCGTCAATCCTAAATCGCGAATCGCCGCATCGGGACTACGATTCGCGGATTCAACGATTCGCGATTAGTGATGCATGATTCTCAAGCTAATCCAGCAGCAAGGCACCAGGATCTTCGACCAGCTGTTTGACCCGGACCAGGAATTGGACCGCCTCGGCACCGTCGACGATACGGTGATCGTAGGTCAATGCGACGTACATCATCGGATGGACAACGACCTGGCCGTTCACCGCAACCGGACGCTGCTGGATCGCGTGGAGGCCGAGAATGCCGACCTGCGGAGGATTCAGGATCGGCGTACTCAGAAGCGAGCCGAACACGCCGCCGTTGGTGATCGTAAACGTGCCCCCTTTGAGGTTCGCCAGCGACAACGTTCCGTCTTCCGCGCGCTTTGCGAATTCACGGATCTGCTGTTCGATTCCGGCAAACGACAGGCGATCGGCGTCGCGAAGCACAGGGACGACGAGACCTTCACTGGCACCGACGGCGACGCCGATGTCGTAGTAGTGCTTCAGGATCATCTCGTCGCCCTGGATTTCGGCGTTGAGGCGTGGAAACGCGCGCAGTGCGCCGATCGAGGCCTTTACGAAGAACGACGCGATACCGAGGCCGACGCCGTGACGTTCCCTGAACGACTGCTTGTGGCGTTCGCGAAGGGCCATGACGGCCGACATGTCGACCTCGTTAAAGGTCGTCAGCATCGCCGCGGTGCTTTGCGCCTCGACGAGGCGCCGCGCAATTGTCGCGCGACGCTTTGACATGCGGACGCGCTCTTCCGTTCGCTCACCCGCAGGAGGACGCGATTCGGCAACCGGGGCAACAGGACGCGCCTTCGGCGCCTCAACCGGCGCCGGCGTCGCGGGAGCAGCGCTGCGACCGTTGCCGCCGGTCGCCGCCTGCTCGACGTCGCGGCGCATGACCCGCCCTGCATCGCCGGTCCCTCGAACGCGACTGAGATCGACAGCGTGTTCTTCGGCCGCCTTGCGTGCCGTCGGTGTGGACCGCGTTTTTTCGACCGGCCTGCTTTCCTCTGTTGCGTTTGGCGCGGCTGGCGGTGGCGGAGCCGACGTCGACGCCGCACCGGCCGCCTCCTCGATCACGCCCAGCACCTCGCCAACCTTGACGTCCTCGCCGTCCTTACGATCGATCCGCTTCAGCACACCGCCCTGCGGTGCGGAGACTTCCAAATCGATCTTGTCGGTCTCGAGTTCGACCAGCGGATCGCCGACGGCGACAATCTCACCTTCATGCCGCAGCCACTTGGCCACGCGGGCATCAACGATCGACTCTCCGACTTCAGGAACGACAATATTGGCTGGCATATATGTCTGCATTCTGTAATGCGCTTGGAGTCCACCCCCAAGCGCGCTCGCTCGGCGACTTCCGCCTTCGCTAAAGCTCCGGCGGACCGCCGTAGCCTTGGCGGAGGCTGGTTGCGCCTCGCTCGGGCCGTAGGCGCTTTCCCTTTTTACCGCGTGAGCTGCTCCGCCGTCCGTGACGCAGCGGCGTCTGAGCGAACGGCTCGATCACCGAACGCCTGATTGACCAGTGCCTGCTGATTGAGCGTGTGCCGCGCCGCTGAACCTTCAGCTGGGCTCGCGCTGCGCGGACGCGCGATCCGGCGCACGGTGCGTCCGTTCGAGACTTCAACCAAGTGCGGACGAATGAAGTCCCAGGCCCCCATGTTCTCCGGCTCTTCCTGGACCCAGACGATCTCGTCTGCCTTCGAATAGGTGTCGAACATCGCGCGCAGATCGCGCATCGGGACCGGATAGAGCTGTTCCAGCCGGCAGATGGCGATGTCGGAGCGCGCCGCGCGATGTTCACTCGCGACGAGATCGGCGTACACCTTGCCCGAGCAGAGAAGCACCCGCCGGATGTCGGCCGTTCGATCCACCGCGTCGGGATCCGGCAGCACCATGCGAAAGCGTCCTTCGGCAAGATCGCGCGGCGTCGACGCGACGAGCGGATGACGAAGAAGGCTCTTCGGCGTCAGCACGACGAGCGGCAGCGGATCGACGTGCAACAGTGCCGCTTGCCTGCGCAGAAGATGAAAATACTGCGCCGCAGTGGTGCAGTTGGCGATCCGCATATTGATGTCGGCCGCAAGTTGCAGGAACCGTTCGGGCCGCGCGCTTGCGTGATCCGGTCCCTGCCCTTCATGTCCGTGCGGCAGCAGAAAGACCAGCGATGCGCGAAGTCCCCATTTGCCCCTCGCTGACACGACGAACTCGTCGATCATCGTCTGCGCGCCGTTGATGAAATCGCCGTATTGCGCTTCCCAGATGACCAGCCGCGATGGTTCCTGAATGTTGTAGCCGAACTCGAACGCAACCAGGGCGTTTTCTGTCAGCGGACTGTTATGGATCTCGAATGCGGCGCGCGCCTGCGGGAACGACTGCAGCGCGACATGGAGTTTGCCGTCGCTGGCGTCGTGCAGCACCGCGTGGCGATGGCTGAACGTACCTCGCTCGACGTCCTCACCCGTCAAGCGGATGCTGACGCCGTCGGCAAGAATGGATGCGAGCGCCAGTTCCTCGGCTGCTGACCAGTCGACCGTCCGCCCGTCCGGATTGTCGAGCATGTGGATCCGCTTCTCTCGCACCCGTTCCAGCTTGCGATGAATGGCGAAGTCGGATGGCAACCGCAGCAGCGCGTCGTTCATTTCGCGCAGCTGGGCGAGAGGCACTGCGGTTTCTGCTTTGGCCGCCGCGCCAGGTGGTGGTGTCTCGGGTTGCGGTTCGATGAAGTCCTGCTCGGGCTTGAGCGCGTCCATGACGGCCTGCAGCTCGTCGGTGTTCTTGCGGACCATCTCGTCAGCGACGCCGGGCTGCAGAATGCCGCGTGCTTCGAGCGTCCTGGCCCACACCTCACGAACTGTCGGATGGTTCGTGATTCGTTGATACATCAACGGCTGGGTAAACGCCGGCTCGTCTCCTTCGTTATGTCCGTGACGCCGGTAGCCAATGAGATCGATCAGAAAATCGCGCTGAAAACGTTCACGATACGCGAACGCGAGCCGCGCCGCCTCGACGCACGCTTCAGGATCGTCGGCATTGACGTGGACGATTGGAATCTTGAACCCACGCGCGAGCCCGCTCGCATATGAGGTGCTGTATGAATCCTCGGCACCGGTCGTAAACCCGAGCTGATTGTTGACGATGATGTGAATCGTGCCGCCGGTGCGGTATCCGGGCAGGCGACTGAGGTTGAGGGTTTCGGCGACGACACCCTGGCCGGGAAAGGCCGCGTCTCCGTGAATCAGGATCGGCAGGCTGCGCATCGGATCGAATGTCGGCGCGCCTGGCGAATCGACCACGGTGCCTGCCGCCCGCGCCATTCCCTCGACAACGGGATCGATCGCCTCGAGATGGCTCGGGTTGGGCGGCATCGAGACTACCACTTCGACCGCCCGGCCACCTTTCATCGCCCGTCGCGCGCCGGCGTGATACTTGACGTCGCCGGTCCACGCCATGTCCTCGCGGAACGAACGCGATGAGATCGGCTCTTTGAACTCCGCGAGGATCTGGGCGTACGGTTTGTTCAACACGTGCGCCATCACGTTGAGCCGGCCGCGATGCGCCATGCCGATCAAAATGTTGCGGGTGCCGGCTTCGGCGGCTTCGCCAATCACCTCGTCGAGAACAGGCACGAGCATGTCGAGCCCTTCGATCGAGAACCGCGTCTTGCCGGGAAATGCGCGCTGAAGAAAGCGCTCGAACACCTCGATTTGTGTGAGCCGCTCGAGCAGCGCGACCGGACTAATCGGATCCGCCGGTGCGCGGAATCGCCCCTCTTCCGCCGCCTGACGCAGCCATCGGCGTTCTTCAGGGACAAAAACGTGGTTGTAGTCGTAGCCGGTGGTCGAGCAATACAGGCCGCGGAGCGCGGCAACCGCCTCGCCCATGTTCGAGGCGCGCTCGGTGAGCGGAGAGGAAATGAGCGTCTGCGGCAGCCGCCGCAGATCTTCCTCGGTGACGTTGTGCGTTTCCGGAAGCAGCGACGGATCGCCGCTCGGAATACGCAGGCCCAGTGGATCGAGAGTCGCGGCGAGATGACCGTACCGCCGAATCGACTGTGCCAGGCGTGCGGCGCCGACGATTTTCTCGTAGGCCACGCCATCGGGAACGGCCGCGGATTCCGCCGGTGGCGTCCATTGCTCGAAAATCGCGCGCGTCTCGGGATCAACCGACGACGGGTCGTTACGGTATCTCTCGTATAACTCGAGGACGTACCCCCGGTTGAGCCCGGCAAAATCCTGCCACGCTGCCATATCTTTCTAATCGTAACCGATCGAGTCTTGTGGCTTCCGCCTTTGGGCGGAAGATCTGCGCTACTGCGACAGTCCGAAGCAATAAAGCGAATTCAACGTTCGGATGTAGATGCGTTGATCAACCAGCGCCGGTGTCGCGTAGATATTGTCTTGAAGATCATTAACCGCAAGCGCATCGAGCCCGCCGCCGGGCGGCAGTACGATCACCTTCCCGCTTTCGCTGGCAATGTAAATCTTCCCGTCGCCGGCCACTGGCGACGCGTAGTAACGATCGCTCGGCACCTTGAGCCGCGCCTGCAGAATCAGTGCACCGGTATCGGGATTCAGGATCGTCACGATGCCGCCGGCGTCGTTCACCATGTACAACGCTCGTTCGTAGAGGAGCGGCGACGGTAGCTGCGGGATGCCGCGTTGATACCGCCACCGGACAGCGGTCGCGGTCATGTCGCCGGAGCCGCCCAGCTGGATCGCGAGCATGCCGTTTTCGGACTCCATCGCCGCCTTGTAGTAGTCCCATTCAGACCGATCGATCACCTTGTCGCCGTTCAGATCAAAAAAAGGAAGTGACTCGCGCGCATGGGTCGTCGGGAGTTCCTCGGCGGTGAGCTTGCCGTCCTTGTTCGCATCACGCGATGCGAACACCTCGGCGGTCGACATCACGGCAATCATCGCGCCGGGCTGGTTCTCCGGCGATCCGAATCCGTTGATGTAGAGGGTGTCGCCGCTGATCACCGGCGTCGACTTCAACTCGAACGATAGACCGCCCACCCACCACAGTCGTCGTCCGTCGCGCGCATCGTAAGCAGACAATAGAAACGAACCGGGTACGACGATCTGCGGCCGGCCGCCCGCCGGTGTGTAGATGACCGGCGTTGAATGGCCGCTTCGCGCCTCGACTCGGGGCGTCCGCCATCGTTCACGACCGGTCTTCCTGTCGAACGCAGCGATGAACGACCCGATGCTCTGATCGCAATTGAGCACGACCACATCGTCGACGACGATCGGCGACGCGCCCATGCCGTAGATGTTGTTGAAAGGACCTAGTGGCCGGCGCCACAGTTCCTTGCCATTGACGTCGTACGCCAGCAGGCCGTAGTCGGCGAAGAAGAAAAAGACACGTTCACCATCAGTCGCGGCAGATGGCGACGCCGGATGATTCCGTGGATCGAGTTTTTCCTGACGCCCGCGTGGCGCTTCTCGTTCCCACAGCGTCTTCCCGGTCGCGCGATCGACGGCAAAGCTGAAGAGACGTCCGTCGCGAATCCCGGTCAGAAAGATCCGGTTGCCATAGATGATCGGGGACGAATATCCCGGCGGTAGGTCCGTCTTCCAAATCAGGTTGTTGGTCGGGCCGAACTCCACCGGCAGTCCGCTGACCTCCGCCACGCCGGAGCCGTTCGGCCCGCGGAACCTGGCCCACTCTCCAGGCGGGTCTGAGAACGCGGCCCCGATTGTAACGGCAAGCGCGAGCAACGCCTGGATGATCATTTCGCTCCTCGCTCCTCGCTCCTGGCTTCGCGATTCACTATTCCGATAACGGCTGTGGCGCGTCGGGCACTGCCCAGACGATTTTTGTGAACTGCCCGCGCTGGAGCAGCTCGCGTCCCTTCCCACCGCGGCCCGTCACTTCGTACTTGCCAGTGCTGATCGTCTGTTCGGCACCGCGACTCGTCTCGACGATCAGCATGTCGCGATCGCCACTCGACGCCACAAAGCCGAGCACACGATCTGCGTCGGACGTCAGTTTGATCAGAATGACGCCGCGTCCCGGGCCCGACAGGAAATTGACTTCCTCCACTTTGGTCAGAATCGCGCGCGCTTCGCGCGTAGCAGCAATCAGAATTTCGTCACCCGTTATTCGGGCAACGCCAACGAACTCGGCGCCATCGGCAGCTCTCGCAAACCGCCGGCCTCCCCGCGTACTCGGTTCGACGAACGGTGCAAGGCTGAACCGCAGGCTGTATCCGTCGCTCGTCACTGCCACTGCGTGCACATCCGGCACGTCACCTTCCTTGGCCGCCGTGATCTTGCCTACCACTCGCGGGTCGAGGCTCAGCGCGGCGACGATGCGCTCGCCGTCTTTCAGCTTGAAGAAGCGCTGGATTGGTTCACCGTAACCGGTGGACGCCGGGATATCCGTAATTCTGGATGTGTATGCGACGCCAAAGTTGCTGAAGAAGACAACCGAGGCACGCGTGCTCCCGGGCAGCACCGCCATGACGGTATCCCCTTCTCTGACTCGCGTCGCGGCAACATCCTTCACTTCCTTCTGCCGCTTTACCCATCCGTCGCGAGAGACGAGCACAACGTTGTCTTCTTCGACGATGAAGTCCTCGGCCGTGTACTCGGCCTCCCCTTCGTCGCTGGCAATACTTGTGCGGCGTACATCGCCGTACTTCTTCTGAATTTCCTCGATTTCAACGCGGACGATGTCCCAGCGGCTGTCTTCGTCTTTCAAGAGCGTGTTGATTTGACGAACGCGACGACGGCGATCCTCGAGTTCCTTACGAATCAGGAGAATCTCGAGCCGTGCGAGTCGATAGATTTTCAGTTCGAGAATCGCATCGGTCTGTTCCGCATCGAGACTGAACCGCTTGATGATCTGCTGCGCCGCGTCCGCTTTGCCTTCCGACTTGCGGACGATCTTCAGGATCTCGTCGAGCGCATCGAAGACCTTCTCGAATCCTTCGAGGATGTGGACTCGTTTCTTGATCGCGGCCAGCTCGTGTTCCAGTCGCTTGGTGACGACATCGAGCCGGAAGTGCAGGAAGTGCCACAGCATCGAATGAAGATCGAGCCGCTCGGGCCGGCCGACCTCCTGGTTCTCGGTCGGGATCAGGCACGTAAGGTTGACGATGAAGCTGGTCTGGAGCGGCGTGTGTTTGAAGAGATACGCCATCACCATCTTTTCATCGGCGTCTTTCTTCAATTCGAGCGCAATCCGCACATCGTCGGTCGATAGATCCTTGACGTCGACGAGCGGCGGCAGCTTGCGGCTGAGCGCGACCTCGGCGATGCGCTCGACCAGCGTTGCCTTGTTCACCGTGTAAGGAACGCTCGTGATGTAGATGGTTTTTCCGCTTCTGGTAACCGGGCCTTCTTCCCATGTGGCGCGCAAACGGATCGCTCCCGACCCGGTTTTGTAGATTTCCTTCAGCTCCGCCGGCGAGTTCAGCATCTGGCCGCCCGTCGGGAAGTCCGGCCCCTTCACATACCGACACAACTGCACGCTGCTCAAATCAGCGTCGTCGAGAAGCTTGATCAGAGCCGTGCAGATTTCGTTCAGATTGTGCGGAGGAATATTGGTCGCCATGCCGACCGCGATGCCTGTCGCACCGTTGATCAGCAGGTTGGGAATTCGCGCCGGCAGGACGACCGGTTCGGTGCGGGTGCCGTCGTAATTCGGACGAAATGGTACGGTCGTTTGATCGATTTCCGCGAGCATCTCGTCGCTGATGCGCGCCAGGCGGCATTCCGTGTACCGCATGGCTGCGGCGCTATCGCCGTCGAGCGACCCGAAGTTCCCGGATCCATCGATCAGCGGATAGCGCAACGAAAACGGTTGGGCCATCCGAACCAGCGTTTCGTACAACGCGGAGTCACCGTGCGGGTGGTAGTTGCCCATCACGTCGCCGACCACCTTCGCGCATTTCCGGTACTTGGCATCCGCGGTGAGGTTCTGCTGCCACATCGTGTAAAGGATGCGGCGCTGCACCGGTTTCAGGCCGTCGCGGACGTCGGGGAGCGCGCGCGACGTGATGACCGAGAGTGCGTAATTGAGGTATCGGGTTTGGGCGGCTTCGTGGAGCGCCACAGCTTCCGGATCGTTCGGACCACCCGGTCCGCCCGGTCCGCGTGTATCGATAATCGCTCCGCCGTCACCGTCGAAGAGCGATGGTTCCTTCTTCCTGCGTTTGGCCATGGGAGGAGGATACCAAAGGAGGTCACGGAGGGAACGGAGATTAAAAACGAAGGAACGGAGGGAACGGAGACGAACGGAGAAGAATCAGTCATTGGAGAACGAAGGTGGGATCTCGTTGGACCGAGCCGCCTCTGCCCCGGGATCAGCGCTCCTGGCCATGTCGGGATTGAGAATCCGTTTCACTCCATCCTTCAGAACAGGCACATTGAAATTGATTAAGAGGCCGACTGGTTTGCGGGAGAGTTTCAGGTAGGTGAGCATTTGCGCCGTATGAATCGGCGATAGTGTCTCCACGGACTTCAATTCCACGATCACCGTATCGTCGACGAGTAGATCTGCTCGATATCCGGCCTCAAGATGAATGCCCCAATACACCAGCGGAATCGGCCACTGGGTGACGACGGCCAGTCCGGATTGCCGTAATTCGAATACAACACAAGGTGAATAGACCGATTCGAGCAGTCCGGGTCCAGTCGCGCGATGGACTCTGATCGCGGCGCCGATAATGGTACTGGTAAGGCGATTCGTGCTGAACGGATGGTAAGCATGTGTCGGGAAGCTGCAAGCGATCTGCCGCCGCGCAACCCTTTGGATTTGGATGTTTGGATCACAAAGTACGCAGAAACTCCTGTTTGGTCAGCGGCAATGACAGAAAAATCTTCGTTCGTCTCCGTTATCTCCGTTCCTTCGTTGTGAACTCCGTTACCTCCGAGGCCGCCTATGCTTCTCCGTTATCTCCACCTCGATGTGTTCACCGACACTCCCTTCGAAGGAAATCAGCTGGCCGTGTTCCCGGAGCCGCATGGCCTCGACACCACCATGATGCAGACGATCACCCGCGAGATGAACTTCTCCGAGTGCACGTTCATCTTTCCCCCGGAACGCGGTGGAGATGTGAAGATGCGCATCTTCACACCCGGCGAAGAACTGCCGATGGCCGGCCATCCGACGATTGGATCGACCTTCGCGCTTGCCATCGAGGGCACTATCGCACGAGGGCGCACCGACTTCGTCTTCGAACTCGGTGTCGGGCCGACGCCGGTTTCGCTCGAGTGGAAAGACGGCACCCTGTCGTTCGCCTGGATGACGCAGCAGCTGCCGAACTTTGGCCCGGTCGTTCGTGATCGCCAGGCACTCGCGAGTGCTATTGGCGTCAGCGAATCAGATCTGGCGGGGAATCTGCCGGCGCAGGTCGTATCCTGCGGCGTGCCGTTTGTGTTCGTCGCGCTAGGATCTCGGGACGCGGTCGATTCAGTGTCGATCGATCGCAAGGGGCTCGCTCGTTGCTATGACGAGAGCGGCATCGAAGAGATCCCAACCTTCTTCTTCACAACCGCCGGCAAGCAGGAGACTGGCGCGGCACAAACCGTCTACAGCCGCATGCTCGCCGCGTCTTTTGGAATTGCCGAGGACCCTGCCACCGGTGGCGCAAGCGGGCCGCTCGGGTGTTATCTGCTTCAGTACAAGTTGGTGACGCCGGACGCGGCGAAGAACATTCTGAGCCTGCAGGGCGTACTGATGAAACGCCCGAGCCGCCTTCACATCTCCGTCGACAGCGCGAACGGCGCCATCACACGCGTGCGCGTCGGTGGCCGCTCGGTCCTGGTTGGCCGTGGGGAACTCAACGCGAGCTAACCGTCAATCAAACTCGACCCGCGGGCTCGTTTGCTCGGCTCCCACGCGCCCTGTTGCGATGTCTGCCTTGGCGTAGTTCTCAGCACGGACGGGCGCACCCGCAAGTCGACGCAACATCGCGATCTGGCCGATATGCGCCAGGGAATCGGCGACCGGTCCCTGGAAGAGCTGTTCCACGGTGCACGCGAGCGGAGTGTCGTTCGCGAGCCGTTCATCGAAACGGCGCAGCGCCGAGAAAAACCGCGCGCATTCGTCGTCCCACGCGAGCGGCGTCGAGTTGTTCCATCGCTGCGGCCCATCCGCCATCGTCAACGCCCAGTCATAGAGATCCCCGATGTGCGCGAGGATCTGCCCCGGCGTCCGCGATGAATCCCCAACCTTGAACTCCGCAAAACCAGCCGGCGCGCCTCGAACCGCCTTGCCGCCGCGATACGCGACGGTCGCCAGTGTGTGCCGCAAAAGGGTCCTCGCGTCCGGGTCCACATCTACCTCCGATATATTCAGTCTTCGGTCACGCCTAATATAATCCCAGCATGCGGCCGGATCAGTGGGAGACGTTCAAGCGCGCGGCGAGGCGGGAAAAACTGGACAAGGTGCCGATGGCGCTGATTGTCGACAGCCCGTGGATCCCTGGCTACCTTGGGATCAAGCATCTCGATTACTACCTCGATCCGCAGCTCTGGTTCGAGTCAAACCTCAAGATCATGCGGGAATTTCCTGACATCATCATGGTGCCGTCGTGGTGGATGGAATACGGGATGGCGGCCGAACCGTCGGTGCTTGGGGCCAAGATCAAGTTCTGGCAGGACAACACACCCAGCGAGTACCACACGCTCTACCGGCTGGAAGACATCGATCAATTTCCGGAATACGAAGTCGAAGCGGACGCATTCGCCGCGCTGACGCTCCACCGAATCGGCATGCACCGCCAGCAGATCCTCGACCACGGCTACATCCTCCCGATGGTGACGTCGCGGGGACCACTCTGCACCGCGGGTTTCGTGCGAAGCACAACGAATTTAATGATCGAGCTGGTGGAGAACCCCGACGGGGCGCACAAACTGATCGACTTGTGCACGCGTGTGATCATCGACTGGCTCAAAGCGCAGCACAAAGTCATGGGCGACACGGTCGAGGGCATCTTCATCCTCGACGACATCGTCGGATTCATCAACGAAGATCACTACCAGGAATTCGCACACCCCTACCTGAAGCGGATCTGTGATGCCTTTCCAAAGGACTGGGTCAAGGTGTACCACAACGACGCCGAAGTCGACGCGTGCCTCGATTACCTGCCCGATGCGGGGTTTCACGTGCTCAACTGGGGCAAGCAGAAAGACATTCGCGAAGTGAAGGCGCGTGTCGGCGATCGCATGTGCCTCATGGGCAATGTGAATCCGCTCGAGATCGCGGTACGTGGCACCCCCGAAGAAGTCAGAGACGCAACGCTCGACGTCCTTGAAGGATCAGGCGGCGAAGGCATCATCCTGTCGGTCGGCGGCGGCGTCAGCCCCGGGATGCCGCGCGAAAACATCGTCGCGATGCTCGAAGCACTCGAAGAGTTCAATTCCAGCCGTGTTTGAACATGCCTGATTACGCGCTGATGAACCAGTACCTCTACGAAGGCAATGCCAAAGAGGTCGAGCAGATGACGAAGGACGCCCTCGCTGAAGGACGTCCCGTCCAGGAGGTTCTCACCGAAGGGCTGATTGCCGGCATGAGCGTCGTCGGAGAGGATTTCAAACACAACGTGCTCTATGTTCCGGAAGTGTTAATTGCTGCCAGAGCGATGAAGGCGGGAATGGCCGTGCTCAAACCGCTCCTGAGCGCCAAAGACAGCGCTGTCGAACGCAAGGGCGTGCTGCTGATGGGAACCGTGCGCGGTGATCTGCACGACATCGGGAAGAATCTCGTGTGCATGATGGCGGAGGGAGCCGGGTTCGAAGTCGTCGACATCGGTGTCGACCAAAGCGTCGAGAAGTTCATGGCAGCCGCAGAGAAGTGCCAACCAGTGATCATCGGAATGAGCGCGCTTCTGACGACGACGATGACTTACATGAAGACGGTCATCGACGGATTCGAGAAGGCCGGCAAGGGACACATCAAGATGGCCGTCGGTGGCGCCCCGATCAGCCAGATGTTCGCTGACGAGATCGGCGCGGACGGCTACGGACAGAACGCCTCCGCCGCGGTGGATCTGTTCCTGCGTCTGGCTAGGCAGTCCTAAACGTGGCCACTTACACCATTCTCTACTGGCAGGAGATTCCTTCGCAGATCAAGGCGGAGGACGATCTCGACGACGTCACCTTGCCGCTCGATGCCAGATTCATGGAACGGATCGATCAACTCGCCAGTCAGCGTGGTCTCCAGGGAACAGACGATTACCTCGCTCAATGGCGATGGAGTGAACCACAGGAACGCACGGGAACGGCCGAAGAAGTCGCGCACGCGATCAAGCTGGAGCTCGAACGCGCCGCCGGTTGGTAGTCCTTTCCACGCATGCCGGTCACCCTCACGGTCAACGGCCACCGGATCGTCGCGCCGACCGGCGTTTCGCTCTTCAGCCTCGCCGAACAGGCGGGCGTCCGCGTGCCGACCTCGTGCGTCACACAGGGGAAGTGCAAGGAATGCGTGGTTGAAGTGACGCGCGGGATGGAGTTGCTCTCGGCGCCTACCGATTTCGAGAAGCATCTCGATCTGCGCGGCAGCCCCTTCCGTCTTTCCTGCCAGTGCCGGATCGTGTCTGAACACGGCGAGGTTGACTGCCACACGATGCGCCGCGGCCACATGCGCATCGAGCGAAAGGCATTGCACCTTCCCGTGACACACGAAACGACGCCGCTCGATCCAGCAGTGGCTCGGGACGGCGATCGCATTGTCGACACGGTCACAGGGGAAGAGATCGCGCGGTCGACCGGGCCGATGCACGGCCTCGCCGTCGACCTGGGGACGACAACGGTCGTCGTTCGTCTCATTGATCTTGAAAGCGGCGAGCTCGTGGCCGACGCATCGTTCGAGAATCCGCAGCGCTTCGGCGGCTCGGACGTCATGTCGAGAATTCACTACGACACCGAGCATCGCGGCCGATTGTTGATGCGGACCGTTGCCGGATATCTGAGCCACGCGATCACCGACCTGCCGGCCGATCCGGTCACCATCTACGACGTCGTGCTGGTCGGCAATTCAACCATGCGCGACCTGTTCTTCCGGCAGAGCGTGTATTCGATCGGACAGAACCCGTATCGGTCGATCACCGAAATTGAAATGGCCGAGGGAAAGCGGGCGACGACGAGCCTCACCACGACCGGGCGCCGCAGCCTCCTTCCCATTCATCCGAATGCGGGCGTCTCGGGTCTCCCGATCATCAGCGGCCATGTCGGCGCCGATGCTGCCGCGTGCATGCTGGCGGTCAATCTCGCGCACGAGGATCGTCTCGTTGCCATCATGGACATCGGGACGAACACCGAACTGATTGTCGGCAACCGTGATCGCATTCTGGCGGCGTCCTGTCCCGCCGGCCCCGCATTCGAAGGCGGAGCAATCGCCTGCGGGATGCCTGGCCTGGACGGCGCGATTGAAGACGTGGCGATCAATGATGATGGAACGTTTCGGCTCGGTGTCATCGGCGGGGGTGCTCCGGATGGGATCTGCGGATCCGGTCTCGTTGATCTGCTGAGCGAGCTGCTTCGAACCGGCCGCATGAACGCGATGGGACGATTCGAAGACGACCTGGAACGAGTGATCCTCGATTCCAGTCGCAATATCTTTTTCCTGGAGCGCGACGTCAACGAGCTCGCACAGGCAAAGGGGGCCAACGTCGCAGGATTGCAGGTCGTCTTCAGCGATTACGGCATTCAATTCGACGACATAGCGGTGTTTTATCTGGCCGGTGGATTCGGCCGCCATTTGAAGAAGGGCGCGTCGAAGCGCATCGGACTCATCCCAAACATTGCAGACGAAAAGATCGTACAGGTCGGGAACGCGGCGCTCGAAGGTGCAACCATCGCGCTCGTGTCGCGCAGCCGGCGGCGGGAACTCGAGGCCTTGGTGAGAAAGGTGGAGCATCGCCGTCTCGAAACTCATCCCGGCTTTTTTGATTTCTTCGTCGATGGATGTCAGTTCCGACCTGCCGACTCTGGAAGCCGGGTGACCGGTTGATCGAAATTGTCGACAACTCGCCCGATATCAACGTTCAGCCTGCCGAGTATATGCGGCTGCTCGGATACCCTCGCGGCTTTACGCTCGAAGGACGCGCGCTGGAGCTCGCCGACAGCGCTCGCGAATGGTTCGAACGCAACGGACACCCGTGGGTTTTCGCGCGAGGTGTTGACACGCTGGCCGTCGAAGCCGATTCCGTCATCATCGATGGCGTCACCTTTAGCAGTCCTCGACTTCGCAGCACGTTGCACGACGCCGGAGCCCGAAGCGCCGTTCTCGTTGCCGTCAGCGCCGGGCCGGAGCTCGAGGAGGAAGCGCAGGCGCGGTGGCGTGATGCCAAGCCGGACGAGTATTTCTTCCTCGAAGTTTTCGGATCCGCTGTCGTCGAACACCTCGTGACGATGACCGGCGCACGGCTCTGCGCGTGGGCCGACGGCGAAGGTGCGGCGATGCTCCCCCACTACAGCCCCGGTTACCCGGACTGGATCATTGACGAGCAGCCAAGCCTTCTCGAACTAATTCGCGGCTCACGGCCCGACGCGATACGAATTGAAGCGATGGAATCGGGGATGCTGCGGCCGAAGAAGTCGCTGCTCGCGGTGTTCGGCGTCACGCATCATACTGATCGCGTTCGGCGATTGACAGAGTTGAGCCCATGCGAGAGCTGTTCATTCATCCCATGTCAGTACCGCCGCGCGCCGTACCGACGGTCACGCGCGTCGTCAGCGTCGGAGTTACCGCTCAAGTCAGTCGAAACCGGCGCTCCGCTGACCAGGACTGCCAGCTACAGCGTCGGCCTCAAAGCGCTTCAACGATGGCGACAGGAACGGCTCTCAATGACGGTCAGAGAAGACGGCCGAATCGCCGCCCTGTTTCGTTATGACGGGACGACCTGCACGAACATGGGAAGGCCGCTGCAGTTTCACTATCATGTGATCCTGGGACCACGCGAAAACGGCTATCCGATTCTGGAGCAATCGTGCGCGCCCGCACCCGGCGATGAAGGCCACACGTCCATGTGCCGGTACATCAGCGATCGCGAACAGCTGATGGCGACCATCGCGGTTGAGCATCCGCTCCACGGGCAGCCATTGGATGATGTGATTCGGTGGGTGCGGACGAGCAGTCCAGCCGGCTGTTACTGCGAGGTGGAGAGCCGCCAACACAAGTGGGGGCTCGTGCTCGAAACGATTCACTATGCGCTGTCTGTAGGCGCGGTCTAACGATGGCGGGGTCTCTAGACCCCGCCGGCATGTTTAACGTTGAAAAAAACTCTACTGGACGCAATCAAGGAACGGCCGCTGCTCGGCGATGGTGCGATGGGTACGCAACTGATGAGCGCCGGCCTCGAACAGGGCAACTGCGGCGAAGCCTGGAACCTGATACACCCTGAACGCGTCCTCGCGATTCAGCGTCGATACGTTGACGCCGGCTCGGACTGCCTCCTCACCAACACGTTTGGCGGCAGCCGAATCATGCTGAATCGGCATTCGCATGCTGATGATGTCGTCGCGGTCAACACGGCTGGCGTCGAACTCGCGCGCGAAGCGTTCGCCGGCCGTGACGGTTATGTGATTGGTGACATTGGTCCGTTCGGCGGGCTGATGGAGCCCTACGGTGAGTTCACCGAGAAGCAGGTGCTGGGCGCCTTCCGCGAGCAGGCGAAAGCGCTGGTGGACGGCGGCGCCGACGCGATCATCATCGAAACACAAACTTCGCTGGAGGAACTGGGCCTTGGCTTGACCGCGGCGCGTGAAGCAGGAGCCGCCTGCGTGATCGGGTCTATGGCCTACGACGTCACGCTTGATGGATCAACATTTCGGACGATGATGGGCGTGGATCCGGAACGAGCTGCCGAGTTCATGCAGGAGCACGGTGCCGACATCGTCGCGCTGAACTGCGGCACCGGCATGGACATGGAACGTGCCCGACACGCGGTGACGCGGTACGTCCAGGTCACCGATCTGCCGATCATGGTACAACCCAACGCCGGACAGCCGAAACTCGTGGACATGAAGGTGGTCTACGATGAAACGCCCGACGAGATGGTCGCGGGTGTCGTCCCGTTGCTCGAAGCCGGTGCAAGCATCATCGGAGGGTGCTGCGGTAGCACACCGGATCACATCCGTGCGTTCCGGCAGGCGATGGATCAATTCCGAATGGCAAAGCGCCTGCGGCCCGCGCGAGGATAGCGAGTCTTCGAGCGCCGCAGCGCGAGCGCGTGGGGGTGGGGCCCCACGCGCATAAAAAAATGATGAAACAGCGGTTGTGTGATGTGAATTCGGCGGCAGTTGCGAAACTGCCGCAGCAGACCGACGACAAGTCGGGAATCGGCGTCCACTACGTCGACGCGTACATCAAGCCGATGAACGTGAAGCTCGAGAACGGCACCGCGGTCAAGTGCAAGCGGCGCGGTTTGAAGATCGTGTTGACGGTGGGCACCAAGAAGGGGGAAGGGCTCATGCGACGGCTCGCCGTCAGTCCGGATCCGGTGGTGATGCTGGACGCGGCGCTGCAGGAAGCGGCGAAGGGAGCGGGGGCGGAGCTGATCGTGGAGAGCGGAACAATGTATCTGAAATTGCTGAATGCTGATTGTTGATTGGCTAAAACCAATCAATCAGAAATCAGCAATCGACAATCAGCAATTTCACAGCTCACCTTTGCACCCGTCCCGACGCGTCACCAGCCGCCAGCGCGTCCACCTCACCAACCGTTGCGCGATTGAAGTCGCCAGGTATGGTCTGCTTCAACGCACTCGCGGCGACCGCAAAACGCAACGCCGCGTCGTTCGATCGCCCGGTCACTAATCCGTAAATCAGTCCCCCGGCAAAGCTGTCGCCACCGCCAATGCGATCGACGAGTCGCACGTTGTAGTGCTGGCTCTGGTGCATGGTCGTTCCGTCCCACAGCACGGCACTCCAGCCGTTGTCGCTCGCCGACAGGCTCTCGCGCAGTGTGATCGCGACCATCGACGGGCCAAGTTCGCGCGTCACGCGCTCAGCCGCGGCACGATACGCGGCGACGTTCAGCGATCCTGACGTGACGTCGGCTCCCGCGACGTCGATACCGAGGACGCACTGCAAATCCTCCTCGTTGGCGATGACGACATCAACGTCACGCATCAACGGCCGCATCGTCTGCTGCGCCTGCGCCTGGGTCCAAAGCTTTTTACGGTAATTCAGATCAACGCTGATGCGCGCGCCGGCGCGTTTGGCCGACGCAACGGCTGCCTGAGTGGCCGCTGTGGTCTTTGCCCCAAGCGCCGGAGTTATCCCGGTGACGTGGAACCACGCAGCACCTTTCATGACGCGGTCCCAATCCACCGCATCCGGCGGCATCTCGCTGATGGCGGAATTCGCGCGATCGTACAAAACGGTGGACGCGCGCTGGCTGGCACCGGTCTCAGTGAAATAGATCCCCATCCGGCTGCCGCCGCGAACGATGCCATCCGTCCGCACACCCTCGGCGCGCAGCGCGCGCACTGCAGCGTCGCCAATGGCATTCGAAGGCAGCCGGGTCACGTAACTGCTGTCGAGACCGAACTGCGCGAGACTGACAGCGACATTTGCTTCTCCGCCGCCGAACGTCGCGCAGAGCATCGGTGATTGCAGGAGTCGCTCGAATCCCGGCGGGCCGAGCCGCAGCATCAGCTCACCGAATGTGACGACCGGCGCGGTCATTTCGCTCTCGCTGCCTTCACGTTTTCGACAAACCTCCGCGCGTTGGCGGTAATGACAGCGAAGTTGCCGGTCTCGATTGCCTTGGCATCCAGCAGCGACGATCCGGCCGCGACGGCGACGGCACCGGCGCGGATCCAGTCGCCCGCGTTGTCCGGTGTTACACCACCCGTCGGCATCAGCTTGACTTGCGGCAGTGGTGCACGAACGTCCTTGATGTATTGAGGTCCAAGCGTCGTCGCGGGGAACACTTTGACGATGTCGGCGCCCGCGTCGTGTGCCTCGAGGATCTCGGTTGGAGTGAAGCAGCCAGGAGCGGCGGGAACACCGCGCTCGTGGCACGCCTCGATCACTGATCGCCTGAACACCGGGGAAATAACAAACTGGGCACCGGCATCGACAACCGCCCGAGCAGTTTCAGAATCAATCACCGTGCCGGCACCAAGCAGGAAACCTTCGGGCAGCGTCGGCGCGAGGCCGCGTATCAACTCGACGGCTCCAGGCACCGTCATCGTGACCTCCAGCGCGCGCACACCGCCGGCCATAATCGCGTCCACGACCGCTCGCAGTTTGCCCGGGTCACGCAGGCGAATGACAGCGACAATGCCGAGCTCTTCGATCTGTCGGACGGTTGCACTTCGATCAAGCATGACTTTGTTCATGGATTGACAGCCTCGTGAATCCAACGGTGATCCGGATCTTCGTGGAGCGCGAGTTTTCGCTCCGCGCCCGCCATTGCCCACAAGTAGTACAAACAGTAGCCGGGTGGAGACGACACCGGATGATATCCGTACGGCAACAACACAGCATCGCCGTCGCGAACGACGTGTGAGATGCACTCGCCGTCGGCGGTATACAGCAGCTGCTGACCGAAGCCCTGGGGAGGATTAATTCGGAAGTAATACACCTCTTCGAGGGTCGGCTCACCATCCTTGCCGTCGTGCTTGTGCGGTGGAAAACTGCTCCAATGCCCTGCCGGGTTGAACGTCTCGCCGACCATGATTCGCTGCGCGATCGAATCGTGTACGAAAATGTCGTGCACCTCGCGCGCGTAGTTTCCACGACCCCGTGCATTCACGCGGACATCGGCGGGTGATACACATGCCGGCGAACCGCCGCGTGGTGCCGGTGTCGAGACGACAATTGCCTCGAACTCTGACGTCGGCACGATTGCGATCGATTCGTCCGCCGGCGCGTAGACCGCGCTGGCACGTTCCTCGAAAACGTCCCTTCGGCTGACCTCGAATTTCTGTCCTGCAACCGTAACCGTTGCTACGCCGCTTTGTACGACGAGCACAGATTCCTCCCCGGGGACGTGACACTGCGCCTCCGTGCCGGGTGACAAACGGACTCGCCAGGTCGTCAGCTCACGCGCCCCGCCGTCACCGCGGCACTGGAGGCATTGGGGTCCAGGTTGCCGGGGCAGCCGGTAGAGGGTGTCGCGCAACATGAAGGACATGCTAACCTGCGCCGGAGTCATGTCGAAAAACCTTTTCAGTCTAGAAGGACGCGTTGCCGTTGTTGTCGGGGGAACGAGCGGGATTGGACGAGTGCTGGCGCTGGGACTCGCGGATGCGGGCGCCGATGTCGTCGCGACCGCACGTCGGGCGCCGCTCGTGGAAGAGGTCGCCGCCGCGATCGCGGCAAAAGGACGAAAAACGTTGCGGATCGCGACCGACGTGCTCGACCGGTCGTCGCTCACCCAGGCCGCCGACGCGATCCAGAAGGCATTCGGTCACATCGACATCGTGGTCTACTGCGCGGGCATCAACAAGAGAGTTCCGACGATCGATATGACCGACGAAGACTGGCAGCGCATCATCGATACGAACCTGACCGGGGCGGTGCGGACATATCAAGTGTTTGCCAGGCCGATGATGGCGCGGCGATCCGGCAGGCTCATCGGCATTGCCTCTCTCTCCTCGTTTGTCGGCCTTCACGAGGTCAGCGCCTACACCGCATCGAAAGCTGGGATCGCCGGATTGACCCGCGCGCTCGCGGTAGAGTGGGCGCCGCATGGTTTGACCGTCAACGCGATCGCTCCCGGCGTGTATCGCACCGAGTTGAATGCAAAGCTCCTCGAAGGACCGCGAGGTCAGGAATTCCTGCTTCGCACGCCGATGAAACGCTACGGTAATCTTGAAGAGCTCGTCGGGGCCGCGGTGTATCTTGCGTCCGACGCGTCGACGTTCGTGACCGGACAAGTGATCGCGGTCGACGGCGGGTTCCTCGCCAGTGGAGTGAACCAGTGAGCCAGGTGCCGGCGCTCGTGATCAGTGCGCGCGACAACGTCGCGACCGCGTTGCAACCGCTCGAAGCGGGTCAGACGATCAGAGTCGGCGATGAATCGATTACCGTCGCGGAGCAGACTCCACGCGGTCACAAGATTGCCCTGCGTCTGATTCGCAAGGGCGAAGTGGTCGTGAAGTACGGAAGCACAATCGGCACGGCAACAGACGACATCCCCGCCGGTGCGCACGTACATACCCACAACGTCGCCAGTGGCCGCGGCCGCGGCGACCTGCACACGATTGCCGCAGAGGGCCCGCGGTTGGCCGAGCCGCCTGATCTCTCGCCGGTCACGGGGAAAACCGCGCAATGAACGCGCTCACGTTCTCCGGCTACAGGCGGACCGACGGCCGTGTTGGCGTCCGCAACCATGTGCTCGTCGTCCCGACCGTGATTTGCGCGTCGGTCGTCGCCGAGAGAATCGCGGACGCGATCGGACCAACAGGCGCGGCGCTGCCACATCTCGCCGGCTGCGGTCAGCTGGGACCCGATCGTCTCCTCACGCACGAGACGCTCGCCGCATACTGCGCGCATCCGAATGTCGGTGCGGTGGTGGTTGTCGCACTCGGATGCGAGCAGGTGATCGCCCAGCATCTGGCGAACGCGGCGCGAACTGCGGGAAAGCCCGCCGCAGTCATTGCGATTCAGAGTGAAGGCGGGACCGTTCGAACGACCGCGCGCGGCATCGAGATCGCGGCTTCGTTCGCCGCGTCGCTCGAGAGCGAACCGCGTGTCCCCTGTGACGTTTCATCTTTGATTCTGTGTGTAAAGTGCGGCGGCTCAGACTACACCTCCGGCCTGGCGGCAAACCCCGCGCTGGGCCGGGTGGCCGATCGACTGGTTGATGCGGGAGGGACGGCGGTGCTCGGTGAAATCGCCGAGATCATGGGCGCCGAGCATCTGCTTGCTGCCCGTGCGGCGTCGCCCGAACCGGCGGCGCAACTGCTCAGGATCATCAAGCGCGTCGAATCCGAGGCGGTGGCACTCGGGCTCGACATCCGGGGCACACAGCCATCACCCGGAAACATTCGCGGGGGCCTGACGACGATCGAAGAGAAGTCTCTCGGCGCCACACACAAAGGCGGCGAGCGAACACCGCTGACTGACGTCGTCCCATATGCCGGCCGCATCACCAAGCGTGGACTGACGGTCATGGACACGCCCGGCCTCGACGTCGAGTCGGTGACCGGCATGGTCGGCGGTGGCGCTCAAGTCGTGGTCTTTACCACCGGTCTTGGAACGCCGACAGGCAATCCGATCGCGCCCGTGATCAAGATCACTGGTAACGCCCAGACTGCTGCCGCCATGGCCGACAATCTCGACGATGACGTGAGCGGCATACTCGACGGCGCGGAAACACTGGAGATGGCCGCGGATCGGTTGATGGCGGACGTGCTGGCGGTCGCGTCCGGCCGGCCCACCGCCGCCGAGCGACTTGGCCATCGCGAGTTCGCGATTCATCGCAGGAATCCGACGATATGAATCATGTTGCCGGGATCCGTTGTTCGGGATCCGGGATCCGTTTGCGTCACTTCGTGGACTCCGCGTTTAGGCGGAACTTCAGCGATTGAGATGGCTGTTCCCCTTCAAGCCGACCGACCTGTTGCCGCAACGCGCGTCGGACACGTGCGCTGGGTGATCTGTGCGCTGCTGTTCTTTGGCACGACCATCAATTACATCGACCGGCAGGTCCTCGGGATCCTGGCGCCGGATCTGCAGCGTGACATCGGGTGGAGCGAGCTCGATTACGGACGCATCGTCATCGCGTTCCAGGTGGCCTACGCGGTGATGATGCTGGCGTGGGGACGGATTCTCGACAAGATCGGGACGAAATTGGGATTCGGGATCGCCGTGGTGTGGTGGTCAGTGGCCGCGATGGGCACCGCGTTCGCGCGATCCGCGATGCAATTCGGCGTCGCGCGCTTCCTGCTGGGCGTCGGAGAGGCGGCGAACTTTCCTGCATCGATCAAAACCGTCGCCGAGTGGTTTCCCAAGAGCGAACGCGCCTTCGCGACTGGCATCTTCAACTCCGGAACAAACATCGGCGCCGTTGTTGCTCCGATCATGGTTCCGCTGATGGCCGCGAAATGGGGGTGGCAGGCGGCATTCATCGGCACGGGTGCGCTCGGATTCCTCTGGTTGATTGCGTGGTGGGCGATCTACTACGGACCCACAGCGCATCCGCGCTTGACCGCCGTCGAGCGTCAACACATTCAGGACGGCATCGACGAACCGGTCACCTCCAGGGTGCCGGTCAGTGAAGTCCTCGGAAGGCGCCAGCTGTGGGCATTCGCATCGGGAAAACTGCTAACCGATCCGATCTGGTGGTTTTATCTCTTCTGGCTTCCGAAGTTTCTCGCCCAGGAACATGACATTCGCGGCACGGCGCTGATTCCGTATCTCACAAGTGTTTACATCATCGCCGACTTCGGCTCCGTGATCGGCGGTTACGTCTCGTCCACTCTCATCAAACGCGGATGGACAGTGAACGCCGCGCGCAAAACGACCATGGGGATCTTCGCGGCGATGGTTCCCTTTGTCATCATTGCGGGGCAGACGCGAAGCGCATGGCTGGCCGTCGGTCTCATCGGCATGGCCACCGCCTGTCACCAGGCCTGGTCGGCCAATCTGTTCACGCTCTCGTCTGACATGTTCCCGCGCCGTGCCGTCGGGACAGTCGTCGGCATCGGCGGGTTCGCCGGGGGGGTGGGCGGCATCCTGATCGCCGAGTTCGCGGGCCGCGTTCTACAGCGAGATCCAAGCTTCTATCTGCCGATGTTCGTCGTTGCGGGACTCATTTATCTCGTCGCGCTCGGCGTGATTCATCTTTTCGCGCCGCGCCTCGAGCGCGTCGACCTGTCGGGCTAATCATGACTGTCGATACCAGCGTGCTCGGCACCGGCGCGCCGTCGGCCGATCTCAACGTCACCGACATGGGGCCGATCGTCGACGCTGCGTTGCACGCGATCAAGCCGGGCTCGCGCGTCCTCGCGGTCGTCTCGGATCGCACGCGCGACGACAACACACCCGAACTCTTTCCGCTCGTCTCGCAGACACTGGCGCGGATCGGCGCCGCCTCGCTTGACGTTCTGATCGCGCAGGGCACGCACGTCGCGATGAATGATGCCGACAAGCGCGCAAAGATCGGCGCCGGACTCGCATCGATGCCCCTCCTCGGAACGATTTTCGATCATCACTGGGACCGCCAGTCTGAACTGACGACGCTTGGCACGATCGGCGCCGACGTGATCGCACAGGAAACCGGCGGACTGCTGAACGAATCGGTTAAGATTCGGTTGAACGCGCGGCTTGCGCCGGGGCAGTACGATCACGTGCTCGTGCTCGGCGCGGTGGTGCCACACGAGGTCGCCGGATTCGCAGGAGGAGCGAAGTACTTCTTTCCCGGTGTCGCCGGACCAGAACTGACGCACCTGACTCACTGGCTCGGGGCGCTCGCCACAATCGAGCGGGTGATCGGCCGGGTCGAAACCCCGACACGGCACCTCATCGAGGCGGCGGCCGCATTCGTTCCTGCGCCCGTAACCGCATTCACCACCGTTGCGACTCGCGATGCAGCCGGTCTGAAGACGCGAGCGCTCTTCACCGGGGACATCCGCGGGACCGTACGCCGCGCCGCCGAGATCAGCCAGCACGTGCACGTCCGCTACACGGACCGCTACTACCCGCGCGTCGTCGCGATCCTCGACGAGCACTACGACGAACTCTGGGTCGGTGGTAAGGCGAGCTACAAACTCGGCGGCATCATCGACAAGGGCGGGGAACTGATCATCTACGCGCCGCATCTGTCCGCGATTTCGCTGACGCATGGCGCGCTGATCGAGAAGTACGGCTACGCTCCGCTCGAACGCGTCCGCGACATGGTGGAAGGCTCCGACGAACTACGGGCGAACCTCTGTGTGGCCGCCCACCTGGCTCACGTCGCCTATGCCGGGGAGAAGGGGAACGATGGGGTCGTCGTGCCGCGATACCGCATTACGCTTGCAGCCAACTTGCCAGAGGCGACGACTCGTCGAGTCAATCTCGGCTACCTTGATGTGCGGACGTTCGATCCCCGCGACTATCGTGACGACCCGGATACGCTCATTGTCGAGAACGCAGGGCGCGATCTCTATCTCGTGAGTCGGGAAGGCAGATAGCCGGGTTCGCTCAAATCAACGTCTTCTACTGTCACACTGCGACCTTACCTAGAGACTGGAACGGAGAAGGAAGAAAGGAGAACCAATTCTTTTCTCCCCTACTTCCGGTGGCAAAAACTGCAACCCCGCCGGCACGGACCCATTGCAGAAACTGAAACACTAACCGCAAAAGCTCTGGAGATTCCTAAGTTCCCGAATAGATTTTCAGTCGGCGAAGTCCTTGCAACGCAACAACGCATGTTCAGAGACATCGCCGGCCACGAAGATCTGACGGAAGCCATTATTGGCTGTGCCATGCGTGTGCACGAACACTGGGGACCAGGCTTACTCGAATCTGTCTACAAGGCATGCCTGGTTGTTGAACTCAAGGCAGAGGGGCACCGAGTGAATACGAACCTCAGAGTTCCATTCATTTACAAGGGCCGCGATCTCAAGACGGACTTCTGTCCAGACTTGATCATCGACGACATCGTGGTTGGTGAACTGAAGGTCGTCGAGAAACTTGCGCCGGTCCACAAAGCGCAAGTGGTCACGTATCTAAAGTTGACGCGCCTACCAGTGGGCTTGCTGATGAACTTCAATGTCCCGTTGCTCAAACAGGTGACTCACCGCATCGTACGGCCGGATTCACTGATTAGAAGCGAATAGCCTCCATTCTCCCTTCTCCTTTCTCCTTTTCTGGCTCTAAGTCATGATCGCAGTGTGACTGTGAAGGTGCCGAGGTGAGTTTTCCTTTCAGCGGGTGACTGATGATCCAGTTCCCTTTCTGAGCGCAAGCCGCCCAATGAATCCACCGCCCGCACGCAAACTAAGGATCAGTGATCCCTGTCGTGTAAGTATCAACCGTTCGATCCTCTCGGCTGCCGCATTGTCGGGATCGTCGCGCACGAGCATGCTGCTGTAAGTGCCGGGGCCAAGGAACTTCAGATCGACGCGCAGCGTTCGAGCCTCGGGTCCATTCAATACGGCGACAAACCACGCGTCTCCCTTGCGCCGCGCGAATGCCGCGACTTCACCGATGGCGCTGCCGGGCAACACGATCGTTTCATCCCACGTGCTCGGCAGCGCTTTGATGAGATCAACGGCTGAATTCTCGAGCAGGGTCTTCGGGTTCGCGCCGTAGACGAGCAACGGGGAGGTGAATATTGCCGCGGTGGCGATCTGGTGCGGCCATGAGGTCTCCCGCCGCCGATCACCAAACACGACCGGCGTGTAATCGCCGTGTCCGGCGAGATAACGGGTAAATGGAATCGTCGTGTTATGTCGCGCCCAGGTCTGCGCGCGATGTTCGAGTCCGTACACGCCTTCGCGAGTCAATTCGTTAGGCCACGTCCGCGACTCGCCCGCGGGCTTGTTCGCACCGTGAAAGTCCACGAGCAGATGGAACTCCGCCGTGTCGCGAAGGATGGCCTGGTAAAGATCGATGACCTCCTTCGCCTCGTGATCGAAGAAGTCGATCTTGACGCCGGCGATTCCGAGATCGTGGAGCCTTTTGAACAGCGCCCGGCGGGCCTCCGCGTTCTGAATATCGCGGCTGTGGACCCACAACAGAATTCCGACCTTCCGGGCACTGGACGACGCCACCAGCTCGCGAAGCTGATCGTCGCTCCATCGGCGCCAGAGCCCCTCGACGACCTGATATTCGAAGCCGAGCTGCCCCGCCATCTCCGAAAAGGACTTGATTCCTTCAAATGTGTTCTCGCCACCATCGAGATACCGCCACACCGCGCGTCCCGGCTTGACCCACGGCGTGTCGATCCCTTGCGGGAATAGTCCAGGGTCCGGAGGCGCGGAGAGATTGGTGATGATGTCGTTGTTGACCAGGGCATTGAGATCGCGACCGACAAGGACCACTCGCCACGGAGTGGTGATTTCTCCTTTGACGGACGCGGGATTCTCGAGGCGCCGCACGTCGAGCGCCGGATAGCGCAGGCGGTACGGATATGACGCCGGGGCTGCATGCGCAAGGCGCGCTACGAATCCGCCACGGCGATCTGTCTGCAGCACCATGCCGGCGTAGTCCTTCAGGCCGGCCTCGGTAATGGATGCGTATCCGGATGCGTCCGGCAGCTGCGCGGTTACCGGGGGCGCTGCCCAGTCGCCTTCCGCAACATCCTCGATCTCCTTCTTCTCGTGGACGCCTTCGTAATGACCGTCGAGGTCGTGGTACCAGACCGTGCTGCGCGGTGGAAAATTGAAGGCGCTCGCTTCGTCCGGAATCCGCACAGTCGCATCGCTCGCACCAGGCACGATGTACCTGAACGCTACCCCATCGTCGAAGGCACGGACCTCCATCGAATAGCGAGTTCCCGAGGGCTGATGGACCAGCGCGACTTTCGCGCCGTTGTGGCGATTGACTGCGATAGAGTGCACCCCCCGCGCTCGATACCGCTCATCGTGCTTTGTTCGTTCGACGCCAGTCACGGAGGCGCCATCGCCAAGATTGACGGCGTCGACGATGATGCCGGCGCGCGACAGCTCGATGACAGGACGGCCGTTCATCGTAATGCGATAGGCGAGGCGATTCGCTGATCGCAGGCTCAGATCGAGTTTGATGGTGGAGTTTGGACTCGCAACAGTGATCGGCGGTGCTCCGTCGTTCTCGACGGCGTTGATTCGTCCTGACGACGTAAGGAGCAAGGCAAACAGGGCCACGACCGAGAGTGCTCTTGTCATTGACGCCAATCAGCAATCAGCAATCAGCATTTTCAGAATGCGTCCTTGCCGCCGCTGGAGCGGCGAACGATGAGCTGCGGAGGGATCACGACGGCCTGAAATTTGTCTGACGATGGATTTGGCCCGATGCGATCGAGAAGCAGCCGCGCGGCTTCCTTGCCCTGCTGATCGCGAGACCAGCTCACCGTCGATAGTGGCACGCGCAGGAGATCGCCGAGTGCAATGTCGCCGGCGCCGACCACGCCAATGTCCTCGGGCACGCGAAGTCGTGCGTCCCAAATTGCTTTCATCGCGCCAATCGCGGCCGGATCGTTGGCGGCAAAGACGGCATCGACACGCGGCTTGACCGCCAGCAGTTTCTTCATCGCGCGATAGCCATCCGCTTCCATGAATCCGCCACGCACCATCCATTCGACCCGCGATCGCACTTTGTGTTGCTTCAGCGCCGAACGGTAGCCCTCGGCCCGCCTCTTCGCGTGGACGATTGGAGGCCCGAGTATGTGCGCAATCGCCTTCCGCCCCTGCTCGATCAAATGCGACGTCGCCAGCCTGCCAACTTCCACGTCGTCGGTGACGACGCGATCGCATTTCACGACCGGATGATCGTCGCGGTCGATCATGACCAGGCCGATGCCGAGTGAGCCGAGTTTCTGAAGCAGGTCGGTGTTCCCTGATGCGTTGACCGACGCGAGGATGATTCCATCGACCTGGCGCTGGCGGAGCATGTCGATCTCAGCGCGCTCCTTGACCGGATCTTCATTCGAGCTGCAAAGCAGCAGACCGTAGCCGCGCGCACTCGCGACCGTTTCGAGTCCGGCGACAATCTCGACGAAGAACGAGTGCATCAGATCGGGAATGACGACGCCGAGGGTGTGCGTGCGCCGCAACGTGAGACTGCGCGCGACGGCATTGGGCTGGTATCCGAGCTCGGCGACCTTCGCGAGCACGCGTTCGCGTGTCGCATGACCGATGTCGTCGCGATTGTTGAGGACCTTGGAAACGGTCGTAATGGAGACACCAAGCTCTCCCGCGATCCGTTTCATCGTCGGCTCTGCCATCGTTGACTTTTCGCGTGCGCGTCCAGCGTTTGGGGAAGCGCAAATGGCTTTAACGTTAAAGTTAATTGACTTTAACGGTAAAGCATAGTATCACAGGCGCCGCGCTCACCGGAGCGCCAACCCTGCCCGTCAGGAGGCGCGTGATGAACTGGACCCTTCGGTCGATTGCCGGCCGGTTTCTGTCCGGCCTCGGCGTGCTGCTGCTGGCTGCCGCGCCAGCCGCCGCCCAGAATACCGGCACCATCTCGGGCACCATTATCGATAATACCGGGCAGGTCGTGCCCGGTGCCACGCTGACCCTCATCAACGAAGCCACCTCCGACAGCCGGACGATGACGTCGGGCAGCCGGGGGGAATTCGCGTTTCGGGCCATCGAGCCTGGATCCTACACCGTCAAAGTCGAGCTCACCGGCTTCCGCACGATGCAGCTGAAAGGCAACGTGTTGAATGCCAGCGGTACGCTCGATCTCGGCAACGTCAAACTCGATCTCGGCACGCTCCAAGAGGTGGTCTCGGTCGTCTCCGAAGGAAGCGTCATCGAAACGAAAAACAGCGACTATTCCGGCCTGCTGACTGCCACCCAGATCTCTCAGATTCAGAGTCGCGGACGCGACGTCGTCAACCTGCTGCGCCTGGTGCCCGGCGTTCATTACGAGGCGGACATCGAAGCGATGGGCGACAGCTTCGGATCCGCGATTCCCAACATCAGCGGGATGCGAAAGGCATGGAACCAGGTCACCGTGGACGGCTTGAATGGCAACGAGTTATCGGGCACGAGCCGCATGAACTCGTCGATCAATCTCGATGCGATCGCCGAGGTCAAGGTGCTGCTCAATACCTACAAAGCGGAGTTCGGTCACAGTGGCGGCGCGAATATCCAGGTGGTCAGCAAGAGCGGCGCGTCGAATTATTCCGGCAGCATCTACTACTACGGGAAGCGTGATGCGTGGAATGCGACTCCGTGGGAAAACAACCGCAGCGGGCTTGCGAAACCCAAGCTTCACGTCGACACGCCCGGGTTCAACCTCGGCGGTCCGGTGAGGCTTCCCGGTGTCTACGAACAGAAGGGAGACAAGAAGCTTTTCTTCTTCTACTCGTTTGAAGGTCCGCAGGTCCAGCGGCCCGGACAGGTACGCCTCTATCGCATGCCGACGGCGCTCGAACGTCAGGGAGATTTCTCGCAAACGTTCGATTCGAACGGACGGTTGATCAACATCAAGGATCCGCTGTCGAGCGCCGCGTGCAACGTTACGACCGGCGGCGCGGGATGTTTTCCAGGAAACGTCATCCCCGGGAACCGGCTCGACGCGAATGCGCTCGCGCTGATGAAGTTGATGCCGTTGCCGAATGCGCTTGGCGTCAGCCCGAACTACAACTTTACTCGACAAGAGACGTCAACCAACCCTCGGTTCAATCACTTGATCCGGGTGGACGCGCGGCCGTCGGGACACAACGCGATCTGGGGTGCCTTCCGCACCTTCTCTTCGAGTCAGTACGGATCGGAGATCACCGCGGGCCCGGCAAAGTGGGGCTTCTTCAATGGGTCCTATGTTTCTGGCGATCGATCCGTCAACGGTGGCTGGAACCACGTCATGGGCAGCAACGGCGTGAACGAGCTGTCTGCGGGCTTCAGACGAGCGACCGAGGGATTCGGCACGAAGACCGATGACGATCTCACTCACATCCTGAAGACAACGGTCGGTTACACGCTGACGCAATTCAACCCGGCCTTGAACCAGCTCGGGGTCATTCCAACCACGACGTTCGGTCTCGCGACGACGGGCGTCGACAGTCCGGATTTCACGTACGACAGCCGACTCGGCTCAACGGCGTTCGATACGCTCGCAAGCGTCCGCGACAACCTGACGCTCACGCGTGGCACTCACACATGGAAAGTCGGCGGGCATCTCGAGTTCATGACCAACAACGAGGCGCGCGGCGGCACCTGGATGGGGCAATATCAGTTCAACAACAACGCGAGCAATCCGCTGAACACCAACTTCGCCTACTCGAACATGGTGCTCGGCGTTTATCAGCAGTACACCGAGACCAGCCGCTACGGTGACACGCACAATCGACAGTGGTGGAGTGAGTGGTATGGGCAGGACACCTGGCAGGTGAAGCAGCGCCTGACGGTTGATTACGGCTTGCGATTCCTGATGTATTCGCCGTACTGGAGACCCGATCAGCAGATCGCGAATTTCGATCCGGCGAAATACAACGCGGCGAGCGCGCCGCGCCTGTACCAGCCGGCGCTGGTCAACGGCACGCGAGTCGCCATCGATCCAGTAACCGGGCAGACGCTGAACGCGATCTACATCGGCGCCTACGTGCCGAACACTGGCAATCAGGCCAACGGCATGGTGCTTCAGACTGATTCCGGCGTGCCGAAAGGATTCCGGGACGTGCTGACCCCGCAACTGGAGCCGAGAGTCGGATTCAGCTGGGACATCAAGGGTGGCGGCCGGACGGTTCTCCATTCAAGCGCCGGGCAGTTCCACAATGCGCGTCTCGGTGGCGGATCTGCGGGTAACCTGCGCAATCCACCTTACATTCTCAATCCGATCATCTTTTACAACACGATGTCGACGACGTTCGTGCCTGGAGTGATTCCGGCGAATCGGCCGGGGAACGTTGAAGCGCTTGAAACCAGCTACAAGACGCCGAGCTCATTCAACTGGTCGGTTGGGCTGCGGCGCGAGCTCGGATGGGGAACATCGCTCGATGCGACCTACACCGGGAACGTCGGCCGCAATATGGAAATGTATTACGACTTGAACGCGGTCCAGGATGGCGTCCGGTATGTGGATCTCAATCCACCCGCACACGACCCCGGCAGCACGAGTCCGACGGCAGTTCTTCCTCCGGAGTTCCTGCGCCCTTACTCCGGATATCAAAGCATTCGCGTCCGCGGGAACTCGGCAACCTCCGACTACCACTCGCTGCAGATCCAGGTGAACCGCCGCTACATCCATGGCGTGCAGTTTGGCGGCGCCTACACGCTGCAGAGAGCGAGAGGCCTCGCCGACGAAGATCCCGGCAACCTGTCGATCGCTTACAACCGGCCGCGTGATTTCTTCTACTCGGAGCTGGCACAGAGCGATCGCCACTCGCTGGTGGTCAATTACACGTGGGACATCTCCCAGGATCACTTCTCGAACGCGGCGCTGCATCATGCGCTCGACGGATGGCAAATCTCCGGCGAGAACGCGTTCATCAGCGGCGACTGGGCGCCGGTGATTCTGACGACGAGCGATAACTTTGATTTCACCGGTGGTGACGGCGGAACAGGCAACGATCTCGGCGGTGGCTTCCGCATCGTGCGTCCAGTGTTGTCCGGCGATCCGATGGCGCACACGGGCAGTCCGTTGACCGGCTGGTTCGATACATCGGTCTTCAAACGTCCGTCCGGACGCGGTGACTACGGCAACGCGCCGCGGAACGCTGTGCGCAAGCCGGGCATCAACAACTGGAATCTTGCCCTGTTCAAGAATTTCCCGATTGGTGGGCGCCGTTCGTTCCAGTACCGCCTCGAGGCGTACAACGTGCTCAACTCGGTGCAGTTCCAGGACGTCGATCGCACAGCGCGATTCGATCCAGGCGGTGCGCAGATCAACCCAAACTTCGGCACCGCGATCGGCATCGCCAATCCAACCCGTCCGCCACGGGTGATGCAAATGTCAGCGCGTTTTAGTTTCTGATGTCGCGACTCGCTGCTCGCTTCTCGCTCCTCGTGGGCGCCTGCGGCGCTTCTCTCCTCG
>JBKPSH010000114.1:0-35671 GCA_046734955.1 Acidobacteriota bacterium
AAGTTGAGGTGCACCAACCTGGCAACGTGATAGGCGCTCAGCGCGACCACCACCACGACGACCAGCGTCGTCACACCAGCGACCTGTTTGGCCTTAATGCCCACGTGTGCTCACCGCCGGTTTCCCGCCTCCTGACTCCGCATGCTTTCTTCGTCCTTCATGCGATTCAGCTTGTTGTGCAGCGTCTTCAAGCTGATACCGAGAATCTCCGCCGCGCGCGTCTTGTTGTTGCGCGTGTGATCGAGCGTGAGAAGAATGAGCCGGCGTTCGGCCTCATCCACCGTCGTGCCGGGTGAGATCGTGAGCGTCGGCAGCGACGCCTCTCCGCGCGAGATGAGTGTTGGCGGAAGATGCCGCGGCTCGATGAACTCGCTTTCGGCGAGGATGGTCGCTCGCTCGATGACGTTCCGCAGCTCGCGGATGTTGCCGGGCCATGGATACCGCTCGAGCAGGTACATCGCTTCCTGATCCACCGCGCGGATACCTTTGCCGTTGGTCCGGTTGAATTCGGTCAGGAAACTCTGAACCAGCAGCGGGATGTCTTCCTTGCGTTCGCGTAGAGGCGGCAAGTCAATCGCAAACACATTCAGACGATAGAAGAGATCCTCGCGAAGCTTGCCAGTGTTCACGGCTTCCTGCGGATTGACATTGGTCGCGGCGATCACCCGCACGTCGACTGAAATCTCCTGCCGCCCGCCGAGCCGGCGAAAGATGCGTTCCTGCAACACACGCAGCAGTTTCACCTGCGTCGCCGGCATCATCTCGGCAATCTCGTCGAGGAACAACGTTCCGCGATGCGCGAGCTCGAAGACGCCGGTGCGTCGGTCGCTGGCGCCCGTGAACGCGCCCTTTTCGTGACCGAAGATCTCGCTTTCGAGGAGTGTTTCGGGGATCGCTGAGCAGTTGATGGCAACGAACGGGAACGACGCGCGCGGACTGAGCTCATGGATCGTCTGGGCGACGAGTTCCTTCCCGGTTCCGGACTCCCCGGAAATGAGCACGGACGCGCCGGTGGGCGCCGACTGTTCAATCACGCGGTACACGGTGCGAATGCCGGGACTGTTGCCGATGATCCGGCCGAAGCTTCCCTGTTCGCGGAGTTGACGACGCAGCGCACGCACTTCGCGGAGCGTGTCCTGACGTTCGACCGCTTTCTGCAAGAGGATCTGCAGGCGTTGCGGATCGACCGGCTTACTCAGGTAGTCGTACGCGCCTTCCTTGATCGCTTCCACCGCGCTGTCGACGGTTCCCTGCGCCGTCAGCAGGATGAACGTGATGTCGCTGAGCTGATCCTTGAGGGCTCGAAGCAAATCGAAGCCGCCCATCCTCGGCATGACCAGGTCGGAAACAATGATCGCAGGACGGAAGGTCGTGACCTTCCGCATCGCTTCTTCACCCTCTGCCGCTTCGGCAGTTTGAAAACCCCACGCCTGTACCAACTCCGCCAGGCCGCTGCGAGTCGCCGGATCGTCTTCGACAATCAGCACACGTTCGCCGACGGTCGTCTCCGGTTCCATTTCGTTCATTTCTTCACTTCTTTGTGTTTCGTTCAGCACGTCATTCTTACACTTTCAGAGTATCAATTACACAGTCCAGAGAAAAATCTGCTGAGGTACCGCGGGCGCCCGCCGCTGGGCGGGCACGGCACTGTGTGCGAAAGTGTGTAATCCAACGACAAGGGGTCTGACCCCTGGGTACCCCCAAGGGCGACAGCCGATCCTATCAGGGTACATCGCTTGCACAGCTCAACGGGAGAAGGATGGGTAAGTTCATGAAAAAGCTCGCAATCGCGCTTGGACTCGCGCTGATTGTCTCCGCGTGCGAACGGACACAGGCAACGCCGGCCGTCGGCACTGAAGTCAAAGTCGAGAAGAAGGATGGGGTCAAGGTCGCCGGAAAACTCGTGGAGGCCAAGCCTGAACAGGTTGTAATTGAGGCCACGGACGGAACCCGAACCCAAGTACTGAGATCACAAATCGCGTCGATGACGTATGCCAGTGGTGGCGTCACAGCGGGCCATCCCGCTGCCGACGCACGACGCGATGCCGAGGCAAGGGCTGCCGCCGGAGCCGAGGGAAAAGCACCCGCCGCCCCTGTTGCTCCAGCGGCGCCGCCGGCGCCGACGCCGAAGGAAGATGCCGCGGCTGAACCAAAGCGGCCTGAATTCGTCGAGGTGACCATCCCGGCAGGCACGATGCTGCCCGCGACACTGGCAACTGCCGTGGCGTCAGATACCAGCAAGGTGGAAGATCCGGTCCGTGCAACGCTGCGGACTCCGGTGTCCGCCGAAGGCCATCAGGCGTTACCTTCGGGGACGTCGCTTGTCGGGCACGTGACGAGCGTTGAGCAGTCGGCGAAGGTGAAAGGACGCGCGTCAATCGCGTTCCGCTTCAACACAATCGATCTACCGGGAGAAGGGGGTCGTCAACCGATCAATACCGAAACGATCAGCCGACTTGCGCCGGCAACGAAGAAAAAGGACGCGACCAAGATTGGGGTCGGAGCCGGTGCCGGCGCGGCGATCGGCGCAATCGTCGGTGGCGGCGGCGGTGCGGCGAAGGGCGCGGTAATCGGCGGCGCGGCAGGCACGGGCGCAGTCCTCGCGACACGCGGCGAGGAAGTCCGTCTGGGAGCCGGAACGCCGGTGTCCGTGAAACTGACCGCTCCAGTGACGATGCGCGTTCCGCTTCGCGAAAGGTAAAGACAAAGGTAAAAGGTAAAAGGTATCTTTTTGCCTTGCTAGAGTTCACCCCCATCCCCGAGTCTTCCTACATTCCTGAACGCCGGCGAGTGCTCCCGATCGAGCGCGTGGGGGCGCTGGTCGAGATTCTGATTTGCTCCGGATTTCCGACTCAGGTTCTGCTGATCGTAGTGATGCGTGGATTCGGAATGCCGATGCACGCCGCGGATGGACGTCTGTCGCCGGCCTTTGTTTTCACGCTGTCACTGCTCGATGCGGTGCTGGTGATCGGCCTCGTGCTGACGTTCCTCCGCGCGCACCATGAATCGCCGCGCGAGGTGCTGCTCGGCAATGTGCGATTGGTTCGCGAAGCCCTGATCGGTCTCGCGACGCTGCCGGCGGTGTTCATGCTGGTCATGCTGGTGCTCGTTCTGGTGATGCGGTATGTCCCGCAGCTGCATAACGTCGCCACGAATCCATTTGAGGACATGCTGCGAACGCGCACCGATGCCGTGATCTTCGGCATCGTCGTCATGATCGCCGGTGGCGTCCGTGAGGAAGTACAGCGAGGATTCATTGCGCATCGATTCGACCATTATCTCGGCGGCGGCCTGTGGGGCGTGGCCATTTACAGCGTGTTTTTCGGCGCCGGACACATCGATCAGGGCTACGACGCGGTGATCGCGATCGGCCTTCTCGGGTTCCTCTGGGGCCTTCTCTACATCTCGCGACGCAGCGTCGTCGCGCCGCTCGTCAGCCACGCGACCTTCAACCTCGCGCAGCTCCTGAAATACCTGGCGTTTGCGGCGAGGTAGCGCACGGATGCTGTCGAGACGCGAACTTCTCTTCCTGCTGGCGCTGTTCATCGCTTCGCTTCCGGCCGTCACTGCGCGGCTGTACTCATCCGACGAGGTCGAGTATTTTTCGTACCTTCGATCGCTGTGGTTCGATCACGACGTCTCATTCGAAAACGAGTATCGATACTTTTACGACCACCGCATCGCCCAGACAGCGGACTTTCATCAGACATTTCTCGAACTCGAGACCGGGACAGGACGACGGATCAACTACGGGACGATCGGGTGCGCGATTCTCTGGGCACCGTTCTACGGCGCTGCGGACATCACCACCCGCGCGATGCGGTCGATGGGTCGCGCCGTCGCCGTCGACGGGTACTCACGCCCCTACGTCGCCGCCGTTGCATATGGATCCGCGTTCTACGGTTTCGCCGCGATCGTGATGGGTGTCGCGGTAACCCGGCAGCTGATTCGCGAATCCGAACTCAGCTCGGGACTTGCGGTCTGGCTGGGAACGCCGCTCCTCTTTTATATGTATGTGGCGCCTCCCTTTTCGCATGCCTGTTCAGCGTTTGCGCTGGCGCTCTTCGTCACGGTATGGCTGAAGGTGCGACAGAGCTGGAGCACGAGCCAGGTCGTGTTGCTCGGCCTTGCCGCGGCGTTAATGGCAATGGTGCGAGAACAAGATCTTATTTGCGCGCTCGGCCCTGCTGTCGATTTCGGCGTCACGCAGATCAAGGCAAAAGGGAAAAGGCCGAAGGGAAAAGGAAAGGGAGAAAGGGTCCAAGGATTAAAGATCGCCGCGGCTGGTGGGGTCGCATTTCTCATTGGCTATTTGCCTCAGCTCATCGCCTATCAGGCACTCAACGGATTCCCGCGGCCATCACCGCTCGTGACGAGAAAGATGTTCTGGTACTCGCCGCATGCGTTGCAGGTGTTGCTGGACCCGGAACATGGATTTTTCTTCTGGACACCGCTGGCGCTGCTCGCGGTCGCCGGATTGATCCTTGTGGTCGCGGTGCCTCGGCCGGTAATCGGCGAAGAGGCCGGGAGAGGTGACCTTCGTCAAATCGCTGGATGCATGCTGCTGATGGTTGCGACGCAGATTTACATCAGCGGTGCGGTCGAATCGTGGACGGTTGCCGGCGCGTTCGGCCAACGGCGCTTCGTGGCGGTGACGATCTTTCTGGTCGTCGGTCTTGCCGCGTTTCGACGCTGGGCCAATTCACGCGGCGCGCGAATCGCCGTAAATATTCTCACCATACTGTGCATCTGGTGGAATCTCGCGCTGACACTGGAGTTCGGCACCTCGATGATGGATAGGCAGAAGCTCGAGCTGCGGCGAAACGCATACGATGCCTTTGTGACGCTTCCGCGGGCGGCGCCACAGCTGCTGTATCGGTACTTCACGAACCGTTCGTCCTTTTATAAATCAGCCACCGACTGACATCACACGCCGGTCACGCTCACTGTGCGCATCACCTATTTCGCCGACGTGCGGTTTCCCCTGGAGCGGGCCAACGGCATCCAGACGATGGAGACCTGTTACGCGCTGGTGAAACGCACGCACTCAGTGGACTTGATCGTCAGGCCCGACACGCACACGCCACCGCGTGATCCGTTTGCGTATTACGGGCTTCCACCGGACTCGCAACTGCACGTGGAACGCGCCCCCGTCGCTGGGCCCGCGATGGCCAGGCGATTGGGGTACCTTGCGTTCGCCGTCGGACGATCGCTCGGAACAAAACGAGCCGACGTGTTGCTGACGCGAGATCTTGGTGTCGCCTCGGTAATTCTGCAGGTACCTCGCACACTACGACCTCCGCTGGTTTACGAGTCGCATGGCTATGCGCCAGACGTGGCAGCCGCGCTGCCGGCGCTTGTCGCCACGGCAACCACGCCATCACAACGAAAACTCCAGCGCCTCGCCGCCCGCGAAGCGGACGTATGGCGGAGGGCTGACGGGTATGTCACGATAACCGCAGCACTGCACGACGAATTGAAGGGCCGGTTCGGATCTCGGCCTCGAACCGCCGTGGTACCCGACGGCGTGCGCATCGATCGAAATGGAAACCGCGCGCGATCAGAGTCAGACAACCGTGGTGCGCGGGGAGTCATCGCGTATGCGGGACACCTTTACGCCTGGAAAGGTGTGGATGTACTGCTCGAGGCGATCGCTCGTCTCCCGCGGGCGCGTGGCCTGATTGTCGGCGGCCATTCGGCCGAACCCGATCTCGCGCGAACGAAGTCGATCGCCGATCGTCTGGGCGTCGCAGACCGCGTTACCTTCACGGGTCTCGTCGAGCCGGCGCAAGTTGCACAACTACTGACACAAGCAGATGTGCTGGTACTTCCGAATCCTGCATCTGCGATTTCGACACGGTATACATCGCCGTTGAAGCTATTCGAATATATGGCCGCAGGGCGGCCAATCGTCTCCAGCGACTTGCCTTCCATTCGCGAGATCCTCCGCGACGGTGTCAACGCGCTGCTCGTTGCCCCTGGCGATCCCGTCGCGCTCGCGTCCGCAATCGATCGGCTCCTGACGGATCCGGAACTCGCTGCCCGTCTTGCACGCGCGGCGCTCGACGACGTGCCGAAATATTCGTGGGAGCGGCGTGCCGAACTCCTGGACGCACTGTTTGCCGAGACGATCGCAGCCGCCTGATGATCTCCGACGCGCTCCTGTCGCTTGTCCGCTGTCCGGATTGTCACGGCGTCCTCGCTGGCACACCCGAGTCGCTCGTGTGCCGTGGGTGTGGACGCCCGTACCACAGCTCCTCGCCGGATTTCCTCGACCTCCGCCCGCGAGTCGCCTATTCGGAACAAACGAAGTATCTCGACCACACCCTCCATGCCGACGCGAGGCACGAGACGGTATCACCCCCGCTGCTCGGCTCGCGAATTCGAAACGACATGCTGCGTTCGTTCCTGGCGCCGGAACCACACGACCTCGTCGTCGATCTTGGATGCGGCAGCGGCCGCACGCTGCTGTGGAATCGTGACTGGGGATCACGGTCGGTCGGCGTCGACATCAGCCCGTTCTTTTCGTCCGACGCGCGGCAGAGCATCGATCTCCTGATCGGCGATTTGCGGCGGCTGCCTTTCGCCGACGCGACATTCACGAAGGCCTTTTCGCTGGATGTGCTCGAACATCTCTCCCCGGACGCGCTGCGCGAAATGCTCGCGGAAGCGTCGCGGGTCCTCGCCCCGGGCGGCGAGCTGTTCGTCTATACCCATGTTCGAAAAAATGCACCGGTCGCAGCAGGACTTCGCTGGATCAATGCGCTTGGACGGCGGCTGGAAGCGTGGGGACTGATCGATGCCAGGCAGGAGCGCCTGCGCAAGTCCGATCATTTGAACCCGCTTCGCGACATCCCTGAACTCGAGCAAGTGGTCAGCGGCGCCGGATTCCGAATCCGCCGGATCCGCTACTACACTCCGATCGTCGGAGGCTTCGTCGAAAACATCATGATGCGGATGGCGGAACGTGCGATGGCGAAACGCGCGGCGGACCGGCTGCGGGCCTCGGTCAGCGCCGATGAAGCTGATGCGCAGGCCATTCGCGAAGCTCGCACCGCCGCGAAGGCACGTATCGCGCGCAGTCCGACGACGTACGCTACGCTGCGTGTGTTGTCGTTCCTCATGAAGCTCGACCTTCTTCTTTTCGGGCGGATTCGATCGGGCCCGTTTTTCGCGCTGCTGGTCAAGGAGTGACGGGGCCCAGTCCCCTCGGTCGATGAGAATCCTCTACGCTGCTTCAGACCAGCGCGTCCCTGGTACTACAGGCGGATCGATTCACGTCGTTTCGGTCGCAGAAGGACTGGCACGTCTTGGGCACGAGCTTCACGTCCTGGTGACGCCGACCGGTCCCTCCCCTGACGGAAAGGTTCGCTGGATCGCATTCCCTCCTCCGGGAGGAAGAAAAGAACTGCGATGGGCAAATACCGGAGCGGTTCGGACGCTCGCGCGAGAGATCAAGCCGGACGTCATCATCGAGCGGTACTACAATTTTGGCGGTGAAGGCATTCGCGCGGCCGCCGATGTCGGCGCACTCGCGGTGCTTGAAGTGAATGCGCCGGTCGTCGATCACCCGGGGTCCGGCAAGCGGAAGTTGGATCGGGCGCTGATCTTCGAACCGATGCGGCGGTGGCGCGAGTACTTGTGCGCGAGATCGGACCTCATCGTGACGCCAAGTCGCGCGATTCTCCCGCCCGATACGCCGACCGCAAAAATCGTCCAGCTGGAATGGGGGGCTGACACGGATCGGTTCCGTCCAGAACTCGAGGGGCCCATCCCATTCGATCGTCCGGCCGAGACCGTGGCCGTGTTTTCCGGTGCGTTCCGGAACTGGCACGGCACGATTCACATCATCACGGCGTTACGAGAACTGCGCGCGCGAGGCCGGAACGATATCGGTGCGGTGTTGATTGGCGACGGTCCCGAACTGACACGCGTCCGCGACGCCGCGCAAGGGCTGAATGGCGTCGTCTTTACGGGCGCGCTGCCGCATGATCAGATTCCCGCGTGCCTGGCGGCCTGCGATTTTGGTGTCGCCCCCTTCGATCCTGAAACGCATCCGGCTCTGTCGCTGGGCTTCTACTGGTCGCCGTTGAAGATCTTTGAATACATGGCCACCGGCCTGCCGGTCGTCGCGCCGGCGATCGATCGTATTTCGACGCTCGTCGGGCATAACAGCGAAGGGCTCCTGTACGATGCGGCGATTCGTACTGGTCTTCCCCATGCCTTCGAAGCGCTGACCGAAGTCAATCTGCGCCGGCGACTCGGGCGTGCCGCACGCGAACGCGCGGTGCGCGACTACAGCTGGGCGGCGCACTGCCGAGCGCTGGAACAGGCAATAGGCAATCGGTTGCGTGCGCGCCCAGGCAGGATGAGCGGCGGCCCGGATGCGCGTTGAATGAGGATTCTCCTCGCGACCGATTCGTTTCCTCCTGTGTGCGGTGGAAGCGGTTGGAGCACCTACGAACTCGCGCGGGGGCTGCGGTCCCGTGGTCATTTCGTCCTGATCGTGCAGGCACGAACCGGGCTGCACGGCGTCCGGGAAACGTCGGTCGACGAATTTCGCGTCCTCGAGTTCGGGGTCGAGGCACCGCCAATTCCTTTTCTGCGCAACTACTACAAGAACGAAAAGCTGTTTGCGGATCTTTCAAAGTATTTGCAGGGAATCGTCGCGGCCGAACAGATCGACATCATTCATGGTCAGCACGCGATGACCTCGGTTCCCACGGTGCGCGCGGCACATGCCTCGTCAGTGCCTGCTGTGTGCACAGTTCGTGATTACTGGCCGGTGTGCTACTGGTCGGACCTGATTCATACCTACGAGGGCCTTGCTCTCTGTCCAGCGTGCTCCGCGGCCATGATGACCCGCTGCGTCCGGCCGCATGCGCCAATGCTCTGGCCGCTCGCGTTGCCGATGATTCCGTACATGCGCGCGAATCTGATCCGGAAGCAGCGGAGCATCGGCGGCGCGGATGCAATCATCGCCGTCAGTTCGACGATCGCCGCCGATCTTCGCGCGCGATCGACCGACATCGCCGCCGCGCGCGTCGAGATCATTCACAACGCTGTCGACGTAGAGGGGCTGCGCACGCGTGCCGCGGCGAGCGCCCCACCATTGACCGGGCCATATGCTCTCTATCTCGGGAAGCTTGCACCAAACAAGGGCACGACACATCTCGTGGACGTGATTGAGAGGAGCGGCCTCGACTGGCCGGTAATTATTGCTGGCGATGGTCCCGAGCGTGACGCGATCGCGCGCGACGCCGCACGGAGCAAACACGACATTCGTTTCGTGGGATGGGTCGATCGATCGGCGGCCACAGCATGGCTCGCGCACGCGTCCATGCTGCTGTTTCCCTCGCGCGGGCCGGAGTCGTTGAGCCGCGTTTTGATTGAAGCGAGCGCTCTTGGTATTCCGATCGCTGCGATGAACACCGGCGGCACTCCGGACATCGTGCTCGATCGGCAAACGGGACTACTCTCGAGCAGCTTCGAAGAGCTCGCTGACGACGTGCGGCAGTTGCGAGACGATGCGGATCTTCGCCAGCGGCTTGGCTCCGCTGCGAGAACCCACGCGGAGATGCACTTCGACCCCTCTGTCGTGCTGCCTCGTGTCGAGCGGCTTTACCAGGATCTCGTGCGACGCCGCGCATGACGAAAGCCCGTCACGTCTCCGTCGTCGCGCGATCGGTGTTCCCGCTGCATGGACTGGGTGGCCTGGAGCGCAGCGTCTACGATCTCGTGGTCTACCTCACTCGCGCCGGGGTTCGCGTGACGCTGATCACCCGCACACCACAGCGCGGGAGCCCCCCCCTCGATCTCCCCGGACTCACAACCAGGACCGTCCCTTATCGGACGTTCCCGTTCGCCGGAAGGCGGGGGACGACCGTGATCGATCGCAGCACGGCGTATCCGTTCTTCGGCGAACGAGCGGGGCGTCTGGCATGGACCCTCGTCCGCGATCAACAGATCGACATCGTCCACGGCTTCGGCGCGAGCGTGCTGGGCTACGCTCGGCGCAGGGCAATTGCAGCCGCTCCTCTGGTGCTCAATCCGCAGGGGCTCGAGGAATTCGGCGCGACCGATCCCTCCCGAGCGCGCGTGAAACGGGCCGCGTATCTACCGCTGCGGCGCGCCGTGCGGACATGCGCGCGGGCAGCCGACTGCGTCATTGCAACCGATCGCGTCCTCGAGCCCGCGGTGATAACCCATCTTTCGGTGGAGGGCTCCCGGATCCGAATCATTCCCAATGCGCTCGATGTTCCCGCTCTTGATGCCCTGGCATCACCTGCCGACGGAGCGCGTGTTCGACGCCACGCGAACATCAGATCAGACGAGGCGGTTCTGCTCAGCGTTGGGCGGCTGGAACACAACAAAGGGTTTCACGTCCTGGCGGCTGCGCTCGGAGCATTGCGCGATCATGCACCGACCACCGCAGCGGGCAACTGGAGATGGGTGATCCTTGGCGAGGGACCGTATCGTCACTCGATCGATTCGGCGATCAGCAAAGCCGGAATATCCAGATACACCCATCTGGCGGGGCGGGTCAGCGAACACGATCTGCACGCTTGGTATGAGGCAGCAGATTTGTTCGTGCACCCGTCGCTTTACGAAGGGAGCTCGCTCGTCACGCTCGAGGCGATGGCGCACAGGCGACCCGTCGTTGCAACAACCGCGGGCGGGCTACCAGACAAGGTTCGGCCAGGACGAAACGGGTGGCTGGTGCCACCCGGCGACGCATCGGCTCTTGCTGCGGCGGTCAGCGGTGCGCTCGGACAGCGCGATCGATTCATCCAGATGGGAAATGCCTCCCGTCAGATCGTTGAAGAAGAATTCTCATGGTCCGCCGCTGGTGCCGCGGTCCTGCGGCTCTACGACGATTTGCTCGCGTCAACTCAAAACCTAAAACCAAAAACCGACCAATAACTTGCTTTTTTAGTAGAGTTAAGGCCGCAATCCCATTCAGGTGAGGAATCAGACGATTGGTCGAACGCGAATGGCGTGAAGCGAGCGATCTAAGAACATCCCGGATCGCTCTCGCCGCAGTGTTGCTGAGCGCCATTGTCTTGCGCGTATGGGCCATTGGCCGCGGGATTCCGTACGCGGTCCAGGTGGACGAACCGGAGATCGTCGAGCGCGCGTTCAACATGATGCGGTCGGGATCGCTGCACCCGCACTTCTTCGACTATCCCGGGTTCGCTCTGTACTTACAGTTAGTCGTCTCCGTTGCGCGGTTTATTGCCGGCGCAATCGGCGGCGAGTGGTATTCACTCGGCCAGGCCCAGGCATCATCGTTCTACCTGTGGGGACGCGTGATTACCGCGCTCATCGGCGCGGCCACTGTGCTCGTCGTCTATCACATCGGCATGCGATGGGGCGCGCGCCACGCGTTGCTCGCCGCCGGCCTGATGGCGGTGCTGCCGCTTCACGTTCGCTACTCCCATTTCGTTCTCACCGACACACCGCTCACCTTCTTCGTCGCGCTGACGTTCCTGTTGTCGCTCATCGCCCACGAACGCGGAACGCTTCAGAGCTTTGCGGCAGCCGGCGTCGCGTCTGGCCTCGCCGCAGCGACCAAATACAACGGCGGCATCGCTGTGCTCATGCCGGTCATCGCCTGCTGGATGACCTATCCGTTGGCGGCGGGACGTGTGAAGACGATCTTCGCGACAGTCGCCGCAAGCGCCGCCGCGTTTCTGCTTTTTGCGCCATACACGCTGCTCGATCTTCCTGCATTTCTGGACAGCTTCGCCCGGCTGGCGCATCAATATCGCAGTGCCGTCGTCGGCGAGTCGCTGTGGATTCTCTACTTCAAGTATCTCGTGCGGCATGCGTTCGGATGGCCGGCGATGCTCCTGGCTTTCGGCGGTCTCGGCCTTGGCGTCGTCCGTCTTGTGCGTGGTCCGGGTCGAGTGCGCTGGATGCTCGCCGTCGTCTTTCCTCTTGTCTACTACGTGATGCTGACGACGCAGAAGATTGTGTTCGCGCGGTATCTGATGCCGTTGACGCCATCGGTCTGCCTGCTCGCGGCGATTGGCGTCGTTTCTGGCGTCAGCCTTCTGCGTCGCTACGAGATTCCCCGCGCACCACGCACAGCGCTGATCGCGGGACTCACGATCGCAGCGTTGCTGCCGCCCGCGCTCATGTCAGTCGGCAGCGACCGGCAGATGGCGCGCTCCGGCACAATCGATCAGGCATACTCGTGGATTCTCCACAACATTCCCGCAGGCGCATCGATTGTGCTCGAGCGCCGGTCGATGTTGCTCCCGAGTGAGTATCGCGCCACCTACGTCCTGCAGCTGCGCGGGAAGACATATGAGGAATGGCGCCAGGAGGGTGTCGAATATCTCGTCGCCAACTCCGAGTCGTACGGGTCTGCCTTGGCCGCGCCGCAACAAAACCCGGCCGATTACAACGAGTACATGCGCATCTTCACTCAGAGCCGGGAGCTGCAGACGATCACCCCGTCGCGCGACCTTCCCGGTCCGGAATTACGCATCTTCAAAGTGGTGCCCTGAGGCACGCTCCTGCTGACGGCATTCATGCCTGACTGGTTGCAGCTTTTTGCCTTGGCCAGGTTTGGTCGTCCTCTTCTCCTCTTTCTCTCGCTGTCTGGAGTGCTGTGGATTGCCACGCGAGCTTGGAGGAGCAGACTGACTGTGAGCGCACAGCCCGCATCCGCAGTCCAGCTGTTTCTCTCGATCACTGCGTTGGTGGCATTGGCAGCATTTGTCGTGATCGCCGTGTGGTACGCGGTCGACAAGCGTTACTACGACTTCGCCGAGCCGACGATGCCTGCAGTTGCCTGGATGTTCGAGAGCGGCAGACCACTCTATCCGCCGCCTGACGCAGCGGAACGCTACGCGCATATCTACGGCCCGATGGCGTTCATCCCGCTCGGAGCGGCGATGCGAGTGTTCGGACACGATCTCGGTGTGACGAAGTGGGTCGGTGCGGGCGCCGGGATCGTGAGCCTCTTGCTGTTGTTCTGGATCCTGAACCCCCGCGTGGGATCGCGATTGGCCGCGATCTTCACCGGCTACTGCGCCCTGTTGCTGCTGGTCTTCCGAAACGCGGCTTTCTGGGTCCGCCCCGATTCGTTGGAACTACTGTGTAGCTGCATTGGGTTGGCGGCGGCCCTCCGACGTTCTCGCGTCAGCTGGCTTGCGCTCGGTCTCAGCGCGGGCGTTCTCTGGAATTTGAAGTTCACCGGCCCACTCTATTCCCTTCCAATTTTTGTTCTCTTCCTCGAACGAACGAATGGACGTCAGCTCATTCTCGCGACTGTGACGGCGGCGATTAGCATGGGGCTGCCATTCGTCGTGTTTTCCAATATTTCCTTTCACGACTACGGCACCTGGATTCAGCTGTCTGGCGGGAAGGGGATCGTGTGGTCCACGCTCAGGCAGAATCTCGAATGGGCGGTGTACCTTGCAGCGCCGCTCGTCGTTGCGCTGCACGTCACCCTTCGGCGGCAACCGCTTACTGTGCTCTCGCCTGGCGTTTCGATATCGCTTGCCGTTGCGCTCTCTTCCGTCGCCGTGCTCGCGTCGAAACCGGGCGCAGGTCCGTATCATCTCCTTCCGTTCCTGCCAGTGATTGCATTCTTCACGGCTCTGCAGATCCACCACCTCCGCACCGATGCAGCGAATGGCAGCGTTCTTCTTTTCGGATTCTCCTTTACGGTAGTTGCCGTTCTGATCGCGCTGGCGCAGCAAACCTCCTTCATCTCCACTGTCCGGCAACTCGACGCCGATGGATCAATCGCCGATGTCACGCGCTTTTTGGATCAGCATCCGGGCGACGTTGCGCAGATGGGCTACTCGTCGGACGAACGCGCGACCTTCGCCAGGCCGCTCGTCGTCTTTCGCTCGGGGATGTATTTGCTCGACCAACCCGCAATTCAGGAGCATCAACTCGCGGGGATTGAGATCCCACAGGCGACGGTGAACGTGCTGCGATCGTGTGTGGCCACTTACTGGCTGATTCCGAAAAATGGCGATCCGTTCAGCGCGACCAATCGCTATCCGATGACGCAAGGCCGAACGCTGTTCAGCAACGACTTCCGGCGCGCGTTCTTCGAAACCTATAAGCGGACCGGCAGCACGGAGTACTTCGACGTCTGGAAATGTCGATGACGGACAGCTGGGTGGGCGGGGTCACTGCGATCGCGGCAGCACGTTGACATTCGCGCGCTTCCGCAACCCGGCGAGCCAGTCCCGGATTGTCGTGGATGCTTGAATGCTCCCAAACCGCTGCTGGAGATACGATTCGATGCGCAGGTCGTCGCGGATGTGCCGACGCAGCTGATCGACTGATATTCCGCTCTCCACAAGTATCGAATCGAAACGGGCGCCGGCACGCGTGCGGATGTCGGCGAGACGACGGTCGACGTCAGCATCTGGCGGATCCGGCGGTGCGTAGCGGCCCACCTCTTCCAGGATCAACCGCCGCTCAATCAGCGCATCGAGTGGTGCCGCGATTGGATCGGCCGCCGCAGACGCAGGCACGAGCCCGAGGCGCAGCGCCATCGTCACATCCGACTGCATGATGATGGCTCCGTCCACGACCGCGACGATGCGATCGATGATTTCGCCGCCAGCGGTACCGGCCAAGGTGACAGCGAGCAGCAGTGCAGCGAGCAACCAGGTCATAAAACCTTTTGCCTTTCCCTTTTGCCGTTTCCCTTTAAAAAGCTTGCCCGATGCTGAAGTGAAACGCGCGGTGACTCTCGAGCGTGCCGCCGATCTCCCGCCTATCCAGTTTGAACCCGACATCGAAGCGGATCGGCCCGATCGGCGATTTATACCGGAGCCCAAACCCTACGCTGCCGCGGAGTTCACCGAGATCCATTTCCGTCACGCGATCGAAGACATTCCCGCCGTCCATGAAGAGGGCCGCCCCGACATCGCCCCACACAGGAACCCGCAGCTCACCGTTCAACAACAAGAGTCCGTTGCCGCCTCGCGGGAATCCTGACGGACTGATCGTGTTCGGCGCACCGACCGTGTCCAGGGCAAAGCCGCGAATTGTGGTATCGCCACCAGCGAAGAAGCGCTCACTCGCCGGAAGATCCTCGACGGTGACGGTGACCGGCTGCCCTTCGATGTCCGTGGCGGTGACGTCGCGCGGAAAGCCATCGGCGAGACCGAGCGCGATCCGTGACGCGAACACGATCCGCTTCCGTGCCGGAAGACGACGGAACCAGAGGCCCTGCACATATGACTTCAGGAATCCGACTTGTCCGCCGAGCGCACGCGCCGCTATCGTGCCTTCTCCGCTGATGAAAGTGCCGTGCTCGGGATCGAGCACGTCATCGCGCGTATCCCGCGACATGCCGCCGGAGAAGCCCGAAAGCCGTACCTGCGGAAAAAGCCGGTCGATCCGTGCCTGATCCGCCAGACTGAGCCGCTCGTCGAAGGTGCGCGTCGTCCCGAACGAGTAGCGTCCGTAGGCGCGAAGACCGGGACGAAGACGGCGAGCGATCTCCGCATTCACTCCCTTGCGCGCGAAATTGAATGACGAACGGCGGCCTTGTTCCGCCGCCGCAGTCAGCGACAAATCGGCGCTTCCGCTAATCGCCCGGGGCTGAGTAAACGTGCCGACGACGCGGTACTCGACGAAGCCAAACGGAGTCGTGTTTGACGTCCCGGGCTCGGGATCGCTCGGCCGCAGGCTGATTCGTGTAAACAGATCGACCGAGCGATTCTTGCCGCCGAGATTGCGCCGGCCGACGTCAAAAAATCCGCGTGGCGCGAACTCGACGCGCTCCTCTGCCTGACCTTGAGCGCCTTCAATCAGCGCCTTGGTCGCCTCAATCCCACCGCCGTAACTGAATGTCGTGGCGGCAGCCTCTTCGACCGTGACCAGGACGTCGGTGGCGGCGCTGCCGTGCGACAGTTCCTCGACCCGAATACGCCGGAACAATCCAAGCGCGCCAAGCCGGCGCTGGCTTTCAATTAGATCTTCCAGACCGAGCGGTTTGCCCTCCTGGAGCAGCAGCTCCTGTTTGATGACGCGTTCGTCGGTCCGTGTGTTACCGATGATCAGGATGTGGTCGACGAACGTCTGCTGTCCTTCGGCGATACGGAAGCGCAGATCGGCGCGCGTGCCGTCCGCGTTCGGCACCGGGGTAACGACGACGCTTGCGGAGGCGAAACCGCGATTGCGGTACTCGAGAAGCACGGCCTCGCGATCGGCAACAACACGCGGTTCGTAATACGGCGCCTCGCGCGTGGACGTGACGACGGGGCGCAACTGTTCGGTCGGGACAAGGGCGTTGCCTTCAAAAGTGATATCGCCCACGAGCGTCAGTGGCCCCTCGACGATTGTGATGACCGGTTGAACACGCGCCAGCGCCGTTGAGCCACCACCATCGTTCAATTCGTCAACCGCCGCCGAGATTTTCGCCTGCGCATAGCCGAGACGCTGATATTGTCCGGCGACGGCGCTGACCGCCGACGAAAGGTTGGACTCGACGAAGACATCGTTTGCCTGAAGCTTGACGAGCGACGCGCGGAACTGCTCGGTCGCGACCGCGCGATTGCCGCGAATTTCTACGCCGCGGTCTGTGACTCGATACTGTGGCCCACGGTGGACCGTAAAGACGATGCGGAGCGTGCCGTCGCCTTCTTCGCGCGACGCGGTCGCATCAGCCTTCCAGTGCCCCTGCTGATTGAGGAAATTCCGGATCCGTTGAATGGCATCTTCGATGAGGTCTTCATCGACCGACGCTTCCCGCGCAATCGGAACAAGCTCCGAGCGCTTTTCTTTGGGAATTGGATCGCCCTCGAACGCGATTGTGACCGTCGGACCGATTTGCAGCGACACGGTGAGATCAACGGTGCGCAGGTCCGCTGAAGGCCGCGCGGTATAGGACCCGGCGGCGAGATAGCGGGACTTTCGGCGGAGCTGCTGCACGTACTTGGAAAGTTCGTCGGTAATCTGCAGGGGTTCGTATCCGGAGCCAGGCACTGCGTGAATATGCTTGAGGAAGCTGTCGCGGCCCTCCGTTGGTGTGCCCTCAATCGCGACGTTCCCGATCACGGCGCGGCTACCAGACGCAATGTTGAATACGAGAAGCGTCCGGTCAGGATCGTGTCGCTCTGACGCATTCGCGACAACGGCCGCCGACAGAAATCCGCGGTCGCGATAGAACTGTTCCAGAAACCTCGCGATGTCCTGCGCCCGCCCCGGCAGCGGCGATGTGCCGAACCGACTCGACACCGCATCACGGAGCAGGTCCTCGGACAATTCGAGCGACGGAGTACCGCGGAAGTCGACTCGCTGCACGTTGTGCAGCGGCACGAGGTTATAGCGAAGCGCGACGCCCCCGGCCGCGGTCGTGGCGTCGACTTGTATGTCCTGGTATCGCCCGAGACCGAAAATGTGCGTGATCGACTCGCGCACCTGTCCCATCGACAACGGGTCACCCACATGCGTTTCGACCAGGCCGTTGATCACCGGGTCGACGACAGGGCGGCCTTCCGCGACGATGTGGATCTCGACCACAGGCTGCCCAACGAATGCCGCCACCGATGTCTGCGCAACGACCGGTGACACAACACACGCGACGACCGCTACGGCAGCCGCAAGGATACGGCGGAGAGCTCTCATCACCGGCGATGCTGCACGCGGAAATCGATGGAGAAGGTGCGATCACCGTTCTGGGTCAGGACCCAGCCCAGGCGATCGTTTTGGTCGTACTCGAGCACGAGGATCTGCGTCGCGCTCGGCGTGGTGCCGAGGGGACGTGCGTAGGTCACGTATGCGCGGCTCGACAGGCGTTTGCCCAGAATCATGCGCGCCGAGGGCATCAACGGATCGGTATCGGAACTTCCGATCGACGGCGTGATCTGCAGATCGACTCCAAGCGTCTGCTCGACCGCTCGATTCACCGGGGCTGAAATACTGCCGGCCAGGAAGCGTGCCGTCGCCGCCTTCAGGAGATCTTCCTCCGACCGCGACGAGGCGGTCGGATTCAGCGTGCGCAACTCCGCGTTCTGCAGATCCTGCGCTGAGGTCTGGCCGAGCAGCAGAAGCAGGATGCCGACCGACGAGAGCGGCGGATCCGAGTTCAGGTTCATTGACATCCGCGACGGTGTCCCGGTGAATCCGAGCGTCACGCGATACGCGACCGTCTGCCCGGCCACGCGCACGCGCGTTTCCGCTTCAATGTCGAAGTACGGCTCGATCCGCGCCGGATTGGCAAACCCGATCGTGCCGCGCGTGATCAAATAACGATTACCTTCAAAGATCACATCGCCATGGTCGATCTGCGCGCTGCCAAACAGCAGCGGGCGATCGTAGGTACCGCGCAGTTGCAGGTCCGCGCTCGCGACCATGCGAGCAAGATTGTTCTCCACCCGGAGCGACGACGGCGCGTCAATCTGGACGTCGAACCGAACCGGCACGGTTGTCGTCGAAGCGGCGCCGGAAAGCGGGGCGCCGCCGGTCGTCAGGCTGAACAGATCGGCGTTCGGCTCGAACCGTTTCGAATAGAGCGCATCGTGCACGGTAACCGTTCCACGCAAGAGCGGTGATGAGGGCGATCCAATGAGCGCCAGGTCAGCATCGATATTCGAGACAAATCCTTCTGGATACCGGACCCGCATCTGCTGACCAGCGGCGGTCAGGTTCAACTCGCCCGGCGCGAATCCGTTCAGCGCGACGCGGCCGCCGAAGGTCACGTCGCCACCCGCCAGCCGCGCACGAACGTTGTCGATCCTCACACCGGCAGCATCGAAGGAGACCTGGCCGTTGATCGACTCGAGCGAGTGAGGCAACGACATCTGCCGCACCCGCCCATTCGAGATTGCGGCGCTGCCGGAGAAGACCGGTTTCGACAGCGGGCCGTCGACGGTCGCCTTCAACGTCGCTGCGCCGGAGCTCCGGATGTCGCGATAGAACCCCTGCAGGATGCCAAGGCTCGCATCACCGGAGGCAGAGACGGAGATCGTCGAGTCGTGAAGATTCACGTTGCCGTTCAGATCGAGACGTGTGCCCTCGCCAAACAGCCGAAGCTGCGTGACGTCGAGCACATGATGATCGAGGGTCAGCTCGATCGGGCGGTAGGCCTGCGTTCCAGGATCAAAATTGCTGACGCGATAGTCGAACAGCTTGAGATCGATCTGCTCTACCCGGCCGTCGACTACCAGGTGATCGATGTCGGCAAGCTCGCCGACCACTCGCACCGTTCCGCCGGCGATGGCGCTCGTGAACGGCGACAGCCGCGGTTCGAAGAACCGAACATAGGGGTCGAGCGACGTGTTCGAGAATCGGAGCGTCACCTCGGCGTCCATCTGTTCGGTCAGGGCAATCCGGCCCGACCCGGACATGACGAGCCGTGGTGACGCCGCCTCCAGTTCGGCGGTCAGCAATTCGCCTCGCAGCGACAGGCGCCCGGTGAGCTGACCGATTCCTTCGTCTGCGGCAAACAGGTCGTCCACGCGCATACGCACGTCGTAGCGCGGTACTTCGAACGTGCCGGTTCCGGTTGCCGTGAACTGCATCAGACCCGACAACGGCGCGCGCGGAAACGCGAGGGTGGCCAGTGATTCGACGGGAATACGAGTGCCGTCAGCATTGAACGAGTAATTGCCATCCCAGCCGACCCACGCGGCACCGGTCACACGGCCGGTAGCCTTCCTGATGTCGATGGCATCAAGCCTCACTCCGGTTCCTTCGAAGCGGAGTGATGACGTCGCGGTATCGAAGGTCTCACCGTAGGCGGTGCCGTTGTCGATCGTGAGACGGCCGAAACCGCCGGGCGTTTCGTATTTGCCGTACAAGTGATACTCGCCGGACACCAGGCCCTCAACCGGATACTCGTCAAGCTCGAACGCGTGCCTCAGATCAGCGAGCGGGCGCTTCGTGATGAAAACGCGGGCATTGATTTCTTCGCCGTTGTCGCGCCGCGGATACCCGAGGGAAAAGACGCCGTCGGCCTTGATTTCCGACCGACCGTCCGAGATCACGCTCTCACTGATCGTTGTGTAGCTGTTCTCGATGACGAGCTTCGCGCTCCCTCGTCCCCACAACGTGTCCCACGCGCGCATATTCTCGCCGCTGAACGTCCCTTCAATGCGCGGCCTGGTGAAGCTCGCGAGCATCACGCCATCGAACTGGCCGGACCCACCGACCGGCACGGCTCCGGTCGGGGCACCAAATGCCGTCATGATTCCCGCAAGCACGCGATCGCTCTCGAGCCAGTCGAGACTGGTGACGTGAAACGGAATTCGAGACCGCTCGCCGTACGCCGTCTGACCTTCGAACTCAACGTAGGTCTTCGGCGTGGCCACTGCGCTCGAGTCGAGGGTGATCCATTCAGGGTCAAGCGCATACGCGACGTGGCCCCCTACCGGCAGGTATCCGAGTGACGCATGCGGATTGAAGGGACCGGCTTCGGGCGATAGCGCCGCTTCCTGAGCGACCGCCTGCGGGTCGAGCGTCTTCGTCATCACCGTAGCGCCCGCTGGAGGTTCGACCGAGAAGTCGCCGTCACCGCGTTTGTCGTGCCACTTGCCGAGTTCCCATACGAGATGACTTCGGCCGGTCAGCCGCCCGCCAAGGCGAATACCCTGAACCTCGAGGAAGTCGGTCAGCTGCGGCAGCGCGACATCTTTATACGACACATCCCACGTCGCGCGCGCCGGAACGTCGCGCAGATTGAGCGGCGCGAGCTTGTAATCGAAGCGTGCCGAACCACCGTAGAGACCGCTCGTTGCGTTCGTCACCTCGAGACGATCCGGCACCCAGAGTACCGAGCCCTTGAGATCCGGAAATCGCCACGCATTCACTCCCGCCAGCGGACTGTCGAATGTCCCCTTCAGTTCGCGCCCGCCACTGAACAGGTGAAACGTTCCTTGAAACCTGCCTTGACCGAACGCGTTGAACGCGTACTGGTGAAAGTAGATGCTTTTCTGTGCCGGGAAATCGATCGTCGATTTGATCTGGTAAATCTGCTCCGGCCAATGGGCCAAGTCGATCGATCCGGTCAGCTGCGAGCGCGCGCCGTCGCTCACCAGGTCTATCCCACTGAACCGCAGCTGCGGCCCGTCGAGCGCGAAACGTGAACGCATGTTGGCGTGGAACGGCTCGTATTTCTGAATCGTGATGATCGAATCGACAAACGATGCCGCGCCGCGATAGACGCGATCGGCAATGCCGCGCGTCACCGACACGCGCAAGCCGGTCGAGTGGATGCCCCACGGCGTGCCGTGATCCTCGTACGCGAACGTGCCGCGGGACGCCAGCACGCTGCGCACCGTCGTCGTGAAACGCTTTGGCCCGTTGGATTTCGATTCGCGAGTGAACTTCGGAAAATTGTGGCGCCCGCGCGGAAAATCAGGACTCGACGGCCAGGTCTCGATCACCATGTCCCAGTCGGTCATCTCGACGGATTCGATGATCAAGTCGCGGCGGAAAATCGTCCACCACGGGAGCACGACTTCAATCTTCTTCGCTTTGAGAAACGGGCGATCGGCCGGGGTCAGGCCCTCGATCAGGAGATCTTCGACAACGAAAACTCCGGGCGTGATCTTGGCCGAGAGACGGCCGATGTGCATCGGACGCTGAATGAACTTGGAGCCCTGCTTTTCCGCGAGTTCTCGCAGCGACGGCCCGAGATCGACCGTCAAGAACGTGGCCACGGCGGCGGCGACGATCGCAACGACCAGCGCGAGCAACGCCAGCGACGCACGGCGCCAGCGCGACCGTCGCGCGCGGACAGGCTCTGCCGGCTCCGGGGAGTGCTGTGGCGGTTCCTCAGGCTGTTGAAGTTCGTGCACGTTTCAGTAACTATTCAATGACGGCCAGCACCCGCCCCGCCTCGACCGATTCTCCCGCTTTCACGACGACTTCCTTCACGCGGCCGGCCTTCGGCGAGCGCAGCTCGTTTTCCATCTTCATTGCTTCGACGACCACGATCGGCTGCCGCGCGTCCACTTCATCACCGCTGGCAACAAGAAGCCGCACGACACGTCCCGGCATTGGCGCGACGACGGCCTGCTCACCACGGGCATGCGCACCGCCGTCGCCCGCTGCATGTCCGGTACGGCGGCCGTTGACAACAACAGTGATCGACTTACCGTCGATGCCGACGAGCATCTCGCCGAGTGCGCTGGCGGGCGAGACTTGAATCTCGCGGCTCGATCGGTCGGCACCGTCGAACAGCAGTGACAGTCCGAAACTGCCGACGCGTGTGGCATCAATCAGCTGGGCGCGGCCATCGACGATCACACGATAGCGGTCCGCCGCGGCGCGCTCGATCGATATGGTGCGGCCACGGCCGTTGATTTCGATGTCGAACGTCATCCGCGCAGAGCCTCGAGACGCGCCGCCCGTTTCCAGCCGGTCGTCGTCTCTGCGCCCGGATTGCCCGCGTAAACGTTCGCGCGGAAGTACGCATCGAGAGCTGTCGCTATCGACGCAACTTCCTCATCTGCCTCGGACAGCTCGTTGAACGACTCTCCCTGTCGATCGACAAGTAATCGGTCGAGATACGTCGTGTCATACTGCCCGCCCACATATTCCGGCTGCTGCATCAGCCAGAGAAAGAACGGAATCGTCGTCTTGATGCCCAGGACCTGGTACTCGCGAAGCGCGCGCGACATGCGATCGATTGCCTGGCGACGAGAGCCGCCCCACGTCACCAGCTTGGCAATCATCGAGTCGTAAAACACCGGGACGGTGTATCCACCGCTGACTCCGCCATCATCCCGGACACCCGGGCCCGACGCCGGGCGCAGTCCTCGAATCAGACCCGGTGAAGGCATGAACCCCGAATCGGGATCCTCGGCGTAAATGCGACACTCGATTGCGTGACCGCGAGCCAATAACGCGTGCGCCGGATCGATGTCGAGCCGTTCTCCTCTCGCGATCCGGATCTGCCAGTGCACGAGATCCGTGCTCGTGACCATTTCGGTGACCGGATGCTCCACCTGCAAGCGGGTGTTCATCTCGAGGAAATAGAACGATCCGTCCTCGTCGAGCAGAAATTCAATCGTTCCCGCATTCGAGTAACTCACCGCCCGAGCAACAGCAGCCGCAGCGGCGGCGATACGCTGGCGCAACTCGGGCGAAACCGCAATCGACGGCGACTCCTCAACCACCTTCTGGTGCCGCCGCTGAATCGAGCATTCACGCTCAACGAACGGGACAACGGTTCCGTGCTGATCGCCAAGCAGCTGGATCTCAATGTGACGAGGCCGAACGAGCCGGCGCTCGAGATAGATTGCCGCGTCGCCAAACGCGGACCGCGCTTCAGAGCGAGCCGTGCGAACCGCTGCCGACAGCGCCGATGGATCGTCCACCGTGCGCATCCCCTTGCCTCCGCCGCCGGCCACAGCTTTTACGAGCAGCGGAAACCCCACCGTCCTTGCGATGCGCGCGATCTCGTCGCCTCCGACGCTCTCATCGAGCGGCTTCTCGGTGCCTGGAACGACCGGCACACCGGCACGGGTCGCGACATCCCTCGCCGCGGTCTTGCTGCCCATCAGCGCAATCGCTTCAGGTGATGGTCCGATGAAGACAAGGCGCGCGTCCAGACAGGCACGCGCGAATGCCGCGTTCTCCGCGAGAAACCCGTACCCGGGATGTACAGCGTCGGCGCCCGTCTTCTGCGCCGCCTCGACGATGGCATCGATCCTCAGATAGCTCTGCGATGCTTCACTCGGCCCAATGTGCACGGCCTGGTCGGCTTCCCGCACGTGACGTGCGGCGCGATCGCAGTCGGAATACACCGCAACCGTCCGCAGCCCCATCTCGCGACACGCCCGGATGATCCGGACGGCGATCTCGCCGCGGTTGGCAATGAGGATTTTCATGAAACGCGTCAGGCAGGAGCTGGCCGAACATCTTTCGGCTCGGGCATCTGACACAATTGTAACACTCAGATCCGGGGATCCGTTGTCCGGTATCCGTGATGCGAGCCGGGATCCGTTGTGCGGGATTCGGGATCCGATCTGAGCACCAATTGCGCCTTTCGCAGCAGTCGGATCCCGGAAAACGGACCCCGGATCCCGACATTGCGGAGCGTCAGAGCGGTATATTCCCGTGCTTCTTCGGCGGGTTCTTGTCTCGCTTCGTGTCGAGGACTGACAGGGCAGAGATCAGCTTCGCGCGCGTCTGCCGAGGCCGGATGACCTCGTCAATGAACCCGCGCGAGGCGGCGATGTAGGGATTCGCGAACTTCTCCTTGAATTCCGCGACGCGCCGCGCGCGCGCCGCTTCCTTGTCGGCCGCTGCGTCGATCTCGCGCTTATAAAGAATGTTGACCGCGCCTTCGGGCCCCATGACCGCAATCTCCGCGGTTGGCCATGCGAAGTTCACGTCCGTGCGAATGTGCTTGCTGGCCATGACGCAGTAGGCACCGCCGTACGCCTTGCGCGTGATCACCGTCATCTTTGCCACCGTGGCCTCGGCGAACGCAAAGAGCAGCTTTGCGCCATGACGAATGATCCCGCCGTACTCCTGCCGCGTCCCAGGCAGAAAACCGGGAACATCCTCGAATGTCACGAGCGGGATGTTGAAGGCATCGCAGAACCGCACGAAACGCGCGCCCTTGACGGAGGCGTCGATATCGAGCGTGCCGGCGAGATGCGCGGGTTGATTGGCGACGATCCCGACCGGACGCCCACCGAGCCGCGCGAACCCGACAATCAGGTTCCGAGCGAAGTGCCGATGGACCTCGAGAAACGCCCCGTCGTCGAATACCGAGTGCACGAGATCGTGCATGTCGTAGGGCTGGTTCGGCGATTCGGGCACGAGACGATCGAGCGCCTCGTCCTCGCGATCGATCGGATCCGACGTCTCGCGACGGGGCGGATCGTCGACGTTGTTACCGGGAAGATATCCGAGCAGCTCGCGAATGAGTCGCAGGCATTCGCGATCGTCGGCAACCGCGAAATGCGCGACGCCGCTCGTCGCATTGTGCGTCATCGCGCCGCCGAGTTCTTCCTTGGTCACCTCTTCGTGGGTGACGGTCTTGATCACGTCCGGGCCGGTCACGAACATGTAGCTCGTGCCCTCGACCATGATGTTGAAATCGGTGATCGCCGGCGAGTAGACCGCGCCGCCCGCGCACGGACCCATGATTGCCGAGATTTGCGGGATCACGCCCGACGCGAGCGTGTTGCGAAGAAAGATGTCGGCGTAGCCGCCGAGCGACAGCACGCCTTCCTGAATCCGCGCGCCTCCCGAGTCGTTCAGGCCAACGACCGGCGCGCCCATCTTGATCGCGAGATCCATGATCTTCACGATCTTGGCGGCATTGGTCTCCGAGAGCGACCCGCCGAAGACCGTGAAGTCCTGCGCGAACGCGTAGACCGGCCGGCCGTCCACGCGCCCGACGCCGGCAACGACTCCGTCGCCGGGAACGATCTGCTCCTCCATCTCGAAGTCGCGGCAGCGATGCGTGACCAGCTTGTCAACTTCTTGGAACGTCGCCGGGTCGAACAAAAATTCGATCCGTTCGCGCGCCGTCAGCTTGCCCGCCTCGTGCTGCTTGCGCAACCGCTCGTCGCCGCCGCCGTGCTCCGCGCGGAGCTCCAGGTCTTCGAGATATTTGAGCGTGTCCACCTACACCTTCACTGCCTGAGCCTTCTCCCAGTCCTTGAGGAATTTCTCGAGACCAATGTCGGTCAGCGGGTGGCGGAACATGCCTTCGATCACGGCCGCCGGACAGGTGCAAATGTCAGCGCCCATCCTTGCCGCTTCGACGATGTGAATCGAGTTCCGCACCGAGGCAACGAGGATTTCCGTCGTGAACTGATAGTTCTCGTAGATGTCGACGATTTCACGAATGAGGCCCATGCCCGAGGTCGCAATGTCGTCGAGGCGTCCGACGAACGGGCTGACGTAGGTCGCGCCAACCTTCGCGGCCAGCAGCGCCTGCGTCGGTGAGAACACCAGCGTCACGTTGACTCTCTTCCCCTCCGACGACAGCGACTTGCAGGCTCTGACGCCGTCCTTCGTGAACGGCACTTTGACGACGATGTGTTCGTCGATCGCCGCCAGCTCACGCCCTTGCCGCATCATGCCGTCGAAGTCCGTGGCGGTCACTTCAGCGCTCGTCGGTCCTTTGACGATCTGGCAGATCTTCTTGAGGATCTCTTTGTAGTCGCCACTCTCCTTCGCGAGCAGCGACGGGTTGGTCGTAATCCCGTCGATGATGCCGAGCGGCACCAGCGCTTCGACTTCTTTCAGGTTGCCGGTGTCAATAAAGAGTTTCATAACGTGCCTTTCAATTCTTCCCGAATCCGTGTCAATCCGTGTTCTTCCGTGGCCCGGGATCCGTTGTCCGGGATCCGTGACCCGTTCCATGTGAGTCCGTGTTCTTCCGTGCCGTGTTTATCCGTGTTCTTCCGTGGTTCGTTTTTATCCGTGTTCTTCCGTGGTTCGTTTCTATCCGTGTTCTTCCGTGGTTCATCGCGCCGTTTCTTCGACGCGCGCAGACGGTGTGCTTCGATTCGGTGGCGACGCTTTGTCCACCGCAACGATCGCGTAGATGTAACGCACTCCCGGTTTCACCGTCTTGTCCTCGTAGCTGGTTGCAGTGATCGGCGCCGGAGTCAGCGGCTGCAGTGTGTCACCCGGCGCTTCGCCGCGCAAGATCAGATAACCTGCCAGGTCTGACTCGGTGTTGGCGTCCCATCCGAGGTTCATCGTGCCGGTAGCTGCCACGATTGAAAGTCCCTTCGGCGCCGCAGGGGCGAAGGTGTCTCGCGGCGTCAAGCAAACCGGCGTTGAGGGGCTGCTCTCGAGACTGACCGCGCCGATTCTCTGCACGGCTCGAACCGTAAAACATTCTTCGGTCCCGAACGTCACGCCGGCTCGTTCGTACTTTGCTTCTGCAACCGGCGCGCCGTTGATCGGGTCCGAAGAACCAGCCTTATAAATATTGTAGGAAATTCGACCGGCGGGAGTCGCCTGTGGCAACCACGTCAAAACGATGGCCGTTTCTGTTGCCGTCGCGTGCGGAGAGGAGGGCTCTGCCGGAGGATCCATCAAGGGAAGCTCAACCCGCGTGGAAGGTGGACCTGGACGGCCGCTCTTCGTGACCCCGCGAACGGTATAGATGCGAGCCGGAACGGCGGCCGCACCGGTCGGCGGAGCGGTCGGAAGCTCCGTCGTTGCGCCGGGAAGTGCGGCCAACAGCAACGCGCCCGGTTCCGGAAGCCGCGTGACTGGTGGAATTGCCCCCTCCGCGTCGGGCAGAGGCGGCACCGGTTCGATCGGCGGCGGTAAGGCCGGCACAGGCGCAATCGATCCCGGAGTCCCCGCGGCAGACGCTGCCGCTGCCGTCGGCGTTTTCGGAGCCGGCGTCGTGAAGACCGGCTGCAATGTTTTTTCCGTCAGCGTCTCCACGAACGTCGTCCGCTCACCCGGACCTGGACGCGTATCTGGCGCCGACTCCGCCGGCGGCTCTTCGCCCTCAACCGGAGGAGGTTTGACGGCGACCGTCGCGATTCGATATTTCGTCGTCAGCAGTTCGCGATTGGCGGGACGAACCGCACCCGCAGCGACTGTCGCGGCAAAGACTTCGATGCGATCGATCGCCACCGCCCCGGGGCCGTTCTGGTTTGTCGATGGAACGTCGAATCGAAGTTGCGCCTCCGAGCCCACGCGCCCAACCGCCACGTTCGCCGGCGCGTTCGGCACGAGATGAAGCGGCGGAAGCGGAGGTCCCTTACGGCCGCATGCGATCGCGAATGCCGCAACCGCGATGATCGGGTAACGTCGCGACCAGACCATCAGAGAATGTAGCGCGAGAGATCGTTATTGCCGACGATGTCGGCAAGCATGCGATCGACGTAGGCATCATCGATCGTGATCTCCTTGTTGGTGAGGTCCGGCGCTTCGAACGACACCTCGTCGAGCAGTTTCTCCATCACCGTGTGCAAACGGCGGGCGCCGATGTTTTCGGTGCGCTCGTTCACGAGCGTCGCGAAGTCCGCGATCCGTCCGACCGCGCCTTCAGTAAATCGTATGCTCAGCCCCTCGGTCGAAAGGAGCGCCATGTATTGCGTGATCAGCGCGCTCTTGGGCTCGGTCAGGATGCGGACGAAGTCTTCACGGCCGAGCGCCTCGAGTTCAACGCGGATTGGAAATCGACCTTGCAGCTCGGGAATGAGGTCCGACGGTTTGGATACGTGGAAGGCACCGGCCGCAATGAACAGGATGTGATCGGTCCGCACCATGCCGTACTTCGTATTCACCGTCGTGCCTTCAACGATGGGCAGAATGTCCCGCTGTACACCTTCACGACTGACATCGGGGCCATGGCCTCCCTCGCGGCCCGCGACTTTGTCGATTTCGTCGATGAAGATAATCCCCGCCTGCTGGACCCGATCGACCGCCGCCCGGGCGACGCTCTCCATGTCGATGAGTTTTTGTTCCTCGTCCTGCGCGAGCGCTTCGATGGCGTCCGGCACGCGGAGGCGGCGCTTCCGCGTTTTGCCCTGGAACAATCCGGGCAGCATGTCCTTGACGTTGATGTCGACTTCCTCGATCGACGAGCCGGCGATGATCTCGAATGACGGGAAACTCTTCTCCTTGACGTCGATTTCAACCTGCTTGTGATCCAGCCGTCCGTCGCGCAGTTGCTCGCGCAGTTTCTCGCGCGTGCGCTGGGCCTGTTCGCGAATCGACGACGCTTGATCGTCGTAATCAGGCGCCGGCGGGAGCGGCGGCAGCAGCAGATCGAGGACCCGCTCCTCGGCGGCCTCGCGCGCTTTTTCGCGCACTTGCACCAGCCGCTCTTCTTTCACCATGTCGACAGCCAGCTCGACGAGATCGCGGACCATCGATTCGACGTCGCGTCCAACGTATCCGACCTCGGTGAATTTCGACGCCTCGACCTTGATGAACGGGGACTGCGCCAGCCGGGCGAGCCGGCGCGCAATCTCCGTCTTGCCGACGCCGGTCGGTCCGATCATCAGGATGTTCTTCGGCGCAATTTCGTCGGCGATGTCAGGCGGAAGTCTCTGACGCCGGGTCCGATTCCTGAGCGCAATCGCCACGGCCCGTTTCGCCTGGGCCTGTCCGATGACGTGCTTGTCGAGTTCAGCGACGATCTCACGCGGCGTGAGTGACGCACTCGTCGATGCGGTCGTTTCTGGAAGATAAATTGCCATTGCCCGTACTTACGTGATGTCGGTGCCGAACGATCCGGAGACGCTAGAGCTCCTCGATCGTAATCGTCGCGTTGGTGTAAATGCAGATCGCCGCGGCGATTTCCATCGCTTGTGCCGCGATCGTCCGCGCATCGAGTGTGGTGTGGCGCGCGAGCGCCTTCGCGGCCGCCAGTGCGTAGGCGCCACCGGATCCAATGGCGATGATCCCATCATCGGGCTCGATCAAATCGCCATTGCCTGAAAGCAGGAACGTCAAGCGCGCGTCCATGACGATGAGCATCGCCTCGAGGCGACGCAACAGGCGATCAGTTCGCCAGTCCTTCGCCAACTCCACTGCCGAACGCTCCAGGTTTCCTCGATACTGCTCGAGTTTGGCTTCAAAGCGGGAAAACAACGCGAACGAATCAGCCGCGGACCCGGCGAAGCCTGCCAGAATTTTGTCGTTGTATAGCTTGCGAATCTTGCGGGCTGACTGCTTGACCACGGTGTCGCCGAAGGTCACCTGCCCGTCGCTCGCCATGACGGTCTGACCTCCTTGCCGCACGGCAAGCACCGTCGTCGCATGGAGCATCCCTGGAGTCTATCAATCTTTTCCGGCAACCGACTCAGTGCTGTCCGCTTTACTCAGTGCGCGCGGGGCCCCCACCCCACGCGCTCTCGCTCAGCGGGTTCGCGCCGCGCTCGGGCCGCAGGCCTTGTCCCTTTTAGAGAGCGGCGTACTCGCGAAATGTGACAGATCTGTGGCGAATGAACGGAGTAAGATAGAGAAAGCTTAGAAAAGGTGCTGGCTCTCATCTGGCAGGACCGTTGCTCTTTTGCAGCATAGATTTGTAGAGGAGCTTGTATGAAGTTCCAAAGATTTTCAGTCGGGCTCGCGGCGGCGACGTTGACGTTGAGTCTATCGTCCGCATGGGCTCAGGAACGCGGTCGTCCCTCGGGCGAATCGGGTGCCTCGCGCCCATCCAGTGGCGAGACGGTCGGATCTGCCGTCCCGCGTGGCGGTGGCGGTGAATCGACGGCCTCGTCCTCGGGCGCGACCTCTTCTTCGCCCGCGAACAACGGATCAGCATCGGGGTCGCCGAGTTCGCCGTCATCCTGGATGGATCCGGGTTCGCCGAGCTACTCCGCGCCGCGGGCGCCGGTTCGGCCCGATCGCGCGGATAGATTGGAAGCACGCGAGCAGCGCTCCCGACCCAGTGGAGCTGAATCGTCTGGTCATGCGGTCCCCCGCAGCGAGTCCGGCGACGGCCGGGCATCGGGCAGCAACAGCGGCAGCACCAGCTCGACCAACGCGAGTTCCGGATCCGACAGTCAGCCCTCTCACGGACACAGTCGCGCGGTTCCTGCGAACAGCCGTCCGCGTGATGGTCGCAACCAGACGGGAACAGCCGTTGACCGCACGTCGCCTCCGTACACCGGTGGTGGTGGAAACTATCCGTACTATCCTTACTATCCGGGTTACGGCTTCATCTACGATCCGTTCTACTCGTACTACTACAGCCCGTACTACCGCGGGTACGGCTATTGGAATCCGTGGGGATATGGGTACGGACTTGGGTACTTTTCCTATGACCCGTATCTGTTCGGCGGGATCGGTGATCCCGGTTACTACGGCGGTAGTGGCGGTTCGTCGGGTGGAGGCAGCTACATTCAGCACTACCAGGGCGCTGGATCGCTACGTCTCAAGATCAAGCCCGCCAATGCGCAGGTCTACATCGACGGTTACTACGTTGGTGTGGTCGACAGCTTCGACGGAGTGTTCCAGAAGTTGAATGTCGATGCCGGGCCACACCGCGTCGAGCTCAAAGCCGAGGGTTACGAAACCACTGACTTTGAAGTGGTGGTAACACCTGGCGACACGATCACCTACAAGGGAGACATGAAGCGCAAGTAACTGCGGTGCTCTCGCGTATCGCGGCGATCTCGGGCCTCTACGACGGAGTCGTAGGGGCCCTTTTACTTTGTGTGCCCGGCTGGCTGGCGCAGACGTTCGGCGTCCCGCCTGCACACCCGCGAATCTTTTCGGACCTCAACGCTCTCTTCCTTCTCGCAGTGGCGATGGGTTATTACCTGCCTTACAAGGATCCAGTCCGGTATCGCGGATACCTGTGGGTGATGGGGCCGTTCCTCAAGGGAGCGGGAGCGCTCGCGTTCGTGCTCGATTACGTTCTTCGCGGTTCGCCCGCGTCGTTCCTTCTCTTCGCCGCGTCGGACGGGGCGCTTGCGCTCATCACGCTTTACGCGCTTACGCGAGCGACCGCAATCCCTCATCACTGATCACTCATCCTGAATGATCCTGAATCACTGATCGTTGAATCTTCGAATCGCTCATCGCTGAATCCTCGAATCACTTTGACTCGGATTCGAGTGATTCATGGATGACGGATTCAGTGATTCGAGAATGAGGGATTCGATGATTCGAGGATGAGTGATTCACGATAAGTGATCAGTGATGAGGGATTCGCCGGCGCGCAAAAAAGAAATACACGGGAACGCCGGCGAGGATGACAGCGACACCGGCAATGGCTGTGGCGCCGTTCCGGATCATTTCGTTGACCACCATCGCAGCGCACGCGAGCACGAAGATTGCCGGCGCCCACGGGTATCCCCACGCCCGGAAGGGACGCGTCGCGTTAGGATTGCGCCGGCGCAGCACGAACAAGGACGCCACGGCGGTCGCCGAAAACAGGATCACCGCAAACCCGGTGTAGCTGACGAGCTGCGATAACGTGCCGCACAACACGAGCACGACCGTCCACAGCGACTGCGCAACGATTGCGACGGCAGGTGTATGAAACCTCGGATGCACGCGCGCCGCCGCGTCGAGGAACAACCCGTCTTGCGCCATCGCGTAATAAACACGCGGGCCAGCGAGGGTCATCGCGCTGATACTCGCGCTGAGGCTGATGATGGTAAATACGCCGATCGCGTTCGCGGCCGCCACACCGAACAGCCGCTCGCCGACAACGTCGAGCAATCGTCCAGGCAAGCCAGCCAGCTGCGCGGCGCCGAGTACATGTAGATACAACGCGTTCAGCGCGACATAAATGACGATCACCGTCGCCGTGCCGAGACCGAGCGCCAGAGGAACATTGCGCCCTGGATTGCGCACTTCCTCTGCCACGTAAACCGCCGCGTTCCATCCCGAGTACGTGAACATGATCGGTACGAGCGCCAGCAGCATGCCGGAGACTGGCAACGCCGCGGTGGGCGCACTACCGCCGCCACCGCCACCCGCAATCATGAATCCAACGGCGATGATCACCGCCAGTGCACCCGCCTTTAACGCGGCCAAGGCATTCTGCACGATGCGACCCGGACCGAGGCCGCGGATGTGAATCAATGACAGCACCGCGATCGGGACAAGCGCGACGAGTGCCTTGCGCGAGACGATGAGCGGAAGGAACGGCAGGGGCACGGTGAAGATTGGAGTCGCGTCGGCGGCAGCGGGAACGAATCGGCCCACGTAATCGGCGAGCGCAACTGCGCTGGCCGCAATCGCACCCGAGAAACCGGCAACGAACGACGTCCATCCCGTCAGAAACGCCGCGAGCGGACCAAACGCTTCACGAAGGTAAACATACTCGCCACCGGCGCGCGGTCGCAGCGCCGAGAGCTCCGCATACGCCATCGCGCCCGCGAACGCGAGTGCGCCGCCGAGGAGCCACACCCAGAGAATCGCACCGCTCGCCGGGACCATCTGCGCGACGATGATCGGCACGAAGAAAATACCTCCGCCGATCACGTTGGAGACGACGATGGCGGCGGCGTCGAGCGGACCGAGACGTCGATCGAGCCGGGATGAAGCGTCCGCGGCAGTGGCGGGGGCGTGAACGGTGCGCGACACGGCGGGCTACTGCGTCAGCAGCTGTCGCGTGATCGGCACGCGCTGCAGCTCAACCCACTGCGATGAACTTTGTTTGGCGAAGATCGTGGCTTCCATGTCGCGGAACTGACTGTTCTTCAGCATTTCCGCGCGCGTCTGGGGAGCATCGCCGACGTAGCCCCACTGCGTTCGCACCACGACCGGCTTGGTCCCGTTTCCTTCGAACGGCACGCTCTGGACGTAAACATCGTCGGCATGCTCCGAGGAGCCGGCGAACATGAACGCGATGTTGAGGGAGACCGAGGAGAGATTGGCCTCGGCATGCTTCTTCAGCGTGAAGGTGACGCTGGGGACCAGCTTGTTCTTACCTGCCTGGATCCCGGCGTCGAACCAACCGGAGGAGACGTCGGTGACTTGAAGTGCCTGCTTGAGATCGACCGGTTTTCCGCAGCTCGAGGCGAATGCAGCGAGCACCGTGAATGCGACGAGTCTCGTGCGCTGAAGCATCGGGGGATTCTAGCAGCGTCTGGCGATAATTGCGCAAGCCGGGATCCGGTTGTCCGGGATCCGTGTTCATCCGTGTTCATCCGTGTTTTTCCCCGGCCTAGAACTGCCGAACCTCGACCTTCTGCCGAGCTTCTTCCTTCGTCAATCGGCCGGCAAGATAGTCGGCGAGATCGCTCCCTTTGACGCGGAGAACAACTGTGGTCAATTGATAAATCTGGCCAGGCGTCAGCGCTCCATCGCTCCCGCGCGCCGCCACCGACAGCCATTCGTCAGGTTTCAACTCGAGATTCTTCGTGAAGTCCAGCATCGCGTCCGTGAGGGCGAGCTTGACCTCATTCCGATACTTCTGTCCCGTGTCCATCACCGCTTGAAGCGCGTCTCTCGCGGTCGACGGCAACGAGACTTTGGGCTCTACTTTGGGCTCCACTTTCCCATCAGGATTGTTACTGACAGGCCCAGGCTCCGCCCGCTGCTGCTGTTGTTGCTGCTGCTGCTGCTGCTGCTTATCGAGCTGGTCGATCATGATGCTCAACGTCAGATCGAGCGTCGGGATCTCGACGTACACGAAAACGCCGTAGCCGTCGAGGATGAACCCCTTCGCGCTAGCGTCACCGGTAAAGAAATTCGCGTTACTGGTGTGCGACTGAACGTCCTTCGCGACCACATGTGCGGCCTTGTTGACCGCACCGACGAGCGTGCCTTCGAACAGACTGATCTGCTCGTGCCGCCGCATCTGGTCGGGACCGGGCTGGACAGGCACTTGCGCGCCAGCGACTGCAGGCGCCAGCGCCATCATCATCGCGATTGCGATCGCTGATTTCACATCTCACCTCGTCCTTGCTACTTCTCCTGCTGATACGCGGCCTGCCGGAACTGCCGATTCACCAGTTCGCGATACTGCCTGAGCTCGGCGCCACTCGTGTTCTGTAATCGCGTCATGCCCTGATCGATCGTCGCCAGATCGAGCTGACGCCGTGCGTCGAATTCACGTGTCATCTCAGCGAGGCGCGACGTAAATGCGCGCTGCTGTCGCGTTTCGCTCTGTCCGACGATGTCGCGGACGCGCTGCAACAACACGTCATTACTCATCTCTGAGGTCGACGCATTTTGTACTGGTGATCCCTGGCGTGATGACATCGCCTGTTCCAGTTCGCGGAGGCGTCGATCGAGTTGATCCGCCTGCGCCTTCCAATCAACCGGTGTGACGTTGGTCGGAGCGGCCTGCTGCCCGGCCTCCACGTTGTGATTCCATCCGGTCCGCACAACGAGCCCGTCGCCCCCGTAGCGGATATCGAGATTGGCGACGGCAGCACTGATCGCGAGGAGCACGACGGCGGCTGCCGCAAAACCCCACGCCGGCGACCACTGGAACCAGCGCCGCTTCGGTGATTCCGCCTCGCGTACTATGCGAAACCCAAGGTCGGAATCGGGCGGAGTCCACATCGCGATTTGCGCACGAGTGGCGCCGAGTTCGGCCAGCTCGTCGCGGCAGTCAAGGCAGGTCGCCAGATGTTTCTGAAACTGTCTCTTCGCGACTGGATCGATCTCGTCGTAGAGAAACGAAACGAGCAATTCCTTGCTATCGCACATATGTCTGTTTGCCCCGCCGGGTCAGCCCGGTCATCTATCAAACGTACTCTCCACCCCTGCCTCGCGGAGCTGCTTTCTTAACACAGTGAGCCCCTGATACAGACGGGTTTTTACCGTACTCAGCGGACAGTCGAGCAGGTCGGCAATCTCCTGGAATGTCAGCCCGTGGTATTCCTTCAGGATGATTGCGGTCCGCTGCTCCTCAGGCAACTGGGACATTGCCTTAGCCACTGCGCGCCCAAGCTCGTGTCGCGAAACCAGTTCCTCGACGGTCTCCGACGGCGTGTCTTCGCCGGCCAGCTCGATCACATCGACGCCTTCCGGCGCCTGAACGAGTGGAGTCCGTCGCTCCCGCCGTATCCAGTCGCGGCAGAGATTCAGCGTGATCCGATACAGCCATGACGAGAATTTCGCCTGTCCCTTGAAACCTTTGAGCGCCCGGAAGGCCCGGAGGAACGTTTCCTGGGCAACATCCCGCGCGTCCTCTTCCCGGCCGATGACTCGGTAGGCCAAGGCATAAATCGGCCGTTCCCAGCGCAGGACGAGCTGGTTGAAGCTGTCGAGATCGCCCCCCATTGAGCGGGCGACCAGCTCTTCATCTGTGGACGGCATGCCC
>JBKPSH010000115.1:0-25703 GCA_046734955.1 Acidobacteriota bacterium
TATCCTCACGCCGCGCGGCTGGCTCGAAGCCCCAGCGGATCCGCGTCAGGGGAACTGGACGTTCCACGCCGACTGGGAAGCAATCAACGTCCCTCTCGCGGTCAGCGGTCAGCCCGCACCCTCGACTCCCCCAGCGCCACCGAAGCTCCTCGAGCTTGGCTTCATCCACGTCCTCGACGTCAACGGTGACGGGAGGAGCGACATAATCGCCGGCGCGGGACACAACTACGGCCTGTTCTGGTTCGAACAGGGGAAGGACGGTCAGTTCACGCGCCGCACCATCGATGCGTCATGGTCGCAGCCGCATGCCTCGACCATCGTCGATCTCAACGGCGACGGCCGGGTCGACGTCGTGACCGGCAAGCGCTTCATGGCGCACAACGGCAGCGATCCCGGCGAAAAGGAGCCCCTGGGCGTTTATTGGTATGAGTATGTGAGACCGACTGCCACATCAGTGGCCGGGGGACAGCCCGCCGCAGTTGAGTGGATCAAACATGTAATCGACTATGGCGGCCGCATGGGCGGCGGGATGCAAATCCCGGTGATAGATATCGACGGGGACGGCGATCTCGATATAGTCTGTGCCGGCAAGAGCGGGCTGTTCTTCGTCGAGAACCTTACGAAGGGCAAACGTTAGGCCTATAAGGGAGAGATGACAGATGGCTGACCAGACCGGAGGCATGACCAGGGAGACGCGATTGTTCATCGCGTGCATCGTCGCGTTGATTGCGACGGCGTTCGGGTTTGTCGTGCGTGGGTTCCTGGTTGCGGAGTGGGCGACCGACTTCAACCTGACCCAAGGGCAGGTCGGCGCGATTCAGGGCGCCGGACTCTTCCCCTTCGCGCTGAGCATCGTGTTCTTCAGTCTCATCATCGACCGGATCGGTTACGGCCGCTGCATGGCGTTTGCGTTCTTCGGCCACGTCATCTCGGCGATCATTACCGTGACCGCCAACAGCTTTCAGCAACTCTATGTCGGCACGCTGATCTTCGCGCTGGCCAACGGCACCGTCGAGGCGGTCATCAATCCAGTTACCGCGACGCTCTATCCGAAAAGCAAGACGCATCATCTCAACATGCTGCACTCCGGCTGGCCCGGCGGCATGGTGCTCGGCGGAATCTTGATGATCGCGCTCGGTGCCGCGTCATGGCGATGGAAGATCGGTCTGTTCCTGCTGCCAACTGTCATTTACGGTTTCCTGATGCTCGGCCAGAAGTTCCCGGTGCAGGAGCGCGTGGCGTCAGGCGTCAGTTACACCGACATGCTCAAAGAGTTCGGCTGGGGCAGCTGTTTCATCGTCTCGATCTTCGTCGTCTACGCGCTCGACAGCGTGTTCGGCTCGCTGGGCATGTATAGCGGGACCGTGTCTACGCTGACGGCAGTCATCATTGCCGCCATACCGACGATTGCGTTTGCTGCCTACTACAAGAGCTTCGGCAGACCGATGTTCGTGTTCCTGCTGCTCGTCATGATCCTGCTCGCAACCACCGAGCTCGGCGTCGACAGCTGGATCACGAACCTGATGACGCCTGTCCTCGCGAAGTACAGTCAATATGGCGGCCTGTATCTGCTGCTGTACACATCGCTGATTATGGCGATCCTGCGGTTCTGTGCCGGCCCGCTCGTTCACCGTCTGTCGCCGCTTGGCCTGCTCGCCGTCTGCGCCGCCGTCGCATCGACGGGCCTGTTCTGGATCGCGAACGCGGGCGATGCCGCTGGAATCATCTTCCTGGCAGGCACGATGTATGGCATCGGTAAGGCGTTCTTCTGGCCGACAACGCTCGGCGTGGTGACCGAGCAGTTCCCGCGCGGTGGCGCGATGACAATCAACGCGATCGCGGGCGTCGGGATGATCTCGGTCGGTGTGTTAGGCGGACCGATCCTCGGCACGATCCAGGATCAGGCGCTCGATGCACGACTGCAGGTGGAGGCGCCGGAAATTCACTCACAGGTAGCCGGTCCGCCTCAGAGTGCATACCTGATGACATTCCAGCCTGTCGATCGAGCGAAGGTGGCGACGCTGCCGGAAGCGCAGAAGAAGACCGTTGAGGAGATCACGACGAGCAACAGCCAGAAGACACTGGCCAAGTTCGCCGTGCTGCCGGCAATCATGTTCTTCTGCTATATCGGGTTGATTCTGTACTTCAAAGCTCGCGGCGGGTACAAACAGGTCGAGCTCACTGCCGCACCTCGACCTGCCCAATAAGGGAAAAGGGAGAAGGGAAAAGGGAAAAGGAAAGGCCAGAAGGACAGCGCTTTCTACCTTCCCTTGTCCCTTGTCCCTTATAAGGATTTCAGAAAGATATTCCTGAACTCAATCTTCATCGGCGGGCCGACGTGGATTTGGAAGCCGAGCAGCCCCTTCAGCGCGCGTCCTTTCGCGTCATCGTCGACGATGACGGCGGTGACGTGGCCGTTGACGATGTTCATGATCGTGTTGCCGCGGGCGATCAGATGGACGGTGTTCCAGTCGCCGGCCTTGATCAGCGACTTGAGTTCGTCAGCGTTCATCTCGAGGCTGCCGATCTGACGTGAGACGCCGTCGGGACCGATCTCAACTGCCATGCCGCGCTGCATCAGAAAGCCACGGCCGCGCTCCTCGTAAATCATCCCGGTAAATTGGTTGGCGAAATCGATGTCGGCCTGGTAGCCCTTCAGGACCCACTTGCCGGCGATCTTGGCGTCGGGGTTGTTCGGAGCCGGCGAGGGCGTCCCCTGAGGCAGATGCGTGCTTCGGAATTGAATGCCGCTGTTGGTGGAACTCATGCGGTATTCAACCTTCAACTCGAAATCTGACGGCTCGCCGCCGCGCCAGATCACGAACGTGTTTTCCTTCAGCGGGTTCGCTTCTGTCGTCGTTCCGACGAGGACGTTCCCTTCAGCTTTCCAGATCGTGGTATCCCCGTCCCAATTCTTCATCGTACCGTCGAAGATCGGCTGAAAGCCGGTGCGGTCCTCGAAGTTGAGGGGCTGCGCGCCGCGCGGCATGCCACCGCCGCCGCCCTGGCCACGCCCCTGTGCCGGTTGTTGAGAGGGCTGCTGTGCAGCGAGCGAGCCGATCGCAAGTGCGAGCGCGGCGACTGCGGTGAGTACAGGACGTGCTTTTTGAATATCGGGAATCATTTCGACCTCATGTCAGCTTACTTACTTTGCGCTGGGTCTACCCCCAGCGCCCGCCAGCGCTCGCTCCCTTCGCTCGCGCCGATGGATCGCAGCGCCTTTCTGCTTGGTCACCGCAGACAGCAGCGAAAACTAATTCAACTTCTTCAACCAGATATTCCGTGTAAACAGCTTGCCCGTGGCCTCGACTTCGAGACCGATCGCGCCTGACTTCCGCAAGTAGGTCGGATCCTCGTCGATCAGCACGGAGAGGACGTGGCCGTTGAGAATGTGCGTCAGTGTGTTGCCCATCGCAACGATGTGCAGTTCGTTCCACTCGTTTGGCTTGTAGTACGAGTCGATCACCGCGGGCTCGCCCAGCGACGCGAGCAGGCGCGGCTTCTTGCCCTTCTCAGTGCGGACGACCTGACCCTTCCACGCGACGATGCCGCGGCCGGTCGACTGCTCGTAGAACTGACCCGTGTAACGGTTGCCCGCGTCGAAGTCGTACTGCGGCCCCCACATGTTCCATTGCTCTTCGGAGGCTGCATCGGGCGGCGTGCCGCGCGGCGCACCACTCGGGCACGGCCCCTGATTGCCGCGTCCGAAACCTCCCTGGCCGCCCGCTCCTGGGGGAGCGCCTGCCGCTTGTGCACCAGGCGCGGCCGCTGACGGCGCGCCGGCGGGTGGCGCCCCGGCCGCAGCTGCCGCTCCTGCGGAAGCCGCACCAGCAGTTGGCGGGCCACCAGCACGGCTACCGCGTTGCGGACGCGGAGCAATCCAGCCGCGATACTGCACACCGCCGTTAATGTTGCCGGTGCCTTTCATCTCCAGCTTCAACTCGAAGTCGGCAGCCTCTCCGCCTTTCCACACGAGATACACAGTCCCGGTTGGCTTCTCGCATGTCGACTCGATCACGATTGCGCCGTCTTCGACCTTCCAGTTGCTGTCGCCCGACCAGCCGTTCAATGTCTTGCCATCAAAGAGCGACGTCCACCCATCGTGTTCCTGGAAATCGATCGGATCGGGTTGACTGAAACCGCCGCCACGTCCGCGCCCCTGACCGGGAGCTCCCGGCGCGCCGGCCGGTTGCTGCCCGGCGGCAGGCTGCTGACCGGCGGGCGCAGGAGCCGGTTGCTGCGCCGTTGATGCGGTCACGAAGAGGAGACCGGTTATTACGCACACTCCCGAAAGGGTGACCTTTTTGGATCGCATCTGTGTGCTCGAACCTTTTGCCTTTTCCCTTTTGCCTTTTGCCTTTTATCCCGCCACTTTCTCCCATTTGCCAGATTTCGCCGACTTCAGCACGGCGTCGGTGACGTAATCGGTGGCGAGACCATCGCGGAATGTTGGCGCGATGCTCTGGCCCTTGATCGCCGCGGTCGCGAAATCGGCAAACTGATGGATGAACGTGTGCTCGTATCCGATCTGGAGTCCCGGCACCCACCAGTGCTTCATGTAGGGATGATCGCCATCGGTGATGTGAACGTTGCGCCAACCACGGACCCGTCCTTCATCACGATGGTCGAAGTACTGAATGCGATGCAGGTCGTGAAGATCCCAAAACGCTGACGCGTGTTCGCCGTTGATCTCGAGCGTGTAGAGCGCCTTGTGTCCGCGCGCGTATCGCGTCGCCTCGAACATCGCCAGCGAGCCGTTCTCGAACCGGCAGAGAAACGCGCTCGCGTCGTCGATGCCCACCGGTTCTACTTTCCCGGTGAGATTATGTTTGCGCTCTTTGATGAACGTTTCGGTCATCGCGGTGACTTCGGTGATCGGACCGTTGAGCCACAACGCGGTGTCGATGTTGTGCGCGAGCAAGTCGCCGGTCACGCCACTGCCGGCAACGTTGATGTCGAGGCGCCACAACCCTTCGCCCCCCTGCGGGAGGTCCTGCGAGATCGTCCAGTCCTGGAGGAACTTGGCGCGATAGTGAAAAATGCGTCCAAACTTTCCCTGATCGAGCAGCTCTTTGATCAACGTCACGGCCGGGACGCGACGGTAGTTGTACCAGACGGTGTTCGGCACACCAGCTTTCTCGACGGCATCGACCATTTCCTTTGCTTCTTTGGCAGTGCGGCCGAGGGGCTTCTCGCACATCACCATCTTGCCGGCCTTTGCGGCGGCAATCGCGATTTCCTGGTGCGTGTCGTTGGGACTCGCGATGTCGATGACGTCGATGTCCTTCCGGGCGACGAGATCGCGCCAGTCGGTCACGTAGGATTCGTATCCCCAGTTTTCCGCAAACTTCTTCACGCGATCGGCGTTGCGCGCGGCAACAGCTTTCAAGACCGGCCGACATCCCAGATCAAAAAATCGTGGCGCCTGCAGGAACGCATTGGAATGCGTTCGTCCCATGAAACCGTAGCCAATCAGTCCGATGTTGAGGTTTTTCATAAGCGATTCTGTAAGTGCTGATTGCTGATTTCTGATTGCTGATTGAATTTGCCCAGGTCGGCATTCAGCATCAGAAAATCAATTCAGCAATCAGCAATCGACAATCAGCAATTTCAGAATTCACCCTAGTCCCACCCGTGAGCGTCGCGCACACCGACCATGACACCCAGAATCTCGTCCCAGGTTTTCTGCTGCGTCATCGTTGCGTTCGGGAACATGCATCCGTCCCAGCAGATGTGCTGGACCGCGCGCGTGGGCTTTCCACTGTCGTCCTTCAACCAAAAGCCAGCGTGACGGACGATGTCCAGCTTTCCATTGGGATCGTGCGGGAGGCAGTGGCGGCCCGTCTTGTCGTGCGAGCCTGACCCTTTGACCGTCGCGTCGTTCTGCGCGACGTGAAAATCGATCGTCCAGGGACGCAGTGCGCGCGTCATCGTTTTCAAGCCCTCGTCGAGCGCCTTCTGGTCGGCCCAGTCGAAATTCTCGGGCAGAATGCGATCGTCGGGCGCGTTGTAGCCCATCGTGAACAGCAGCGTGTGCGCCATATCGGCCTGGAACCCGAGTGTCTTCGGCCGGTTCACCTGTTCGAGCAGCTCGATATTGCGTTTGACGCTGTGCATGCCTCCCCAGCAGATTTCCCCCTCTGCCGCGAGTCGCTCTCCGAACTCGTCGGCAACGTCGCACGCTTGGCGGAACGTCTCGGCAATCCGTTTCGTGTTGCCCGCCGGATCCTTCGCCCAATCGGATGGACTCGCGGCGGAATCGATACGCACGACTCCGTACTTGCGGATGCCGATGTCGCGGAGCTTTTTGGCAATCGCGCAGGCTTTTCGAACCTGCGTCAGGAAATTCTTCCGATCCTCTTCGCTGCCCATCGCGGACCCACCGCCGGTGGGCGGCCACACCGGTGCGACTACCGATCCGACGACAAGTCCTTTGCCGCGAATCTTGTCAGCGAGCCGTTTCAAGTCGTCGTCAGTTGAATCGATGCTCACGTGGGGATCGAACAGGAACAGATCGACACCCTGGAACTTCGATCCATTCGACGTTGCCTTCGCGGTCATATCGAGCATCGTGTCCAGATCGATCGGCGGCTCAGCACCGGGACCACCTTTCCCCACCAGTCCGGGCCACATCGCGTTGTGAAGTGCCGGGTATTTATGTTGAGCCATATGTTAATTAGTCCTCGGTTTGGTCTGCTTTTCTCACTGCTCGCGGGGCCCCACCCCCGCTCGCTCGCGCTCCGGCGCTCGAAGACTCGCTATCCTCGCGCGGGCCGCAGGCGCTACTTCTTTCTGAAGCCCTCAGCGTCCGGATTTCCTGGACCGAAGTGTTTGAGAATGACAAGCGGATCGACGTCGCTCTTGTTCTCGACGCGCACGCCGGCCTTGGCCGCCTCCGCGGTGACGAATACCTCGTCTTCCGTCATTTGTCCGTACCGAATCATCGCCGGCGTGGAAACGGACAATTTCCCGAACGTCCCGTAACCCTGGGTCAGGATGATTCCGTATGCAGCGGCGTCCTTAATCGTGACGCTGCGCTTGGGCAATACCGTGAGTTCCTTGGCCGAGTACCAGCCGGTGCCGTACGTGACCCACTGCTCGCGATAGCCTTCGGATTCGGTCTCCGCAAACGGCCTCACGGGTTTCGGAAATCGCTTGTTGGTCTCGCCAAACCGGGGATTCGTATTGGCGTCCCAGTCGAGCATGCCGATGATGTAGTCGAGATCCTTGGTCTTGTCCGGCGGCACGTCTTTGGTTAGCAGATCCCAGCCGATGATTCGTCCCTCGACTTCAGACTGGAACATCGCAAACACGTCGCTGTTCACCTGCGGTTCGTAGGTGAGCAGCGACCCTGGTGCGTGCAGGATGCCGGGATTGATCTGCCACCCCGTTCCGCGTTCGAGCCGGTATGCACGGGACAAATACGTAATCCCGTTGTCCCCCTTGTTCCAGTTCTCCAGGCAACGACGCACGTCGTCTTTGGTCGTCCCGGGCTCGAGCCCCATGAACGTGTAGGGATAGTTGTTGTCGGTCGGGTTGTATTGAGGGGGGAAGTAATAGGCCTCCGGTTTTCCGCGGCGACCTACGCGCTTCGCGTCCTCCTCGCTCTGATGCATGTGATGCGGGATCGGGCCGAGGTTGTCGAAGAATTTGCAGAGCAAGTTCCAGCCCTTCTCACGTTGCATCACGTCGGCGCCGATCAACAGGTCGCCTACCTTTTCAATGGCTTCTTTCAGCAGAAATCGCTTGCCGTCGCCGGCACGAACATAGCTGAGCCCTTCGTCGGCCGGAGTGCCCGGCCCGTTGTCAGCGTTGGTTGTCGACGAAAACCATCTCTCGTTGATCCCACCGCGATCGCCGCCGCAAGCGTAGTAATCGTCGGGGTGCAGTCGAAGACGGCGGCCCGGGATCATGAAGGAACGTGGCACCCAGCAGGGCTCGAGGCGAAGGAGTCCGCCGCCAGCATTAATCGCATCCTGAATCTGCGCTCGATCGGCCATCAATTTTCCTTCGCTGTAAATGCTGATTTCCGATTGCTAACTGCTGATTGATTCAGTGCTTTCATAAAATCAGCATTCAGCAATCAACAATCAGCAATTTCAGTATTCGGCCCGCACCATACAACCGACGCGGCGGCATCGGCAAGTGCGGGGCAATCCGTCTCCGCCGTTTCACTCCAGCAAACGAACAGCCCTCGGTTTGCCAACCGTTAACTCTATTACAACCTTGCTGTTCTGGGACAACGTCGGGATCGGCGAGTGGCCCGCAAATGAGGTGCCGACGTTGCGCCGTGCGAAATGGGCCACGGCAGAACACGGACAAACACGAATGTGAGCGGCCGCGGCATAATACGGGGCTTAATGGCTCACACATCGCTCTTCCGCGGGCGTCGCGCGGCGACTATCGAAAACAACGATCTGCGAGTAACGGTCGTCGAGGGAGGCGGTCATATCGCCGAAGTGTTTCACAAGGCGATCGGCGTGAGTCCGCTGTGGATTCCACCGTGGCCGTCGATCGAACCGGGCGATTACGTCCGGTCACAGGACGGGACGTACGGCGCAAGCGTTGAATCGCACCTGCTCGCTGGAATCATGGGACACAACTTGTGTCTCGATATCTTCGGCGGACCTTCGGACGAAGAGTACGCCGCGGGATTGCAGCCGCACGGCGAGGCGTCGATCGCAACCTACGAACTTGACGTGAAGGGATCTGAGATTCGAACGGCGGCGACGCTTTCCGAATCGTCGCTGAAAGTGGAGCGCCGCCTGCAACTCAACGGAGATTGGATTCGCGTCTCCGAATCGGTCGAGAACATTTCGGCAACGGACCGGCCGGTTGCGTGGACGCAGCACGTCACGCTCGGGCCGCCCTTTCTCGAAGTTGGTGTCACCGAATTCCGCGCATCCGCAACGCGCTCGAAGGTCCTGGAAACAACGTTCGGTCCTGCCGACTATTTGAAGACGGCAGCGGTTTTCGATTGGCCGCATGCCCCGCGCATCGACGGCGGAACTGAAGATCTGCGCACCTTCACGGCACGGCAGAAGTCTGGCGCATATACGGCGCACCTGATGAGTCCGGACGAGCCGGCATATTTCGTGTCGTTCTCCCCCACCCACCGGCTGGCGTTCGGATACGTGTGGAGGCAACAGGACTTCCCGTGGATGGGGATTTGGGAGGAAAACAAGAGCCGACTACATCAACCATGGAACGGGGGAACAATCACGCGCGGGATGGAATTCGGAGTTTCGCCGTTTCCGGAATCGCGGCGCGCCATGATCGAGCGTGGACGACTGTTCGACGTCCCGGCGTTCCGGTGGATTCCAGCGCGGACGCGGATCGATGTCGAATATTGGATTGTGTGTCGCGCCGCTGACCGCATTCCTGAGCGGCTCAACCGGCCTGGTTAGTCCTCTTGTCTCGCGTTGACGGGCATCGTAGACTAAAAGTGGGATCACGCCGACGGTTCGGAAAATCCTTTGACATCAATCGGCCTTTTCTTTCAATCGAGGAGATCGACATGCAAGTGCTCTGCGTATTGACTCTGCTCGTCGCGCTCGTTCCCGGCACACAGACGACAGCACCGAAGCCGGCGGCGAAACCGCCTGCAGCCCAGCCTGCTGCCGCAGCCAAGGCGGGTGCCGGACGGACGGTGGAACTCACCGGCGGCGACGATATGAAATACAACGTGACCACGATCAACGCGAAGCCGGGCGAAACGCTGCACGTCGTGCTGAAGTCGACTGGCTCGATCCCGAAGATTGCCATGGCGCACAATTTCGTGCTGCTCGTCCTCGGTGCTGATGTGGATGCGTTCCTGAAATCGGCAATGAACGCGCGAGATACCGATTACGTCCCGGCGGATCAGAAGGCAAAGGTTCTCGCCTCAACCAAGCTCGCGGGACCTGGAGAGACGGTTGAAGTAACGTTCAAGGCGCCCGCGAAGCCAGGCAGCTATCCGTATATGTGCTCGTTCCCCGGTCACTACACGGCGGGGATGAAGGGAAACCTGGTCGTTAAGTAAGCATTCGGTTGGGCACGAGGCCATCTGGCTTCGTGCCCTTGCCTTCAACCCGCGCGGGCGACCTCTGCCATTCTCAACGGCAACGAAACGGCAAACTCGCTCCCCTTCCCGTGCCCAGCACTGGCCGCCTTAATCGATCCACCGTGGAGTTCCGTCAGGTATTTCGAGAGCGACAGCCCAAGCCCGAGCCCGCCGTATCCGCGCAATTGGCCGGGTTCCCCTTGCCAGAATCGCTTGAAGACGTGCGGTAGCGCTTCCGAAGACAGCCCAATCCCCGAATCGCGCACGACGATGTGGGCCGACGGGGCCTCGGCAAACACCTCCATCTCGATACGCCCGGCGGTCGGTGTGAACTTGACCGCATTGGTGAGGAGGTTCCACATCACCTGGCGAAGGCGATCGCGATCGGCCAGGATCAGGATACTCGGTTGAATTTTGACCTCGAGGTGCAGGCCCTTTGCTGTAATCGACGGACGGATATTCTCGACGGCTTCGGTGGCAAGAAGGGACAGATCCGTCTCCTGGACATCGAGTCGAACCTTGCCGGTGACTATCCGCGATGTGTCCAGGAGTTCTCCTACGAGGTCGGTTAAGACCTGCGCGTTCCGTTCAATTACCTCGACAGCTTTTTCCTGCTGAGACGGATCCATCATGCCCTTCCGCAACATTGCCGTGTAGCCGACCACCGTATTGAGCGGTGTCCGAAGCTCGTGCGACAGTGTCGCGAGGAACTCGTCTTTCAAGCGGTTGGCCTCATCAGCCTCCTGCCGCAAACGATGCTGCTCACTGATGTCTCTCGCGATCTTGGATGCCCCGACGACGGTGCCGTCTGGGCCATGGATGGGAGAGATCGTTACCGAGATCTGGAGCGTCGAGCCGTCTTTGCGTTGCCGGACGGTCTCGAAGTGATCGACGACGAGCCCCCGGCGGATGCGAGAGAGGACGTAATCCTCTTCCGCGATCCGGTCTTTAGGAATGATGATGGTGATCGATTTGCCGATGACTTCCTCGGCGGTCCAGCCAAACATCCGTTCCGCTGCCGCATTCCATGACACGATCACGCCGTTCAAATCCTTGCTCACGATCGCGTCGTCGGACGAAGCGACGATCGCGGCAAGGCGAGACGCGGATTCCTCGAGCCGGAACGACATACGCGTATTATGCCCTACTGTTTAGGGCAGAACTGAAGGGCAGAGCTTGGTTTCTTCGAAAGAGGATCCCGGTCTGCGGTGCATGATCAAGTGGGTGATCGTCGCGTTAATCGTAACGGTCGCCCTGGCGCTTATAGTGGTGGAACTGACGATGCGCTGGTTCAACAGCTGAAGGGCGCCCCTGCGTTAACCTGAAGGATCGGGACAACGCGATTGAGCCGCTCACGCCGGAGCGTTCGGTGGGTATGAGAGATCTTTGACGAACAATCGGGCGGCCGCGATGAGCGTGTCCAGTTGATACGGCTTCGACAACACCGCATCGGCGTCACAACTCTGGGAACGGAGAGCCTCGGGAGCCGCAGTTACCGCAATAATCGGCGTCGTCGCCGTTTGCGGTTGATCGCGCAGTTGGCGGCACACCTCCGCACCACTCACATCAGGCAGGACGTGACTGACAACGACAAGATCGGGGGAAAGCTCGCGTGCCAGAGCCACTCCCTGCCTGCCGGTACGACAGCCGAGCACGCGCATTCCCGACATCCTCAACGCTTCGCTCAAGGCGTCGCAATTGTCGACGTCATCTTCGATCACTAGCGCAAATGGCTTGAGTTCATTGCTGCGGGTAATGCGCTGCGAGGGACGCAAGAGGAGGCGCAGGTATTCAGCTTCGTTCAACGCCGCCTGACGATTGGGCGCCGTCTTTCGAAGAAAGGCGGATCCATCGGCGTTGCGCAGCTCAACGTCGACGTTGCCGCCGTGCGGAACGAGCACGCATGTCACCGCGCCATGGGTCCAGAGCTCAGCTGCGGAAGTGTGTACGAACATAAAGGTCGTCTCTCCCGGAGACACGCTTGATCGCTGACCGTCTGAGTGCAATACGTTTCAGGACGCCTTAAGACGTTCAGCGCTACCGTTCGCAATACAGATGCCGACGCGCTGGATTGCCGGAAGAGGCTACGGCAGCTCGAGCTCGGGCATCAGCGGCCCGGCAAACAGCCGTCGGCACGGCGCCGCAATCATCCGTGCCCACCGCGCGGATCGATTGACGCGGGCGCTGTCGGTCGCGATTCCGGTGTTGGCGTACATCTGCCGATACAGTTTCGAAATCAGGACAAAGGCAAGCCGCGCCTTCAAGGTCGAGACGCAACGCGATCGGTCCCAGATGTTCCGGAGGCTGTAAAAGTCGTCCCAGACTGCCTGCGTACGTCGGCGGATTTCGTCGGCGTCCATCACCGGATGGGGCGTGTAGACTTTTGGTCTGAGCTCTTGCGGGATCAGCCAATGCCGCGTCAGCGGCACGCCGCCAATTCGCGTGGGATCCTGCTCCATGCTTTTTTCCCACGCCGCGAAATCAACCGTCCCGGGGAACGGGGTCAGCATCACGAATTGCGCGAAGGTCAGGCCCGCGCGGCTCGCGATCGCTGCGGTGGCGGCAAACGTTTCCGGACGGTCACTTGGGAGACCGAAGATGAAGGAGCCGAGCACGTGAATCCCGGCGTGCTTGAACGCTCGCAACCGTTCAACCAGATTTTCACCGGCGTAATTGAAATCCTTGTAAACGTCCTTGAGTCCCTCTGGTGTGACCGCCTCGACTCCGACGAGCGCGCCTCTGATGTGGGCTCGCCGCATCGCGTCGAGAAACGCCGGGTCTTCTGCGGCCTCCATCGTGATTTGCGTGTAGAACACCGTATCGGAGGGCAGCCTCGCGAGTTTGTCCATCAGCTCGAAGCGTTCGGCGCGAAGCGCCTCGAGGTTCTCACGTTGGCGTGGATCTGCACGTCGCGATGCCATCCTGATGTCGGTGAGCGTCACCGGATAGAAGTTGTCATCCGCCAACGCGATGAATCGAAAACCGCGGCGCCGCAGCTCGACGATTTCTGCGATGACCGCGTCCGCCGTGCGCTGCCGCGGTTTCTGTCCGTCCGTCCTCCACACCGAACAAAATGAGCAGTGCTTCGGACAGCCGCGAACCGTTTGCACCGAAGCCCACATGTATCGATCGCGTGGCAGCAAATCCCATCGTGCCGGAAGGAAACACTCCGCATCCACCCGGCCGCCGTCGTAAAGCGACCGCGGTGCTCCCGCCACGCAGTCAGCGATCACTTGTGCCCACACGACGTCACCATCTCCTTTGACAACCGCGTGCGCGCCACCGAGCGCATGCGGTTCATCGGGGTACAGTGAGGCGTGAATCCCGCCAAAGACCACCCAGGCGCCGCGGGCGCGCACCATCCGACCGACCTCATAGCCGCGAAGCGCGTTGCCCGTGTGAATGCCGATTCCAACGATGTCTCCGGCGTTGACCGCCGCGGGATCGAGCAGTTCGAGCGTTTCATCGGTAATCAGCGGATCACCAAATTCGCGTGGCGTCGCGGCGGCGAGAACGTACAGCCAGCGCGGCGTGATGACACCGACGCCAAACGCCAGGTGGCTGGGATTGATCAAGTGGACAGGCACGTATCGGTTTCCTCGAGAGGATGGACAGGCTGTCGCGCGATGTGTCGGGCGCGGGTGAACCGGGAAGGCCGATGGGCGCTCAACGCGCGCGGCAATGGCAAGGCCAGCCTATTATGTGGCAACTTGCCCCCAATGCAGCATTTCGGAGAGGATTTTGTCGGGAGTTCTGATGACCGATTCTTCTGCCGGCCGGCCGCTCGACGTTCTTGGCCTTGGCGAAAGTTCTGTCGACCATGTCAACCTGCTTCCGACCGCGCCACTGGCCCGTGGCACGGCGTCGAAGCTCCGGATTTCGTCGACGTTTGATGCCGCCGGCGGCCAGATCGCGAGCATGCTTGCCGCATGCAGTGGACTCGGCCTTCGCGCCGGCTACCTGGGACCACTCGGCAACGACGACAACGGGCGACTAATCCGGAGCGAGCTGGAGCGGCGTGGCGTCGACTTGTCCCAGGCGCTGGTGCGCGACGCGCCCGCCCGATTCGCAATCATCCTCGTCGACGAGTCGACCGGTGAACGCACGGTCCTGTGGCATCGAGACCCGGGCCTCGATATCGGTGAGGGAGAAATCGATCCCGCGGTGCTGACCACGCGGGTGCTTCACCTCGATGACGTCGACGAGCACGCGGCCATTCGCACCGCACGGGCAGCAACAGCACGCGGCGTCATCGTGACGAGCGATCTGGATCGCGTCACAGAGCACACGACGGATCTGGTCACCTCGGTGTCGATCCCCATCTTTGCCGAGCACGTGCCGCCGACGCTGACCGGCGAACGCGACCCCGAACGTGCGCTGCGAAAGCTGCGGAAGCAGCATGCCGGCCTGCTGTGCGTCACACTTGGAACGGCCGGATCGATGGCCCTCGACGGCGATCGCTTGATTCACGTCCCCGCGTTCAAGGTGCATGCGGTCGACACGACCGGAGCGGGCGATGTCTTCCGCGCCGGGTTTGTCTACGCATTCCTCGCCGGATGGGCAACGCTCGACGTGTTGAAGTTTGCCAATGCCGCCGCTGCCGTCAGCTGCACACGACTGGGAGCTATGGGATCCGCACCGACGCTCGCTGAGGTAGAGCAGATGCTCGCGGGAGAGTTCGTTGCTACCTAAGCAGCGAGGCCGTTCCATCAACCGCCGCGCGTTTCTAGGCGCAGCCGGCGGCATGTTGGCCGCCCGCACACGAACGATCTTCAGCCAGGCCCCCGCCATCATCGGATCCGAGGCGGCGCGCCCTTCGACGGCCTTCGGCGCAGCCGCCGGCGACGTCGACGTCGATCGCGCGATCATCTGGAGCCGCACCGACCGGCCGTCGCGACTGGTGGTCGAATACTCCACCACCGAATCGTTCGCGAAGGCGAATCGAATCGTCGGACCGGCCGCGCTCGAGGCCACTGACTTCACGGCCCGCGTCGACCTGACGACCCTTCCCGCCAATCAGCGGATCTTCTACCGCGTGCAGTTCCAGAGCTTGTCGGACCTGCGTGTCTGGAGCGAACCCCTGATCGGCAGTTTCACGACGCCCGCCCAGTCAACCGGGATTCCGCACGATGTGACGGTTGCGTGGACCGCCGACACCGTCGGTCAGGGCTGGGGGATCAATCCCGACATCGGCGGCATGCGGCTGTACGAGGCGATGCGACAGGCCGGTGCCGACGTATTCATCCACACCGGCGACACGATTTACGCCGACGCGCCGCTTCCGTCAGAAATCAAGCTGGACGATGGACGCGTGTGGCGTAACGTCGTGACGCCGGAAAAGAGCAAGGTCGCAGAGACGCTCGATGAGTTCCGCGGCAATCATCGTTACAACCTGCTCGACGACAACGTCCGCAGATTCAATGCGTCGATCTCGCAGTTTGTCATCTGGGACGATCACGAAGTGCTCAACAACTGGTATCCGACTGAGATCCTTGGCGCGGACATGCCGCACTCGGAGCACAGCGTCGCGCTGCTCGCGGCGCGCGCCAAACGAGCCTTTCAGGAATACACGCCGATGCGGTTCGAGCCGTCCGATCCCGAACGGATCTATCGCGCCATTCGGTTCGGACCGCTCGTCGAGATCCTCGGCTTCGACATGCGCAGCTATCGCGGCGCGAATTCGAACAATCGTCAAACCGTGCTGTCAGCCGAATCGGCGATCCTCGGATCGAACCAGGTCGCCTGGCTCAAGGGGCGGCTGGCGAACTCACGCGCGACGTGGAAGATCATCGCGAGCGACATGCCATTGTCGCTAACGGTCGTCGACGGCCCGCTCTTCGAAGCGGTCGCCAACGGCGATCACGGTGTGCCGCTGGGACGCGAGCTGGAGATCGCCAGCCTGCTGCGGTTCATTCGCGATCAACGAATCCGCAATGTGGTCTTCATCACCGGCGACGTGCACTACTGCGCCGCGCACCACTACGATCCCGCACGCGCATCCTTCACCGAGTTTCACCCGTTCTGGGAATTCGTGGCCGGCCCCGCGCATGCGGGGACGTATGGCCCGGCGGAACTCGATCGCACCTTCGGACCCGAAGTGAAGTTCATCGGCATTCCGCCGGGGATGAAGCAAAACCGGCCGCCGAGTGACGGGTTTCAGTTCTTTGGCACACTGCGCGCATCCGCGAAGACGCAGGCGCTCACGGTTACGTTGCGCAACAGCGAGGGGAAGATCCTATACTCGGCGGACCTGGCCCCTGAACGGAGATGACGAAGGAAACCGAGTTCACAACGAAGAGCGGCGGTAACGAAGACGAGCGGAGAAGACAACGTCATTCGATGCGACCCCACCGGCGAATGCTTCGATGAACCTTATGAATGTCATCCGGTTCAAAGTCGGAATACAGGCAGATCCATCGACCGGACACAAATGCACTGCTGGCGAAGGCCGCAATTGCTCCTACTTCATGTCCTCGTAGACGATTGTCAAGGCTCATCAGAGCAGTCCCATCGTGCTCGAGCCAGAGGGGGTCGATCTTGTTGGACTCCCCTTGTCGGCGGTCAAAAATCGCGACTCGGTACTCGGCCGTGGGCGTGCCCACTTCATCAGGGACAGGAACTTTCCACATCACCACGATAGGAGTTTCTGATTAACAGCTTCAACGAGGCGCGCCACGCCCGCTTGTGGGAATTGGTGGGCAAGAAGATCCGCGAGGACTTCCGGCGAATAAAGCAGTCCAATCGCGGTGCTTCTCTGGTCATCCGCTCTAATGACCGTTGGAGCCAACAACGTCTTTTGCTCGGCGGCCACAAGCCAAGCGACGGGTAATGCAAACAGCCCGGCGAGCCCGACAGCTACCAGTTGCGGCACATGATCGAGCCGATTCGAAATCGGCGGTGGGAATCTATCATCAGCCTTACCACGAGTTATCTTGCTTGGCATATAGACTCCAAAGCGCGAGGGCCTAGTCCACTAGTTGATGCGTCCCCCTCTGATCATTCGCTCGCTGTGCGCCGGAATGCTTTCGTTGGGCTGAGTCACAATACCGCCAACCTTCGTAGTCGTTACTATTGCAGCGCCAGCGGGTGGCTCGAATAGTTCTGCGGGCTGGTCACAAAACGGAGGAATGGAGCTCAGCAAGACCTGACTAGGAATAAACGACATGTGATGCGAAATTGAATTGAAGCTGTACCTTACACCTCCACGCCTAGCTACAATCCCTTAGCGTCTTCGCTACCTTCGTTCCTCCGTTGTGAACTTCGCTCTCGTCGTCATCGCCACGACCCGAAGGGGCGGCAGCACCTCTTGGATCCGCGCGCGCGATGGCTCGAGCCATGGCGGAAGGACCAGTGACTCGCCGAGATGAGCCGGATCCTCGTCGGCGGCAAAGCCGGGACCGTCGGTCGCGAGTTCGAAGAGCACGCCCCCGGGCTCGCGGAAATAGACAGACTTGAACCAGAAGCGATCGATGACTGGAGTCGGGCGCGCCCCGGCGTGTTCGATCTGCGTGCTCACCAACTGTTGATGCGTCTCGTCATCGACCCGCCACGCGAGGTGGTGGACGGAGCCGACGCCCCATGCGCCACGTGAGACGTCGCGTGTTTCACGGACGTCCACGCTTCCCCAGGCGTCCTTGAATCCGTATCGCGTCCACCCGTTTTCACTACCAAGCGACTCGAACCCGAGCACGGTTGTGAGGAACTGAGCGGTCGAGGCTTCTTGACGCTCCCAGAGACGGCCATGATGCAGACCACGGATCTGGCGTCCGGCGTCGACCGAACTTCCCTCCCACGGTGTGAAGGGACGACCTGATTTGGCGGACTCGACAAGTGCGAGACGCAACCCGTGCGGATCGGTCAATGGCAACACCCGCTCTCCGAACCGCGTCTCGAGTGGTTCGATGCGCGCGCCGTATTTTTCGAGGCGGGTTCCCCAGTAGGAGAGGCTGTCGCCCGGCACTTCGAGTCCGACTTCAACGGCGAGCCCGTGCCCGATGCGGGGCGGAGCCATCTGGGCCCACGGAAAGAATGTCAGATCCGTACCCGGGCGTCCTTCCGCATCTGCGTAGAACAGGTGATACGTGCCCGGATCGTCCTGGTTGACGCTTTTCTTCACGAGCCGCATGCCGAGGACGCCGGCGTAGAAGTCGAGGTTTTCCTGTGCCGGCCCGGCGATCGCGGTGATGTGATGCAATCCGTTGACGCGTTGCATTTTTTACTCCGAGCGTCGGACTAAAAAGAGATGGGCCTTTCCCGCGTCGAGGCGAACCCAAAGCCCGCGTTCGTCCAGCGACGTTCGACTCCAATTGTACGTTGCGCCAGTCAGCGCGTCCTCAAAATCAAGGCTCGTACCTGGACCGAGATCTGCCGCCACGTCGACGTGCCCCTCGGACGCGCGCGCGCTGAGATTGACCGTAATGACCGCCAGCGCGTCCGGCGTACGCCAGCGATACGCCACGATGTTCTGCCACGTGTCGTCGCTCGCCGGTGAAACGCTGAGCATGCGCCAGGTGCCTTCGTGAAGAGCGGCGTCGGTCGCGAACCGCAGGACTCGTTCGTACAGTTCGCGTATCGCAGTATCGTCAGGTTCATCCGGCCACCGGCCGAGCTGAACCGGCGTCTTGACGCGATACCCGTTCAGTTGGCCATCGTAGAAAAACCGCATCCCAGGCACTGAAGCCAGAAGAGAGGCACTGGCGGCCAGGCCCCATGTGAGCGTCGCCGCACTGCGCGGCTCGTCGTGATTCTCGAGAAATCGCGCCAACCTCGATGCGTCAGAGTGCACGCCCGTGAGCACCGCCCGAACTCGCGATGCCGGAAACGGTGAATGCAGCGCATCGAGGATCCGTTTGTCGTACGCGAAGTCGAAGTTCTGTTCGAGTGCTCGCCCTTCAAGGTCCCAGTAAACCTCGGCGAGGTAGATCAACTCGCGAACCGAACGTGTCGCGTCGCTCCAGAATTCGGCCGCCGGTGTGGGCCACCGATCCGCAAGCAGCCAACGCCACGTGCGATCGAAGACGTCGTTGAAGACCAGCATCGCCATGTCACATCGGACGCCGTCGCAGTGCGCGGCGATCGAGCGAAGCGTGTCGACCATGGCTTCACGAGTGTCGATATTGAAGTAGTTCAGTTGCGCCACATCGGTCCATGGCGGAAAGTACGGATCGCGCGCGCAGGCGACGTAGTTGGTCTCCCCGTTCGCCGTGATCGTCTGCCGAAATTCTCCGGGCGCTCGTTCGTAGTTCTCGCGCGTCCCCAGCACGTAACGTTCAGGATGCGTCGCGATCCACGGGTGATCGAAGGCAGTGTGATTGGGGACGAAATCGAGCAACAGCGCGATCCCGCGATCGCGCAATTGGCGGTGAACGGCGTCCAGCCCATGCCAGCCTCCCATGCGATCGTCTGGCTCGTAGCCCTGAATGCAATACGGCGATCCGACGACATCCGCATCCGTCCATCCAGGCAGCACGCGATCGTAAGCGGCGATGAGCCCATGATCCGTGCGTGCGATTTCCCTCCCAATCGCGCTACGCCGCCACACCCCCATCAGAAACACGCAGTCGAATCCAAGCCGGACGAGATCGTCCCAGTACTCCTCGCGCACATCGGCAAGTGTGAGCAAGCGACCTTGTTGACGCGAAAGACGCTCCAGCCACGGCCACGCGGCAATCTCGAACAAGTGAGGGTGTCTTCGCATCTTTGAGATGATGCTGAAAATGCTGATTTCTGATTGTTGATTGCTGATTGGCGTGGGCTGAAGACCCCGCCCTACAATTACTAATCACCAATAAATCAGAAATCAGCAATCGACAATCAGCAATTTCAGAGTCACCCAATGCCTCGTTTCAAGCTGCTCATCGAGTATGCCGGCACCCGGTACAGCGGATGGCAAATTCAGAAGAACGCACGGACCGTTCAGGGTGAAATCGATCGCGCGATCCGCGAAGTCTCGAAGCGCCGTGAATTCGAACTGTATGGATCCGGCCGCACCGATGCCGGGGTCCATGCGCTCGGACAGGTTGCGCATCTCGAGTTGTACACGACGTTGCAGCCCGAGTCGTTACGTCGAAAACTCAACGACGAACTTCCCGCCGACATCCACATCCGTGGCATAGAGCCGGTGCCGCACAGATTTCATGCGCGTCACGACGCGATCTCGCGATGCTACCTCTATCAGATCTCGCGGCGGCGAACCGCATTTGGCAAGCCGCTCGTCTGGTGGGTTCGGGAAACGCTCGACATCGACGCGATGCGCGCCGCAGCAAGTGCCTTCGTCGGCATGAAGGACTTCAGAGCGTTTACCGACGATGAGCCGGAAGAAAGATCGACGCGTGTGCTCGTCGAGTCGATCCAGATCGTCGAGAGCGGAGCCCTGATTCTCCTCCGCGTACAGGGATCCCACTTTCTCTGGAAGATGGTTCGGCGTCTCGTCGGCGTGCTGGCGGCGGCGGGGCGAAGGGAATTGAACCAGGCGGATGCAGCGCGGCTACTGGACGATGAAAGCAGCGGGATGAAACCGGCGGCGCTCGCCGCGCCGGCAGCGGGTCTCTTTCTCGAGGCGGTCGTTTACAAGGGAGACGACGCGCCCGGACCGATGGCGCCCGTGATCAATATCGGCGAATAGCTGCCTACCGAATAACGCGGAGATTGGTCGGAGCTTTCGGACCTGCCGGTTCGCGCCAGCCGAGTTGCAGGACATCGAAGTCGTCGGCGGTCAGCGCGCTGAATGCGGGGTTCAGCACCGAATTGTTCCACCGCGCATCCATCGTCCCGCTGATGTACATGTCAGAGCCGTTGTCGGCGACGATGAGGCCGTAGCGTTTCATCGCCCGGAAGATGCGCTGGACTTCGGGTGTGAAGCCTGAAATGTCTTTCGACGCCTTCAGGCGCAGACGCGCCCCCATCGGCGCGGCGCTGGAGTTCGAACCGGCGGAGTGCGATGCCGGCCAGACGTAGCCGTTGCTCGCGCGCACCGTCACTCGAAACGCGTGCGTGATCTCGCCGCTGCCAAATGCTTCGTCGTAGCGAATCAAGCCCGGGAAAATCGCCAGGCCGGCGGCATCGGCGGATGTCCAGCCTTCGGGGCGACGATTGTTCGTGTTCATATCGAACACAGCTCCCGAATCCGCTTCCCACCGTCCCGCCGCGCTGTTCCATCTCGTCGCGAAGGTTTCGTAGAGGAGCCAGCGATCGCGATCGATGATCAGCATGTGCCGGTCACCGGACGTCCCTCCGCCAATCGCATCGCCCTCGATGTAATGAGCCTGTGTGCGCGCTTCGTCAGGAATGGGATAACCGGGCAGGCCCGGCGCACCCGAATCGCTCTCGCTGCCATATGCCACGAACGCCAACGGCACGCGAGGCTGATCACCAGCGACGACAACGTACGGGAAACCATATGGCGGCGGACCAAAGTCCGGATGGAGCCGGCGCACAGCCGTCGTATTCGTTGGCGTGCGTCCGCTGATGAAATCGATGAGCGCGGCGGAGCGCGGATCGACCGGGACGCTGGTCACGTCGGCATTCCACCAGTTGCTGGTCGGGAACACTTGACGGCCGACGAGCGGCTCAGTGAGCACTGGTGGCGCCGCGGCGTGCACGACCACAACGGCACCAGCGAGCGCTACAGCCGCGATAAGAGTACGCACTGACACGTTCCGCTGGGATATCACCGATCGTGCCGCAGAGGACGCTGCCGCTAAGACCAGGAGACGCTTGCATTTGCGGGAAACCCACGGGAGTGCTGAAACGAGTCACTGCGCGCAAGGATGTAACACTTGCGCGCAGTGTTGTAATGAGGTGCTACTTCTTCGGCGCGGTCTTTTTCGCCTTCGGGACCTTCAGATCGGTGAGGTTCTTGACGATGGCCTCACCTGCCGTGGACGTCTGGCCGCTCTTGTCGATCGCGGCAATCTTTCCCTGCGGATCGATATAGAACGTCCATCGCGACGCAAACTGTCGCTCGGGCGGACGATTCGACGGAATCACGCCGTACGCGTTGGCCACCGTCTTATCCGGATCCGACAGGATCGGGAAGTCGGCCTGTTCCTTTTCAGCGAAGGCTTTATTGTCTTCAGGTTTGTCGACGCTGACCATGAAGTAGGCCACGTCGTAGTCGCGGATGGCTTCCCCGCTCGCACGGAGCGAGTTGCATTCTGCGGTTCAACCGCCTGTAAAGGCCTTTGGGAACCATGCCAGCACGACGGTCTTGCCCTTGTAGTCCGACAGCTTGTGCACCTTGCCGTCGGATCCCATGAGCGCAAATGGCGGCGCGGCGTCGCCGACCTTGAGCTCGAGGGGGTACTGCGCGGGCGGCTGACCACCCTGTGCCGACAGTGCGGTCGCCATGGCAGCGATGCCAAAAGCGGCGCAAAGGGACAACAGTTTCAGCATACACACCTCAAAGTAAGGTTATAAGGGTAACACCAAACACGATGTTTCTTCCTGCGCACACCGGAGGGCGCCTTAAGTTCATCGCTCTCCTGCTTTTGACGATTTTCGCGCCGCTTCCGCTTACAACGGCCGGCGCCCAGCAGCGTTCGCCAGCGCAATTAGCAAGGGTTGGCTGGGAGGCGCTCAATGCCGGACGCATTCAGGAGGCGGCGGCAGCCTTTGACGAAGCACTGCGAACAGGTCCGCAGACATCGTCCGCGCTCCTCGGCGCCGGTCTCGCCGCGCGCCTGCAGGGACGAACCGACGACGTCCGGCGATTGCTCGTGGACGCGCTGAAGATCGAACCTTCGCTGACGTCGGCGTCTCTCCTGCTCGGCAGCGTCCTGTATCAATCGGGCGATCTCGACGGCGCAATCGACACGTATCAACGCGCACTCGTCTTCAATCCGAATCATCCGCAACTCACCAGACAACTCGAGGCGTGGCGAAAGGAAGCGGAGCTTCACAGCGGCTTTCGTCAGACACTTGGCGATCACTTCACGGTCATGTTCGAGGGGCCGGCCGAGGCCGAACTGGCGAACCGGGCCGTGTCACTGCTCGAGGCCGACTACTGGCGAATCGGAACTGCGCTGTCGACCTATCCCACCGGCGTGACCACGGTGATTCTCTACACGCGTGAGCAGTTCCACGACATCACCAGATCGCCGTCCTGGGCTGGCGGTTCCTTCGATGGGCGGATCCGCGTTCCTGTTCAGGGTGCGCTGCAGAACCGCGCCGAGTTCGAACGCGTGCTGGCGCACGAATTCACACACGCGTTGATCCAGAGCGTGGCAGCGCGCGGCGTGCCGACGTGGTTACACGAAGGGTTGGCGGACTGTTTCGACGGGAGCGACGTCCGGAAGAAGGAACAACAGATCCGGCAGGCAGAAGCACGCGTGCCGCTCTCCCGGCTGGAAGGCTCGTTCGAGGGGCTCACCGCCAAGGAAGCATCGGTCGCCTATGCGCAAAGCGCGGTCGCGGTTCATCACTTGCTCGAAGATCCGGGGCCACTCGCCGTCGCAAATCTGCTCACCGACATCGGTCGCGGCATTCCGTTCAACGAGGCGTTCGAGCGCAACATGCTCGTCTCGTACGCCGAATTTCAGAAGAAGCAATCGGAATTCTGAATACTCGCTACTCGCTACTCGCTACTCGCTGCTGGCTGCTGGCTGCTGGCTGCTGGCTGCTGGCTGCTGGCTGCTGGCTGCTGGGGAAATTCAGCATTCAGCAATCAGAATTCAGCATTTCTGAGTATCATCTCTCGCATTCCCCCGCACATCATCAACACGAAGAGGGCGCTCATATATGGGACTTAATCCGATCCTGGCGCTGCAGGGAGCGCTCGGCGCGCTGACGGCACTGTTTGTCGCCGGGTGGAGCGCGGCTGTTGTTGCGGTTCGCCGGAACGCTTCTGCCGCGCCCTCGCCAGCCGCCGACGCGCGGTTTCCGACCCTGACCGAGATCGGTATCGGCGCGATTACGAATTTCTTCGACACGCTCGGTATTGGCTCATTTGCGACGACGACGGCGTTGTTTCGCTTTCTACGCCTCGTGCCCGATCGGATTATTCCCGGAACGCTGAACTCGGGTCACACGCTGCCAACCGTCGTGCAGGCATTCATCTATACGACGATGGTCAAGGTCGACGTGCTGACCCTGTTCGCGTTCATCGCAGCGGCGGTGCTGGGGGCGTGGCTCGGCGCCGGAATCGTGGCGTCGTGGCCAAAACGCCGAGTACAGATCGGCATGGGTGCCGCACTTCTCGTCGCCGCGACGCTCATGTTGATGACGAATCTGAATCTGTTTCCGGGTGGCGGCGAAGCACTCGGCGTGCGCGGGACCAAATTGCTCATCGGCGTCGCAGTGAATTTCTCGCTCGGCGCGCTGATGTCGCTCGGCATCGGCCTTTACGCGCCGTGCATGATCCTCGTCAGCCTGCTCGGGATGAATCCAACCGCGGCGTTCCCGATCATGATGGGCTCGTGCGCGTTCCTCATGCCGGTCGGCAGTCTTCGCTTCATTCGTGAGCAATGCTATAGCCTTCGCGCGGCGCTCGGTCTCGCGATCGGTGGCATCCCCGGAGTTCTACTCGCTGCCTTCATCGTCACATCGATGCCGATTCACGCCGTGCGGTGGCTGGTCATCGTGGTCGTCGTTTATACCGCGTTGACCATGCTGTACTCAGCTATGACCGAACCTGATGAGCGTGCTGGCGCGTGAAGGAATGCGCGTTACGTCGCGCGGTATCGGGATCCGTTGCCCGGCATCCGGGATCCGATCCGTGGCGTGAATGACACCGTCTGAGGCCCTCGTCTCGATCATCGTTCCCGTCTTCAACGAAGCGGGAACCGTCGCAGCCGTCGTCGAGCGGCTGCTCACGATCGAGTTCTCCGCACCGCGCGAAATCATCGTCGTCAACGATGGATCGACTGATGGAACACGCGCGGCGCTGGAGCGCATGACGCCTAACGCTGCAGTGCAGATGGTTCACGTCGAGCGCAACCGGGGGAAGGGATACGCCGTCCGTCAGGGTTTTGCGCGAGCACGCGGATCAGTTATTGCGATCCAGGACGCGGACCTCGAGCTCGATCCGGCGCAGCTTCCAGACCTGGTCGGGCCGGTCCTTCGCGGTGAAGCCGACGTCGTCTATGGCTCACGTTTTCTACGTCCCACGCCGGCGCCGTTCATGACCGTCGCGGGCAACCGTTTGCTGACCGCGTTGACCAACGCCCTCTTCCGATCGTCGCTGACCGACATGGAGACCTGCTATAAGGTGATGCGCGGCGACGTCGCCAGATCCCTGGTTTTGTCCGCCGATCGGTTCGACATCGAGCCGGAGATCACCGCGCGCTTGTTGCTGCAAGGCTATCGAATCGTCGAACGGCCGGTGCACTTTGACGCGCGTTCACGCATGGCGGGCAAGAAAATGCGATGGCGTGATGGTTGGATGGCGCTGCGAGTGTTGATTGCAGAACGGCTGCACGGATTGGGCGCACGTAGAATGTGACACACATGATGATGCGAGCGGTCGCCAGATACGCCGGAGCTGCGATGCTCGTGGGAGCGGCGGCGTGTGGATCCAGTCCGACGGGACCAGACCCGCCACCTCCTCCGCCGTCGGGGCCGCAGACGCTGGTTGGCGCCGGCGACATTGGCTGGTGCGGCCTCGCGGGGTCGGCAGCGACGGGGCGTCTCCTCGATTCAATCGGCGGCACCGTGTTCACGGCGG
>JBKPSH010000116.1:0-40439 GCA_046734955.1 Acidobacteriota bacterium
TCGATCAGCGGCGGCGACAACCCAATCCGGTGGGCGTCCCACCACGACCCGTGGCGTGCGGGCAGCACCAGCTTATGCCCACCCCAGTTACGCAAATCAGGGGAAAAGGACATCCAGATGTCGGCGCATGGTTCCGTCCACACCGTGGAGAAGGGCGAAACGCCCATTGACGCGACGCGGCAACAGCGCCGCATCCTTGTCGTCCGGCTGCATTTCTAACCCGTACCGCTCGAATATCCGGAAGTCGGTGGTCAGCGCCCGCGCGCCGCCCGGGCCTTCTTTGCTGAAGGCGGTGTAGGTAACGGCATACTTCCCAAGTTCATCAACGAAGGTAATCCGCGGATCTTCGACGCCCCACAGTTCTTCCGGATGCCTTTCCGGATCGGGCCACAGCGTGGGCTCCGGATCGATTCTCCACGCATCAATGCCGTTGTCAGACCGCGCGCCACAGAGGTGCGAGTGACCTCGCCGATCCTCGACCCGGCAGAGAAGCAGCGTCGTGCCGTCCCCAAGACGTGTCGCTCCTGCGTTGAACACCGTATGCGCGGGATATGGCCAGTCAGCTACCGTGAGGATCGGATTGTTTGGATGCCGGTGGAAGAGCACCTCGAAGTGGACGGGTGCCATCAGGTGGTGAGGTGCAACGCAGCGCCGGGGCGGGCTGGTTGACTGTCCGATGGGCCGCGCGCATCTCGCACAATGCCATCAGGAACGAAAGTGTCGACTCCGCGCCTTGGTTTTGATTGGCGCGGTCGACGTGGAGCCCGTCGCGACAACCGTCGGTCGAGGGATCATAGAGCCACTGCCGGAGGGCGTTCTGGCCGAGGAACCAGTCGAAGGCCCGAGTGCCGTGCTCCGTCCAACGGGCGTCCCCGCTGACCTCATAGCCGTCAGGCAGGCCGACGTGACGGTGCAGGCTTCAACCGGTTGCTGGTCGAACGTCGCCGCGGCCTCGCCGCGCGAAAGGGAACCCGTTGCATCCGATCGGTGCGAAATCCCCCTGCTCCGACAACTGCAGCGACAGCAGCCAGTCGAGCGAGCGCAGGCCCGCATCAACGATGTCAGCCCGATGCATACGGGTTCCGGAGACGATGAGCGCTTGTGAGAGTCGCGCATTGCAGTACGTGACCGAATCCTCCAACCATAACCAGCTACGTCCGCTCGATTGTTGCAACAGGCTGAACAGGCGCGTCGTCAGCTCGTGGCGCAGCGCTTCAACGGAACTATCGCCCTGGAACGCGCGAAGGTACTCGTCGATCCCAAGGAGCACGTAGCCCACAGCCCTGGGGCTCGTCAACGTCGTCACGGCTGGCAGTGCGGTATGAAACAGGTCACTCGCGAGGCTGTGGCGGCCCGGATCGTTCGCCCGGCCTACGACCGTCCCGAGCGCCCAGATCGCCCGGCCCTGGCTATCCTCCGATCCTTGGGGCTCGCGCCATTGCCGTCCGTACGACAGAAAGTTTCGCAGGCGCCCGGACGACCGGTCGAACGCGTACTTCACGAATCCCAGATACCGCGCTGCCAGCGCACGCACGTGGACAGGATCGTCGGTGCCGGCGTCGCTGGACTGACAGTACGTCCACCTGGTTGACGTTCAGAAAATCCGCCGCCCGGCGATACGAGCTCAGGTCGTCCTCGCCGATTTGGAACCGGACGCGCGAGGGATAAGCGCGGCGCCGGCCACCGTCGTTCATCGCGACGACGAATCCGTCCGCACTGCGCAGCTGTTCGATCAACGCATCCGTCAGATGGGTTGTGAACGTCGCGATGCCGCACTGGCGCGGCAAGTGATTCCCGAGCGTCGCGAATCTCCTGATTTGGGCCGCGCCCGTCATGCGGTCTCCTCACCATCGGTAGTGATTTGCTGGGCGGGGCGTGATCGCTCGAGTTCGGCGATCCGCTTCAACGCCACGCGCTTCAGGCGTTGGGCATCACGCGCGATGGCACCCTCCCCGTCGCGCGCCAAGTGGGGCATCCGGCGATCGATCGCAGCCACGAGCTCACACAGGTTGTCGATGAGGGTCAAGTCTGAACTGGCTTTCATACTGGGTTCTTCACGCTACGTCCGATGGGTCCCCTTCGCGTCATGACCTCGTCATTCCATGCGAAGGCGTTGATGGAGTCGAGCGCCGCACAATGCGGCCGAGTCCTCACAAGAAGCGGGAGCAACAGCGTATGTTTGTCGGGTCCAAGCCGCTGTTCAAATCAGGACAGCCTGGCGGGAGGGGTCGAGATAGCGTGCAGTCGCGACGCTTCGGCAAGCCGACCGCTCGAATCGAAGTCAGACGCGAACATAAAAGCACCGCTCGCCGGATCAGCCATCTCACAGTAGACGGCGCGTCGTCCGCTGGAGGGCAACGCAAGATGACGGACTGGATGACGCTGGTTGGGTCGGTTCGTACATGGTGGTATCGAGCGAGGCTTGTTTCAGAACCGACAACGACCGTCTTAGCCCCGGAGCGAACTCCGCCGCGTGTTCCTGCCGAATATCTCTTGCTCTATACCTACCTGGAAAATCGCTACGCCGCCGACGTCGTGCTCACGTTTGAGCAGATGGAGACCCTGCTTGGATTCGCGCTGCCGGCGTCGGCATGCACGGACCCAGACTGGTGGACGGCCGCTGCCATCCCTACGCGCTGCCACTCTGCAGCGTGGACGGTAGCCGGGCGAACCGCAACATCTCCCGGCCCGGATCGTCACGTTTGCGCGGCCGGCGTGACCGGTGCTGTCAACAGGGTCTCCGCAGATGGAAGAGACGTCGCATCCAGGACACGCTCGAGTGGCCCTTGGGGGGTACGACGGTCGGCCGCGGCACGATCGCGAGCGTCAGCGCACGCTGACGTTCTCGGCGCGCGGCCCCTTCGGCCCCTGGCCCACGGTAAATGCGACAGTCTGGCCTTCCCGCCGATCCTCAAACGGCGTGCCGACGCAAGCCGACTGATGGAAGAAATACTGAGTCCCTTCGGCGGTCGCAATGAAGCCGAAGCCTTTGTCGGTAATGCGTTTGATCGTGCCGTTCGTAGTTGTCATCGGTAGTATCCCTTGTGGTAAGTCGTTCGTGTGCAAAGCCGAGAGGTCCCATCGTCGGTCACCGTGAAAGCCGGGGCTGAGACGACGATCACTGGACGAACCAGCCGGGCGGCGTGCGCCGTCCGTGGTGTAGTCGGCCGACGTTCCAGACCTCGCCGCCCGCGGTGTAACGCCAGTACGTCGAGACGTTCGCTTCCTTGCTGGTCGTCAATACGTTCGCCGAGTTGCAGAAGGGGCAGGCTTTCGGCGCGACGAGGCTCCAGTAGGCTGAATGTGCGTGCGTCTCACCTCTCAGCACTGCCGTCGCGACTAGCGGTGCGGATGGGGGGCGAGCCCTTCGAGCTCCTGGAACCAATTGAGGATGATGCGCAACTCGATCGGCCCTTCCATGGCCCTTGGAGAGAGCGTCAGAAACCGACGTCCGTTAGGCGAAGGCATAATTCTGTGCCGAACATCGCGTCGTTCGTTGAGCGGCCGCGTGTGACCCACGCGCAGGCGCGGATCGGTCTGGACGTCGGCGACCATCATTCGACCTGCGCTGAGAAACAGGAGCCGCCCGCCGTTGATCCATACGGGCACGCCCCCTTCCTCCGCGGAGATAGCGGTCCGAGGGCCGGCCCCCGGAAAAGGCTGCACGTAAACATGGCTGACACCACCGTCGTCGGCCGCGAACGCGATGAATCGGCCATCGGGAGAAAACCTCGCCTCCGCCTCGTTGGACGGACTGGAGAGGAGTGGCATCGCCTTGCCATCCGAGTAAATCCAGACGTCCGTATCGCCGCGGTTCGTGTACTCGCTGAACAGAAGCGATCGACCATCCGGAGACCAGTCCTCGAGTATCAGAGACGGTCGGCCACGCATCAGCAATTCCGGGGAACCAGTCCCATCCGCACGCTTCCGAAAAACGGAGGTGTTGCCGGGCGTCGACCAATAGGTGATGAATCTGCCGTCTCGGCTCCAGATCGGCTGAAAGCTGTTGCCCTCGGAGACGAGCAGGCGCTTTGCACCACGCTCCAGATCGCGGACCCATACCTGCACCTTCGTTCCTTCAACAAGATCACCCGCGACCTCCCTGCCATCCGGCGAGAGGGCAGCGGTTTCAAACGGCACTCGCCCGCCGGACATGGGAGGTGCGTTTCCGTCGCGGTCGAGCCAGAGGAGTTCTGCCTCCTGGACACGATCGGCGGCTAGGTAGATAACCGTGCCGTTATCGGACAGCGCCACGTTCGAGTGCCGATGGTCTTGATCGATGCCATGTAGGACGGGAGTGGGATCACCAAGGGGCTCGAATCGCTGGTTCACAGGCACGGCCCGGAGCGCGTCGCCATCAGAGAACACGAGATGGCCCGTCCCGGTGTAGCGCGCCACGGCGTTGCTGCCGCCGCGAAGCAATCGTCGTCTCTTTCCCGTCTCACGCGACAGCACCTGAAGCCAGGTTCCGTCGGCGCCAGGGCTTGCGACGAGAAGGTCATTGCTACCCGGTAATGACGCTCGCAGTGAAATCAACTCGCCGTCGGAGCGATCCCGGACGGGGATGGCTTTGGGCGTGCCGCCGCTCGCGGGGATCGACCAGAGTTCACCGTGTTGATCGCCGCTTTCGATCACGATCTCATCGTTCGATGTCCAGAGCGCAACGATCGGTACGTCGGTCTGAGCAATTTCGATCGGTGAACCGCCCGCGAGCGAAACTTTGCGGAGGATACGATCCTCCGCTCGCCAGAAGCCGACCCAGTGGCCGTCGGGTGAGAAGAACGGCGTCGTAGCATGCTCAGTACCAGGAATGGGTCTGGTTTCGAACCCAGACAGCTCTCGCAGAAAGAGTTGGGATCGTCCGTTGCCGCGGGCGCGGAAAACGAGCCGCGTGCCGTTGGGCGAGAGGGCGAACGGCGTGAAGAACCGGTCCACCTGAAGTCGAAGATTCTCGGCGGTCTCTCCCTCGATCTTCAGCATCAGGCGTGCGGCAGCGCTCTCCCGGTGCGCAGTCGGCCAACGTCCTACGAGCCAGGAAGCCAATCCCATGGCGATTGCAAGAAGGGCGGCGCCACCCAGGAGGACCGGCACCGCACGCCGCGGCCGTCGGAGGGCCGCCGATTGCTCGTTCGCGTCGCTCCCAATCTCCTCCAGCTCCAGTCGCGCGTCTCCGATGTGCTGGAGGCGCTGTCGAACGTCCTTTGAGAGCGACCGGCGGAGCAACGTCCGGACGGCGTGAGGCACGCCATCGCTCAGAGCGCCCCAGTCCGGATCCTTGTCCAGGACGGCAGCGAGTGTGTCGGTGACCGTATTTCCCTTGAAGGCGATCCGGCCGGTCAAGCATTCGTAGAGACAGCAACCAAACGCCCAGATGTCGGCGTGCCGGTCGACCACTTGCCCACGCGCCTGTTCCGGGCTCATGTAGGCGGGGGTCCCAAGGACCATGCCCTCTCGGGTCGCCTCGATCGCCGGCCCTGTCGATTCGACCCCGCTCTCCGACGCTTCGGGGGCCTTTGCGAGGCCAAAGTCCAGGAGCTTCACTTGCCCGTCGGGACCGACCTTGATGTTCGCCGGCTTGAGGTCGCGATGGACGACGCCCGCGTCGTGCGCCGCTTCGAGCCCCTCGGCGATCTGCCGACAGATGCCGAGCGCTTCGCGAACCGGGAGAGCGCCGTGCCGCAATCGCTGGGCGAGCGTCTGCCCTGGAACGAGCTCCATGACGAGAAAGCGTTGGCCATCGTGCTCCTCGAGGCTATGCAGCGTCGCGATCCTCGGGTGATTGAACGCTGCGAGCATCCGGGCCTCACGCTCGAGACGTCTCAGTCGCTCCGGATCCCGAGACTCCTCGGGAGACAGGAATTTGAGAGCAACCTCTCGCCCCAGCGATCTGTCCAGTGCGCGATACACCTCTCCCCTGCCGCCGACGCCGAGCAGGGCTAGGATCTCGTAACGGCGGATAGTTCGCCCTACCCACGATGGCGCAAGGTGCTGCACCGTCGCGCGCGACGCGAGATCGACCGCTGGCCCGTCGAGAGATGAGAAGTCACCCTCCACGAGAACTGATTCGTCGGCCGCGACGCCGTCTCGCACGCTCAACATCGCAACACCTCGATGTCGTTTTGGCCCTGCGCACACTTTAGACGCACTTCATGACCCGACGACATGTGCGGGACGTATGGTTTCGGTAGGAAGTGTAGCGAGTCATGACGGATCGGTCCGTTCAAATTTGCACAGTGGGTGTGTACTTCGGCACCGGCTCCAGCGAAGACAGAGAGGCGGCGATACCGGCTGAAATGTTCGCCCGGGCTCCAGACCTGTCGCTGAGGAACACGCCAATTCCAGCCAGATGGTTTCCATCAATGGCCGTGCAATGGCGGCGTCTTTTCTGTCACAGCGTTGTTTCACGTCGCGCGCGCGTTGCAGACTGTGCACTGCATGATCTGCAGCAGGTTGGCCTGCCCGCGGAGCGCCGCAACCTCGCTGCGACGCCAGCGATCAACACTGCCGACAGCCAGACGGTGGCCAGGACGCCTTGAGCGACACGAGTTGTATGGCAGACGAGTAAGTCGCGGCCGCTGAACAGCGCTGTTCCCCCGCGGCGATCCCGACCGCGTCGGACAACTCCGACGCAGATGGACCAACAGATAAGTGAATCCCACAACGTTCGCTGCTTCGCGTTGTGACTTGTGACTCATTGATGGTGCGGTTCGTCACTTCATGTAAAGCCTGGGCTTCCTAGACCAACCCCTCTTCCTGTTTAGAGAAGCCAAGCGAATCTAGCGTGCCCTTGACGCAGAGGATGCCCAGATTCAGCGGCGCGGCTGACGCTCATCACACATGAACTCCGTTCGGCGAACGTCGGAGCGCGCCCAACAGCACATCCAGCTGGGCTTGGAGTTGCGCGATTCGAGTGAACTGGACGCTCAACTCCCGTTCGGCATTGGCAAGCCGCTGGTTGACGGTCCAGAGCGATTCGATCGCCGACCCGCGTCGAACCGCGCCAAAAGCCGAGGGTGCTGATGTGGAAGGAAATGCATGTCGTCGCATGGCTTCTCCGATCCCAGCGAGCGTATGCCAGAGGTGAGATGCCCGCTGTGCTGAAGGGAACACCGAGAACCGGGCCTCTCGGATGAGTTGGCCTGATTGAAGAAACACGGAGGTCGCGTCCCCTTCAGGACATCGCTCGTGCTCCACTCCCGACTACGCTTGGGGGTAGGTGATGTCATGAACGAAGGGCGTGAGGACGACATGATCCGTAGTCTCGCGAAAGACGGCACGGCCGCGGAGGCTGACAGGACCGAGGCGGAACAGTTCAGGCGACTGGCGGAGGAAGCGCGTGAGGTTCGTGATCATCATCGGGAGGCGCTCGAAGCAGTCCGACAGGACCGGGAGCGGCTGCGAGAGACCGCTGAGACGGGCCGCATCGCCAGCGAGGACGCACGCATGGCAGCCGAGACGGCGCGCAGCGCGAGCGAGGAAGCACGAGTCGCGACAGACGCAGCGCGGCACGCCGTGGTCGATGCAGTACGTGCCACAGCCGATGCGCTGAACGTGTCGCTCGAACAAATGCAGGTCGTGGAGGACATGCGGAGGACACTCCGCGAGATCAGGGACGTGAACAAGCTCGACTCGAACTAGTGGATCACCTCATGCGAGTTGAATGACGAACCACATGAGAAGGCCCGCCACGATGACAACCATCAATCGGCGCATCCTCTTCGCCGTCCGCCGGTCACCTTCAGCCCCTCGCCCTTGCCAGTTCCGCCAACGGATGTCGGCTTCGGTGGCGGTGACGATCGCAGCGTGCCCCGTCATCGCCGTGCCTCCTGAATGCTCTCCGACATCGTTTGGGGAGGAGCGTTCCACCGCGACATCATCACGATCGGCGTGATGACGGCGATGCCAGCCAGGACGTTCCAGCTCGTTACTGAGGTCAAGTTCCGTGCGGTGCCAGCGATCAACGCTGCCGACACCCAGACGGTGGCCAGGACGGTCTTGAGCGACACGAGTTGCATGCCAGAAGCGTACGCCGCGGTCGGTGAAGAGCGCTGTTCCCGAGTGCACACGTACGCCGCGGCGATTTCCGAGACCTCCGCAGGCGGCAGCGCTGACGGCTGTCGCGGGCCGACAGAGTTCACGCGCTCGAACGCGGGTGCACAAGCGCACAGACAGTGGGTCTCTGGACGTGCAACGATCGCGATACGCCGAGAGAGCACCCGATTGCGGCGAACTCTATGTTGTTCATCGTCGCCCTGGTCATCGCGTCGGTCGCGGTCGTCATCCTCCTCAGAATGCGTGTGTCGGGCGGCGTGAACGGCACCCATCTCGGCTGGATGAGCGCGCACTGGCTCGGCGAACATCGTGCGTCGCAGGCGCAGTAAACGTTCGAGTGGAATTCTCTGGATCTAATAAATAGGGTTCGATATGGCGCGCGTGTTCCATCGTAGGCTGGCGATACCACTGTGGGCGATGATGTTCTTCACGGTTGCTCTCGCGGCACCGCCGCCAGCCACGCTGTTGCTGATGTCGTCCACCACGCTATTCGCCATAGCGGTCGTTGGGATCGCTGTCCTCGCCGTCACGATGCCTGGGTGCGTTTCCGGGTGGCGGCCGTCTCGCTCACCCGCTCGCGTCAAACCTTCCACATCCAGGGATCAAGCATACGCGGGATCCGCAATGGCTGCAGGGATCGCTATGCGGACGCTCGAGGAGCCGAATGAGAGCACAGCGGACGACGCGATCGACCTCGTTCGAATGGACGATGACGGAGGCTGGCAGCTAGCGCGACCGCCGGCCTAACGAGTCCCGCCACTGGCACGGTCCAGGCCGGACGGTCACCGCTCCCTCGTTTTCGGGTCGACGCCGCGTGCTCCACTGCGCGACGCACCACGACGGATCTCGCCGAAGTTCCTCAACCAGAGTGGCGGGCCTACTCGCCCTCCTGCCCGATGATCGCTGCTAGTGTGCATTGCGGCACAGACAAGCACGCGCCAGCGTGTCACGCTCGAGATGCGGCAAACATTAGGAGTCCGGTATGAACAGTGCGCGTCCCCTCGTCATCGCCGTTGCCTTCATTCTCGCCGGCCAGCTGGCCTTCGCGCAGGATATGACTCGGTACCGAGCCTACGCCCTCGAAAGCATCCTCGATTCCGTAGTCCTGGAGAGTGGCGCGCGCGCCGCCGATGCCCAGACGCTTCACGAGCGGCCTGCCACAATTCGGCAGCTGGAATGGCGCGCGCCATACGCCGACTCCCGAAATACGCTGGCCGATCCGGTGCGAGACATCTCATTCACGTTTTATAACGACGCGTTGTATCAGGTCATCGTCACCTACGACCGCGATCGCACGGAAGGCCTCGCGAACAGTGACATCGTTGAATCACTGTCGGCTGCGTATGGCGTGCCTAAACTCGCGTCGGCGAGGACGCGGACGAGCCCACCACCCGAAGGGTTCTCCGACAGCATCGTCGTCGCGCGGTGGGAGAATGCCGACGCGTTGCTGACGCTCATTCGTGGATCGTACACGCCGGAATTTCAGCTGATCCTGGTTTCGAAACGGTTGCGCGCGCGTGCCCAGGACGCGATCCGTGAGGCAACCAGATTGGATGCGATCGAAGCACCCCGCCGCGAAGCAGAACAGCGTAAGAGAGAGGCCGGAGCCGCCAGCACCGCTCGCGATAAGGCGCGCAGCATGAACAAGGCCGCATTTCGTCCTTGACAGAATGTGAGATCGGGGCGCGGGGGCGATCTGACTCCTAATCGTCAATCTCTGAGGTTCTACCTAGCCATGGCTCACAGCTCTTCACGACCGCACACGACAGCAGCGCTACTCGATGTTGAACCGGACGTCGTGCGGTATGCCACGTGTCCGATGTGCCATACGCCCACGTCTGTGACCCAGGACGCGATCGAGGCCGGCGGCGACTGGCGGTGCGCCAGGTGCGGGCAGTACTGGGATGCCATGCGCCTGGCGACGGTCGCCGCGTACGCCACGTGGGCCGTCGATCACGATCGCGTAGGTAGGCGGGACACAGAGGGCAGTCAGAACGCAGCGCCGTACCGCGATTCGTCGATCGAACGGCTGGGCGGCAGACCGTGACGGTCGCCACGGGACGCCTCGAAGCAGCAACGCTGACGAGGGCAGCCCTCGAGACAACGTTCAATGAGGCCCGGCCACTCGTCGTTCCGGGCCGACTCTGGCGTGCCGCCGTCGTCGTTGGCAACCTGCTTGCGGCGGTGGCCATCGTCCTCTGCATCCCGTTTGTGATCCTGGCTGTCGGAATACCGATCGCCTTGTGCGTGCGACTGCTGTTATGGATCGGAGGATTGCTGTGACGCATCGGGGAAAGCGACGTGCAGCGAGGGTCTCTCCATGCCGCGTCGACCACGCCAGACGGGGCCACCAGGGTTATCCGTTCTGTCAGCGGTTGGGAGGCGACGTCATGGATGTCAGACCGCTCCACGATCGAATGGTCGTTCGTCGTCACGAACGCGACGGAGACCGTTAGGGGATCGGCCGAACCAGGCCATGTCCACGATGGCCTTGTTCACAACCGTCGATTCGGTCATCCGTCAAAGAAGGACATCGTCCGGCAGACTTGCGACATGGTGTTTGCCGCTCGGGTCTGACGGCTAACTTCCGGCGCTTTACCTTCTAAAGCGGGCAGGACCGCGGGCTTCGACGTAGGTCTGGTACGCCAACCGATTGACGGAACGCGCCCGCACCCCAGTGTCTCGCTCGAGAGTCCGATTTGCCCGGGGGCGCCGCTGGGCAACATCACGCAGATCGAAAGCAGCGGGAGTTCGAGCTATCAGGCGCTGTGGGCATCGATCACGAGGCGCCTCTCGCGCGGATTTCAGTTCGGTGCGTCATACACCTGGTCGAGCTCGCGCGACTCCAACTCACTCAGCTCGCCCCCCCACAGTCGTCACGGTTCAGAACGGCTACGACATAGGAGACAGTTGGGGACCGTCGGACTTCGAGGCGCGACACCGGTTCGCCCTGCGGTCGGTCTACGAGCTGCCGTTCGGCGCGCACCCGGTATTCGGCGGCTGGCAGATCGCGGCCATCCTGCAATCGCAGAGTGGCAGCCCCCTCAACATTGTGACGAGCAACAGCTCGTTGACTGGAGTGGCAAACACGGTCCGGCCGAACGTGACCGGGCCCATCCGCATCATCGGCGACGTCAATCAGTGGTTCGACACGTCGGTCTTCGTGCCCGTCAACGGGTTTGGGAATCTCGGACGCAATGCCGTGGTGGGTCCGCGCTTCGATACGTTGGATCTCTCCGTCTCGAAGTTCGTTTCGTTGACCTCGCGCGGGCGGGCACAGCTACAGGCCGACATTTTCAACGTGCTCAATCATCCAAACCTCGGACAGCCAGGCCGGATCGTCGGCAGCCCGAACTTCGGTGTCATCACGAACACGCGGTTCCCGCCCGGCGATTCCGGTTCGTCGCGGCAGGTTCAGCTTGCGGTGAAGGTCCTCTTCTGAGATAGCGCCGATCCTCCTGCGATCGTGCGCCACAGGTGTCCTCCTTGCGCTGAGCTGCGTCGCCACGGCCTCTGGTCAGGATTCCGATACCGTCTTGGTGCTGTACTCGGAGCAGTGGCTCGGCCCCGCGACTGCGAGCTTCACGCAAAGTCTCCGCGAGAGCTTCGTCGCAACACCATCGGTGCAGCTCGAAGCGCAGTACCTCGACATCTCTCGCTTCGCCGGCGAAGCACACGATCGCGCGCTGGCGGATTGGCTGCACTCGCGTTATCGCGGCCGCCGTCTGTCCGTGGTCTTAGCGCTCGGCGTGCCGGCCAGCGTGTTCGCAACCAGATTTGGGGAAGCAATCTGGCCTGGAGCCCGAATCATTCATGTGAGCATCGACGGCGACCAGGCACGAGTAGCTGCCGCGCGCGGCGATTCGGTGATCCGGCGGGTCTTTCAATATCGCCGCACAGTCGAATCGGCCATGCAACTGTTGCCGGCCGTGCGTCAGGTGTGGGTCATTGCCGGCGCAACCGAGCAGGATCGGCGCTGGCTCGCCATCGCAGCAACCGACCTTGCCCCTCTCAACAACCGCATTCGGATCGAACAGGTCTCGGGTCTTCGCTGGGACGACCTCCTGGCAAAAGTACGACAGATGCCGCCGGACGCCGTGGCCCTCGGCGTTATGTTCGGCGGGGACGCCGACGGTCGAACCTTCGTCGTCGGTGATGCGCTGCTCGAGCTCGGACGCGCGGCAAATCGTCCGTTCTTCGCTGTGAGCAGTTGGTCGTTCGGGAGCGGCGCAATCGGCGGATGCGTCGTCGATGCTGCGGAGATCGGACGACTGGCGGCGGAGATAGTGCTCCGCGCATTGGACAGTCCTGGGGCGGCGAACGCTTCTCAGGTAGAAGCACCTGTGCGGTGTGTGTTCAACGCCCCTCAGCTACGGCGTTGGAACATCGCCGAGTCGAAACTGCCGGTCGGCAGCCTGGTCATGAACCGGGAAGTTCCCGTGTGGCGCCGGTATCTCTGGCCAATCGCCGCCACGTTCCTGCTCATGGCGAGGCAGGGCGCGATCATTGGCGGGTTGCTCATGCAGCGCCGTCAGCGCCGCCGCGTGGAGGTGTCGCTGCGGAAGAGCGAAGAGAAGGCGCGCGCCAGCTATCACGAGGTTCGGGATCTGGCAGGGCGTCTCATCTCGGCCCGAGAGGACGAGCGGACCCGCATCGCCCGCGATCTCCACGACGACATCGGCCAGCGGGTCGCCTCGGTGTCGATAGCGTTAAGCCGGATCCAGCGACAGATCCCTGACGGCTCGAATCCGGCCAGGCAGTCGTTGTCCGATCTTGAGCGACAGAGCATGCAACTCTCCGCGGACTTGCGTCAACTCTCGCACGAGCTCCACCCAGGCGCAATCGAACACCTTGGCCTGATCGACGCGCTTCGCGAACGATGTGATGATTTCAGCCAGGACAGCGGCGTGCCGGTACGGCTCCATGTCTCCGAGGCATGGCCGGACGTGTCAGACGCCGTGGCGTTGTGCTTTTATCGCGTCGCGCAGGAAGCACTGCGCAACGTCGCTACCCACGCCAGGGCACGCAACGTCACCGTGTCGCTCGATCAACTCGACGGCCATCTTATGATGCAGGTCATCGATGATGGCTGCGGGTTCGATCCGACGGTGACGGCGCGGCGATCGGGGCTGGGGCTGGTCAGCTTGAGTGAGCGTGTACGTATGCTGGGCGGCGAGCTTGCCGTCACCGCCGCGCCAGGCGCTGGCACATCCATCGCCGTAAAGCTTCCCACAGGAGAGTCGCATGCGCCCTAGAGTCCTCCTCGCTGATGATCACGCAATCATTGCAGAAGGCCTCGCTCGCCTCATCGGCGACGTTGCTGATCTCGTCGGACAAGTCAACGACGGCCTGCGCCTGCTGGAGGAAGCCCGCCGCCTGCGACCCGACATCGTCGTGGCCGACATCACGATGCCCGGCATGAGCGGTATTGACGCGATGCGGCAGCTCAAGGCCGAAGGGTCCGAGGCGAGGTTCATCTTTCTCACAATCCATACGGAAGCCCGGCTCGCGGCCGAGGCCATGCGCTCGGGCGCCTCCGCGTACTTGCTCAAGCAAGCCGCCGGCAACGAACTCTTCGATGCCATCCAGGCCGTGATGAGCGGGCGAACCTACTTGACGCCGTTGATCACGGGAGACGTGCTCCGGAATCTCACCGCGCCGCCCGAAGCGGCAGAACGCGAGCTCACGCCCCGGCAGCGCGAGGTCCTTCGCCTGCTGGCGCAAGACAAGCGCATGAAAGAGATCGCCGCCGAGCTCGACATCTCCGTGCGGACAGTCGAAAACCACAAGGCTCACCTGCTTCACGTTCTGAACCTTGGGAGTACGGCCGATCTTGTCCGGTTCGCCATCAAACAGCACATCGTCCCGGAGTGAATAGCCCTCGGAGGGCGGGTGGTCGCCCGCGAGTGGTTTTCTCACCTGCCGCTGCGTACTTTCCACATGGCGCCAAGAGTGGTGTCCCCGTTGCGGGCAGCCACATCAACGCCGTAGCATCCAGGCTTCGGCATGACCGGTAAACGGCCCGACCGAGAATGGGACATCCAGCGTGACACGACCACGTGTGGTGCTCGCCGAGGATCACCCGGCGATGGCCACCGAACTGCGTGAGCTCCTCGCATCCGAGTACGACGTCGTCGAGATCGTGCCGGACGGTGCGGCCCTCATCGCAGCGGCGCGGCGCCACGCGCCTGACGCCATCGTTTGCGATATCGGCATGCCCCGCGTCAGCGGGCTGGCCGCGGCCAGGAAGATTCTCGCGATGAGGCCGGAGATATCAATCGTCTTCGTCACGGTTCAAGACAGCCGGGCCGTCGTTCGAAAGGCCCTCGATTCGGGCGCACGGGGATACGTCCTCAAGTCGGACGCCGGCAAGGAACTGGTCGCCGCTGTGCGCACCGCCATCGAAGGAGGCCGCTACCTTTCGGCTTGTGCTCGCCTGATCCTCGAAAAAGGGAGTCGTTCGACGAACGCCGATCATGACGTACCTTGACGCAACAGATCTCGCGTCCAATCGCCCCTCACCGCGGTGACTGAAGCATTACTGAGGGTGCTTGAAAGCGAAGAACACTCCGATGAGAACGTGCTCTGCGCGCCACTCGTGGTGTGGCTGTGTACGATTATCTTTGGATCGATCTCGAACGTTGTGGCGCGAGCGATGACGCGCATTTGAGGTGTCCCTACGATTGTCCCTGTGGCGGGCCAAAACCGCGTCTCCGAAGCCAACGCGAGCCAACTCGCTTGATCTGTGAACTGAAAGAAACAGAAGGATTTACGAGGAAAAACGAAGATGGTCGAGAGGCGGATTTCCGTTTAGCAAACCGCCGCCTTCAGCCTCTCGGCCACCTCACCGCGCCTCCGCAAGTATACGAGAACAGCACTTACACGGGACGGTGGCACGTGTATCGGAAGAAGCGAGTCGTGTGCAAGCCGCCGCCTTTACCGCTAAGTGCAACTGAGGAAGCGTTTTGGCTCGTCGCTCGATCAACCGCTTGTGCACACTCGCTAAGGGCACAGTCGTGGGCACAGTTCGGCGCGACCGTCGCTCGGTCCGTTGAGAACCCTGAAGAAAACGCGAGAAGGCGACGGTTTTTTTGACCGTCACCTTCTTCAATGAGAGCGGTGGGCCAAGGCGATGGGCATCACTGTCGCACTGTTGGACTCGGCTTCAATGAGTGCGAGGTCCATGCGGACCTGGGCTCTAGACTTAGACTAGTTCGCGGCGAAGAAATGAGCGCGTAAGTCGTTGAAGTGTACCAGATGCATCATTCTGCATTGTCTCGATCGATCGGTCGTACTACACTGCCCGCGCGTGATCGTCCCCTAAAGGAGGGGGCATGGTTCAGCGTTATCAACGCGACCGCAGTCTGTTCGAAGTCCTCTTGGCTGATGGCCACAAACTGTGGCGCGACTGGTTGCGGAAGATCGACACGCTGCTCGAGGACGAAGCGGTGATTGACACGGTCGCGCAGGGCTTGGTCGCGCGGTGGCCGCAGAGTCACCGACGCGGGCGCCCCGAGGACGCCAGCGGAGGTCGTGCTGCGGATGCTCATCCTGAAGCATCTGTTCGATTGGAGCTACGACGATCTCGTGCCGCTTGATGGTCGCTTCGCGTTCTGCGACGGCCTTGGCGACCCGCTACGGAGCGTTCGACCTCGGAGGGATCAAGGCGGCGCTGTCCGGCGAAGTTCCGAAGTCTCTGGCGTCCGATCTGACCCTGTCGGTTGCAGCGAGTCCCCTAATGGCAGACGGGACTGAAGGCAATCCGCGCCAGGTGAAGCGCTTTCTGATCGCGTTCGCCTTCGCGCCGCTACACATGTGTCGTACGATGATGTGACCCAATCGGGCAGCACGGCCGCTGCGAGGCCGATCCCCTGGCAAGGACGAGATGGATCCCGAACGCTGGCGGCAGCTGGAAGAGGTTTATCACGCGGCGCTGGAGCGTAACCCCGAGGACAGACGCGCCTTCCTGGAGACGGCATGCGGCGGCGATCAGGGCCTGCGGCACGAGGTCGAGTCGTTGATCGCTCACGGCGAGTCGGATGCGCGCAGCCCGATCGACACTCCGGCCTGGATCGACCGGTCGGATGTGATCGACGACGCTAAGGCCGAGCGATTGACGGCAGGCGTCCGGGTCGGTGCGTACAGAATCGAAGCGCCGCTCGCCGCCGGTGGCATGGGTACGGTGTACCGGGCCACTGACACAAAGCTCAATCGTCCGGTCGCGATCAAGTTCATATCCGAGTCGGTACTCGACGCCTCCGCGCGCCAGCGATTTCGCCTGGAAACGCAGCTGGCGTCCTCCCTGAACCATCCGCACATTGTCACCGTTCACGACGTCGGCGAGTTCGAGGGCCGGCAGTATCTGGTCACCGAACTGGTCGATGGTGTCACTCTGAAGCAATGGGCGGCAGAACCTCGGAACTGGGCGGAGGTGATCGAGCTGCTCACCGGTGTCGCGGACGCCCTGGCCACCGCCCACGTGGCCGGCATTCTGCATCGTGACGTCAAACCGACGAACATCCTCGTTGCCAGGAACGGCTACGCCAAGCTGGCGGACTTCGGCCTCGCCAAATTCCAGAATCCGGCAGAGGCCGGCAGTCCGGGAACCGTCGTCGACGATCTGACGCGGCCGGGAGTGATTCTCGGGACCGTCGCCTACATGTCACCGGAGCAGGCGGCGGGAAGACCACTCGACGCCCGCAGCGACATCTTCTCGTTCGGAGCGGTGCTCTATGAGCTGCTCGCAGGCAGGCAGCCGTTTCGCGGCGACACCGACTTCGCCGTGTTGCAGGCGATCGTGCAGGCCACTCCTGCTCCCCTCGGCGATGAGATCCCGTTGTCGCTGCGGATCATCGTGCAGAAGGCGTTGGAGAAAGATATCGAGAAGCGCTATCAGTCGATGCGCGACATGGTCCTGGATCTGCAACGGGTCCGACGCCAGATCGCGTTCCCGCACACTTCGGATGGGCCCACGCGGCGATCACGCCGCCGGCGCGTTCTCGCCTCCGTGGCGATCCTTCTCCTCATTATCGGGTTCGCAATCGTGTGGCAGCTTCGGCGAGCGGACTACTTCTGGCAGAACCCGTTGGCAGACGCTCGAAGCGAGCGCCTGACGGACTTTCAGGGGGACGAAGTCGACGCCGCGATCTCTCCGGATGGAAGATTCATGGTGTTCCTCGCGAACCGTGGCGGTCGGTTTGACGTGTGGCTCAGCCAGATCGGGTCGTCGGACTTCGTGAACGTCACGCGCGGGAGACTGCGGGCCATCGCGGGTTATCCCATTCGAACCGTCGGCTTTTTCGGCGATGCCAGTCAAATCTGGATGACGGAAGGACAAGGGTCTGGCCCATATACGCTTTGGGTGGCATCGGTGCTCGGTGGTGAGCCGCGCCCGTTCCTCGCCGGAGTGATGGAGCCGGTGTGGTCGCCTGATGGGAGCATGATGGCGTATCACACGTCCGACCCCGGGGATCCCGTGTTCCTGGCAGATCGCGGCGGCCGTAATCCGAAACAGATTTTCGCTGCAGAACCAGGATTTCACTGTCACCATCTCTCGTGGTCGCCGGACGGCCGCTTTTTGTACTTCGTGAAGGGCCTTCCTGATGAAGCGGACATCTGGCGAATTCCCGTTTCCGCTCCCGCCCCAGCCAGACCCGAGCGCGTTACCACGCATAACTCGAGAGTGGCGTACCTGGCATGGCTGGACGAGAGGACTTTGATTTATTCAGCAACCGCGGAAAACGGTTCCGGTCAGTGGCTGTACGCGCTCGATGTGGAACGCCGGACACCTCACCGGGTCAGTTCAGGCATCACTGAACAATATCTTTCGGTAGGCGTGAGCAGCACTACTCCACGGAGGTTGATTGCTTCGGTCGCGACACCTGTCGCTGACTTGTGGACCGTTCCAATTTCAGATCGCATTCAGAGTGAAGCAGACGTCCGCCGGTTCCCGGTGCCAAATGCCCGCGCCGTCAGCCCTCGCGTGGCTGGCGACTCTCTGCTTTTCCTTTCGTCCAAAGGTGAGCCTGACGGTGTGTGGAAACTGAAAGATGGCGCAGCCATCGAGTTGTGGAAGGGAACGGATGGAGGCGTTGTGGTCGCTCCGGCAGCGTCGCGCGACGGTACGCGAATCTGCTTTTCGGCCCGGGAGCAAGGCAGATCGCATTTGTACCTGATGAATCCGGACGGGACCGACGTTCGATTGCTGACCGATTCGTTCGACGTGCGAAGCGCAGCCTCGTGGTCTCCCGACGGGAAGTGGGTGGCCGTGGCCGGCAATGATGGAAGCGGAACGTATGTTTTCAAGGTGCCCGTGGGCGGCGGTGCTCCGGTTCGCCTCACGGACAAGCCTTCTTACACTCCGGTTTGGTCTCCGGACGGCCGGTTCATCGTGTACTCGGAACCGCTGCAGGGAGGCACATTTGTCACGGAGGCAATCACACCTGATAAAGTCCCTTTCCCGATTCCGGATATCCGCGTCTACTATGCGATGTCCACGCCCTATCAATTCACGCCTGATGGCAATGCGCTCGTATTCGTGAAGCCGTCCGCGTGGGTCAACTTCCATATCGCGGATCTGAAGACAGGTCAGGAGCGACAGTTGACCGATTTGGAAACGGGATCTTTGATACGCAGTTTCGACGTGATGCCTGATGGCAAGATCATCTTCGACCGGTTGCGCGAAAACGCCGACCTCGCGCTGATTGATCTTCAGCGATGAATGTCTAATCTCTGCTGAGCTCGCGCGTCATCCAGGCCCTGGCCAGCTTCCAATCACGCATCACCGTTTGCGGCGAGACATTCAACGCGTCGGCGGTCTCCTCGACGCTCAACCCTCCGAAAAAGCGCAATTCGATCACCCGCGCCTTACGCGGATCCATTTCGACCAGCGCGTCGAGCGCGTCGTCGATTGCGATCAACTCGCGGTCGCGGAGAGACGACACGTCAGGCAGATTATCGAAATCGAATGCTGACGAGTGAGTGACCCGCCGGGCCGCACCGCCGCGCTTGGCGGCAGTCCGTGCTCGCGCCGCATCGACGAGGATTCGTCGCATCAGCTCGGCCGCCACGGCGAAGAAGTGCGCGCGATCGCGCCAGCTCACCTGCGTGACGTTCACCAGCCTCAGGTACACCTCATTGACCAGCGCCGTCGGCTGCAGGGTATTGCCCGGCCGTTCGTTGTTCATGTAGCGGCGCGCCGCCCGGCGCAGCTCGTTGTAGACGAGCGGCATCAGCTCCTCCAGCGCGGCCTCCTGGCCGGCGGACCAGGCCTTCAGCAACCGCGTGATCTCCGAGGTCTCAAGAGTCATCGAAAGAAAATTTTGCGGGCCATTGTAGTTTTCACGCCCTCTTTGCGCCTACCCAACCGCCGTCCCCTCGAACATGCCGGCGGCCGTGAAAGGAACGACGAATGATGAAGAGAATCATTATCAAGCACCTTGTGACCGCGGTAGTCCTGTCGCTGGCACTAGTCTTAGGTGGGCCCGTCGATGCGCGAATCCTGCCCGCGGTCGACGGTTCCACGATCTTCGTCGGTAACGTCGAACAGCTGTACAGCGCGGTGAACAACCCCGACAACGCCGGAGCTTTCATCATTCTTTCCGCGGGCAGGTATCCGTTATCACCGGCAGATACCGTCGGAGTACCCCGCCCGAACGACGGGCGCCTCGACCTCCAGCTCGACATGTCGCTCCTCGGAGTAGACGGCGATCGCGCCGCCGCGACGATCGACGCCTCGGCTCTTCCGCGACCGTCGTTCGCCTTCAAGGTCGGCCGCACCGGCACCATCAGGACCGGCCGCGGCAACAGCACGATCGCGTGGCTCACCGTTGCCGGGAACCCGATGGCCGCCTCCGCGATTTGCACGGATCTGGTTGAGCCCGATCAGGCGGATCCGACAGGGACCGCGTTGCCGACGGCGCTCAGGGTCTCGCATGTGTCGGCCCACGACAGCCCCCGCGGCGTCGACGTCAGAAATGCTGCGGCGGATGCGAGCGGGCGCCGAATCGTCGCGGAGATCGAGGACAGCGAGTTCTTCCGCGGCGCCGAAGGCATTCGGGTGATTAATTTTGCGCAAGCCGATCGGGGGGAGATCACACGACCAGGTTCGACGCATTGGGCTCGGAGTTCACGAACAACACTCGCACTGAGTTCTTCAACACTACGGGCCCCGACTTCGCCTCACTGGGGTTTGGCCCGACGAACACGGCGTCTGACAACACGGCCGTCGTGCGGTTACAGGACGCCAGGATTGCCGGCAATCGATATCAGCTCCGGGCATTCGGCGCGGTGTCGAATCTGGATCCCCCTGCACTCGCCCGCACGAATGACCACGCTCTGATTCAGCTGCGCGGAACGACCGCGGCGGTCGAAGTCCGGGCGGTTGACAGCTGGCCTCCGGATCCCAACGGGACCAACACGGTCACGATCGTTCGCGTCCGGGCGAAGCCGCATCCCTTTATGCCTGCCCGATAGGTCCGATGTCGAATTTCGAGGTGGCGAAAGAAGGAGTAGCAATTATGAAAAGAATCACGTTTCTCGCAGTGAACTTCGTGCTGTGTTGGGCGGTGTTGAGCCCCGCGCTGTACGCGCAAAACGTCGTGACCGACTGGGGAACGATCGTCCAGACCGCAATCAACACCCCTGTTCCAAGATTGCCGGCAATGCAGATGGTGCTGCGCGCGATGGCTCAAATCGCCGTCTACGATGCCGTGGTTGCGATCGAGGGCGGCTACCAGCCTTTTGCCGCAAGGATCTCAGCGGCGCCGGGAGCCGACGTTCGCGCTGCCGTCGCGAGGGCGGCGTATCTCACCGCCCTGTCTCGCGTGGGTGGCTCGGCGCTCGACGGCGCGTATGACAGCTACATGAGTACCATTCCCGATGGCGTGGCAAAGGAGGAGGGACTGAGAGTCGGCGAAGCCGCGGCCGCCGCCGTGATTGCTCTCCGTTCCAACGATGGTTCGGGCGTCGTCCTGCCGTACGACTGCATCACCGTTCCCCCGCCGCCCGGAGTATTTGAACCCAACGGTGGGTGCGGCACTGTACCGCTCGGGACCGACGTTCCCCAGATCAGGCCGTTCACGTTCAGCAATCCGGCGCAGTTCCGGCCGGACGGCCCCAATCCCCTGACGTCGGCGGCTTACGTGGAGGACTTCCTCGAGACTCGCGACTTCGGACGCGCGGACAGCACCGTCCGCTCGCCCGAGCAGACCGACATCGCGTACTTCTGGCAGCTCGTGAACACACACAAGGGCATCACGGACCTGGCGATCGCGCGCGGTCTGAATGTCGTGGAAACGGCGCGCTTCTTTGCCATGGTGTACACCGCTGCGGCGGATGCGAACATCGCGGGTTTCGAAGCAAAGTACTTCTACAAGTCGTGGCGGCCGAGGACGGCAATCCCGCGCGCCGACACGGATGGAAACCCGGAAACCGTGCAGGATCTGACGTGGACGCCGTTAATCTCGGTGAACCATCCCGAATATCCTTCCGCTCACTCGTTCTCGAGTACAGCAATCACCGACACCATGGCGCGCTTCTTCGGCACGAACAAGGTCACGTGGAAGCTGACAGCGGCTCCGACCGCGACGATGCCGCTGCATGTGACCGACCGGACCTACTACGATCTCAACTCGATCATGCGGGAGATCTACGACGCGCGCGTCTGGGCCGGGCTGCACTGGCGCCACTCGATGCTCGATGGAGCGCAGATAGGGCGGAAGGTGTCGAAGTACGTGTCCGACCACTTCTTCCTGCCCGTCGAGTAGTCTCACAACGGAGAGGTCGCCGTCGGGGCGGCCTCTCCGCACGTTTTACGGCCGTCCGAGATTCATCCGCACGCCGAGCATCGGGCGGCGCGGGTCGACGAAAAGAGTCGGCCGCCCGAAATTCGGGCTGAACAGATTGTCGGTGGCCACGCTCTCTTCGGCCGTGTCGTTGAGCGCGTTGAGCACATCCAGCAGCAGCTCGACCCGGCAGAGCGAGGTGGCTCGGGGGTCGGGCGATTTGACTCTGATAGATACGTCGCGAAGCCATGCCTGTCCAACGAATGTGCTGGAGCACATCCGCTCGTTACTGACCGTCGCGCCATCGCAGGGCCGCCCACCACGAAAGATGCGGCGTAAGCTGCTAGGCTCAGTATTCGAAATTCAACACCTCACGATGATTTCGCATATGGAAGTCGTTCAAGGTCCCGAGTGGCACGGTTCACCCATTGATCTCGGTGAGCTGTTCATCGTGAAGAAGAACGGCCGGGGGGTGGAGCCTGGACCTCGCCTAACTTCAAGTCGACTTGCCCCGCGCCGCGAATGTCTCGACCATTTTATTCCGCTCAATGAGCGGCATCTGCGGAAGATCGTGGCCGACTGGTGCCGCAGGCGGTTGACCACCACCTTCCGCACCGATATCGGGTCGTGACGAAACCCATTCTCGCCGGTGTCCATCACGAGTGCGGGCTCAAGCCGATCGCGGCGTGATTTCTTGCGGAGTACCACTGTGCGATGATGAGGCCCCGCGGTTGACGACGTTGTCAGAACGGACTCGGGAGATGATGGAGCCGCCAACGCAGCAGGAATTCACCGAGACCGTTAGGGAAGCGTTCGCATTTCTTCGACAGTTCGGTTTCGAAGAAGTCAGTCCTCATCCACACAGGGCCAAAAACCCCTTCCAGGTATGGTTCAGGGCCGATCAACGCCTTGTAATTGTCCAAGGTGAGGGATGGGGAACTATGGCTAGCGTCATGCTGGAGCACGAGAACGGTCTCGAACTGGCCGAGATCGACTTCGTCCCTGCCGAAGATCGACCTGGACGCAAAAGGAAACGGTCAGAAATGCAACCGGGGCAGCTTCAACAAGTCCGTGAAGCTGCGCGACGACTCGCAAAACACGGTGTGGACTTCCTTGAGGGCGACGTAAGGCGGTTCCTTGCGCAGGCGATACCGCTTCCGCCATACAAGCGGTCGGACACGTAGCGGCGCACGGCATGATCGTGAGTGAAGCGTCGTGGGCGAGCACTCCGCGGCACCGGCACGATTGTCATGACGTGCCCAGAAGGCACACATTGCATCGGTCATGCCGCGCGGATGAGCCAGGGTCGAAAATCTCCACGGATCATGCCACAGGCTGCTCTATGGGAGCCAGTTTGACGCGATACCCGCTCACCAAGTGAGAGCCCTTTCCTGCCCCACGTGAACTCCGCAGATTGGGCCGCATCGCCCGGCAGTCGTGCGGTAATCCTTTGCCAATCCTTGCCACTTTTCCGCGAACCACCGGATCCGGTCGACAACAATCGGACGTTGAGCGGGACGACTGACGCAGGAAGGAAGCAATCGGATTTCTCCTGCCGAAGTGGTCAGGATGCCTCAGGAGCTCGAGCCGTGTTTATGAAATGACTTCTGCTCCGATAACGTGTTGACCCCCGTGGCAGGATCAGACGCGAAGGGAGCTGATCGTGCGCAGCATGTCCGCACACGTATGACTAAACAGACTTGGATCTGAGTAGCTGGGGGCACGCGGGGTGGACCTCGAACCGGGTGAGTCGGTCGACTCAGTTCTACGGCCAACTATCGTCTCCGCCTCTAGCAGGCCGTTGGGCGTGCACGCAGACGCGGTGCTGTTATAGTCACGTCTTGTTGTTTCGGGACGCATTCCCGGCCCAGGAGGAGCGATGACGTACTACGGAGTCAAACATCTCGCCGATGCGTTTCGCACCGTACGAAAAAACACAATCGCCATTGCGCAAGATATTCCAGAAGACAAATACACGTTTCGCGCCGCGCCAAATACGCGCAACGTGTCGCAACTCTTGATCCACATCGCGGTATCGCCGTCGTGGCAGCAGGAATTGCACAGCGAGGGCGTCACATCGCTCGAGGGCTACGATTTTCCAGGACGATTCATGAAGGACAAGGCGGAAGAGCAAGTGCCATGCACGAAGGCAGAGATCATCAAGATGCTGCAACGATCGGGCGAGACGTTCGCCACGTTTCTCGACGGCCTGAGCGAGGGTGCATTAGGTGAGAGCGTCTCGATGCCAGGCGGCCAATCGAGGAAGAGCCGCCTCGAAATGCTCCTCTCAGTCAAAGAGCACGAGATGCATCACCGCGGGCAACTGATGTTGATCGAGCGGCAACTCGGTATCGTGCCGCACCTGACACGCGAACGAGAGGCACGATTCGGTGTAACCACGCAGCAGCCGACGCAGACCTGAACCCCCACTCTGCCTTCAGCTCATTGCCGCGGCTGGCACGAATCGCTGCTCTCACCGAACAGTTGATGGCGCGCGGCGGCGAAGCTCATCGAACAGATTCAGGAGAAACGTCACGTGCAGGGTGTGGCGCGCGTCCAGATGTTCCGCGGGCGCCGCGATGATTGCACGTGTGGTATCCGGGCTGACATTGAACGCCGCGAGCGGCAGGGTCGCTTCCGACCAGCGCTGCGGTTCGTCAGCCACAAATGAGTTGCCTTCCTCCGTATATGTCACTTCCATGATGTGTCGATCCGTACTGAGGTAGTACAGCGCTCGACCGCCACTCGGCCAGTGTGCCAGCGTCCCGGCGATGCCACCGCTCGACACGAGCCATGGTCCCCCGCGACCTCGGAATGGCCGGACGTAAATCTCGCCGGTACCCGACTCCTCCGAGTAGTACGCCACCCAGCGGCCGTTCGGCGAGAACACGGCGCCCCACTCATTCACCGGCGTCCGCAGGAATACCTCGAGTTTCCCTGCTTTCGGACGCTCCGGATCAGAGGACTCTAGAGGCAGCATCCAGATGTCGTACAGCGTTTCCGGCGTGCGCCGATGGACGGCCACGTGTGCGCCATCCGGCGAGACCGATGATGGGTGGAGTTCATCGGTACTTTCAAGGAGCATTTGCGGTTCTTCGGTGCCATCGGTGCGAAGCCACCAGAGAGAGCGGCCGGTGCCGCTCCGGTTCTGCGCGCTGAACACCAGGTGCACACTGTCGGGCGCCCATACCGGCCATTGATTTCCCAGGGTATTGAACGTCAGGCGGGATGGTCGCCCGCGTTTCAGGTCCAGCACCCAAATATCCTGTCCCGATACAAACGAAAGTTTCCGCCCATCTGGTGAAGGAAATAGATACGCATACCGTCCCGGCGCTTCGAGCAGCTTGTCGACTCGCCCCGATCGGTCGATGGTCGCGATGGTACGGTCCGACGTCACGGCGTCTCGGCTCAAGTAGACGAGTGTTCCGTCATTCGCGAAGTCGAAATGCGCTGACCGATCGGTGATGTCATCCGCGACGTCGTCTACGATGGGTACCGGCACACCGCGCGTTGTGAGTGCCTCAATATCGAATGGCACAGCGAACAGCGTATTTCGGTGGACGTAGATGACGTGTCCCGACGGCACATAACGGCCGCTATAGCCCGCACGAATGACGACTTTCGTCTCGCCGGTTAAAAGAGAGAAGACCTGCACGTTCGGCGCATCGGGAGCGCCGCCGGTAAATAGCACTGCCTGCCGTGCGGCAATCACCTGTGGCCAGGCATGCGACGGCTCACCCTCGGCCGGCGATGTCAATGCCTCAGGGACACCTCCGGCGGCGTGGACCTGCACGAGGCCGCCGAAGATATGCGGCGCAAGAACGATCGTGTCGTTGTCGGACCAACTGCCGCCGCGATCGTTCGGAGCCTCACATATGGTCACCGGTGCACCGCCTTCAACCGAAACCCGCTTGAGCCTGAAGTCGGCGAAGAACCCAAGCCATTTTCCATCCGGCGAGAAGAACGGATCCTGCGCGTTCTCCGTACCTTTGAGGAGTGTCGTCCGTGCCTCGGCCATGAGCCGTAGGGCGACCCGTTGCTTGCCGTCAGCGCCGCGCGCAAGAAACACGACTCTCCTTGCGTCAGGGGAGAGCATTGCGGTGGTTCGTAAACCAGGTACGGCATTGGGACCCAGATCTACGCTGAACCGTATGAGTGGCAACTCGAGCGGCGGTGTGGCAGAACCCTGGGCCCCAGCGATGGCTACGCATTCGAGCGCCAGACGGACATCGGTAGAGGATTGCCACCGATCGTCGGGATCGCATGCAAGGCAGCGTTCGATGACGAAGGCGAATTGCGGCGGCAGATCTGAAGGCAACGTCTCGTACGCGGAGATGCGTCTCCGGCCAGTCGCCATTTCTGCGAGGATGAGACCGAGGGCGTAGATGTCCGTTCGCGCGTCGCATTCCTTGCCGGCTCGCTGCTCTGGCGCCATGTAGGCCGGCGTACCCAGTACCATTTGCTGAGCTGCCAACGTCTCGTCGTTCAGGACGACCGCGCTGGCGTCGAGGAACTTGGCCAAGCCAAAATCGAGAACCTTGAGACCGGACTTGGTCAGAATGATGTTGCCTGGTTTGAGGTCGCGGTGAACAATGCACTGCTGGTGGGCGGCAGCAAGCGCGCTGGCGATCGCGATCCCGTAACTCAGAACCCGGTCCATCGGCGCGCGACGCGTTGCCAGAAACGCAGCGAGCGTGTCGCCTTCGAGGTACTCCATCACGAGGTACTCAACGCCGTCCTCGGATCCGATGTCGTGCAGCGTACAGATATTGGGATGATTCAGATTCGCGATCGCCCGGGCTTCGCGTTCAAACCGTCGTCGAGCCTCGAGATCTGCAGAGATTTGTGGAAGCAGAACTTTGATTGCGACCCATCGGCCGAGTCGAACATCCTTTGCCCGGTACACCTCCCCCATGCCGCCGGTGCCGAGAAGAGATTCCAGGCGATAGGCGCCGAGTTCGGAGCCGGTTTGGAGACGCTTGGAACTGGTCAATCTTCACTAACCGCGTGGGGGCCAAGTTGACGCGAATGCGTTGACCCTGATGTGAGATTGAAGTGTAGCGCGGCGGCGCCCCAGGCCTCAATAAACGCGCCTACAGCTGATCCACGTAACGGCGCCAACAGGAATGGACTTTTCAGTAGGCACAACCTGGCCACGGATATCGCTCGCAGAGCTCCAACGTGCGCTTCCACTCACTTGGCGTACGTGACGGTGCCGCTTGCCTGATCGATCGTGACGAACGCGTCCACGCGGTCGATGGCATAGGCCACCTCGGGACCGTTCGCCCATCGAACGGCCAGGTGCGAGATCGCGGTCGCGGTCCCAATACCGATGTGCACGCGCAGGTCCGACTGCGACATCTGGCCGCGGCCGCTCGCCACCTCACCCCTGTGGCGCACCCCGCCTGCGCTGGCGAACACGACCGAACCAATGGCGTCTCGCGGACACTTGCGGCCGGGATCCCCCTTCAGTTTAAGGGTGAGCCAGTGGCCCGCTTTGGCCGCGCCGTCGTTGCGCCCCAGCGTCGGGCGATCGTCGAGATTGTTGATCGCCACGTCGAGGCCGCCGTCGTTGTCGAAATCGGCGACCGCGGATCCCCGCGACACGCGCGGGATGGCGAACACCTCGCCCGCCGCCGCGCCAAGGTCCTCGAAGCGGCGGCCGTTCACGTTGCGAAAGAGCAAGGCGCGCTGCGCGTACGACGTGTTCCAGGGGAACTTGTCGGCGGCGGGATAGATGTGGCCGTTCACGACGAGCAGGTCGAGCCAGCCGTCGTTGTCGTAATCCAGGAAGTCGGTTCCCCAGCCGAGGAACGGCGTCGACGGCAGCGTCAGGCCCACCGCCGTGGTCACGTCGGTGAAGATCCGCCCGTCGTCGTTGTGGTAGAGCACGTTGAAGTCGTTCGCGAAGTTCGTGACGTGCAGATCGTCGCGGCCATCGTTGTCGTAGTCGCCGACGGCGACCCCCATGTGCGCCTGTTCGCGCCCTTGAGCGTCGAGCGCGGCGCCCGATGGATAACTCACGTTCTCGAAGCGCCCGCCGCCGGCGTTCCTGTACACGTAGTTCGGGCCCGAATCGTTGGACACGAAGAGGTCCAGCCGTCCATCGTCATCGAGGTCGACCCACGCGACGCCGAACCCGTAGAGGCCCGCCGGATCGGCGACGCCAGCCGCGTTGCTGACATCGGTGAACGTTCCGTCGCCGTTGTTTCGGAACAGATGGTCAGGCGCACCTCTGAGGCCGCGTGGGCCGCACATCACGCGCTCCGCGCGATAAGTGCAGTACGGTGCGCCGGGAGAGTACGAGGCGCCGAAGCGCGTGGTGTTGTCAGCCGCCGAGCTGGGCGCCGACGCCGTTGACGGCTGCGGCGCGGCGCCAGGCGTCGCGGACGGCGGCAGATGATTGAGGTCGAGGCTCACGTACCCCGCGACGAACAGATCGAGCCAACCGTCGCCATCGAAGTCTCCGAACGCGCAACCGGTCGACCAGCTGTCGACCGCGACGTTTGCCGCGTCCGCGACATCCGTGAACGTCCGCCCATGGTCGTTGTGGTACAGGCGGTTCTTGCCGAAGTTGGTCACGTAAAGATCTTCGAAGCCATCGTTGTCGATGTCCCCGACGCAGACACCCTGGCCCCAGCGCTCGTTCGCGACGCCGCGTTCCGCGGTGACGTCGGCGAAGGTGCCGTCCCCTTTGTTGCGAAACAGTACTGCGGCCGGAGCCGGATCGCCGCGATGGAGGCGATCGAACGTCGACCCGTTGACGAAGTAGAGGTCGACGTAGCCGTCGTTGTCGAAGTCCCAGAACGCGACGCCCGAGCCGGTGCCTTCGATGATGTAGTTTTTTTCTCGCCCGCCGGAGACGTGCTTGAAACCCGCGACGCCGGCCGCGGCCGTCACGTCCCGGAACGTGACCCCCGGCGTCGCGTACGCCGACGGAGGAGGTACGCGCGTCGTCGGCGGTGGCGCTTGCGCCAACAGAATGATCGCCGCCGCCATGAAGGCGATTGCCGCGCGCACGCTCATCGCGGACGCTTTTCTGGTGGCTGGCCGCCGCGCTCGGCACGCGCGAGCGCGTTGGCGCGCTCGAACGCCTGCTGCGCGCGCTCCGACTGCCCCATCTTCTGGTATGCGCGGCCAAGTACGTAGAACGTCTCGCGCATGGTTGGCGCCAGCCGAGCCGCACGCTCGAGCGCCTGCGCCGCGGCAGGTGCATCTCCCAGGTTCAGGAGCGAGCTGCCGAGGCCGAACTCGGCGGCCGGCGACGTCGGGTCGTACGTGAGCGCCTCGCGGAAAGCCGCGATCGCTCGCGCGTGATTGCCCTGCATGGCGAGGCAGACACCCAACCCGTATGCCCCGTCGTGCGTAGCCTTCATCCGCTGCGCGCGCTCGTACAGCAACACCGCTTCCTCGCAGTTCGACTCCTCGCGCCGAAGTCGCGCGAACTCCAGGAGTGCATCCAGTAGCGTCGGATCGGCCTTCAGCGCAAGCGTGTACTCGGCGGCCGCGTCCACGCGGTTCTGCTGCAGCCACAGCGAGCGGGCCATGAGTTGATGCACGCGCGCGCCGTCGGGCGCCAGCGCGTAAACCCGAGCGAAGGAGCGGGCCGCGAGCTCTCCTGAAACAATCCCCATGAAAAACAGTGCGTCTGCGTTGTCGGGCTCGATGCCGAGTGCGCGTTCGAGCAGGTCGTAGGCGGTCTGGTGTTCGTCACGCGCCAGATGTGCGCGCGCGGCGATCACGAGCATCGCCACGTCCGACGGCTTCGTCTTCAACTGCGCCTCGGCGAGTCGAAGTGCCTTCTCCGCGTCGCCCGCGTACAACGCTGTGAAGGCGGCTGACGGCGCCTGTTGGCTGCTTCCAGGCTGCGCGTCGACCGTCGCCGCGGTCGCCAGCAGCACGACGGTGACACTCAGCGCGCGGGTCACCCCTCCGTACCGGGTCACTTCACGGTCTCCACGATGCGCAAGAACTCTTGCGCGGCGGCTGCGCGCTTTTGCTGGAGCTCGGCGAGGCGGGCCGCTTGCGCCTCTCGCCGTGGATCGCGCGTGCGCGCGTACAACGTGGCCAGGTTGAAGGTTGCGGCGTAGTTGTCGGGGTCCAGCGTCAGCGCCTGGGTCAGCGATCGTTCGGCCTCGACGTACTCGCCGCGCCTGGTCTGCAATAGGCCCAGCTCCGCGAGCGCGTCGGGATAACGCGGATTCGCGTCGAGCGCACGGCGGATCTCCAGGGCCGCGGCGTCGAGGTCCTCCGATTGCCGGGCAATGCGCGCGAGAAAATAGTGGGCGCCCGCCGCGGTGTCCGGCACCTGGGCGGCGCGCGTGAGGTCCGCGCGGGCGCCATCGAAATCGTTGCTGTAGAACTTCGCCGCCCCGAGGGCGAAGCGGCCGCGCGCATCCTCGGGTTTCAGCCGGACGTATGCCTCGAAGTACGGCAGCGCCTCGGAGGACTCGTGCCGGTGGATCGCCACGGCCCCCATCGCGTAGTTCACGTACGGGTTCTCCGGTGACAGCGCAACAGCCTTTTTCAGTGCGTCGTACGCTTCGTTCCCGAGATTCAACTCGATCGATGCGATGCCGAAGAAGAACTGGACCTCGGCATTCCCCGGCTCCAGGTCCCGCGCGTGCGCGAGATAGCCGAGAGCGCCCTCGTAGTCCTTCTGCTTGTACGCGACGCGTGCGAGGTCGAGAAGAAGCGCCACGCTCGCTGTCGGGGAGCCGGCGGCCGCGCGCCCGAGCGCGGCCCGCGCCGCATCGAGGTGGCCGAGGCGCATTTGCGCCTCGCCGAGCCGGCGAAGCGATGCCACGGAAGCTAGGCGGCGCGCGTCGAGCCCGCCAAGGAGCTCCGCTTCGAGCGCCGCGTCTTTGGCGCGATCGAACGCCGGGACGGCGGCCAGCATGTCCTCCTCCGTGAAATTGGGATGCGCCAGAAGCGTCGCCGTGGCCTCGGAGGCGCGCTTCGGTTCCGCCAACGCGGCAAAGTCGATCGCGAGCAGGACGAGCACCTGCGGCCGGGATCGCGCGTCGCGCGGCAGCCGCTCGAGCCACGCGCGCGAGGACGACCACTCCCCGGCGCACGCCGCGAGATAGCCGGCCTGATAGAGCGCCTCCGCATTCGATGGCGCCACATCCAGCAGCGCTCGATACGTAGCCAGCCCTTTGCGCGCCGCGTCCGGGTCCTCGTTGGCATGCTCCTGATAAAGGCGCCCCAGGTTGAGATACGCCGATTCGAGCCGTGCGTCGAGTCGGATGGCTTCGCGGAAGTGTCGTTCCGCGGCGACGTAGGCGCCTTGCTGCGCGGCGAGGACGCCAGCCGCTTCCTCGGCGCGCGCGCGAGGCGCGGATCGCGCCGCCCCGGCACCAGCCATCGGGCCGCTCTGCGCAGCGACATCGGCGGCAATCAAAAGGACGCCGAGCGCCACCAACCAACGGGCTGCGCCGCCAACACCGATCATTTCGCCCCTTGCTCCCGCGCGGCACGAAGTCGCTTGAACGTGGCAAGCGCTTCGTCCGCCCGCGCCGCGTCACCCTGACGACGGTAGATGCGCGCGAGCACGTAGTGTGGTTCGGGGTACGTACCGTCGAGAACGACGGAGCGCTCCAGCTCCTGCACTGACTCGGCGGTCTTCCCTTGTTCGTCGAGCAGCACCCCCAGCTCGTAGTGACCTTTCGCAAAACCGCCGTCGTACTGGATCGCCTCGCGTAGCAGCACGCCGGCCTCTTCCTGTCCTCCCCGCTGGCGCAGGAGCACGGCGAGATTCGTCGGCGGCCAGGGCGACCGGGTGCGGGACTCGCGATTGAGTCGCACGGCCTCGCGGTAGTGCTCGATCGCGCGTTCGGGGTCGTCCAGCTGCTCGTAGCACAACCCGAGATTGTCGTGGGCCCGCATGAAGTGCGAATCGAGCGCCAGCGATTCCTGGAAACGCGCGATGGCCTGCGCGTACTTCCCGCCGTCGTACGCGAGGCGTCCGAGCCAGTAGCGGTACTCGGGGCTCTTGGGGTCCTCCTGCACGAGCCGCTCGAGTTCCGGCTCCGCCCAGTCAGCCCGCCCGAGCCGCACGTACGCGAGCACCAGCGCGAACCGCAGCTCGCGATCAAGCGGTGCGAGCGCATCCGCCTTCTTCAGCGCGACAGCGGCGTTGAGCGGCTTGCCGTCGAGCACGAAGACGCGCGCGATCAGAACGAGGAGGTCCCGCCTGGTTGGCTCCCGCTCGATGGCGTCGGCGAGCCCATGCTCCGCGTCGGCCCAGCGGCGCTCGGTAATGGCGGCGTCGATTGAGGCGATGCCTGCCGAGGTGAGCGCGGCTGGCGGTGCGACGGCGTCTGTACTGCTCGCCGGACTCGTCGCCGGCGGCTGGGCGATGCGGTCGATCCGCGCCTTGAGCTCCAGCGCATCCTTTCCAAACGGGACCATCGCCAACTCGCGGCTGATTTCGCGCGACGCTTCGTTCACGCGCCCGGCGTCCAGATGGATACGCGCCAGCGCCAGGTGGAGATCGGGAACTGTCGGATCGGCCTCGAGTGCGCGCTGAAATGCATCGAGAGCCTGGTCCGGCCGATTCTGCTGCAGGTACTCGCGCCCCAACGCCTGTTGCACGCGGGCCGACGTCGGATGTTTCTGCCTGAGCCGCTCGTACGCCGACTCCGATACCTCGAGCTGCGCCGACCCGAGCCGGTAGGCGTATTCGGCGTCGTCTGGGGCCAATTGCGTCACGTGTCGGTACGCGTTGGCAACGCACATCCGATCCGCAAGCCGCTGACAGACGGCGGCCAGTTGGAGGCTAGCGTTCATCTCGCGCGGCATCAGGCGAACGGCGTGCTCCAGCGCCGCGCGCGCGTCCCGGTACCGACCGAGCGCGACCAGGCTGGTGCTGGCCAGAAGCCGCGCCGGCCCGTACGAGGGATCGATGCGCGAGGCGGCGTCGAACTCCACGAGGGCCTGCTCGTGGCGCCCGCGCTGCTGGAGCACGATAGCGAGGTTGTGGTGGACCGGCGCGACATCGCCGCCGTCCCGAAGGATGCCGCGAAATGACGTTTCCGCGGCGTCGAGCTGCCCCGCTCGCAGATCGGCAATGGCGTGTGAAAAGCGTTCCGCCAGGGCGGGCGGCAGCGCCTGCGCCCGCACGAGCATCGGCGTCAGCAGCAGGAGGACACAGGTGATGACCGAGCGGAAGAGGGTACCCATCGGACGGGACGCGAAGAAACGGCCGGCGTCGCCGTGCACACGACGCCGACCGCCAACCAGTATGCCCGAAGCCTCGCTAGAACTCGAACCGTGCGGCGATCTGGATGTTCCGCGGATCGCTCACGCCTCCTTTCCATTTACCGAACGTCGGGCTCGCAAGGTCGAGATCGAACGCATCTGTCGTGGCGCCGAACGTCGTTCCACGCGCGCCGAAGATGTGCCAGTTCCACATGTTGAACATCTCGACCCTGAGCTGGAGGTTCGTCCCGCCGGGCATCTTCGTGTTCTTGATGAACGACATGTCCTGGTTGTGGTACCCGAACCCACGGACGTCCTCCTCGATGCGGTTGCCGCGTCCGTAATAGAAGTTGAACATCGACACCGGCTCGAACGCGTTGATGTTGAAGAGCGGTCCGGCGTTCGGATCGTAGCTCCCCTTGTCCTGCGCAAAGACTGACCCCGCGTTGGTGATGGCCGGGATGCAACCGGCGCGGAACTGCCCGGGCACGTTGCACGCCGTCCCGTTGATGCGGAAGAAGAACGGGAGGCCCGACGAGGACCGGAAGATCGTGCTGACCTGCCAGCCGCCGAGCAGCGCCCCCGCCACCCCTCCGTCACTGAGATACTTGCGTCCCGGCCCGACCGGCAGCTCGTAAACGAGCGCCGCCGACAGGAGGTTCGGCACGTCGTCGACGGTCACCGCCTTCGTGCGGCTCTTCTCGAATGGCGAAATCACGCCGTGCGCACCGCTCCACGTGGTGGCGTCTGTCTGCGTGTTGTCGGACCCGTTCGACACGGTTCGCGACAGCGTGTAGGAAACGAGCGCGTAGAAGCCCTGAGAGAAACGCCGCTCCAGTTTCATCTGCAGCGAATGGTACTGCGACTCGCCGCGGTTCTGGTTCAGCCCGACGAGGTTGTCGCAGTACTGCGGATACGGGCGCAGCGCCTGCGCGACCGACGGCGCGCAGCCGGTCATCTGCTCGACCCAGCCATCATAGGGCAGCGGCACGCCGTCCAGGCTCGTCATGCCCGGCTTGAACTCGTCGTACAGCTTGCTGCCGAGCGACAGGTACGATGGATTGATCGCGTTGTCGGCGTCGATGCTCGATGGCAGCCTTCGACCGGCTGTTCCGACGTATGCGACGCTGAGCGACATCTGCTGCAACAACTCGCGCTCGACCGTGACGTTCCACTGGTGCATGTACGACCGGTCGTTTGCGTCGAGCGGCCGATACAGAATCCCCTGGCCGTTGCGGTAGTCGGACCGGATCGTCGGTGGTGGCGTGAAGTTCTGCGGGAAGCCTTGCGACAGCAGGAATGCCGGCTGGATCCCGCCGAGCGTGCTCGAGAACGTGGGATCAGCCGAAAAGCCGTCGAGGGAGATCCCGCCGCCCCATCCCGGATAGAACGACTGGGTATAGAAGATCCCGTAGCCGCTCCGCAGCACGGTCTTCTCGTTGAGGCGGTACGCACCTCCCAGCCTGGGCGCGAAGCCGCCGTACCACTCCTTTTCGGGATAGCGCGCGCCGTAGCTCGCCGCCCCGTAGCCAGTGCCCGCAAACGCCAGTCGGCCAGGCCGTCCCCCGGCGCCGGGATTCGCCCCCACGGGGTCGAAGAACGAGAACCGGTCGTACTTCTCACTGGACGGCGAGAAGTAGTCCCACCGCAGGCCGTAATCGAGGGTCAGCTTCGACGACGCACGCCAGGTGTCGCCGGCGTGGAGGACCCACGCGTGTTGCCGTGGATACCACGAATCCACCGATCTGAACACGGCGTTCCCGCTGTCCACGGCGCCGAGCAGGAAGCTCGCAACCGGGCTGCCGCTGTTGAGGCCGAGCAGCCCCGTCGCGCCGCGCGCGAACGTGAACGTCCCCGCTTGGTTTCCGTTGGCGTGGATGTTCCCCATGACCTTGCGGTACTCCATGCCGAACTTGAGCGAGTGCCTCGCCTTCTCCCACGTGGCCATGTCGTTTATGATGAAGGTGGGACGCGTGGTGATATTACCGACGTTCACCCCGGCGTTCTGGCCGAACTGCGCAAAGCCGTCGCTGAACTGAATCTGCGGGGGCACGTTGTAGCCCGCCACTCCCGCAATCTTCGGGAAGTCGTCTACAAATTTAGCGTTGACCGACCCGTAGCCCTCGTTGCGGTTCAAGTATCCCATTGACATGTGGTTCAACAGCGACGACGACAAGACCCGGTCGTAGTTGAACCGGCTCACCCACGAGTTCTGCGGGTCGGAATACGTCTCGTTGGCAATCGGCTGCGGCAGAGTGGAAACAAACTTCGCCGGCGCCTGCTGATGCCACACGCTGAGGAACATGTGGTCCTTGTTGCGGATGTTCAGGTCGTACCGCCCCATGTAGTAATCCGAGTTCCCGAGAATCGTGTCGGGAATCGCGGGGGCGAGGAAGTTGTTCGTCGGTCCGCCACTCGTCGGCGTCGGGAGCGCGGCCAGCCACGGCTGCACGAGCGGGCTGATGCGCGACGGGCAGATCACGTTCGGCGTCTGACCATCGCAGCCCATGAACTGATCCTTGATGAACCCGCCGTGGCCGTCGGAACGGATCGTTGCGGGATCGTAGATCGGAATCAGGTTCCCGGCGTCGTCGCGCCAGTCGCGGAAGTCGCCGTTCCGCTCAGCCATCGACGGAATCGACAGCGTCGGCTGATTCGCCCCGCCGGTCTGCCGGTATCCCTCGTAGTTGAAGTAGAAGAAGCTCTTCACGTTCCCCGACCAGAGGACAGGAACCTTCACTGGACCGCCGATGTTCGCACCGAAGTTGTTCTTGCGCAGCGGGCTCTTCTCTTCTGCTCCCCACTGCTTGGCGTTGAGCGCGTCGTTGCGGTGGTACTCGAAACCCGCGCCGTGGAACTCGCTGCCGCCCGACTTCGTGACGGCCATAATTTGTCCCGACAACGACGAGCCGTACTCGGGCGCGTAGTTGGACGTCAGCACCTTCACCTCGCTGACCATGTCCGGGGACATCGGGAAGTCCTGGAAGATCGAGACCATTCCCCCCTGGCTCATGAACCCCTGCTGCATGCTGACGCCGTCGACTGTCGCCTCGTCGCCCGACTGCAGCCCGCCGTTAATCCGTGCGTCGAACGCGTTGCCGCGGCCGCCTGTGCTGACCCCGGGCATGAGGATCGCGAAACCCGCGGACGACCGCGGACCGCTGTCGAAGATCAGCGGCAGCTTCTGGAGCGTCTCGGGCGAGATCCCGTGCTCCTGGGTGCCCGTCGTACTGAGCACCGATGAGCCGCCGACGACCTCGACGCGGGTATCCTGTGCGCCGACCGGCAACTCGAACTCGACGCGCTGCACGGAGCTCAGCGTGACGTCGATATTGGGCCGCACGATCTGCTGGAACCCGGTCTTCGTGGCGGTCACTTCATAGCGCCCGGGCGCGAGGTTGCGAAACGCGTACTCGCCGTCCGGGCCGGAGACGGCCGTCGCGACCATCTGATCGGTGGCCACGTTACGGAGTGTCAACGCGGCATCGGGAATCACGGCGTGCGAACTATCTCGCACAACACCGGTGATGGCGCCGTTGAAGCTCTGAGCGGTGGATAGCGCGGGCAGGAAGAAGAGAAGACACGCGAACGCGAACCAACATCGCCGAGGGTCTGGCATCGCTGCCTCCTTGGCTAACTCACAATCGCAGTGCGCGGTATATCACACGGTATACGCGAAGTAAACCGGAATGGCTACGCTCGGTCGATCGCCTCCGCCACCCGGTGCGCAGACCGCGTCGCCCTCCATGCCCCAGTTCAGATTGTCCGCATACGCCCCGCAAATCCTCTCTTCCGCACCAACAATCAATTCAACGACTTAGGCGAGGTTTCAGTTCGGGTTGGTCTGACCGCGGGATCGGTGCCGTCACCGTGCCAATCGTTTGCCAGTTTTCCGGCGGCTGAGCGATCGATACCGCCGCAGTTTCTCGGTTCATTCATATCAGAACCGTAGCACCACGCCGCCCGTGAGGCGTGTGAACGAGATAAATTGTTCGCTGAATCCGGCTCGATCAACATCTCCGTACTGTGTCTTGAAGTACCGCACGTCGGCGTTGATGTCCAGCCGTGGTCGCAATCGAACGAGAATTCCCCCGCCTGCGTTTCCGCCTGCGAGCGACGTCTTGGACGAAAACGCGTCGAGCGCATCTTCCAAACGGACGCGGACGATACCGGCGCCTCCGGCGATGTACGCGCGCAGTCGCGACGATTCGTGCGGCTTCGGCAATTGCCACGTGACGTTTCCCATGATCGTCGCCACATTTCCCCCGATTACCAGGTCGCCCGGGCCCTGGAAAAACTCAGGTAGGACACTCAGTTCAAACTCGACACCGATGGCGCGCCGATGCCACCCTGCGGCCCCGCCGAACACCAGCGTCGAATCGCCAGAGGTCTGCTCCAGATCGACAAAGCCATGACTCGGAGTCAGCGCAGTCCCAAAAAACGGCCGGACGACCCAATCGGCTGACGCTTCCGACGGGACCATCGTGAGCAGCGCGCAGATCCAGCCCGCAATGAGACGAGACGTCATCGAGCCGCCTGGATGAACGCACGGGCAAACGGTGAGGCGGCAACATCCCCGGACGACAACGGAAATCGACTGCTCAACCCATCGCTATTCGCGAGCAGAATCAACGTCAAGCCGCGATCCGGGAGCTTGAGTATGAGCGACGAGAACGTAGGCCACTGTCCGTAATGCCACACCGCGCGGCCGGCGGCCGTGGCTTGTACGAACCAGCCCAGCGCGTACGGCGCTTCTCGACCGGAAGCGAGCCGAAACGGAGTCCAGGCGATCAGCTGCGTTGACGATGACAGCAACACGTGCGCATCGATCGCCTCGTCATACCGGGCGAGATCGCGGACGGTTGAAATGAGACCGGCCGCGGCGTTGAGTCCCTTCGGCGGATACTCGCTCAACCTCGGACGGCCGTTGCGGACGACGTAGGGTTTGGCGATCCGCGCCAACACGCCGCGATAACGCGTCAGCGTCGCCGAGTCGAATGCCGCGGACGTCTCATCGGTCGGCGCCTCGAGATCCTGGCCAGGCACCGAATCGGACATGCCGAGCCGATCGAGGATGTGCCTGGCCAATGCGACACGATACGAGACGCCTGTGCACGCCTCGACGACGGCGGTGAGCGCGACAAACCGATCCCCATCGTAGCGATATGTGGAACCCGCGGGCGCATCCGACGCCATTGCCAGAACCTGTCGCACCGTGGCGTTTGCATCGGGCACAGTTGTTGTGTAGGTCCGGATCGGCGTGTCGAGATTCAACCGACGCTCTTCGACGCATTGCATCAGCAGTGTCGAAGTCGCGGTCTTGGTGATTGACGCGATCGAATACGGCGTGTGCGGCGCGGCCGCAATTCTCGCCTCCATATCGGCAAAGCCAAATCCGCCTTCCCAGATGATGCGTCCGTTGGACGTAATCGCCGCCGAGAGCCCAGGGATCCCCGCTTGAATGCGCAGCGGCTCGAGGTATTGGGTGAAAAGCGTGATGCGTTGCTCGCGATCGCCAGCCACTTGTGCGCTGGGACCGGCGCACACAGCAAAGACGATGACACTGATGGCGGCGCCGTGCCACACACGACACATACGTCGTTTGTGTCGATCCCGAGAGAATCGCCATCCATCTGCCATCGACGATGTTGACATTACCATGCGTTGACCTCTACGAGCGGTGCTCTCCGAAGTGCTCGCGGACGATGGCACACGTCGGCGGATCGCAGATCTCTCGGCCGATGGAGCCACTGACTTCCTTCGACGCAGCGAACGTGGAGTTACTGGACGTTCGCGGTCACGGCCGCAGTGCTGTTGATCGTGAACGTGCACGTTTTCGTTTTGTTGCCGTTGCTCGAGCACGCACCGGACCAGACGGCGTCGCGGCTGTTCGAGACGCTCAGCGTAATCGAGGTACCCGCCGCGAAGGACGCCGATCCCGTGCTGCCGACTGGCACCTTCAGCCCCGAAGGCGTCGAACTCACGATTTCGCCGCTGCGTCCGCTAGCGGTGAGCGTCAGCGTTGCCGGGCCTGTGGTCGTCGAAGAACTCGATGGCGTCACAAGGAGGGCCGCCGATTTTGTGATGCCGCCGCCCGACACCGAGATCGTCACGGGAGTGTCCACCGAGACCGATGACGTGAAGATATTGAAGCCGCCGCGCGTCGTCCCCGCCGGCACCATCATGCCGTTCGGCACGGACGCGACTGCGGGATTACTGCTCGCTACCTGGAACATCGTGTCGGTCGGCTGTGACGTGGCAATTGACACGGTTGCGAACGAGCTGCCACCCAGTCCAACCGTGGAGGTCGGACTGAGCGAAATCGCTGTCGGCGCGACTGCCGGTAGAAGCGTAACCTGCGCCGACGCCCCCGCGCCATTCCATGTCGCCGTTACCGTGGCTGTCGTTGTCGTGGCAACGCTGTTCGTCTGGAGCGGAAACGAGGCCGAGAAGCTGCCGGCGTCCACGAACGCCGACGGCGGCGGGGTGACCGCTGCCGAATCGCTTGACAATGCGATGATCGCGCCGCCGGGAGGCGCCTGGCCCGTGAGCATCACGATCGCACCAGGCTGCGCACCGCCAGTGATCGACGACGGGGAGATCGTCAGCGCTTTCAAAGCCGTCGGCTGCACAGTGAGCGTGCCTGACGCGGACTTGCCGTTGAGCGATGCGGTAATCGTTGCCGCCGTGGGTGATGTGGCTTGGCCAGCTTGCATTTGGAACTGGGTCCACGCAACGTTGGCCGGCATCACGATGGACGCAGGCACGGGCGCAACCGATGGATTCGAACTCGCCAACGCGACGGATGTGGTCGTCGATGCCGCGGACGTGAGCTGCACCGCGACCCAGGTACTGTTACCGCTCGTCAGCGGATTGGTCGTGAACGAAACGGAGACTGGTGTTGACGGCGACGAGCTGACCGTGAACGTCCCTGGCGACGACCATGCGGTGACAGCGGCGGTGGACGGTGAGGCGTCACCCTGAGCGGACCGGACACGCCAGAACTTCTGGCCGGGCGTCAACGACAGCACCGTGCGTGTCGGTCCATTGAGCTGCGGCTCGTCGAGTTCGATATTCCTGAACCTGTTGTCCTTCGCAATCTGCAACTCGTAACCCGAGGGCTGTGGGTTCGGCACATCTGTCCACTTGATTGTGATCGGGAGCGTCAGCGTCGTGCCATTAGCCGGCGAGAGCGGCGCGGGAGGCGACGGCAGCGGATTGTCGTAGAACACCGAAAACGCGATGAGGTTCGACGGTTGCCCATAGATGCCGTTCGCATCCACGGCAAACACGCGCGCCCAGTAATTACCTTCGGGATTCGCAATCGCAAACGAATAGGTCGTCTCCGACGCCGGAATGTTGTCGAACTGAATTCGGGTGGTGACCGGGAATCGCGAATCG
>JBKPSH010000117.1:0-4971 GCA_046734955.1 Acidobacteriota bacterium
GGGGAACAATCGTGCGGATCCATTCCGCTCGAGCCGGAAGGCCGTCGACCAGGTCGCGTGCATTCGCCACAAATTGCTCTGGTTCAGTCGTGTTGAACCCGAGAATCTCGTAGAACATCGCGCCCGCAAGTGGGCTCTCCCGCAGGAGCCGATCTGCTGCGAGCGTGTTGGTCACGTCGCCGACAAGAGCTGTTCCCGATGTCCGCGCTTCCGCGATTGCCGCCGCCATCGGTGCCTGGGCTTCGGCACTCTCTTCCCGGCGAAGGGCGATCAGACGCGCCGCCCAGGCGGGCATGGAGTCAGACGGAGCGACTCGCCCGCGCATCCACGAGAGCTCGAGATGGGTGTGTGCGTTGACAAGGCCAGGCAGAATGGCGGCGTCGCCGAGATCGATCGTCTCGATCTCGCGTGATTCCGATGATCGTTCGTCGGTCGTGGAGGCGCGCACGATTCGTCCGCGATCGATGGTGACAAACCCGGCCCGGACGGGAGCGGCGACAATCGGCAGAATCCAGGCGGCCCGATAGCGAATCAATGTCCGGTGAGCCGCGCCTTTTTCTCCGCGGCGCTCCGGGCGGCGTAGCGGTTGATTTCGGGCGGACGGGATGTATCGCCGTCAGCGCGAGCGACGGCAAGCTCCAGCATCCGCGGCACGTTTCGTTCGCGAAAGATTGGATCGCCGAGGATCTCGTAATGCATGTTCCGCCGCTTCGCGATGAAGCCGGCATCTTCGATATTGCGAACGATCTCGATCTCGTCCATGCAGTACGCCGCCCCGGCAGCGCGAACGACGTTCTCTTCGATCATGACGCTGCCCATGTCATTCGCGCCGAACGCCAGGCTCAGCTGCCCGACCTTTCCTCCCTGCGTGACCCACGATGCCTGCAGGTTCTCGAAGTTGTCGAGAACAAGCCGTGCGATCGCCAGCGTTCTCAGATACTCAATGCCTGTCGCTTCGGATCCGCCAAGCTCGGTGTGTTCGGGCTGATAGCTCCAGGCAATGAACGCCGTGAATCCGCCCATCTCGTCCTGGAGTTCTCGCAACCGGAACAAATGCTCGAGCCGCTCCTCCATCGTTTCGACCGTGCCGTACATCATCGTTGCGGTCGTGCGAAGGCCGGCGCGATGCGCGTGCCGCATCACATCAAGCCACTCATCCGCGGTGGCTTTGTTGTAGCAATTGAGCAGCCTGCGCACGCGATCGACGAGAATCTCCGCACCGCCGCCCGGGACGCTGTCGAGACCCGCGGCAATCAGCCGCTCGAGCACCTGCGGGACGGGCAGGCGCGACGTCCGCGAGATATGAATAACTTCTGGCGGTGATAACGCATGAAGCTTGAAACGCGGATACTTCTGCTTCACGGCGCGAAACAGATCTTCGTACCACTCGAGCGGCAGATCGGGATTGTGGCCGCCCTGGAGCAGGAGCTGTCCGCCGCCCAGCGCAATCGTCTCATCAATCTTCCGGAAGATCTCCTCGAACCCGAGGACATAACCTTCCGACGAGCCTACCGGCCGGTAGAACGCGCAGAAGTTACATCGCGCGACACAGATGTTTGTGTAGTTGACATTGCGATCGATGATGTATGTGACAGTGCCATCCGGATGTTTGCGGGCGCGAACCGCGTCCGCCAACGCACCGAGGAGAGACGTCGGCGCGTGGAGATAGAGCTCGAGCGCGTCCGGCGCGTCGAGCCGGCCTCCATTCCGAACCTTTGCAGCGAGATCGTTCACCATCACCGGTAGAACAGCGGAGGCACAACCGAGTTCACGACACCGTGGTATTGGGCCAGCTCGTAGTACTTCATCAATCCGGCCTGTTCGCGGCTGCCAAGCGTGTACTGAATATTCTCTCTCAGATAGGCCTGCCCGCGCTCAGCGCGCTCCGCTCCACAGTACGCGGCGGCGATCTCGGCAGAAGCCACGACTCCGCGATCGCGCGCCGTGATCAGGGCAGCGACCGCGTCGCTCGACAAGGCATCTCGCCGGCCCGCCCAGAACGCCCACACAAATGGCAAGGCCGTGAGTGCCTTCCATTCTTCGCCCAGATCGATCTTGTTTGCACCAAGGCGCTCGTAATCGAGAAAGAGCGCCGGATCGCCGATCAGAAGCGCCGCATCGCAGCGATGCAGCATCGATTCGGCGTCCGGTGGCATCGGCTGGAAGTCGGGATCGATTCCGAACCGTTCCACACACAGGATTCTCAGGAGCGCGTACGATGTGCGCGAACTCGTATCCGCCGCGATTGAGCGAACACTGTCAATCGGCTGCGTCGTAAACAGCGCGACCGACGCCACCGGCCCATCGGAGATGATCCCCAGGTCGGGAACGATTCGATAATCGCGTCCGCGGACGTACTCGATCGAAGGAATCATTCCAACATCGATCGAGCCCTCGTGTAGCAAGGCGGCGCATTTCGAGGGAACATCGAAGCGGAGCGAGAACAGGTCAGTCTTCAGTTCGAGGCCGTAAACCAGTGGACGAGCGTTCAGGTAGTCCACTGCGCCGAGACGGACCACACGCATCACCCGACAGCCTCGAAGCGGCCGTTCCTCTCGACAGGCTCGAGCCCGGCCGACTTGATATTTCCGCGAATCTCCTCGAGTGGACTGCGTCGTGTCCCCAGCGTCCCTGGATCGACGGCCGCCACGCTGTCAATGTCGTCGGCGCCAACCGTCAATGCAAACTGCGCGAGCTTCGGGCCGTACAGCTGCCAATCGACCTGAATCGATTCGATGTTGTCCGCAATCAATCTCGCCAGCGCAATCTGCTTCACATCGTCGTAACCAGTCGTCGGCGATGCGATCGAGACCACGCGCGGTAACGGGGCAAATGCGCGAAAGCCGCCGATCTCTTCCTGGAGATCCCGTGCGCGGCGGGCAAGTTCCCCTCGATCGTGGTCACGCGGTGCATGTACCGTTAGCCGTGTGATCACGAGTCCCGCGTCACGAGCCGTCGTGATCGTCGCCGTGGGATCCTCCAGCGCGTCGATCGGTGCTTCGGCAATTGCGTCGAGTCCGGCCTCTCGCAATACGCGGCACGAGTCGCGAAGAGAAGCTCCTTCAAACTGTGCAAGCTCACCGAGCGAGAATCCCGTCACGAGCGCGTTGCCCGCGACGGCCTTCGCGCCGCGCACGGCGACGGCAGCGGCGTCCAAGGATTTCGGTGAGCCAACGATCCGGAACTCTCCCGCTGACGTCCGGGGTGGCAGTGTCGTCACTGGCGCATCGATGTGAATCTCAAATACACGGACAAACGTAGTGCGCGTTCCGTGCAGTCGCCGGCGAACCTCGTCCGCCTTTACGCCGATACTGATGAGGTTCTGGCTCTCCGAGAGCTCTCTCGCCTCGGTTTCGGAAATCATTTCCATCCTTGCCGAATCTTCTCCCACATCGCGTCGGCCTTCTGCCTCGCTGCGGCCGTTGTCTGGATGCGAGTGGGCCACGGCCGCTTGAACCCTTCGGACGCCCATTTGCGTGTTGCGTCAATGCCCATCTTGCTGCCATATGCCGGGAGATCGCTGGCGTCCTCGAGATCGTCCACCGGGCCCCTGGTGAACTGAATATCCCTTTCTGGATCGTAATGCGTGCCGACGATCCAGGCGACCTCAACCTCGTTGTGCACGTCGACGTCCTTGTCGACGACGATAATTGTTTTCGAAAACATCAGCTGTCCGAGTCCCCAGAACGCATTCATGATCTTGCGCGCGTGCCCGGGGTATCGTTTATCGATCGAGACGAGGACGAGGTTGTGAAAAATGCCCGCCGCCGGAAAATGCATGTCGACGATCTCGGGCAGCGTTTTCCGAATCAGGGGCAGGAAGATACGCTCGCTCGCCAACCCAAGGTAGTAGTCCTCCATCGGCGGGATGCCGACGATGGTTGTAAGGTAAGTGGGACGCTTCCGCCTGGTGATGCACGTCAAATGGAACACCGGGTAGTCATCCGGATGTGAATAGAAACCCGTGTGATCGCCGAACGGACCTTCACGCCTTCGCTCACCCGGTTCGACATAGCCTTCGAGGACAATTTGCGAGTTGGCAGGCACCTCGAGATCCGTCGTCACGCACTTGACGAGTTCGATCCGTTCGCGCCTCAGAAACCCGGCGAGCATCAGCTCATCGAGCCCTTCAGGCATCGGCGCGGTAGCGGAATACGCGAGCGCCGGATCTGGACCGAGCGCAACAGCGACAGGCAGCCGCTGCTTTAACCGTTCCGCAACGCGATAGTGCTGCGCGCCGCCTTTGTGTCGTTGCCAATGCATCCCGGTGGAGCGACCGTCGAACACCTGCATGCGGTACGTTCCCACATTCCGCACGCCTGACTCGGGGTCCTTCGTAAACACCAGCGGAAACGTGATGTAACGGCCGCCGTCCTCAGGCCAGCATTTCAAGATTGGAAGCGAGTCGAGCGATCCGTCGCGGTCGATCACCTCCTGGCATGGCGCATCCGAAACTGTCTTCGGCATCACGTCCCGAAGACGGCCAATCTTCGGAAGCATCTTCAACGCTTCGAGCATGCCGGCAGGCATCTTCGGCGTCGCCAGCTCTTCGATCTCCTTCGCCAGGTCGTCCAGCTTCGACACGCCGAGAGCAAGACAGATCCGTTTCATCGAGCCGAAGAGGTTCAACGCAACGGGAATGTCAAAGCCTGTGGGACGTTCAAACAGAAGTCCGGGGCCACCGCCTGACGATTTCGACACGCGGTCGGTGACCGCGCAGATCTCGAGATCCGGGCTCACTGGCTCGGTGATGTGCGCCAGCTCACGTTCCTTGTCGAGCGCACTAATGAAATCGTTCAGATCTTTAAACATTATTACTCCGAGGGGCTGCGCCCCTCGGACTCCCCTTGTATCTTTACTTCCATTCGATCACGGACGCGGTAGCTCGTGACTCCCCTGGTCTCCACACCGTCGTGTAGCCTGAGCGCCGTGTCCGCGCATCGACGGTCAGAGCTCGTACAGTAGATCGAT
>JBKPSH010000118.1:0-4742 GCA_046734955.1 Acidobacteriota bacterium
CAGGTCTGCGACAGCGTCAGCGCCAAGCGTGCCGCGGTGACAAGGCCGGCGCGGGCTGCGTGACCGTACTCCCACCGGTCCCGCCGGTTCATCCAATCCTTCGGAATCTCGTCGAGCGACCATCGCAACATCACTAGCCCCCTTGCACGCCGCCTATCCTTTCGTTATATACTGAACCTAGTGGTTCAGTATAGCAAAGCCCGCCTCGATGCCTCGTTCGCCGCGCTCTCGGACGCCACCCGACGCGGCGTTCTGGAGCAGCTCGGACGTGCTGACGCCTCGATCACCGACCTTGCCGTGAAGTTCCACATGACCCTGACGGGCATGAAGAAGCACGTCGGTGTCCTGGAGCAGGCGGGGCTCGTCACCACAGAGAAGGTCGGGCGCGTGCGGACCTGTAAGCTCGGCCGACGCGCATTGGAGCAAGAGGCCGCATGGATCGAGAGGTACCGCCAACTCTGGGACGCACGCTTCGACGAGTTGGACAACGTTGTCGAGGAATTGAAACGGAAGGAGAAGGTCGATGGACGCAAGAAGAGAGAGTGACCGCACACCCATGAAGAACCGCACGACTGTGGAACGGAAGTCCGAGCGTGAGCTAGTCGTTACGCGAACCTTCAACGGTCCGGCGCGAATCGTGTTCGAGGCCTGGACCACGCCCGAGCTGCTCGAGCGGTGGTGGGCGCCGAAGTCCTTTGGGGTGTCGTTCATTTCCTGCGAGGCCGATGTTCGTGCGGGGGGCACCTACCGTTTCGTGTTCGGCCACCCTGCCTCAGAGCAGCCTATGGAGTTCTTCGGCAGGTATATCGAAGTCACGCCGCACTGCCGCCTCGTGTGGACGAATGACGAAGGTGGCGAAGGTGGCGCCGTCACCACGGTGACCTTCGAAGAACGAGGTGCCGACACCCTGGTCGTCATGCACGACCTGTATCCCTCGAAGGAAGCTCTCGACGCTGCCATCGCCTCGGGGAGTGCAGGTGGGTTTAGCGAGACGTTCGAGCAACTGGACGAGCTTCTCGTCACCCTGGGCCCGAGCGTGGGACGGTCATGAAGTCGTCGATCTCGCGGTCGCCTGCTCGTTCATCTCGATCGACGGGCCGCGTGAGGGAAAGGAAGTGGTATGGCTAAGCTCGTTTTCGGAATGAATCAGTCCCTCGACGGGTACGTCGACCATGCGGCGTTTGCGCCAAGCCCGACGCTGTTCCGCCACTTCATCGCGGAGGCGCAGGGCCAGGCGGGCAGTGTGTACGGTCGCCAAATGTATGAGGTCATGCGTTACTGGGACGACGATCATCCTGAATGGGACGCAGACGAACACGCCTTCGCGGCGGCGTGGCGGAAACAGCCGAAATGGGTCGTCTCGCGCTCGTTGAAGTCGGTCGGCCCCAACGCCAAGCTTGTTGCGGACGATCTTGAAGGCGCGATGCGCGAGCTGAAGGCCGAGTGCGACGGGGAGATCGAAGTTGCTGGCCCGACGTTGGCGCAAAGCCTCACCAAAGTTGGCCTGATCGATGAGTACCGAATCTACGTGCACCCCGTCGTCCTTGGTCACGGAAAACCATATTTCGCCGAGTCCCGTCCGCCGGTTCGTCTTCTGGCTAGTGATCGGATTGGCGAGGATGTGATCAGGTTGGCCTACGTTCCTGCTTAATCGTAACTCGCGGGATGGAAATCGCCTGCCGATCCGTTCCTTTGGCTTACGAACGGCGCTTCCGTAGTCAGCAACCGCAGCAGGCCGAGTTGCGTGAATCGGCAAAAGGCGAAGGTCGCATCCGCGGACAGCGTCGCGAACCAATTCGCGGCGTTCGAGTGATGCGTATGCCCTTCGTAAGTGAGCGCAACCCAGACGTTAATGTCAGGGGAAAGCGACGTCGTAGCGGCGTTCGCCTTTCAAAACGTTCTTCACACCACGCAGAATAAGCGCCCTCGTAGAGCTGCCCTCGCGGGCGGCTCGAGACTTCAGGTGACGGTACATCCCGTCGGGGATGTCGACAGTCGTGCGCACGTGCCATATTTATGGCGTCGAGGGTGATCGCCTGCTACCGGCGGTTTCAGCGGATTCGGAATTGTGTGTTATCCGGAGGTGTGACCGGCTTCTCTGAATGTGGTGTGCCTGCCGGAACCCAGTCATATGGCACAGGCTGCGCGCGGTAGAGCGAGTAGTCGGTCACGCTGCGTCCTGTGTTCGGGTCCTTGGCCTTCCCCGGGTAGGCGTTCACATATTCCCAGACGATTTCGCCATCCCTCGTCACCTGGAACACGCGCCCGGCCTGACCTTCACAAATGAGTGTATTCCCGTTTGGCAGGCGACGCGCTGAGCTGATATGCGTACTCCGAAATGACCAGCCCGGCCCTCCTGAGTCCTCACCCGTGTACTGCCAGACGATCTGCTGCGTGACGGGATCGATCTCCAGGACACGCGAGCCGCCGATTACTGTCACCGGCACCGCTGGATAACCCGCTTCGCCCTCGTTGTCGAACACCAGCAAATTGCCCGCGCCAGGTAGCCCTTCAGGGATGATGTGAGCGTCGTGTTGTCCGCTGGTTCGATCCAGTGGGCGCGGTACTTTGCGTGAAGTCGGAGGCGTGTCAGCCATCGGATAATTCGGCCCCAGCCGCCAGACCACCTTACCCGTCATTCTGTCTATGATGGCAATGAAGTTGGCGTTCCGAGAGTCAATAATGATGTTGTCGGGCGCAAACCTTGAATCACCGGCGGCGAACCAACGGTTGGAACCCACCGGTTTCATGCTGTTGATGTGGAGATAGTCGCCGTCATCAGTATTGCGGAGCAGTTGCATTTGCTCAGTAGTAAAGCCGAACTCAGCGAGATGATCCGAGGCAACCAGCTCCATACAACGTCGCCCTTTGGATTGACTTCATATACGACATCGTCCAGCAGGTATGGCATTTTGAAATCCTTCACTGCATGAACGAGATTAGAGAGCACCAGCGAGTTGCCGTTCGGAAGCCGTGCCCAGTCATGGTGGTGACGCGCTAAGCCGTCCGGCATTTTGTCGCCGAACGTCCACACCGTCTTACCGTCCCAATCAAGTTCGGCGATGGTCTTTGCGATTCGCGTCCTCACTGCTCCAGGCACAAGATCGGTGCCCTGGCCTTCGACCATGCTCACGGTCACCAGAGCGTGGCCTGGCTTGCCGCCGGTTAGCGCGGGGTCAAGCGACGTGGTCAGGCCACTGGCGTTCTTCCACTCGTGCACCGAATTGCCGTTCATGTCAATCAAGTGGCCGAAGCCGTCGCGCCCAGTGATCACAACGAACGAATTGTAGGCTTTCTCGGGGTTGTAGATCGTCGTCCCCGTCGGAAAAACGCTCGGCCCGGCGATCCCTGATATCTCGAGGCCAACAACGAGAGCGATGATACATGCTGCGCTCCGCTTCATACGTTCAATCCTCCAACCGTGATTTCAAGGGCCTGTCAGACAATAACTGATTATTAGGAACTTGCCGAATACAGTTGGCCCCAGCGATGCGCGCAGATGGCATGTGACATGTTGCTGCCGTTAGTTACGGGCATCAGCGCAGCTCGCCGAGCAGTCCGTCCAAGCCATAGTCCAGCAGAAAGGGAAACCAATGGAACTCTTTCTGCAGCATTGCCGAGATCTCGTCGCGAGACTTCTTTTGGACGATCAACTCGCGCACACGAGACCGGAGCAGATCCGTGCGCGCGCGGAAATTGCGCAGCTCCAGCTTCGTCGTCGCCACACCATGCCCCGGGATCACCGTGTCGAAATCCAGCTGCATCACCCGATCGAGCGTTCGCGGCCATTCCTTCGCGCTGCCACCGCCCGAGTAGTCGATTAATTGCGGCGTTTCCTCGCCATAGGTGAACAAGTCACCTGTAGCCAGCACGCGACGTTCCGGGAAGTAGACGACGATGTCGCCGTCCGTATGCCCACGGCCGAAGTAGTACATCTCAACTCGCTTGCCGCCGAGATGAATGCTCGCGTGGTCATCGAACGTGATATTTGGGAGGCCGGATTGTTCGCCGGCCGACCGCGGCACGGCGTCAGCAGCGTCGACCATTTTCTCGCGCGCGCGGGTCGAGGAAATCACAGTGACGTTCAAAGCCTGAAGTTTCTGGTTGCCGCCCGTATGGTCCGGATGGTGGTGCGTGTTGATGACGTACTTGAGTGGCCGGCTCGTCACGGATCTCAGTTGCGCCATGGTGCCCGCGTGGTCGATGGCGAACTTGTCGTCCACGAGGACCACGCCTTCCGCGCGTCACGAATACGGTTGTGTTCCCGGGAGACACCGCGTTGTGAATGAAGTACAAGTCCTCCGCAACCTTCACAAGATCCAGACGCGCCGGTTCCTGACCGAACTGCGCCGTGTAGACGTGCGCAATCGCCAGGGCACCACAGAGAGTTGAGAGAAGTGTCAGCCGGATTCGCACGGACGCCATTCTGTGGCCTATCGGGGTGGCGCACGAATCGTTTCCCGTGCAGTGTGTGCCGACCTCGTGACCGCGCTCGCCCGTCTGTCGTCCAAGCACCTTCGCGTTGCCGCCCCTATTCCGCGCGCAAGGCTTTCACTGGGTCCAGCCGCAAGGCGCGGTACGCGGGCACGAGGCTGGCCATTAACGCAACGAGAGCCAGCGTCGCTCCCACGGCGGTGAGCGTCAGCGGATCTGCTGCGCTCACCCCAAAGACGAGCGTTTTCATCACCCTCGCCGACGCGAGCGCCGCGATCGCGCCGGCCGCGATACCGACGAGCGCGGGA
>JBKPSH010000119.1:0-13845 GCA_046734955.1 Acidobacteriota bacterium
GCCGTTGTCTCAATGTATGGCATGTATCTGATTGCGACCGATGGGATATCGGAGCTGAGGATCAGGAAGACGGCTGATGGGAGCTACGAAAGAGTCGAAAAGCGAGAGCCGTTTGCACCTGTTGTGTCGGCGGTAGCGAGGCTCTTTACAACGTCGGCGCAGGATCGCGATGGCGGCTAGTACAAGCGCGGGTTCGCTGAGCGTCCTCGCCCACACGGGCAGTCTGCTCGCTCCGCCAGGCGAAGGGCATCTTAGCCGGAGAAGCGCTCGAGTTGCGTGATCGGTTTGAGCACGGCGACGTGGCAGTACGAGCGTCGGAGTCACGTCGACAACGGCGAGCTAGTCACGCGCCTCCAAGCGCATGCCGCAGTCGGACCGCGGTACGGCTATCGCCGACTACACACACGGGTCGCCCGTGAAGGGATCGTCGCCAATCACAAACGCGTGCATCGGTATATCGCGAAACCCGCCTGCAAGTCCGCCGTCGTCGTCGAAAGCGTTCGACGCGCGGTGAACGCGTCCCGCTGCCGGCGCCGAGCCGTCCCCGCGAGCGCTGGTCGATGGACTTCGTGCTCGACACGCTCGCCGATCGGCGAGGCTTCCGGACGCTGAACAGCGTCGACGACTTCACGCGCGAGTGCGTCGCGATCGAAGTCGACCGATCGCTGGCAGGCGCCCACATCGTGCACGCTCGACGATTGGGAGAGACCGACGGCCTGCCGCAGGTGCTGGTCAGCGACAACGGGCCCGAATTCGCCGGTCGGACGCTCGACGTATGGGCGTATCGCCGTGGCCTCGAGCTGCGCTTCATTTGACCGGGCAAGCCGATCGAGAACGCCTACGTCGAGAGCTTCGATGGAGCGTTTCGCGATGAGTGCTTGAACGAGCATTGGTTCTCAGCGTTGCGGAGGCGCCGCAAATCATCGACGCTGGCGAATTGACTACAACACCGTGCGGCCTACAACACCGTGCGGCCGCAGGATTGGATCGAATCCAATCCGGCCTGGCGCATCCGACAGCCCGGCGAAGAACGGAGCCGGGACCGCGTGTTGTCCCGCGAGGAGCTACGCGAGCTCTGGGCGGCCCTCCACGAGACCGAGGCGAAGAAGGAGGACGGCACGCGGAAGCCGCGGCTCTCACAGACGTTGAACGAGGCATTCCTCGTGATGCTGCTGACGGCCCAGCGCTGCGGCGAGGTGTGCCAGATGCAGTGGCGCGACGTGAACCTGGAAACGGGCTGGTGGTTGATCCCGGGGACCGTCTCGAAGAATCACGACCCGCACCGGGTCCCACTCACCGCAATCGTCCTGGATATCCTGCGTCAGCGCGCCCGGGCGCAGAGCCCCGACGAGCGCTACGTATTCTCCAATCACCGTCAGACCTGTGTCGCGGCCCGCGCCAAGAAGGCCGCAGCCATCCTCTGCAAGGGCGGCGTGTCCTTTCACTTTCGCGCGCATGACCTGCGCCGCACCGCCGCCTCGTACATGGGCGAAGCCGGGGTGGATCGGTTCCACATCGCACACGTACTCAATCACCGCAGTGTGACGCACAGCACGGTGACAGCCATCTACGACCGGTACCGCTATGACAAGGAGAAGCGCGCCGCGCTCGAGAAGTGGGCTGAGGTGCTCACGGGGATCGTGGACGTCAAGCCGGCGCCGACGACCGCGCCCGCAAGGCGAGCTGTGCGGCAGAACGTCTACGAATTCAGGCCTCACGGTCGGCAGCGTGCTGCGGCCGCCGTGCGCTGAGCCGCGGGGTTGCGCAGTTACGCATTCTGCGTAATAATTTACGCGTTATGCGTAAGCCCCCCACGTTGGCCGCGTTGTTTCCCACCGTGCGGGGCGACGTACTGGCCGCGACACTGACGCAGCCCGACAAGTGGTGGTACCTCTCCGAATTGGCGCAGTTCCTGGGAACGTCCCCGTCGAGCCTCCAGCGCGAACTCAAGGCGCTGGTCGAGGGGGGGATCCTCGAAACGCGGCGCGAGGGCACGCGCGCCTACTTCAAGGCAGACTCCGGATCGCCGGTATTTGCCGAGTTGCGCGGTTTGATCGACAAGACCGCCGGCCTGGTGCCGACGCTCCAGACGTCCCTCCGGCCACTCGAGCGGCGGATCGTCTGCGCGTTCGTGTATGGGTCGGTCGCCCGCCGCCAGGAGCATGCCCGGAGCGATATCGACCTGCTGGTGGTCGGCGAGGCGGGATTGGCGGACTTGGCCCCGGCGCTGCGGAAGGCGGAGGGTCGGCTCGGCCGCGAGATCAACGTGACCAGTTATTCGCCAGCCGAGTTCCGGCGAAAGGCCGCGGCGAAGGAGCATTTCCTGTCCGAGGTGCTGCGTGGACCGAAGCAGTTCGTAAAGGGCGATGAGCGTGACGTGGACGACCTTATTGGCAAGTCACGACGTTCAACGGCATCGGACGTCGAAGCGAGAGCTCGATGAAATCCGCGCGGTGATCCAGCGCGATCTAAGCGACGCGCAAGTCGCAGGGCTGTCGGCGGACCGCCGGTTCGCCACCGCGTATAACGCCGCACTGCAGACGGCGACCATGGCGATTGCCTGCGCCGGCTATCGAGTCACGGCGAAGGCCGGCCACCACAGGGTGACCATTGACGGGATTGCGCTCACCGTCGGCACCAGCGGCAAGCGGTACGCCGACTACTTCGAGACCTGCCGTCGAAAGCGAAACGTGATCGACTACACGCGCGCACATGTCGCGACGGAGAGCGAAGCGGACGAAATCGTCAAGATGGCGACAGAGTTCAACGATCTCGTCGAGGGCTGGATCGCGTCCAAATTTCCGAACCTGAAACCCTGACGCGTGTGTCGCGCGCGGCAGGCTAAGAGGCAACCTCCGCCAACACGTCACCCGAACCCGGCAAATCGAAATGATCTCTTCCCATTCGCCGAATGTGGAAACCGATGAAGAAGAATTCTGACGATACGGAAGTTGCGGTCACAGGCAGAAGGCCAGCTCGCAAGAACAAACGAAAGAGCAACAAACCCGAACTGCTTTGGCGGAATGTCGAGATCACAGGCCTCTCAACCAACGTGGGCCTGAATGCCGTCCATCACAGGGGCACTGACCGCGTCATCGCCTTCTGCGGCAGCAGCTCTCGCGATAGCTCTCCAGATGTAGGGGACGACAGGCGAGCGCCGCTTCTGTTCTCTCTTCGCGATCTTAGCGAGTCGTGAGCGGTCAGGATTACTGATTTGCCCCCGCGCCACGGACCGCGTCGCATCAATCAGACAACGCGACAGGAACTCGTCTGCGCCGCGCTTGCGAGCAATCGAGATCGCCTGGCGGAATCGCAGCATCGCTTCATGCGTGTTGCCCAAGGCCAACTCCGAGACCGCCACCATGTGAAGGGCCCCAAGCTCGTCCTCCGCATTGCGAGTCCGTCGTGCGGCATCGAGGAGCGCATTGCCGCAATCTCGGCTCTTCCGATACTGTCCTCGATCGAAGGTCGCGGCTCCCAACGCGTTCAACGAAAGGCGAAACACGTCGGCGAAGTCGCTGCGCTCGGCGATAGCACGTGCCTTCGCGAACAAACGGATCGCTGCTCTAATATCGCCAGCGTCTTGCAGAGCCCGACCCTCGTTGTAGATGCTCAACGCGTACTCGTGACGCATCCCCAGACGCGAGAATGCCCTGGATGCCTTCTGGAACAATTGGGCGGCCGACGCGAAGTCCTTTTTCGAGACCGCAAGCCCCGCACGTACGCCGAGGCCGATAGCCAGCCCACCGGAATCGCGTGCTTTGGTCTTTGCTCGAAGGCTCTCCTGTAATAGTCGTTCGGCCTGGGGGAGATCTTCAGCTTGAATTGATTGTGCGAGGTTGCTTAAGGCTCGTCCGAGCAGAAGATTGTCACGGGATCGTTTCGCGTGTGTCACTGCTTGCCTATACATCCGCACTGAGAGGCCTGTGTCGCCCACATTGTGCGCCGCGACGCCGGCATTGATCAGCGCCTGCCCAGTGCCCCACGAATTGCGGTACGATCGACTCAGTCGACGCAGGTCCGCGAATACTCGTAGAGCCTCGGAATGTTCGCCTGCACGAGATAACGTCGTGCCAAAACTGTTCAGCAGTTCAAGGCGTGTCTGTCGGCTCAACTTGTTGAAAGAGCGTCGACGTCGCAGTGCCCGAAGGAGCGTGAGATAGACGTCAGTCCAACTGCCCGGTTCAACCGCATGTGCGGCTGTTGCCGCGACGCGCGCCGCGTCCTCGAATCTGCGCGCCGTTATCAGGTGCACGACCAAAAAAGCCGCAGTGTCGAAATGGCCCTGCAGACCCCAAAGGCGGTCGATCCAAAGCCGATTAAACTCTTTGACGGAGCTTCGGTCAGTCTTCAGTGCCTGCGAGGCGGCTCGACGTAATTTGATGAAGCCCTCTGCACTCTCGGTCAGACCCGCCTTTCGAAACCCAGCTACGAGCTGGCGCCAGTCATACTTCGGGAACAGTTTTTCGAAGTACGCCATCGGCATGGGGAGCACAGCCGTCGCTATCAGGCTGAGGGCTCGTCGTGCATCAGACTTCAGTAGCGAAACGTACGATGAGTGAACTTTGCGAGACGTTCGAATTCTGGGGAGAGTTCGCGCGCCGCACTTTTCGGCGAAGAGTCTTGCGATCTGTGTAACGCTGCTCTCACGCGCGTCAATTCTGATCTTGCTCTCGGGAAGGCCAAGAAGTGGGGTGTCATCGACGCGGACCGGCAAGATGAACTCACGGCCGCGCTTACGTTGCTCACGCCGGGCGCTGTCGAACTCGAATTGGGTCCAGTCCTTCTGTGCGTAGTGCTCAGAAACAAGCGGAATTACATACCGAGTCTGAGGACCATAGATACGCGCGAAGTATTCCGATGTTTTTCCCCAAAGGTCGGCTTGATGATCGGCGTCGTAGAAGACGGACAGCCCGAATCGCCTTATACGGCGGGACAGGGCTGCGGCGAGCTTACGATCCTCACCGGCGAACGAGAGCGCAGCATCATACTTGTACCGACGACGCGGCACTTTCAGTGGTCTGCTCACAAGATGCTTGCTCAGTGTATGGAGTCGTCAGCGGCGCATACATCTATCCGCCGGACGGTGGATCGATGGAGTCTGATCTGGGCGGCAGGGGTCGACATCAAGACCGCCGCGACCTCCAGGTGCAACGTGGTCTCCTTGCCTATTGCACCCGATGATGGCCTGGCTGTCACCCCGGTGTCACCCCGGAGCTCGAAAAATGGTCGGGGCGACTGGATTCGAACCAGCGACCCCCTGCGCCCAAGGCAGGTGCGCTACCAGGCTGCGCTACGCCCCGACTCAAATTTCCTAGGATTTTAGCGCAGGCGTGAACCAGGACCAACCCAATTGTCCCAAAACTGTCCCAGAATCACAGGCTGTCACAGAATTCTCGGTGCAATGATTTGGAGAATTATTGGGATTCTGAGCATTCGTCGAATGCCGGACGGGCAATTACCGACGAAAGGACTAACGAAAAGCAGGTGCTCACCTCGCGGAGTGCGTCCTTCAAAAAAGGGTGGGATGCAATCACGCGTGAACGCCGCGCGTCAAGGCAATTATCTGCGATGAATGTGTGTAGGAGAAGTCGATCCGTTCGTTCCATCGCGAACGCAGAGGCATTCGGAAGCGGCTCGATGCGTTCCTCCATCGCGACGAATAAAGCCAGGACGGCTTACATCGTATCGTTCTGCGGAAACCTAAACCTGGCTGGCCAGTGGCTCCACTACGGGCGATCGGGTTCAGGTGTTGCCGTCGGCTTTTACCCCGACCGTCTCACGCAGCCCCCATACGACCTGTTCCGGATTGTTTACCGCCAAGAGGCGCAGGTCGAGGCGATCAACACAATCGTCCGGACAATCGATCAGTCATTGGGCGAGCTCCTTCCAACGATCGAGGATGAATCCCAGCGAGAGCGCTTGCGGGCGGTCGCCGCGGATGTGGCTGCTGACCATCTATGGATGGCATCGCCCAAGCTGAAACATCCGTCATTCGAAGCCGAAGAGGAGTGGCGACTGATCGCGTACGAGTTGCGTGGGCCCGGAGCTCCATTCGGAAAAGGCCCCGCGGGTGAAACACACTTCCGCGCGTCCGCGGGCCGCGTGATTCCGTTCAAGGAACTTCTCTTCGAGACGCTACCCGCGTTTGAAGTCGTCCTCGGTTCCAGCTGCCCTATGGGTCCCAGCGATCTCGGAGTCCTGGTGCTAATGGAAGAGAAGCTGGGAGCGCGTTTGACTGTCAGGGTTTCCGACGTGCCGGTGCGGACCTGACCGTCGAACGTCTGGTCTGGCTCGACCTCGCGTCGACAGGAATGCATCACGCCGATTCAGCGTCTAACGATCCGGCTTGCGACCTTGCGCGCGGGATGGGCAATGGCCGACGCCGACTGACAGGGCGAACGGAACAGGACGTCCACACGCAGTCGCAGGCGTGTACCGCCGCGACTTCATCGAGCGGACGATTGCCGACTCGACACGTTTGTCCACATTCTGTGGTCGCACGACACGAACGGTATCAACGGTTCCCTTCTCATTCACCTGCACATCGGCTAAGCAGTACCCCAGCTGAAACTCGCCCGTCTCATAGAGCTTGTTGAATTCGGCGAGCATTTCCTGGCCCGCTTTGGCGTCGGGCAGCTGCTTAGGTTGTGATGCCTTCTCCGAGCACGGCGGGTCTGCCGGAGGTGGTGGCGGGGGCGGCGTCGTTACGAAAGGTCGGTGAGGAGTCGACCAGACGTCGAGACGAAGGACGTCTTCGATGGTCCCGTTGAACATGTCCATATGCCCGCCCGGGCCGCCCGAGTACGTGCCCTCGACCACGGCGCATCGGTCGGAGATCGATGGCCCCTTCGTTTTCCAATATGGCTCATCTGGCCACAGCGAACTAAGTCGGACCCACGGAGAGCGCCACGACTGCTCCTTCATGGCGGCGCGAGACGGGTAGAGCGCAACCCATTCGAACTCCGCGTGCAGCACTCCGGCCACACGCACGAGGCTCCCGCCATAGGACGCCAAATTGCCAAGCGTTACAGTCTTGATCTCGTGGCCACGAACCTTCTCCTCACGATTCGGGGCCACCCAAGAGAGGTTTGCTGCCGTCCGTTGCATCGTTTCGGCACAGATCTGCTCGACGCCCGGACTGACAGGTGGCAATTCCACCCGACGATCGACGACGGCCCAAACGGCAAGAAGACCGACAGCAACAATTCCGAGTGCGAGCAGGGCGGTCCGCATGGCGCTGTACCATTGGACACCAATTGTCGTGCTTCCGGCATACAACGATGGATTCTGAAGGCGACCGTCAGGCGATGGCTTTCAAGTGCTGGACAGATCGCAGCCAATCGGCGATCCGGTTCCAACTCGTGAAATTTAGGGGTCACCATTTCACTCGTCCAACACGATCAATAACTTGCGGGCGGCCGCACGCGCCACCTCGGATAGGAATCGAACCCGTCAATCGCGATCACGGTGCTTGACCGCCGCGTTGTGAATCCCATCCACGTCGCGCTCGGGCGGTGATATCGTCGTTCCGCGATCGATGGAAGGGACGGATGGCCAGCGGCCGGTTCGACGCAGGGTCTGACGGGAGAGACACAAATGACGCGCCCGGCCTTGTATCTTGTGCTCCTGCTCACGAGCAGCGCAGCGCTTGCCCGCCTTCCCGGCGCCGCTGCAATCGATGCAAGGGTGCGCGCCGCTATGGAGGAGACACGCGCTAAGGGCATGGCCATCGCCGTGATCGACGATGGCTGAGTGGCTTACGTGCGCGCATACGGTGCACGCAACGCCAAGGGCGATCCGCTCCAGACCGATACGGTGATGTATGGCGCATCGCTCACCAAGACGGTGATGGCTTACACCACGCTGACGTTGGTGGACCAGGGCAAGCTCGATCTCGACGCGCCGCTCGCCGACTACCTCGAGTCGCCGTTGATCAGTTACGGTGAGGGCAAGACCCATCTGGCTAAGTACGGTCCTTATCGCGATCTGGCCGGCGACGAACGCTGGCGGACCATTACAGCGCGCATGGCGCTGACCCACTCCACCGGCTTCCATAACTTCTGGTTCATCGAACCCGATCAGAAGCTGCGCATTCACTTCAATCCCGGCTCACGCTACAGCTATTCGGGCGAAGGCTTCAGCTTGCTGCAGTTCACCATCGAGCAGGGAGCTCGGACCAAGGGGCTCGGCCTCGACGTCAAGGAGCTGACCGACGCCATCTTCGTGCGGCTGGGTATGACCCGCACCAGCCTGCAATGGCGCCCTGACTTCCGGCCGAATCTGGCCGACGGGTGGAACGACAAGGGCGAACCGCAGGAGCATGACGAACGCTCCAATGTCCGCGTCGCCGGTTCGATGGACACAACGATCAGCGACTTGGCTAAGTTCATCGCGGCCTTGGTACGGGGCGATGGCCTGTCGACGGCCGCGCGTGCCGAAATGGTCAAGCCATCCCTGCACATCGGTACGGCCCACCAGTTTCCTAACTTCGCGACTTATCTACCGCAGGCCGAACAGCGGCCAGACCTCGCGGCCGGGTTGGGTGTGATCGTGTTCGAAGGGCCCCAAGGTCGCGGATTCTACAAAGGCGGCCACGACGGGCAGACCGCCAACAGCTTCGTCTGCCTGGAGCGCGGTCGACGTTGTGTGCTACTTCTCGCCAACGATGTTCGGGCTGAGGCACGCTTCGCTGATCTGTTGCGCTTTGTGCTCGGCGAAACCGGCGTCCCGTACGAGTGGGAATATGCTGATCAGGCTGGCAAGTCCTGACTACTGTTGCCGAGCAACTGCAAGGGCCGGTCACGCGATCAACTGCAGGCCGTCGACCTGCCGCAGCCAACCGTGCAGCTGGTTCCAACTGGCGAAAATCTGGCTCACCACTCTGACTCCTTTATGACCGTTCACGTTTTCGGGGATTTCAATCCCCTCCAAAATCCGGAACCGCTCGCCCCTTCCTGGCGAGGAACCAGAGTCCATGTGCCGCCTCGCCACGGGCGAACTCCCCGGTCTCCAGACGAAGCGGGGCCGGCGGGTTCTGCCCTGGGACGACAGCCGGCCAAAGCGTGCAGATCGCCGCAACCACTCCTAAAACCGTACGCATTGACCGGACTTCCGAACTTTTCGATCCACGGACGATTCCGTCATGTGCATTACAGGGTCGTCCGCGACACCGGAGTACTCCGCGGGTGCGGCGCGAATCAGCGGGATTGAGAACATCACGAATCGGCGTGACAGAACACGTTCCCTCCGAACTGCGCACCAAGGCGTTCAGCCATCGTCGCCGTCCAATACAGAATCTTCGTTCGCGGCGGGAACATATTATGCGTGCAGGGCCACTATGCCTGGGGTTGTAATCTGCCAGATGACTACTCAATTCATCGTCCGCCTCGCCATGTTCCTGGCGGTAGTCGCCATTGACGGTTGCTCTCCGGTCAGCGCACAGCCGGTCACGTTTGCGAGCCCTGAGCAGTTCCTCGCGGACAAGGAAACGGACTTCGTCGCGATCGTGAAAGTTACGCGTGTCGAGAACCGTTGGGTCGTGCTGCCCGACGGGGATCATCTGCCTGTCGTTGTCGTCGATTCCAAGATGGAGGAGGTCATCGCAGGCACGGCCTGGCCGTTGGACAGCGTCCAGTCGATGCTGCAGTTCGACTACAACGACCTGATGTTCGAGCCGATCGCACCCCCAGCGATTCCGGATCGGCGTTACGTTGTCTGGGGATTGCGATCGCCGACCGATGGAGAGATCCCTGCGATTGCTCCATGGACGGCCCATCCTCAAGGAGTCTTGCTGATCCGTCGGCAGAACGCTCAGGAGTTCGTGTTCTGGAACGGTAAGGGGTTTGAGCTTACAGCTCTACGTCAGCACCTGAAAAGCAACCCTCGTCTGCCCCTCGACCGGATCGTCGACCCCGCGCTAAGGCTGAAGATCGCCGAGGCTCGCCTCGAAAGCGGCACGTTGGGTGACGAGAAGGCGTTCGTCCGCGGCTTAGTGCTGAACATCGTCGACCCCGAGGGGCAAGCAAAGCGGATCGAGCGCGCGTCGAATGCCGATTCCCGTGGAAACCCCTTTGGGATGAGCGATGCCGACACGACGCCCCACGAGCTTTGGTATTCGAGCGTTGCCTTGCTGCGCGACCTTGGCAAGGAGGAGGGTAGACGCGACGCCGCAATAGCGGCACTCACGCCGATCGCCACGACGGCTCGACCCCGGATCCGACTCGCGGCCGCGCTTGCCTTGGTTGACTTGGGAAGCGCAGCCGGCCGAGCAGCGTTGATCGCAGGCTTCGATTCCGAGTCCGGGGCCATCTCGAGCGATCCAGCGGACGACATGACCTTCCCCGGCCGTTATCCGTATGACGATTCTTCCATCGCCGCGTGCTCGCACGCGCTGGCGCGTCTGGGGGACCGGAGGGGACTGACGCATCCGAGGGCCGACGTTCGACTCGCGGCGGCGCAAGCCTTCAGGGACACGCCCGATGCTGAGGTCAAGAAGGTGCTCGAAGCTCTCGCAGGCGAGCTGGAGCCGCAAGTCGAGAAGCTCAGAGTCGCCGGCGACTTGACGAAGCCTCGCGGTGCCGGTGACTTCACAAACCGCTATCCGGATGCCTGGGTGCGAACGCACAGGCTGCTTGCACGCTTCGGCGATGAACTGAGCCTTCGTCTCCTGCTTGACGCCTACGTGCTCGACTTCAAGACGTATCCCGAAGAGCACGCGCCGATCGTCCCGATGGCGCGTCCCTTCATGTCGTCCACTGGAGCTTCCCTGGCAGCGGCCATTCACGCCGCTGACGCGAGTCCGACCCATTTACTCGAGCGATTGCAGAAGCTGCTTCCGGATCAAATAAAGTGGGCGTCTCCACCGCTAAGCGCCCTGCGCGCCTCACTGGACCCTGCGTCGGACAAATCAGCGGAGCCAGTGCGGCAGAAGCCAGCGCAATCGGAAATCGTGAAGCTGCTGGCAGACTCAGACCCGAATAAGCGCGCGGAGGCGCTGGCTGCGGCCGGCTATCATCAGTTCACTGATCTCTTCGACACGGTTCTCGGCGTTGCGGCAAACGGTTCCGGGGTGGAGAGGCGCGCGGCGATTTACGCCCTGGGCTTTTACGACCGGGACGCTCCCGACACTCTGTTGCGTCACCTCATGGTCAGCCACGACCTTGAAATCCGCGTGAGCGGATTCGAACTCGCAACAAGAAAGAACGCCGCCCGCTTCGCGCGTGAGTCGATGGACGTCGTCCGGGCGGTCCTCAAGCCATCACAAAGCGACCGGCGGTCGACCACAGCGCCCAATCCGGCCCTGCTTCCGCGAATCTTGTCGCGGCTGGCCCGTGGGCCGCTACCCGCGCCACTTCTGGATGGTCTCGCCGATCCGGACCCGCAGGTGCGGCTGATCGTGATCGAAGGTCTGGCGCTCGCTGGCAATCTCGACGCCGAACCAGCACTGAGGCGCCTGACCAGGCACCAAGACAAGGCCACGCGCGATGCCGCAGCAAAAGCTATCGAACAGTTGGGTCCGATCGATCGGTAGCTCAGCGTGAGGCCGGTATCGAATGACCGTTCGCTATCCGATTGTCCTTGAAACCGAGGCGAGTGGCGCCGTGACCGCGTACGTTGCCCCAGCTCGCGCTCAGCGCATCCGCGTGCGGTGCGAGCGCTGAGCGCCTGATCTGCAGGACGGTTTCAAGCCGTCCGCCGCAGCCCCGCAACGCGTCTCAGCCACCCGTCCAGCTGGTTCCAACTCACGAAAATGCGGCTCAGCCACCTTCACCAATAATCCCGCATTTCTTTGACCTCACAGGTGTTGATACCGTGAGAGCCTCGATGCCGGACGATAGGAGAGCTGTGCACGCGGCCGCCGCTTGACCGCCCTCTTATACTCACGCGCCTGCCGAGTGTTTTGGAGCATTGGCCGCGCTCATCAAGCCTCGATTGCCCTTACAGGTCAGGGAAGACTCTGGGTTGATGAACTTCCAAGTATCCCTTGCGAGTGCGTAGCACACGGAGACGTCCTATCCTCCTTCCCGCAAAAGCGGTCCGCTCGAACCACTGGCTGTCGACTCGCTCATCCAATACTTCGCTATCGTCTCCCATCGCGGCGCCGTCGGAATGTGCCTTGCCTTGCACCGCGCCCGAGGGGTCGCAGGTAGGTTTCCCGGAAAGATGGAGGGCAACTATGAGTACTGTCACCTGTTTTTGTGCCGGTGATGTTCTTCGTCGTCGCGTGGTGTTGCTGGGTGACTGCTGCCCAAGCCGATCCGATCCGGGTAACGTCAGGACTTGTGAGGATCGGCAGCACGGCTAGACCCGGACCGTTGCGCTCGCCTTGGAGGGCGGACGTTCTCGACGTTACGGGTAATAACGGTTTGGTCCTCGAGAGTTCCTTCGAAGACCAAATCAATTTCGTTGAGTTCGTCGATCTCCCGGCAGTCGGTCCCGGGCCGGCCGATTTTTCCACCGTGCTACGCGCCGAGGATCCCGTCGGCAGTGAGCTGAACGGGTCCTTTGTCGGCGTGCTCGCGCCGTTCACGATGTCGTTCGTCTCATCGCCGGTTGTCCTTGACCTGCGTCGACCCTGCCGGTGAGTTCCTCTCTCAAGTATGCACGGGCGCCGCGCCGTTCAGGTTCGATGCGGATCTGACGTTCAACCCGCTCCCCGGAAGTCCTTTCATGCGTCGCCTCGTCGGCGACGGCACGCTCGAAGCAACACTGTCCCGCGGACTGGCATTCGGGGGTGCCCCCTTCGAGGGTGGCCGCGTGCTTTACCACTTTGAAGCGAGCGCGACGCCCGAGCCGGGGACCCTGTCCTTGTTTATGACCGGGCGCTACCATGACCGTCGCCGGCGTTTTCCGTAGACGACGTGCGTCTGGGATACTACCTAGAGCCGGACACACTATTCATTACGCGACCTTTCAAACGCCCGCCTGAGCAGATCCAATGCGGCTTGAGATGTCTTCGTTGTCGCGCAAACCATTGATGATCTCGCCTCGCTCGTTCAGCAGCGCGATCACGCGATTGAACTCGGCTCGTGTCACGTCCATTCGTTTGACGAGAGGAATCCGCTTCGCACGTCGAACGCGGCGCGGCTTGTGCTCTTTGGACATGGAACCGGGATGGAGTGATTGTTGTGCTCCGTTGGCGACACGGCATCAGTATTCCTCCGGTGTCACCAGCGTCGTGACGGAGCGATTCGCTTCGGTGATGATCCAGATGCGCTCCTTTGGCGAGGGCATATGCACTGAGGATTCGCATCCCCCTTCGCACGGCCAGTTCATTGGCGTCTCGATCGAAAGGGGTGTAGATCCCCCCAATCGCCGTGGGCGTGGCGGAGTAACAGGCGTGCAGGGTGCTCCCCCGCTGTCTTCAATGCCTGAATAGCTCCGCGAGTGGCAACGACTTTGCCGAGTGGGAACTGCGTAGCGAGTTTCATCTTTTCCTCCTTGTCTTGGTCCTTCACAACCAAAAGGACCAGGCGAGGAGGAGTGCGCGCGTATTAGGGGGATTGCTTTCGTGCGGGCGCGTGAAGCGCGCGCGGCAACCGCTGTGCCAAGCAGGTTGGTTCTTGATCCGGCAGGGATTTGCGAAGTAGCTACCGTCGTTGGAAAGTTCGCTGGCGTATCATCCTGGCAATGTGCCTGATGCTTTACCTCGCGACCGCGACTGAGCAGCCCGAGTTCGCGTCTAGCGATCTTACGATTGGACCCCTCGACCCGCGTTATGCATCCGTACCGCCGGTGTTCACGCTATCGTTTGTGCGTTTCGTTGGGGCTCACACGGGCTGCAGCTGCGGGTTCCCTTACGTCATCGCGGAGGAGCCCTTTGGATACTACGAGGGCATGTTC
>JBKPSH010000120.1:0-26182 GCA_046734955.1 Acidobacteriota bacterium
GAGTCGCACGGTAACGCCGGTCTGATGGATGACTCGCAAAACACTGACGAAGCCTATCCGCCGCGGAGCATTTTCAGTCGCGTCGAAAGACGCCTCTCCCCCCGTACGCCTCTTTTGAGCCGCCCTGACGCGTACTTGTGCGGCAGGCTCGTGAGCACAGCATGTGCCCATCAGACACACATTGGCATCGGCTTGAGTGTGCCCAGGAGTGTGCCCAAACGCGGTCCAAGAAGCATCATTCCGCAGCCAACGCCAACCAAGACCCCAATAAAAAACGGGCCTGAAATCATCGATTTCAGGCCCGTTCTGGGACTCCCGGCAGCCTTAGCAAACCGCCGCCTTCAGCCTCTCGGCCACCTCACCGCAGACCGTAAGTATACGCGATGCAAGCACTTGCGGATCTCGCGATTTCTATCGGCGGAGGCGGATTTTGGAGGCGGATTCCTAAAAACCGTCGCCTTTGCGATAACCGTCGATCCACCAACAGGTTCGGCGACTCGCACTCCGCGTCTTGGCGCGAAGGAATGGGCACACTTTTGGGCACACCGAGAATCGTCGCGTGAAATCGGGCATTCGTTGATGAACGATCTTTGCCAGCCGTCCGGCTTGAACGAGGACGAGTCGGTCGCCAGCGGCTCCATCCTTGGGATAGCTACGCCCAGAGCACCCGGTCTGCCGCGGTCAGGCGGACCCGCGGGGCGCGCGAGCGATTCAGGACTGCTACCTGATGTCGGAGCGCGAGGATCTCCAGGTGGAGTGAGGCTCAATGACTGGAGCAACAATCGTACTGAATGGAGCAGCAAGACAACGACTGACGCCACGGATCGAGGCCAGCCTCAATCTGCGCACTACCTAGCGTGTTTTCGGTATCCACAGCTCTTCGCCGTCATCGGAGCCGCTATCGCTTGGCTTCACAAATGAAAATCGGCGGAGCGGCACGTGTTCGTGATCGACCCACAGGGAATCGAAACTCAGAGCCCATTACTAACTGGCTTAGGGCCCCTGCATTCAAAGGCTCAGGTTCGGAGTCCTGTCTCCCCGAGCGAAGTCGATGGCCCAAATCGCTCTCGAAGACGTCGCGCCGCGGCCGGCGCTGCCGCGGTAGTTCACCGCGAGCACGGCGTAGCCGTTGGCCGCGAACCACTGACGCTCGAACGCGAACGCGTGCTGATCCTGGGAATTTGGACCGCCGTGAATCCGCAGCAGCATCGGAATCGTACCGGCGGCGTAGTTGGCCGGCTTCGTGAGCAGGCCAAGCACCTCGGTGCCGTCCTTGCGCTTCGCGCGCACCTCTTCGGTCGTCCCGAGCTGCAGCTCCGCGAACAGCGCGTCGTTCTGGTGGGTGAGCGGTTGGAACTTCAGTTTGCCGCCGACGACGGCGGCATACACCTCGTTGCGATGGCTACTGTCGGCCGATCGGATCGACTGCGGCGCCGCGCGCGATCAACAGCTCGCCGACGTCGACGGCATCGTTATGCGCCGCGATGGGAAGCGCGCGCTCGCCCTCAGGGCTTTCGACGTTTGGTGCCGTGCCCAGATCGAGCAACAGCTCGACCGCGTCGCGCCGGTTGTATCTCGTTGCGGCGAAGAGCGCTTCGTGGAACTTCAGGTACTCCGGGTGTGTGGCGACTTCATCGCAGATCGCAGGCTTGTCGTCGCGCACGCAGGCGGCAATGAGCCGCTGCATCGGATTCAACGCCATCGAGGAGCGCTTGGACGCGTTCATTGTCGAGCTGAGTCGAAACCTCGCGACCGAATGAAGGATGGCAGAGCTATCCGAAGCACGCGAGATTCAAAGTGCGATATCGCGCTGTTCCACATTACAGCGATCCAGCACCGGGCGGAGTGCTACCATCGAGGATTCCAGGTGCCCGCACCGACGCGAGAAGCGGCAGCATTAGCGGTCTCTGCTCCGTCCCACCTGAGAATTCACGACTAGTGCTGCATCAACACCGGCTGCGCCAGGAGATGTTATGGACACGAAGGGGCCGCTTTTTCAGCAGGATCCACTTTCTCGCAACGTGCCCGACGGAACCGTCATCACGCGCGATCATTCTGTGATCCAACGCTGGGCGGAGATCCGACACGCGGAGCCGGCGACAGGCGAGGCAACGGCGTCAGGCCCGGCGACGATCCACGTGAGTGATGGGGGTTCCGGCATACGCTTCAACTTTCCAGGGGCTGCGGCGTTCCGGCCAATCACTTGGGGCGAGTGGTTCAAGAACTTCGACGAGCATGAACAGGTATTCGTCTACCAGGAACCACTGACAGATCCCCAGAGCACGAACTATCAGATCGAGAAGATGGCGAGTGTGAGAGCGCGTTTTCCTGAGTTGCGAGTGAAATAGATGGTCTTCTACACGGCCTGATGATTCATCATGCGGTACAGAGTGCTCGCGTGTGATTACGATGGCACGATCGCCCACCACGATCGTGTTGCGCCGGCGACGGTCGATGCGCTCGTCCGTGTCAGAAACACTGGCCGAAAGCTGATTCTCGTCACAGGTCGTCAACTCGACGATCTCCAGCGTGTGTTTCCGCACCTGCATGTCTTCGATCGTGCGGTCGTGGAGAATGGCGCTGTGTTGTACACGCCTGCGACCGGGAACAGTCGTTCGCTGATTGATCCCCCGCCGCGCGAGTTATTCCACGCGTTACGGCACAGAGGCGTGTCGCCCCTTTCTGCCGGCCAGGTAATCGTGGCGACCTGGACGCCAAACGAGACAAAAGTGCTCGAGACCATCAAGGAGCTCGGCCTCGAACTCCAGGTGATCTTCAACAAGGGCGCCGTCATGGTGCTGCCGGCGGGCGTCAACAAGGGCACAGGCCTGCAGGCTGCGCTCGACGACGTCGGCATGTCGCCGCACAATTGCGCCGCGATCGGTGACGCGGAAAATGACCATACGTTCCTGGCGGTGAGTGAGTGTGCGGTGGCGGTCGCTAACGCGCTGCCCGCGTTGAAGCACCACGCCGATATTGTCACGACTGGAGCGCATGGCGACGGCGTCAATGAGCTGATTGAACAGTTGATCGAGTCGGATCTCGCCGGCGTAAATCTAGGGCGTCATGAGCTCGTGATCGGGACCGCTGGCGACGGCTCGGATGTCCGCCTCCCGCCGTACTGCTGGGGCGTGATGGTCGCGGGGCCATCGGGCAGCGGGAAGTCGACGATCGCCGCGACAATCCTCGAGCGATTTGCGGCCGCAGGTTACCAGTTCTGTCTGCTCGATCCGGAAGGTGACTACGAACAGTGTGAGCCTGCTATCGTCGTGCGGGGTGGTGGCATTGATGTGATGGTTGAGGAAGCACTCGACGTGCTGGCGAAACCTGGCAACCATGCGGTCATCAACGGCGTGGATCTCTCGATGCACGACCGACCGCTCTTGTTCGAGCGCCTGTTTCCGCGACTGCAGGCGCTGCGAGCACGGTGCGGCCGGCCGCACTGGATCGTAGTGGATGAAGTGCATCAGTTCCTGCCGACCACCTGGGCCCGGACCGAGATCACGCTGCCACCCAAAACGTATGGGCTGTTGATGATCACAGCGTATCCCGATCGTGTCGCGTCATCCGTGCTCTCGTTGGTTGACCTGGCGATTGTGCTTGGACCCAATCCGAGCACGACACTTGGACCGATCGGCCGCAGCGCGGGCAAAGGTCCACCCGTGAAGGGTATCTCGGTGGACCTGCCGCCGGGCGAGGCTCTCGTCTGGCGCGTGGGCAGCCCGTACTTACGCCGTTTCACGGTTGCTCCACCTCAATCTCAACTCCGGCGTCACCGCAAGAAGTACGCTGAAGGTGAAATCGTCGACTACCGCAGCTTCTATTTCCGAGGTCCTGAGGGGAAGATGAATCTGCGGGTGCACAATCTCAGTCTCTTCGTGCAGATCGCCGAGGGCATCGACGACGAGACCTGGATGTTTCATTTGCGGCAACGCGATTACTCCCGGTGGTTCCGAGAGGTCATCAAAGACGACGGACTGGCGGCCGAGGCGGCACTGGTCGAAGAAGACGACACACTGCCGCCCGGCGAGAGCCGCGTTCGCATTAGTCGGGCGGTCACGAACCGGTACACGGCACCCGCATGATTCCACCCTCTTCGATCGGCATTCGATGTTCACGTTCCGCTGCTCCGTAGATGCGGCTCGTATCAATGGCTGTACGGGTCGACGCGCTTGCACAAGTCCAAGTACTCGGCCGCTGGAACGAGCCGCCGGCCGTCGCCAAGCAGCGCGAGGCGAATTTGCAGCACGCGCTCGCGCATCCAGGTAAAGTCTTTCAGCAATTCGTTTGTTGGCCGGTGATCGAAGGACGGATCACACACTACGTACTGTCCGTTGCCAAACGACAGTGGTTTGGAGAACGGATCCGCGAACAGGTATGTCTTGTTGGCGTGTTCTTCGCCGTACTCACGAAGCAAGCGATGCGCGTACGAGGGCGCCATCAAGAAGATCGCGCCGGCATCGTCACACAAATGGTCCGTGAGCTTGGTCGGGAGATGGCCGCTCGCGTCGATGCCCCATGCTGTGAGCATGCGCTGGGCACGATCGCTGAGCCGTTCCCCAGGCTCGAGCCCCGCCGAGAGCGCAGGACCGCCGCACAGATGCCGATAGAGATACGACGCCAGCACAGAGCGACAGCAGTTCGCGTGGCAGACGAACAAAGGAGCACGCACGACATCAGGCCTTTCGGCGGAAGCGCGAATCACTGTCGTCTTTCGGCGTCCCGTAATAGCGTCGCGACCTGGTACATGGCATTTCGCTCGGCCCGATCTGCTGCCGTCTTTCCGTGCAGGTCCTTGATCGTCGGGTCCGTGCCGTGCTCGGAGCAGCAGCCTGGCGACTCGCCGTCGCAGCCCCGCGCCCGTTCGGGCTTTTCGGTGAGGAGCTCGCGCAGCAGCCGATCTGCTTCGCGTTCTTCGCGTCGTCCAGGGAACTATTTCACCGCGATTCAGCCTAGCACAATGTGTGCTCGATGGGCACACATTGGCGTCGGACTTCGCAAAACCACCGAGGGCCGCTCCTCAGATCTCCCTGAGCCGCCCGGTCGCGTACTTGTGTAACAGGCTCGCGATCAACGTCTGATACGGCAAGCCCTCTGCGAGCGCTCGCTTCTGAATCGCCTCCAGGTCCTTGCTCGACAGCCGGATGTTCAGTCGCCGATCCTTACGGAATGTGGCTTTGGCATAGCGAGTATAGCGAGCGCGCTCGCGCTTGCCGCGGCCAGCGGAGTTCCACTCGCCACGCTCGGCCGACTCGAGCAGCTCCTTCTCGTCGGCGTCAATCTTCATGGTCGGACTCGTCACCGAGGTACTCCTTCGTAGCCTTCCGACTCGGGATGATCGTCTTCAGGAAGACCGTGTGCTCATCCTCGGCGAACGGCACCAGATAAACGTAGTCCTCGCGTCGGACGACAAAGATGCGCTGGCCGCCGTACCGCTCAGCGTTCGGGTGCTCCAGGACATCGAGCAGGTCGCCTCGCTCGATGTGGAAGACGATTTCTTCGACTCCGATGCCACGCTCCGTCCTGAGCTTCGCGTTCTTCGCGTCGTCCCAGTCGAAGTATTTCATCGCCTACAAGGGTAGCATGATGATGTGTGCCCTAAAGGCACACGTTGGCGTCGGCCGGAGTGTGCTAAGAGTGTGCCCAAACGGGGTCCGGCGACCATCATCCGCCAGCCAACGCCAACCACGGAGCCAATAAAAAACTGGCCTGAAATCATCAATTTCAGGCCCGTTCTATGATTCGTGGCCGCCTTAGCAAACCGCCGCCTTCAGCCTCTCGGCCACCTCACCGCACGTCCTGCAAGTATACGGGACAACGACACTTACACGGAGCCTCGAAGAAGCGAATCGGTGACGGCGATTCGCGTTGAAACCGTCGCCTTTGCTGGTAAGTCAAACCACCGAAATGGTTTGTGGCGTTGTTCGAGTTCTCCGGTTGGGCACAGTTGTTTGGGCACAATCTTGGGGACATTCAGCACCGTTGTTGCGCGTTTCGTTCAGAAGGACTGAGGAAAAGCGAGAGAAGGCGACGGTTTCCTAGACCGTCGGCCTTTATGCTCCTGGTGATTGCTGCCCAATACCGGAGGCCGCTCCGCGCGCCGCTCGGCGGAGGTCGGCGAGCGCGTGTCGAGTACACGAGAACTTCTGATGTGCGCCGTGCGGCTTGCCTAACGTGTGGCCCGTTTTGTGGAGCGTGCAATGGCTTATTAACCCGTCGCGAACGGCCTGGAGATCGCCGATCATTGACCGGGGGAGCATCTCGATAGGCTCGGATTCGGCGGGGCGTCGCCCAGAATTCTCGATGAACTGCGATTCTGCCAGAGCTCAGGCATCGGACAGGACGTCGCGGCGCTGCGCGCCGACCCCTAATCCAGTAGGGACTGGTCACTTGCGCCAGGGCAGCGAGTTGACCTCGTTGGCCACGCAGCGGCCCTGTTCGATGCCCTCGTAGATCCCCGAGTGAAAGTGGATGCCGGCGTAGAGGCGCGATATGGCCGTCTCGTTCATCGAGTCGATCAGGCTCGCGAACATTCGCGGCGCGAAGCCATCGGCGTCGTGCGTGTGGTCCACGTAGCCGATGTTGCCCCAGAGCGCGATCAGCGTGTTGATCGCGGCGCTGGTCTGGCCCGAGTGCGCCGACGTGTACTCGGGGAACGGTGGCGTCGTCGGCAGTAACGTGGTCCAGGTCGGATCAATATAGCGGTTGATGTATGTGACAGGGCGGATCCAGTTATACGTGTACTTGGACCACCATACCGCGTACACGCCATCGCCGACCGCAAGGCCGACCCGCGCGTAGGTCTCCGCCGCCTGTGCGAGGTTCGCTCCGACCAGTTGAAGGATCTGGGTGGCGGTCGAGAGGGAGTGGCCAGGGCCGTTGATCGAACCGGGGCCGTCGGCCCAGAACCTCGCGATGGTGATCTGCTCCGGCGTCAGGTTGTACCTGGTGACGTAGACCTCGTACGCCTCTCGGTACGCTTCCGAGTTCGGATCGGTCGAGAACACGGGTGGGCCGTCCATGCCGCAGTCGCCGGGCGTCAATACGAACGTTGTCATTCTGTCCTTCCAGTACGGCTGCATGGCGATTTGGCCGAGCGCGGTGGGCACCCAGCAGCCGTCGCACACCGGCGCAACGTAGTCGGTAGGAAAGTTAGTCAGGTAGCTCCGGTCTTCCCCGTCATCGAGCGATGTCTGGTAGACCGAGTAGCCGACAGCGTGGCCATAATCGATCGATCGGCGCGCGAGCGAGCCCTGGAGGTCGAAGGTCTCGGCGATCTGCTGTTCGAGCGAGTCGATGTCCGCGACGTTCTGCGCGGCAACGTTTGTCGCGTCACCCCAGAGTCCGCGCATCACCTCGGCCAACGCGGCGCTCGCGACGAGAGGCCAGTATTTGGTGCCCTCGTTTCTGGGGAGCGGTGCGATGCCGTGCAACGAGCTCGCGATAGATCTGTTGCGCGGCATACCGCTGACGACCGACTCGTAGAGAGCCAGCCCCATGTAGGCAAAGATTCGAGCCTCCACGGGTGGCGTGATGCCGCCCGTGCGCTTCGAGAGGATGAAGGAGAGATTGTAGTACGCTAGCGGCACCTCCATGCCGTACGCACTCGCCGGTGCGTCGGGAGCAATCCCCTCGTTTCGCGAAACGCCCGAAGCGCCGGTCGACGACATTTCCTGCCTCGTGGTGCCCTCAACCGGAGCCTTCACGATTCGCTGGACGCTCGCGGTGCCTGTGGTGAAAGCGGGTGTGGCTGGAGACATGAGCACGAGGCCCATAACTGCCGTAGCCAGATGCTGTTCGATTTCCATGGTGTTTTCCTTTCCTCTGGGCCAGCCTTCAGATCACGCTCCACGATGAAAACGCCGCAAGGTTCACTCGCCGCCCGTCGTGGTTTCGAAGATGCCGCCCGGGCCCGCGACGAACAACACGCCGGGCCGACGAGGATCTTGCGCGAGGCCGAAGACCAAAGTGTTTGCGAGTCCGTCGCTCACCGAGAACCAGCTGTCCCCACCGTCGATACTCTTGTACACGCAGCCGCACGCCTCGCTGCCGACATAGATGCGCCGCGTGTTCGCCGGGTCTATGAGCGGGCCGCCCGAGCGACTCATGTTCAGGTTCGTGATGCCGTTGTTGATCGCGGTCCACGTGAGACCGTCATCCGAGCTGCGGTACACGCCGAACGCCTTCGTCGCCGCGTACACCAGGTGGCTGTCGCCGCCGACGATCGTGACCGTCCAGGCGGCACGCGCGAGGACGTTCATCCAGCTCGTGCCGCCATCGCTCGAGCGAAGCACGCCGGAACCGCTCGCCGCGTACACGACGTCATCGTTGCGCGGGTCGACCGCGACGCCCTGGACGACCGGCGGCATACCTTTGATGGCAGTGAACGTGTCACCATAGTCGGTGCTCTTGAACAGGCCATCGCCCGACGTGCCGGCCCACACGATGTTCGGCGACACTGGGTCCACCACCGGAACCCAGACGTACGCGTAACCCGAGCCGAGCGTGCGACGCGACCATGTCGCGCCGCCGTCGGTGCTCTTGAACAGGCCGGAGAAGAACGAGCCTGAATAGACTCGGCTGGAGTCCGTCGGGTCGACGTTGATTTTTCGGCTCTCGCGAGCGGCGTAGTCGGTGCCTGCCGGTGTCCAGCTGACGCCGTCGTCCCGGGAAATCATGGCCGTTGCGCCGAGCGTCGCGGCGAAGAGCTTGCGGCCGACGTTCGGGTCGACTGTGATCGAGTAGCCCAACGCCGAGGCATTCCCCTCGGTCGGATCCGGGTTAGTCCAGCCCGCGCCGAGATTCGACGAGAGCGCCGGGCCTGTACCCGTTCCGGCGTACAGCGTGCCGTCCGGGCGGATCTGGATCGAGATTGCCATGCGATCGTCGAGCGCGGTCGGTTGCCATGTCGCGCCATCGTCGGAGCTTTCCCACACGCCGCCGCTCGTGGCGACGAATACTGCAGGCCATGCAGAACCGGCGACCGCGAGGGCAAACGGCGTCACCTCGAGTGCCCCCGTCGCTGACCAGCTCGCGCCTTGGTCGGTGCTGTGCCAGATCCCGTGGGTGTTCGTCGCCACCCACAAGGAGTTCGTGTCCGTCGGGTCAATGGCGACGGACCATGCGTCTTTGGCACTTCCCAATGACTCGACGTTGATCCAGCTCTCGCCTCCGTCCGTGCTCTCGAGCAGGCCCGCCAGCGTCGACGCGTAGACGATGGAAGAGTCGGAAGGATCGACGACGATCGAGGTCACCGGGGACGTTCCGACGAAAACGCGAACCCAGGTAGCGCCGCCATCGGTGCTGCGGAGAATCGGGCCACCCAAATTGCCCGCAAAGATGCGACCTGGCAGTTGCGGGTCAGCGCCCAGGCTCAGCGGAATGAGCGGCGGAATGAGCGCGGGGCTGCTCACCTGGCTCCAGGACATGCCGCCATCGGTCGTTTTGAAGACGCCGCCGATTCTTGGGGCGCCGAGAAACAGTCCTGCGTACGCGGTATCGACGTTCGCGGCATCGAGAGCGAACGAGTAGACTGCCGCATTGGGCGGGAACCCGTTGTTGACGCTCGTCCATGTCGCGCCGTTGTCGATAGATTTACGAACGCCGCCGCCAACCGACGCACTGTAGATGATGCCGCTGCCGGAAGGGTCTGCGGTGACATTGGCCCACACACCCGGTGTCCCGAGGCCGATCGAGTACCAACCGTGAGGCCTACAGTTCGCCTGAGAGACAGGGATCGTATGCGGGTCGCACGGAGGATAAAGCGCGAAGCCGCTTTGCGCACGGGCGCTCCCTCTGAGCCAGCCTCCAGGGCCGGCGAGTATGAGCAGGACAGAACACAATGAGAGGGTGGCGGCGAGCCGCTTCATGGGATCCTCCTTGGCACGTCGCCGCGCAACCTTCTGCCGGCGATTCGCCGGCCGCGATTGCCGGCGCGTCGGATCGTGGTCAGGTGAGCGGCCGAAGGGAAGTTCGAAAGGGTTGAAACGGAGTTTCATACCCTTGCATTCACTCGGAACGTGGCGATATCCTCCGGTCGCGATGGCGACGGACGCGCACGACGACCAAGCCATTCGAGCAGCGCTGCAGCGAATACTGTCGAGCTCAGGGTTCGCGAGGAACGAACGCTTGTCAGCGTTCCTGCGTTTCGTGGTCGAGAGGCACCTCGTCGGCAAGGATGACGAGATCAAGGAATCGCTGATTGGCGTGGAAGTGTTCGGCCGTAGTCCGGACTACGATCCAAAACTCGATTCGATTGTCCGCACCGAAGCGGGACGCCTTCGCGCGCGACTAGCCGAGTATTACGCCCGCGAGGGCGCCAAAGACGCGACGGTCATCGAAGTACCGAAGGGTCACTACGTTCCGCGGTTTCACGTCCTCAACCAGCCGCGGATCTCGGAGAAGACCACGCAGGTCGGATGGGTTCGGTTGATCGCCGCGTTTGCCATTCTGGCCGTGGTGGCGGCGGCAGGGTGGATGAGAGTCCGGGCGAAGCCGGCCGACATTCGAATCGGCGTCCTTCCCCTCGAGAATCTGAGCCCTGACCCAGGGAACGCCTATTTCGCTGACGGTTTTACCGACGAGATCATCGGCAACCTGTCGATTCTCGATGGCGTCGCGGTGCGCTCCCGCACATCCTCCTTTGCGTTCAAGGGAAAGCCCCGCGATATCCGCGACGCGGCAAAACAGCTCGACGTCGACTACATCCTTGAAGGGTCGGTCGAGCGTGTCGCCGAGCGCGTGCGGGTGCACGCACAGCTGGTCAGAGTACGCGACGACCTTCCCGTTTGGTCGGGCAGATACGATCGCGCGCTGACCGACGTTCTCGCAATCCAGGACGAAATCTCCCGCGGCATCGTCAACAGCCTGCGATTGCAGCTTGGCCGCGGACGGCGACGGTACGAGACGAGTATCGAGGCCTACGATTTCTACCTTCGCGGTCGTGCATTGAGCCAGCAGAACTCGCCGGAACAGTTCCAGAGTATCGAGTATTTCGACCAAGCGACGGCGAAGGATCCGTCGTTTGCGCCGGCTTACGCCGCCCTGGCCTCCGTTTACGCGCACCGTTCGATTCAGTTCGCTCTCGATCATCCTGGCGATGAGTTGTCGAAGATGCGCAACGCTGGCGACAAAGCGATCCAGCTGGATCCGCTGCTGGCGGAAGCGCACGATGCGCTGGGCATGATGTACGCCCGGGAAGCGCAATGGCAGGAGGCCGAAAAGAGCTTCCACCGCGCTATCGAGCTCGATCCCAATCGCTCGATGACCTACGATGATTTCGCCGTATGGCTTTTGTATGTGCTCGGCCGGAACGAAGAGGCGCTGCAACAGTTGCGGTTTGCGGAGAGGGCAGATCCTCTCTCGCCAGCCATCCACGCACATATGGGGTCGGTGCTGTTATCGGCCGAGCGGTACGACGAGGCGGAGCGGTCATGCCTGAAATTGCCGATTGGTAACTTTGAAAGGAACACGTGTCTTGCCCGCGCCGAGCTCGGCCAAGGACACGTCCGCGAGGCGCTCGGTCTCCTTGCTGATGATCCGCAGCCTGTGCCCCTAGGCCCGGAGGCCAACGGTTTTGTCGGATATGCCTACGCGAAGGCTGGCCGCCGCGAGGAGGCTGAGAGGCGGTTGGCCGCCGCCTCACCGTATCCCAACGCACAAGCGCTCATCTTTGCAGGCCTCGGCGACAAGGACCGTGTATTTGAAGCGCTGGATCGTATGGACGTTCTGGGTCCTCAGCGCATCGGAATTCATTTGGGTTATCCGGAATTGGCATTTCTTCGTGGTGACCCGCGCGAGCAGCTCCTGCGCCGGAAAGTTGGCCTCCTCGGATATGCAGATCATTAAGAGCATCGATCCGCACTTCCGGCTTCACACCTCCTTCTGTCTTTCCGCAACCTCGCCTTCGCTCGCGAGAGTAGCGAGCCCGCTCGCGCTTGCCGGCCTTGGCAGACTTCCATTTGCCATGTTCGAGGGAATTGAGCAACTCTTTTTCGTCAGTGTCTATCTTCATCGTCGAATTCGTCATCGAGGTACCGCTTCGTGGCCTTGCGACGCGGAATGATCGACTTCAGGATGTGTGCTTGATAGGCAGATATTGGCGTCGGCTGCAATGTGCCCTCTAGTGTGCCCAAAGTCGGTCCGGCGACCATCAATCGGCAGCCAACGACAACCAAGGGCCAATAAAAAACGGGCCTGAAATTCACAATTTCAGGCCCGTTCTGGAACTCTCGGCAGCCTTAGCAAACCGCCGCCTTCAGCCTCTCGGCCACCTCACCGCATTGAGCTAAATATTGTCGCACAAGGACTTGCTGATTTCAGGCTTTCCCCCGAACGCCGATTTTCCTCGATTGTCCCTGAAATTGTCCCTGTCGCGGCGTCAAGACGCTTGGCCGCCTCGTGGAGGTCGCCAGCGCTCACGATATTGTATCGCTCGAACACGCTCCGGGTCTTGTGCCCCGTCATCTGCATCGCCACGCGCTCTGGAATTCCGGCGCGGACGAGATTGCGGACCGCCGTTCTGCGGAAGTCGTGCAGAAGACGACCCGGGCATCCAGCGGCCGCGCAGGCCGATCGAAACGCGAACCGGAAGCTCTTTATGGGCCGACCCGACCGGTGGAAGACGCGTGGGCAGACGACCTTGAGCTGTCGTTGAAGATTCTCGGTGATCGTTCGCTGCTCTTCAAGCATTTCACGCAGCTCGCGCGTCATCGGGAATGTACGTCCATCTCCGTTCTTTGTCTTTCCGGGATCGAGCCTGACTTCGCCGGCGCCGAAATCGACCTGCCGCCATTCGAGCGACAGAACCTCGCTGTCAATGCGCCAGCCCGTGAGGTACGCGAACGTCGCAGCCGGCCGAACCGGCTTCGGGAGCCAGTTGCCGTGACTGAAACATCAGGCAGCTGGAGAACGTGTGAACGCCATTCCGCAATGGCGCGAGGCGGGCCTTGGAAGGGACCGACGCCTGCGAGCAGGTGTCAACGAATGGGCACCTTTTCCCGCAGCCGACCCTACACGATCAACCACGGAACGGACTCACCCGCGTGATACAAGCGCGGTCCCAAGCCTCACCATACGTTGCAGGCTGCCCGCTAGACCATCCGGTCAGCGGAGTATTTTTGGGACCAAACCGACAGGAGCAGGTGGGCGACCCGTAGAGTGGACTCTCGTCGTCACAGTTGTCCTCGTGACGCGACGAGATTCGCTGAGAAAACGTGATTGCAATCGTAGCCAACTTAGAAAGCATACTGGAGGCGCGGCGAATATGTCAGACCGCACTCGCTTCGCGGCCGGCTTGATCGTCGTTGCCTCTGGTGCGGCGACATTCGCGATAGTCTTCCGAGCCTCGCTCAATCTCGTCTATCGCACCGTGTACGGGGCAGACAACGTGGTTAGCGCTATCTCGACGCTTCCGAGGTGGACGCGCGTCGTGGTGCTGATAACGGTCGCTGCGGTCGCCGGGATTGTCGCCCGCCTCCGATCGGCACGCGCGCAGGGCGTCAGCAATGTGATGGAAGCGATCGCTCTCGGCAACGTCCATCTGTCTCTGTCCACCACCATCTCACGCGTAGTCGCATCGTGGACGGCTCTTGCCGGTGGGATGTCAATCGGCCGCGGGGGACCACTCATCGAATTCGGTGGCTCGCTCGGTGCGGCGGTGGGCCGGTTATTCGCGACGTCGTTAAATCACACACGCGTGCTCGTGGCAGCCGGGACTGCCGCCGGGTTGCCGCCGCGTATAACACACCCCTGGCAGCCATCATCTTCGTCGTCGAGACGATTGTCGGAATTGCCGCACCGCTCGTTTTGTTGCCCGCGATGGCGGCAGCGCGCAGCAGCTAACAGGTCACCGTCCGTCGCTGAGCCCGCTCGATCTCCGGTCGGAATATCCGCCGCCATTGCTGAAATTGTTACACGGCTCGGCGTGCCTCCGAACCCTTTCCTCCCCAACTGGCTCTTACCAGACGTGATCTGCAGCCAGGAGATGACAACGTGAGGCCTGCGGCCGGACCCGGAGTGGCGACAGTTCTGCTCCTGCGCAGCGCGTCCGTCCTGGGCATACGTCCAGCGTCCGCACAGACGCCGTTGACGCTCGAAGAAAGCCATGAAACGCGCTCAGGGTGAAACCGTAGCCGCGCGAGCACTTGCCTCGACGATCGACGAGGCCGCGGCGCGCGTCCAGCGAGCGCCGTCAGAATACTGCCCGCGCGTCAATCTGACGGAGGTGATCGTGGGACCGGCCGTCATCCTCTTCGATCCGATCTTTCAGGGCCACCAGGGAGATCGCCAAGCTTCGACAGTTGTGCCTTCGCATGCAGGAGCACTGTCATGAGTTCCCCCGCGAAGATCTCACGCGTGCTGGTTGGCGTGGACTTCGATGAAGCCTCCGCCTCAGCGCTGAAGATGGCTGGAGTGCACGAGATCGACCGATTGTTCTTCGCGCGTTGCGGGATGAAGCCGGCGTGGCGCTCGTTCGACTTTGCTATCGATATCATGACTGCGCTCAACCGGTTCTCGATCCTTGGCGCCGCTGCCTTGCTAATGCTCGCCGCGGTCTCCATCGCAATGGCGCAGACGACTTCCAGTGGACAGCAAGGCTCGCCGATGTACGACGTCAAGACCGAGACTCGATTGAGATCCACGTGGGACCAACGGCCTACCTCACCGAGAAAGGGAGCACGCTTGCGAAAGGCGACATGCTGGAGATCGTCGGTTCTCGAGTCACCATCGACAAGGAACCTGTCGTCATCGCGAAGCAGATAAAGAAGGGCGACAACACTTGGACCCTGCGTGATGCATCTGGCCGTCCGCTGTGGAGCGGGCGTGCACGGTCAAGTGGTAGCGATTAACACTCATGAGGTGACCGACGCAGCCAGGCGGCTTCGGCAACGATACTTGAGCGTAATACGCGGGCGCGGCGGCAGTAGCGCTTGCCGTGTCCCGCCGGTTCGTCAGTCACGGTCTCCTTCAACTGTCGCGAGCGTCATCCCCATCGCAGTCCCCGTTTTCGAAGTTCGGCCTCATACACCGACTCGTAACCGAATGGCTTCGAAGCAGCAGTCGCTAGAACGTTCGCGAAAATCAGAGGAAGAACAATCAGGTAGTCCACGGAGAACTCGAATACCATGATCGCTGCCGCCAGCGCTGCGTGGATACTGGCCGCAGTGGCGGCGGCCATACCGACGAGCGGTAACTGCCCTGCCGGACCAAAGCTCGCGACGTCCCACAGCCGGCACCGAGCGCTGCGCCCAGACGGCGCACTATCATGGCGATCTCACCAGAGGAGATCGCGCGAAAGACTGTCCCCGAAATTGTCCCTGCCAGTTCCCAAAACCGGGCCTTCAGAGCCAACAGCAGCCAATTCGCTCGATCGACGAAGTGATTGAAGCGCGAAGATTTGCGAGGAAAACGAGAGTGGCCGAGAGTCTGATCGGCGTTTTCGGAACTGTTGCCAAATCTGGCACCGCGCTCGGGCGTCATCACGCTGGCGCGATCATCCCGCCGCTTCCGGGGCGGTTGTGGATCCTCTAAGCGGCGGAGGCACTCTCGACACACACACGCACGCTGGAATTCCGCGCCGAGCGCTGTAGGCGCGCGCGACCGGCACTGCAGTCGGGAATTCCATCGGTTTATGCCAAGTGCCCGGCAGTACTTGATCCAGGTGCGCCATTTTCACAAGACGCTGAACGACGCGGCTCGCCGACATCACCCACACGGTCGTTCCACGTACTCGAGCGCGATCAACGAGACCTGCGAGCAGGCCGAGCCCTTGGGCGTCGACGTCGTCGACGCACGACAGATCGAGCGCTACGGTCGTCGCCGTCGTCTGGTCCACATGCGCCGCCCAGAGATCCTGGTCTGCACCTTGCCCGAGAATCAGCCGGCCGCATGCCCGTACGACGATGCGCTGTGCCTCGCGGAACGATGTCAGCGAAAACTGCCGCTTTGGGGATGTACGGGTGCTCGCCTGAGAATTGATTGATTCACTGACGCGACGCATCTCTATTTCCCTCGCTTTCGTTCAGGGCTTTGCGCATCACGACAGCGGTCGCAGGACACGCTGAACGGAATTCGATGGACTGCTGAACCCCCGTAGGCACGAGGTCTCTCGTTGTCTGGACGAATCCGAACCTCGGGAAGTACGACTCGGCCGTGGTCGTCAACAGATACACTGCCGGTGTCCGAAGCGAGCGCGCCAGTGCGACCGCCTCCTCGGTGAGTCGCTCTCCCACGCCGTGGCCTCGTGCCGGTGGGACAACGGCCACCGAACGGAGCAGCGCACCGTCAGCATAGATTTCGACTGCGGCGAAGCCGATGATAGCGGCGCCGTCGCGAGCGACCAGTGCGGTGTTCAGATGGTCGACCAGGCCATCGATCGGCAGTCCGCTGTCCCGCAGCAGCTGTAGAATCGACGGCCTGTCGGCCTGGGATGCTCGTGTGATGTGCACGTTCATCGGATCGTCTCTGCGCAGACGCACTCTCCTACGAGCAGCAGGTTGGTCCGCAGCACGCCTTTGCTTCGGGCTTGCGCGCGCGGATGAACGCACTGGCGACCTTGCCATCCACCTCAGGAGCGATACGATCCACGTTCACACCGGCCGCGGCGAGAAGCGCGCGCGCGCCGTCGACCTGATACACGCGCAACGGCTCGACCACGGCCTCGGTAAAGCCGGCGGCCTTCAGCTTGGAGACGTAGTCGTCATCGCGAAGGGCGCCCGCGACGCAACCCACCCAGAGCTCCAGACTCCGACGAATCTCCGGCGGGACCTCGCCACGAATGACGACGTCCGATACGGCGAAGCGACCGCCGGGCTTCAGGACGCGGAACGCTTCGCGGAGCACCGCATCCTTGTCGACCGAGAGATTGATGACGCAGTTGGAGATGATCACGTCCACAGAGTTGTCGGGGAGCGGGATGGCTTCGATGGTGCCCTTCAGGAACTCGACGTTCGTCGCGCCGGCCTTTCGCTGATTCTCACGAGCGAGCGCGACCATGTCGTCGGTCATGTCCAGGCCATACACTTTGCCGTTCGGTCCGACGCGCTTCGCTGACAGCAGCACATCGATGCCACCACCAGACCCGAGGTCCAGGACGGTCTCGCCGGCTTTCAGATCGAGGAGCGCAGTGGGGTTGCCGCAACCGAGCGACACGGCCACCGCCTCTGAGGGAAGGCCCGCGGTCTCGGCGTTCGAGTACAGGTTCGACGTGATGGGGTCGCCACACCCACAAGCTGTGGGGCCGCAACATCCTTTTGCGCCGACCGAGCGCGCGATCTCACCGTACTTCTCCCGAACTGCATCCTGAACCTGCGTGGTGGACATGATCGTCTCCTTCGTAACTGATTGTTATCAACAACTAATTGGCGACAAAAAAATCACCCGCACGTCGCGCCTTCGCTGTCCGGCGCGCAGCATCCGGCGGTCACGCCGGAGCGAAATCGTGCATCCGCCGCGTGCGCGAGCCGCTGAATCACCTGGACAACCCCGGCACGAACCTCGGGGGCCAGGTCCCCCAACAACTGCTTCTGCTGCTCAACGAGATCCGATGTAATCCGTGTACACAGCCGCTGTCCCTGTCGCGTGGCGTTGATCAGCATCGCGCGTCCATCGGTGGCATCCGCTCGATGCTCCACGTATCCCTTCCGCACCAATGTGTTCACCACGCGGCTCGTCGTGCTCTTGTCGAGGAACAGGCGCTCCGCCAATGCGCTCAGTCGCATCGGCCCGTACTCGACTAACGTCTCCAATGCGTAGCACTGCGTGACCGAGACGTCGTGGCAGCAGATGCAATCGCGATCACGGAACTGATAGACGCGCACCAGGTCGGCGACGGCTTGCTGCAACGCCATCGCGTCACGGTCAAGCGCGGCTTCCTTCGCTTCGGGGGCCTGAGATGTCGTTCGCATCATGGTTGTTACTAACAACTATATAGATCGTGTCCTCTCGTGTCAAGCACGGTTGTTTACACGGTTGTCGTTGACCCGATCGCGACAGGTCGGATGTAATTCGCTTACGCGAATATGCCCTCGTTCCACACGAAGCTGCTCGAATGTTTAGGTCGTTGTTTTCGTGATGTCCCGGAGATGTCGAGCGACGCGATGAGAGCACGAGCGGTTCGGAAGCGCGGTGGCTGCTGTCCGACGTGAGTCTTTTTTTGGCCATATGACATTCGCTATGCGAATGCCGCGAAAGGAGTGGAGATGAAGACGAGGTTTCACCAGACCATCGTCGCGGCGCTTCTGGTTCTTGCTGGTACGAGCGCCCTATTGATCGCTGCGAATGTCGATAAGGCGCTAACCGACGCAGACGGACGGCGTAAGGCGGCGGAAAACGGACTGCGCGAGATCAAGGCGAAGTCCAGAGAGCAGGCCGAACAGGTGCGCCCGCTGTATGCCGAAGCGGCCTCCCGCAACAACGCATGGCTCGATGTCGTGTGCCAGTCGATTCAACAGGATCTGACAGAGATCGCGAGTGAGACTTGGAAGGCCAATCGCGAGGCGAACGAGCAGAAACGCATGAAGACGGCGACCGCACTCAAGGAACGCCTGCAATGGCGAAGCTGGGAAGAGGTCCAGTAGATGATGCCCAGCCGTCCACTTGTCGCGGAGTTCGTTGGCACCGGGCTACTACTTGCCGCAGTGGTTGGGTCGGGCATCATGGGCGACCGACTGGCGAATGGCAACGTCGCCGTCGCACTCCTCGCGAATACCATCGCCACCGGCGCGGCGCTTGTCGCCTTGATTCTGACCTTCGGTCCGATCTCCGGCGCACACTTCAATCCGGCCGTATCGATCGCCGACGCCTCACAAGGCGGCCTGCGATGGTCACAGGCCGCCGCGTACGTGGTCGCGCAAACGCTTGGGGCGATTGTCGGGGTCGCGTTGGCGGACGTGATGTTCGGCGAGCCCGTCTTCGCGTCGTCTCAACATGCGCGAGCCGGATTCCCTCAGATTCTGAGCGAGGTGGTCGCGACGTTTGGACTGCTCTTTGTGATCTGGGGCTGCGTTCGCCGGCGTGCTGATGCCGTCCCGTTTGCGGTCGGCACCTACATCACGGCCGCGTACTGGTTTACCGCGTCGACGTCGTTCGCCAATCCTGCCGTCACCCTGGCGCGCTCGATGACCAATACGTTCGCGGGCATCCGGCCTGTAGATGTGCCAGGTTTCTGGCTCGGCCAAGTCGTAGGCGCGCTTGGCGCGACCGCGCTGTTTCGGTGGTTGGTTCCGGCGCTCCCGACGGTTGCGGATCGCGTCGTCGTCCCGCACGGGCGAGACCGAATGGAAAAGCGGCGACGAGGGTAATCATGCGTATCGCGATCTTCAGCGACGTTCATGGAAACCTTCCGGCACTCGATGCTGTGCTGACGGACGTTCGCTCGCAACAACCGGACGCTGTCTATTGTCTCGGTGATCTCGTCGGCTACGCGCCGTTCCCAAACGAAGTTGTCGAGCGAATTCGCCACGAAGCTATCCCGACGATTATGGGGAACTACGACGACGGAGTGGGCTTCGAGCGCGATGAGTGTGGATGTGCGTACCGCGAGCAGGAAGAGAGGCGCCGCGGCGACCAGTCCCTCCGATGGACCAAGGCGCATGTCACCGCCGACAACAAGGCATTTCTGCGAACGCTGAAGCCTGAAATCCGGTTCGAGGCCGACGGCCGGCGTGTCGTCCTCGTCCACGGCAGTCCGCGCAAGATCAATCAGTATCTGTTCGAGGACCGGCCGACCTCGAGCTTTCAACGGCTCGCCGCATCATCGAACGCCGACATCATTGTTTTCGGACACACGCACAAACCGTACGCGAAAGTGGTCGACGGGGTGCTCTTTCTCAACGTGGGCTCCGTCGGCAAACCGAAGGACGGCGACCGACGCGCGTGCTATGCCGTTCTCAACGCGGTGCGCGCGCAAGCTGAATTCGTACGAGTCGAATACGACGTCGCCACAGTAGCAGCGGCGATCCGTGAGAGCGATCTTCCACACGAGTTCGCAACGCAGGACGCGCCACCGCTCGATTTCGTCTTCACCGTCTGTGACAACGCCGCGCAGGAGGTCTGTCCGGTCTGGCCTGGACAACCGATGACCGCACATTGGGGCATTCACGATCCAGCGGCCGTTGAAGGCACGGATGATGAGAAGGTGCGCGCGTTCAACAAAGCCTTCCGCGAACTGGATGCACGCCTGAAGATCTTCACCAGCTTGCGGCTCGAGATGCTCGACGAAATGGCGCTGAAACGGCAACTAGATGCGATCGGGCAAATGCGCGAGGAATATCAGCTGAAGTGAACGCCTCAGAAGGTGGCACAATCGACGATAGGATCGACGGCGTCGGGAGCCTAGACGCGCTTGCAGCAGTCGCGATTCGATGACGATATACTGATCGAAGTTCGGAAGACGAAGGGTGCAGCGGTGCTCTGCCGCTGCAGGCAACTGGATGGTCGGGCCGCCATCCTCGTGGTCACTGGCGGACCATGAGGAGACGGGCGTCCGGCTCGGTTGCAATTCATCTGCACATCCGCCGGTTCTCATCCTCCAAGCGTTTCGCCTAACCACTGGTGCGTCGGACCGCTCCGGTCCGCGCTCGGGAGGCGAGATGCTGTTCAAGAGCTCTGCTGCGCTGCTGGTGGCTTGGCTCCTGGGACTCTTCATTCCCTTCGGCGTTGGCGACCTCGTACACGTTCTTCTACTGGCAGGTCTGATGCTGTCTCTGCTGTCGTTTGCCAAGACACGCGACGCGGCCGTACGCCGCAGCCGAGAGGACGACGAGGGCCAGCGATGACGAGTCGGCCCGGGTTTGCCCGCTTTGTCTTCGACAACTCGCTGCTACTGCTGGTGGGGACGGCGACTGCCGTAGTCTGGGCGAACGCTGATGTGAACTCGTACGAGCGAGTCGCGCTTGCGTTGCGTTTCGTTGTGAACGACATCGGCATGGTGTTCTTCTTCGCGCTGGCAGCCAAGGAAGTGTTCGAGGCCACACTGCCCGGTGGGCCCTTGGCGTCGCCGCGTCGAGCACTGTCGCCGCTTGCTGCCGCTGTGGGTGGGATGGTGATGCCGGCGGTCATCTTCGCGACACTCGCCGCGACATACGGACCATCGGAACTATTGCGCGGCTGGGCGGTTCCCTGCGCGACCGATATCGCATTCTCGGCGATGGTTGCGCGCATCGTCTTTCCGTCAGGGCACCCGGCGATCCCGTTCTTGCTGCTTCTGGCGATTGCGGACGATGCACTCGGGCTGCTGATCCTCGCCGTGTTCTATCCCGCCGGACACCTGTCCATCCTGGCGTTGGCGGGTTTGATGGCGACGGCGACCCTGTTGACAATCTGGCTTCGGCGCCGAGGGATCCACAGCTTCTGGCCGTACGTGGTGGGGCCTGGATGCCTGTCGTGGGCCGCGTTGCACTTCGGCGGGTTTCATCCGGCGCTGGCGTTGGTCCCGATCGTTCCACTGATACCGCACAGCCGCCGCGATCTCGGTCTGTTCGATTCACGTGAGGCGAAGCGGCTCGACACGCTGAATCGTTTCGAACACTGGTGGACAACGCCGGTCCAGTTTGTCCTTCTGTTCTTCGGGCTTGCGAATGCGGGAGTCCCGTTCACACAGATTGGGCCTGGCACCTACTACGTACTCGCTGGGCTTCTGTTCGGCAAGCCACTCGGCATTCTGGTGTTTTCGGCGGTCGCCCGCGGCGCCGGTGCGCATCTACCACCCGGGCTGCGAGTCGCTGACGTGTTGATCGTGGGCGTCGCTGCATCAATCGGGTTCACGGTCGCGCTCTTCTTCGCAACGGCGGCGTTTCCTGAAGGGCAGGCGCTTGCTGAGACGAAGATGGGTGCGTTACTCAGCTTCGTCGCGGCACCGTTGGCGGTCTTAGTTGCGCGGATCGTCAGGACTGCGCGGCCTTCGAAGAATTGAGCGGAGCGCGGACCCGCTCTGACTGGTTGGAGCATCGCGCTAGCAATCATCGGAGCGTTGGCGATCATCGGATCTGCGCCGCGAGTTCGCTGACGACAGCCAACGGCCTTCCGTTCATCGCCGTGATGCGATGGTTCCGACGCCATCAACCGTTATAGAGACTGTCCCCAAAATTGTCCCTGCCAGCTGCAAAAACTAGCCTTCCGGAGCCAACAGCAGCCAATTCGCTCGATCGTGGAAGTGATTGAAGCGTGCGGATTTGCGCGGAAAAACGACGATGGCCGCAATGCTGATCGGCGTTTAGCAAACCGCCGCCTTCGTCAGATTCAACCCGAAAATCGCGTGTTTCACAGTGGCAGGCGCACGAACTCTGGGCACACGCGCGGAAAGGCAGCGAGAATCCGGCGCGCGCTGAGGGCCTGCGATGTGCGTCGTTCCGGTTTCCCAGCCGATGACGTGTGGTTGCCGGCGGGCGCCGCACAGGCGGTCGCTTTCCTGCAATCGCTGTAATTCGATCCAGCCCTGCGGGCTCGGACCGCGATCGTCTTGACGGCGGGCGTTGCACATTCTTCTCAGGCGGATCAACACGGAGGCGTGCGAGTCGAAGCATGGTGCGGTGGAGGCAGGTTTACTCCGATGAACCGACGGATCCCACGCGCTTCACAAGCCGCTTCGATGCCTTTTACTCGCGTTTCGCTCCCGCCTACGACGTCCTCGTCAGGATCTTTCCCCTATGGGGCAGCTGGTTGAGCGCCGTGCTTCCGTATCTGCAGGGTCCCCGCGTGTTGGAGGTGTCCTTCGGCACTCGCTATCTGGTGACGCGATACGCGGAGCGGTTCACGGTGTATGGCATCGACTACAACGCCAGGATGATTCGCATCACGCGTCGCAACCTCAGACAAAACGGGCTCACGGCCCATCTGGTGCAGGCTGACGTCGCCGCGCTCCCGTATGCAACCGGCAGCATGGACACGGTCGTCAACACCATGGCCTTCTCCGGATATCCCGATGGAAAAGCCGCGTTGAACGAGATGAAACGCGTTCTCCGCCCGGGAGGTCGTCTGGTACTCCTTGATGTGAACTTTCCTCGCGGACGGAAACTGGCTCGGAACTCAAGTGACGCGTATCTGGGCGATTGCCGGAGACGTGATCCGCGACATGCGTCAGTTGTTCGCCGCGACTCGACTGCCGTACGAGGAACGCGAGGTGGGCGGCTGGGGCAGCGTTCACCTGTACATAGCGACGAAGAAATGAGCAGCGGGCAATCACGTTTCCGGTTCGAAGTCCCCGGCAGAGACGGTAGCCGCGGGCTTACCGCCCGCTCCGGAACTGACACGTGGAGCAGCCCGAAGTTCATGACGACCGCGTCGAACGAAGCGGCGCCAAAGGGCAGCGCCAGAGCTTCGGCCGTCTGGAACGGCAGCGTCGGGAGTCGCGCCAGTGCCAGACGCACCATCGCTGGCGCGAAGTCAACGCCGACGACCGACGCTCCCCGCTGCGTTGCCACTTCGGCGGCGTACCACGTGAAGCCCAACACCGCGAACGGGCGGCCCTTCGAGCGGCGCGACACGAGCCCGACATTCCCTCCACGCGAATCGCCGATGTCCGGCAGGTCCGGAGCGAGCACGAAGAACTCGTCGCGATACTCAGGCCGCGAATCTGCAGCGTCGCTGATTTCACCATCGCAGCTCGGCCCCTCCGTTCTTTTACGAGTGCGTTGCTCCAGGCGCGTGCGGCGACGCGTTGCCGAGATCGTCGGAGCGTCCGGCATCCACACGCGGCCATTGAGCGATCGGGCGTCCACCCGGCCACTCAGGTTCCCATGTGGGCGCGCCGCTCTTCGTCCGCGTATAGGTGCACTGCTGTGGCCATCCGGCGGGCGAGTCTTCCCACGACTCCTGACGTCCGTAGACGGTGAGGTCCATGAGCGCGTAGCTGTAGTCCATGGCTTCGACGCCGCGGCGTGTCGTCCAGTAGGTTTCGAAGACCTTGTTGCCGTCTCGGAGATAACACATCAGATACATGGTGTTCTGGCGACGACCGGCAAGTAGCGCGTTCAGCGACGGACCCTGCGCGGAGTACCAGGGGATTTGCCAGCCCATGAAATCGCGGTAACGAGCACTCTCTGCGTACGGTCCCTGACAGAAGACTGCAAAGGTGATGTCGCGAGAATGAAGATAGGAGAGCTCCGCGATTTGGGTGGTCACCCACGTGCAGCCCTCGCATTGCTCGGGTGCAGGATGGCCGGTGTGCCACATGAAGTAGTAGGCAATCAACTGCCGCCGCCCCTCGAACACGTCGAACAGCGCCACCGGACCATGGGTGCCAATCACGGTGATCGTCGGATCCACCTCCACCATCGGCAATCGCCGCCGCGCGGCGGCAATCGCGTCGCCCTCTCTCGTGTGCGCTTTCTCTCGATCCCTGAGATCGTCGACGGCCGTCTGAAACGTGCCGCGATCGACTACCGCAGGCACCCCCAGGTTGTTCATCGTGCCCTTACCCATCGGTTTCCCTCCGTCTCCCGCTGATTCGTCTTCTCCTGGCGACCAATTCACGTCCCTCTCCCGCACCTGTTCATGATTTCAAGCACCACAGCGACTTCATTTGACACAGACGCGTGAGCATCGGCTGGTACTGCTTGGTGATCGCGGCCGCTTCAGCCTGCCCAATCGGCTGGACCATGTATCCGTGCGGTCCGTGCAGGATGAGAAACGGGTACGGAGTCGTCTGCCAGTGTCCATGCTCGGTGATGAACTGAAGATCTGCGGGTTTGATCGGGGCGGCGCCGATGTCGCCAGGCGATATGTTCGGCGCGTAGTGCATGATGTGGGGAAAGTTCAGCGTGGCGACATCGTCATTGACGTCCGGATTCGTGTAGCCTCTGACAATTGGCGCGAGCATGTATGACACGCCAGCGCGTTCGGGTGGATGGTAGTAGTTCGTCCGATAGCGATCTTGAATGAGCTTCTTCAACTCCCGCGCCGGTGTCCCCTTCGCCTGCATCTCAGCGATGTCGAGAAAGACGCGCAGCTGTTCTTTCGCGCCGGCGCCGTCAAACGAAATCGGATACAGAATGTCATCGCGATAATCCTTCAGTGTCCACGAACCGCGCATCGCATCGTCGCCCGTTCGGGCGACCAGCGTATGGAAGTCATTGGTGCCGTGGCGAGCGATCTCGAACCCCTTGTCGGGGTTGAGCACATAGACCGTCGCCTGATCTCTGAGGTGTGGAGGTAACGCACTGAGCGCCAATTGCGTCTCCAGATCTCGAGGCAAAGGCTGCGGCTTGTTTGTTGCCCGAGACGCCTGTTTGCCCTGGGCCGTTGTGACCATGAACAGTAGTACTGCAATGGCTCCAGCCGTCAGAGTTCTGTGCATCGCTCCTCCGTGCTGATGATTCGATACCAAGGGATGGAGTCACTCGCAAGTGCATGACCCCAGCGAGAGTCGAGCCTGCGCGTGTTGCGCGAGTACGTGTGACGCACGATGTAGTGTTCGAGCACAACAACGTGCGCCTTCGTCAGTCCGGCACCTTTCATCTCCCCTCTCGCACCAAGATGAACACCTCGTAAAGCTATCGAGGCGAGAGGTCTTTCTCCAGTGCCAATTCATGACATGATCGCTAGTCCAATCCAATCGCGCGACACAGCCATTCACCGTCATCATTCGTCAGGCGCTCACCCGCGCCACCTCCGTTGCCAGTTCGAAGTCGCTGCGATAGAGCTCATAGGCGTGGTGATATTCCATCACGCGCGCGACCTCCGAAATGAAATCTTCGTCATAGCCGGCACGCCGCAGGAGATGGAATCCGAGCTCCATCCCCGACGCGATGCCGCCGGCCGTGACGATTCGCCCCGCGTCGACAACCCGCGCGCGGCTGATCCGACATGCTGGAGCGATCTCAGCCAGCCGATCGATCGGTACCTTGCCGAAGCCGGAGGCCTCGACGCCATCGGGCTCCTTGCGGTTCGTTGCGCAGAGACCGTCAAGGAGACCCATGCGCCCGTACACCCAGGACCCGGTGCACACACTCGCGAGCAATGTCGTCTCCGGCAACGAACGAACAAATTCGTGGAGCCGCCGGTTGTACATCTCCTGCCTCGTCCCGAAGCCGCCCGGGATCAGGAAAGCATCCATGGCAGGCTTGTCGTTGAAGCTGTAATTCGGCAGAACGGTCAGGCCGGCCTGCGTCTGGACGGGTCGGGTGGCGTCCGCGATCAGAAAGGCATCGAGTTCGGGATCGAAGCGGCGCGCAACGGAAAAGAC
>JBKPSH010000121.1:0-11244 GCA_046734955.1 Acidobacteriota bacterium
GAGCTCTGACCGTCGATGCGCGGACACGGCGCTCAGGCGACACGACGGTGTGGAGACCAGGGGAGTCACGAGCTACCGCGTCCGTGATCGAATGGAAGTAAAGATACAAGGGGAGTCCGAGGGGCGAAGCCCCTCGGAGTAAATATGCGTTTTGCGATTCTCGGATCCGGGGCGGTCGGTGGCTATTACGGAGCGAAGCTCGCGCGAGCGGGTCATGACGTGACGTTCATCGCGCGGGGCGCGCACCTCGCCGCCATCCGTGAGCGTGGACTCCATGTGCGAAGCGCAGCGCTCGGCGATTTTTCGGTGAAGGCGCCGGCAGAAGAGGACACCGCACGAGTTGGACCAGTCGATGTCGTGGTCGTCGCGGTGAAGACCTACGACAATACGACCGCGCTGCCGCTCATAACTCCCATGCTCGGCCGAGACTCCGCAGTGCTCACGATTCAGAATGGCGTCGACAGTCCCCAGGATGTTTCGGCGGTCATCGGCGAGGCTCCAGTGATCGGCGGCACGACCTATATCGCGACAGCTTTGGCATCGCCAGGGATCATCGAGCAGACAGGGATCCATCGCCGCATCGTGTTTGGAGAGGTCTTCGGTGAGCTGCCACGGCTTTCCGCGAGGGTCCGCGCCATTCACGATGTGCTCGATGGCGCCGACATCCAGTCGGAAGCGGTCGACGATGGCCGGGCTCCGATCTGGGAGAAGTTTATCTTTCTCGTGACGCTTGCCGGTTTCACCGGCGCCGCCCGCTTGCCGATAGGGCCTTTGTGGTCGGACCCCGTCATTCGCTCGCAGTTTCTCGAAGGATGCCGCGAGGTCGAGCGGGTTGCGCGCGCCGAAGGCGTTCCCGTTCGGTCGGACGTTATCGACCGAATCGCCGCCTATGTCAGCGGCATTCCCGGCACCATGCGCTCGTCATTGCTGATCGATCTGTCGCAGGGAAAGCGAATTGAGGTTGAGGCGCTGCACGGCTCGGTCGTGCGCCGGGCGGCGAAGGTGGGAATTCCAGCGCCGATTATGTCGACGCTGTATGCGCTGCTGAAACCGTACGCTGCGGGCTCACTCCCACCCGCTTGAGCAGTGCCTGATAGCGTGGGTGATCGCGAAGCGGTGCCAGACTTGGATCGACGCCGAGGAAGACACACGCACCCAGATGCGCGTCAACCATCCTTTCAACATCATCCAATGCTTCGTCGCGCTGGTCGAGATAACGATGAACAATCGCGCGCGCAAAGTAAATGATGGGAGGCGCCGTGGAGGATAGCGGTTCCATCAATTCGAGGCGCTTGCGCCAGTAACTTTTCGGCCCGCCCGCTCGAAACGCCTCGAGCAGCGCGGCGCCATCGATTGGCAATCCCCAGCATGGCTGCTGCGCGATGATTGCTGCGGCCTCTTCATAACGTCCGAGCGCCTCGTACGACGCACTCAGGACATTTCCGGCTTCCTCGAACCCTGGAAAGATCTCCCGAGCCTTTAGCGCTTCGTGCATCGCGTCTGCCGGACGTTCGCCGAAATGATGAACCCATGCGACACCGACGTTGATAAACAGTGACAGCGGATCCAGCTCTCGCGCGTACAAGGCCTCCTTCAGCGCGTCCTCCTTTCGGCCGCCAACCGCGAGAATCAGTCCATACACCGAGTGGGCTAACGCCAGCTTGGGGTTCAGGCGAACGGCCGTTTGGAGTTCGCGTTCGGCAGCTGGCCAGTCCCATCCCCAAAACAAACGCTCTATGCCGAGTGTGACGTGCGCATCCGCGACCTCGGGATCCAGTTCGAGTGCGCGGCGGGCGGCTGCGGCAGCTCGAGGGAATCCTTCTGCCGGCGCGATGTGCCCATAGTAGGCCATTGCGCCGAACGCATCGCCAAGTCCCGCATACGCCAGGGCGTAGGTCGGATCGAGAGACACGGCCCGTTCGAAATGTTCGCGCGCGCGCCGCAGACTGTCGGGCGAGAAATTATTCCAGTGATATCGGCCGCGCAGGTATTCCTGATATGCGTCCGGATTGACCGTTGCTCGCTTCTGCAGTTTCTTTTTCTGCTCGCCCGTCAGCTTCAATCGCAATGCTTCCGAGATCTGCCACGCGATCTCTTCCTGCACGGTGAGCAGATCCCGCGTGCTTTGACGAAATTGTTCGCCCCAGAGCTGCGATTCAGTGCGCGTGTCGACGAGTTCGGCCTGAATATTCAGCACATCGCCATACTGCGTCACGCGGCCGGTCAGGATCGTCCGCGCATTCAATGCGAGGCCCACCGTTGCCGGATCCGCCTGTAGACCTTTGTAGCGGAAAGCAAGACTCCGCGGAACGACTCGAATACCTGAGAGCTGCGACAGGCTGTTGATGATGCTTTCGGTGATACCGTCGGCGACGTGCTCGAGCGCCGGATCTGCGCCGGCGTTGACAAAGGGCAGCACGGCGAGAGACTTGCCTCGCGTTCGCGGCCTTCGCGTGATTGACGAGGCCGCCGATCCGGTCAGAAGGCTTCCGAGCGCCATGCCGAGATCCTGCGCCGACTGGAATCGGCGAGCCGGATCCCTTGCGAGCGCGCGTGCCACGATGGCGCGAAGTTCCGCCGGGGCGCCAGGATCGAATTCGCCAATCTCGCCAGTGCGTTCGTGCACCACACCGGCGATGATTTCCTGCGGCGTCGAGCCGGTGAAGAGCGGCCGCCCGGTCAGCATTTCGTACAGCACGCAGCCCGCCGCGAACACATCACTGCGGCCATCGACGCGTTCACCGAGCACCTGCTCTGGAGACATGTACCCGAAGGTGCCGAGAATCACACCCTGCGCTGTCTGTGCGATGGTTGCAGCGGCATCCAGTCTCTGCAGCGCCAGGCCGAAGTCGAGAATTTTCACGAGGCCGGCAGATGTCAAAAAGACGTTGTCGGGTTTCAAATCTCGGTGCACGACGCCTTTGGCGTGCGCGGCCGCCAGTCCCTCTGCGACCTTCGCCGCGATCCGCACGGCGTCGCGCCACTCGAGCGCACCTCGCCGCAGCCGCTGCCGGAGCGTCTCGCCCTCGAGCAGCTCCATCACGGCAACGGGAATTCCCTCGACGACCACGAGCTCGTAGATCGAGAGAATGCCGGGATGAGAAAGGGCAGCGACCGCCTTCGCTTCCGTTTCGAACCGTCGTCGCATTTCAGGATCCGCGGCGACGTGCTCGGCCATGACCTTGATCGCGACTTCACGATCGAGTCTTAGATCCCTGGCGCGATAGACCTCACCCATTCCGCCCGATCCGAGCGGCGACAGAACTTCATATTGTGCGAGGCGCTGCCCCTTGCTGAGTGCCATTGGGTTGTTGGAACAGAACTATTGTATCGCGCACTCTCGGATGGATCGACCACAGCGGCGCGCGTGAAAGCAGGCCTGAAGATTCGAATGGAAGAACTTTAAACAGCAGAAACTGGAGAGCGAGAGCCTATCGTAGCTGAAGAAGATTAACGACCTGGCTCCCGGTTCTCTCGTTTCTCATGTTCAACACTGTTTCGATACGCCGTCATGCCACCAGCGACGTTCAATACATTTGTAAAGCCGGCGCGCATCAGCATGCTAGCGGCCAGCATCGAGCGATATCCACCTTCACAAATGGTTGCAATCGGCTTGTTCTTATTCAGATCTCCACTGCGTGTATTCACGTCGCCGATGGGGATGTGAATCGCACCGTCGACGTGGCCGGCGTTCCACTCGCGCTCGGAGCGCACGTCGATGAGCGTCAGCGCGCTCCCGCGTTCACGAAGTTCGGCGACCGAGATCTGCGTCACCCGCGACACGGGAAATCCGGCCGCTCGCCACGCGCTCGCCGGCGACGCGACGTATCCATCGATGGTGTCGAACCCGACTCGCAGCAACTGGCGTCCGGCTTCGGCAGCCCGCGACGGATCAGGCGTGAGGAGAACGATCCGGCTGCGTTCGGGAAGCACCCAGCCGGCCCAGTAGCCGATCTTCGGTCCAAACGCCATCCGCAGCGCCGTTGCGATATGTTCGCCGCACACCGCGTCGTCGTCGCAGAGATCGATCGGCACGGCGCCCGCGCGCACCGCGCGTGCTGCCGTATCAAGATCGAGGGGAGGAATGCCGCGATAGCCGCGCGCGAGATCGAGCAGAGGCGGACCCTCCGCATTCAATCGTTTCATCCGCACGAAATACGGCGGCGTTTCCGGGAGGTCGCCGAGTACGGAAGCGATGAACCGGTCGCGATCCCTATGGGCGAGGAGCGGATTGGAGGTACGTTCGTGGCCGATCGTTGAAAACGGCTCGGCGCCGATACCGGCACCGCAGAGGGATCCTGCGCCGTGTCCAGGATGCACCTGCACGTCGTCGCCAAGCGTGAGCAACGTATGAAAGAGCGAATCGTGCAACTGGCCGGCAAGCCGTCGCATCAGAGCCTCGCCCAGCAGATCGGGTCGGCCGACAGCGCCGACGAACAGTGTGTCGCCGGTAAACACGCGTCGTGGTTCTCCGGGGTGTTCGCTGATGATCGAGATGTGCTCCGGCGTGTGGCCCGGAGTATGAAGGAACTGGAGTGACAGATCGCCCAACGTGACGCGCTCGTTGTGTTTCAGTTCACGAGCGGGAAACTTCAACAACGAGCCGGGTCCTGCAATTGTCTCCGCGCCGATCGGTTGCAGCTCGCGCGCACCAGACACGAAGTCGGCGTGAATATGCGTCTCGATCGCCGCAACGATTTTTAGATTTGACTGTGCCGCGGCCGCCACATAGACGTCGACATCGCGTCTCGGATCGATCACGATTGCTGCGCGCGTGCGATCACACGCCAGCAGGTAGGAAGCTTGCGCCAGGCCACTATCAAAGTACCGCTGAAACATCGAGTAGAATCCAGCGTGCAGGTGCATTTCGATCATAGCACCGGTGCGATGGTTGTTCCTCTTACTCCGATGTGACTCTGACTCCTTCCGTTGTCGCCATCGTCATGGCTTCGGGCGCCGTCGCCGGAATCATGGGTGCATTGCTTGGACTCGGCGGCGGCGTATTTCTCGTGCCCTTTCTGAATGCCTGGTTTGGTCTCGATTTCAAGACCGCCGCGGCGATCAGCCTGGTCACGGTGATCGCGACATCGAGCGCCGTCTCGGCGGGCACGACCGGCCGCAATCTGATCAACCTCCGCCTTGGCATGCTTCTCGAGGTGGCGTCGGCCGCCGGCGGTGTGGCGGCGGGTCTCACCATTTCACATATATCCGACATCACCCTGGAGCGCGGCTTTGCCGGAATCGCGGCACTGATTGCGATTCTCATGTTGACGCGCCTCGAGCGGCGCAACGTGACCGAGGACGCCACAATCGATCCAGGCCAGCTTGGCGGCAGATTTCACGATGAGGAAAGCGGCGGCGACGTCGTCTATCGAGTGCGGCGGCTGCCGCTCGCGTTGTTCGTCTCGTTTATTGCCGGCAACGTGTCGGCCGCGTTTGGCATCGGCGGCGGCATTCTCAAAGTACCCGTGCTCACCGCGTGGTGCGGTGTCCCGATGCGGGTTGCGGCGGCCACCAGCTCGCTGATGATTGGCGTGACGGCAGTCGCGTCGGTGCCGATTCAGTACGCCAATGGTTACGTCAACCCGCCGCTCGCGGGCGCGGCGGTGCTCGGTGTTCTCGTCGGATCGCGCGGCGGCCTCTGGTTCGGTGCGCGCGCCCGGTCCAAATGGCTGAAGCTCCTGATGGCGATGGTGTTGATGCTCGTCAGCATCATTTATCTGCGGAGGACACTGTGATCACCGACGACGCTCCGTCGCTGGCGCGGCTCGAGGTGCGTCTCGGGCACCTGTTGCTGACCGGCGTGACCATCAGCGCCGCCCTGCTGGCGACAGGCCTTGCGCTGTGGCTTTCGAGCTCACACATGACCGCAGCAGTGTGGGCGCTGAACGCAGGTCTCGTCGTGCTGATGTCGACGCCGATTCTGCGAGTGATCGTCTCGTTTACCGAATACGTCGTGATGCGTCAGTGGTTCTTTGCGGCGGTGACGATCCTGGTGCTTTTCGAGTTGTCGGTGACGCTGGTGGTCGCTCTGCGACGATAGAAAGGGAAAAGCGCCTTTCCTTTTGCCTTTTGCCTTTTGCCTTTTCCGTTTTAACTAATTTCAGCTTTCCCGTAAGCCTCCGGACTCGACGGGATGCCTCCCTGATTCACCGCATCCGCCATTTCCTTCAGACGTTCCTGTGCGGCCGCGCGCATGCGCTCGAGCAGCGTGGTGATGCGTTGCGCCTGGCGGACGATGGTTGCGAGATCGCGCTGCAGATCGGGATCGGGATAGCCACGTTCGAGGAGATCGCAGTGTCCGATGATTGTCTGAAGGGCGCTGTTGATCTCGGCGGCAATCGACAGCGTCAGCTCCGACATCGCCTCCATCGTTTGATACTTGCCCATCGCAACCTGAAGATGTTGCGCCACGTATGCAACCGCGAAGATCTCGGCAACCGGCAGCAGTGCGTCAACGTGGAGCTGATTGAACGCGTTGGTCTGGCGCGAGACGACATTCAGGGTGCCTACGGCCCGCCCCTTCGCAACCAGCGGCAGGATCAGCGCCGAACCGAGCGCTGCGGTGTGGAGCACGTTGATGTCGAGGAAATCCGCCGCTCCGACGCTGGTGTCGTTGATAATCAGCGGTTCGCGTGATCGAACCACCGCGCCGAGCGCGGTGCGTTCAGCTTTGAACACCACGTCGGGACGCGGGCGGGCGCGGCGCTCGACCATGTTGACCCTGGCCGTGTAGGTCTGAAACTCTTTGCCGTCATCAGACAGGAGCGCAAGGCCGACGCGGTCGCACGGTACGAGCCCGACGATTCGCTGCGCCAGCGCCTGGAACGCCAGCGGAACGTCAACCGATCGCGAGATGATTTGCAGGATGGCGTTCCGGATCTCCAGCTGCTCGACCTGATCGAGCGTGGCGGTCCGTGCCTGCTCGTGCTGGGTGATGGTCCGGCTCAGGCCGCCGATCCGCCGCGTCGATACGATCGCAAGAACCAGGATCAGCATCCACGCGGTCACGAATTGAAGGATGAAAACCGACGGCCGCGACGCTCCGAGCACAAGCCAGCCGATGACCTGTATCACGGCACACACCGCGACGAGTCCCCATATAGCGATCACCGCCGTGCGCGGATGCCGAAGGTTCATCAAGGGTTCACTGTATCAAAAGCGCCTGCGGCCCGCGCGAGGCGCGGAGTCGCCGAGCGCGAGCGCGTGCGGGTGGGGGCCCCACGCGCGGTAAGTAATGCAGACACAGTCGCTCACGGTCGCAAGAAGCACTGCATCGCGGCCTGACGATCGCTAAGAGGTACTAAAGGAAACGTATCGAGCACATGTTGAAAGTCCGAAGGGCTCAACTGATACAAGTGCGCGACCGCTGCTTGAATCTTGGCGGCCGCTCGTTCGTTGCCCGGAGTCGTCGTTACGCGATTTGTCAGTGCGACGAGGCTGAGAAACGCTGATGAATCGGTTGAGGGCCGCGGCACCGGCAGGCGTTCCATGATTGCAACCGTGACGTGCGTGCCGACGCGCATCCGAACGAGATAGTTCGCGACAAAGCTGTTGAAGATCCCGCACAGGAAGAGGTGCACGTCGTGCTCAACGTCGCCCTTCAGACAAAACAACGTGTGAGTCGTGACGACGTTCCCCGGAACGATGGCTGCGATCAGTGTCAGACGGTTCGACGCGGATGCGACATCGCGATACGCGAGGCGAGGGCTCCTGAAGCCGTTCGAATGAAGCAGACGCGCCGCATCCGTGTCGGCAATGTACCGGGTCACTTGTCCGACGTTGGCGATGAAAGGTTGAATCTGTTTCCCCTCCAGAACTGGCAGGCATCGTCGCGTTCGCCGCGCGACGAAATGTTCTCGATCGTCGGTCGCGTTCAGCTCGCGGCCAAACCTGACGTTCCATCCTTGTGCTGACGAGACTGCCGGAAAGCGAAACACCGTGGCGCCGAGTATGCCAACATCAGTGCTGCTTCGAACCTCGGGGATGGCGAGCTGCTCGCCGGAAAACTGCTCGATGACCGAGCGCGGTAAATCGACGGCGTTGTCGTCGCCAAGATCCGGAATCCGCTCCAGGTCTGATCCGGATCGAATCGCCGATCGGCAGGGAATCATGATGGTGCGTGGCCCGCGGGTCGCCGCGACGAGCAGAAACTTCAGCCCTCGATGAATGGGAAACAGTGCCTCGCGGTTTTCGACCGTAACGAACGTGTCGACCGACGTTCGATCCAGGAGCGCCGCGCGCAGTCGCGCGCATCCGTGGTCCAGCGCAAACCCGGACGGCACGACCATCGCGATTCGGCCGCCCGGCCGGGTCACTGCGAGCGCTCGCTCCAGGAACAGCTGATACAGATTCGCGTGTCCCTCACCCTGCCATCGATATGTGCCCGACTGGCGCGAGAACGTCGTGAGGGCGGTGTCGCCGGGAGACTTTCCACCGCCGCGGAGGACTTCCCATGGTGGGTTCCCGATGACCGCGTCGAATCCGGCTTCCGCACCAGGTGCGCCGTCAAGAAATACTTCAGGAAATTCCAGCGGCCAGTGGAAGAACCGTTCCCGCGCGGCGACGCTTTGCGCATGATCGAGGAGCGGCTTTGACAGATGTGGGGGAAGGACGCGCGCGCGTCCAAGGATTTCATCAACGAGAGGCTCGAACGCTTTTGCCACGCGGAGTTGTCCCGCAGTCGAGAACCAGTCGGCGCACCACAGGTTCGCGATACGCTGCCATGGCGTGAGCGGACTGCCGTCACTTTGTAATGACGCGAGCAGGCGTTCCTTGGTCCGGACCTGTTCGACACTGTCATCCGGCGCGAGGGCGAGTGAAAGACGCGTCGCGATAACTGTCGTCATGTCTCGATCCAGCAGATCGAGATCGAATAACGGTAACTGCGCCCGCGACGCAATTGCTCGCGCATTGCACCCTGGGCGCCGCAGCACGTCCTCAATTGATGCGCCGGCGAGGCTGTTGCCGACGCGTAGATGATGATCCAGAAATGTGAGCGGCTTGTCGCGCGCAAGCGTGGCGAGCCACAACGATAATCGTGCGAGCTGAACTGCCATCGGGTTGACATCGACACCAAAGAGGCATCGTTGTGCGATGACGCGCCGGAAAGCCGCCCGCCCGCCCTCAGTGACGCCGTCGGACGACATCGCGCCGTCGCGAATCAGCGCAGCTTCGTAAGCGGCCGCAAGATACCGACAGACAGCAACCAGGAATGCGCCGCTCCCCATTGCCGGATCGACGATGCGCAGCGAGAGAATCTTCTCGGCGGGTGCGTCCCTGACGAGCGGTGCGAGTGCACGGCGAACCAGGAATTCAGTGAGTGCCCGGGGCGTGTAGTAGGTGCCAGTCGCTTTCCGGCGTCCGATCCTTTTCAAAGTGAGCGAATCGTCGTGCCCGGGTGATATCGACGGCGCGTAGTCGAGGATTCGCTCGTACACTCCGCCAAGCTGTTCGACACCAAGATCGGCGTAGGCGATGCGGCGGCGGACTGGCCCGCGCTGGACGGTGGTCAAGGAAAGAACCGCCTCGCGGACGGCGGCATCGTCAAGCGACAGGGAATCGGCCAGCGGCGCATGCACCGGTGAGAACAGTCGCCCGTTGAACGGCGGAACGCGAAGGCTACCTGCTCGACAACCTCGATGTGCCAGACGGGCGATCGCTTGAATTGATTCCCACAGTCCCGGCGGCCGGGCGAGCCGTTCCGCTGAGTCGCGCAGCGATTCAATCGTGTAGCTGTCGCGATATGTGGGGTGCCACTTCGGCACGAGACCGCGAGCTTCGGCGAACAAGAGGAAAAGAATGCGGTAGATGACCACGAGCGACTCTTCGAACAGAGAGTCGAAAGAGGTGCGCTGGCGCCGGCGCTGAGCGCCAGCAAACGCGCGGAGCAGGGAAGTCACCGCATCGTGGACACCCGCCTGCAACGAGCTGCGAACAGTCGCCCGATGCTGCTCGGAGACGAGCACCGCGCGGTCGAGCGCCGTCGTGTGATCGCTAAAACCTTCCGCACCGAGAAGCGCACACAGGAACTCCAGAGCGGTGGAATCATGGGCGGTGATTTCGAGCTCGAACTGAATGAACCTTCGGGAGTACGTGTGAGTCGCATCGAAAACCCGCACGAACGGCCCGGTGATCACGATCGCCCATTTCAAATTGTGGGCAATCGCGGTGCGCACTGCCTCCCGCCACACACTCGACGGATCGCAACCCCAGCCCGTCGCAATCAGCGCAGCGACTGGTAAACCGCCGCCCTTGTACAAAAGGCCATGAACGCTGCCACCGACCTCTGACGTGACGGTCGGAACCACGCGGAGACCGATCGCGGTCGCGAGCGGTAAGGCAACGCGATCGTACACATGCCGTGGCGTGCTTGTGGGTCCCAAGTCGCGAACAATCCGGCTGTGCCAGGTGTGAAACCAGCGATAGTTTGGCCTCGCCGCAGGCCTACCGATCTCGCGGAGCGCACCGGTGAGCGCATCGTGGGACAGGAGTGAGCCTGAAAGACCCGGAATCATGAACGAGAATCGGAGACGAGCAGGACGGCGGAGAGCTTCAACGAGGGAACCGTGCGGTACCACGACGTGAAGGAGCGGATGCGGTGAGCTGCTTCCTCAAGGATGTCGGCATTGATGCGCGCGCGGTTATGGCTTGCGCCGTCGGCACGGCGATCGAACAACCCTCGTTGGACCAGTTGCTGCGCAGATGAAATCGCCGGCGAGGAAACGACCAACTCGCGCTCGGACAGGGCCGCAGCAACGCGCGCGCAGGATCCGCTCACGTCTCCGATACGGTCATGGAACAAGTCCAGCAATCGCTCCCGCTCACCACTTCCGTGCAGATTCAGTGCCCGGATTGCCTCGCGAACGTCCGAGGGAGTCCGTAGACCGCCGATATCGCGTCGTTCGTGAATGGCGACCAGTTCGCTGTGAAGGATCGCGCCGTCTTCCGCCGAGACTGTGAGCTTGTACACGCGCACCACACCGCCGGGACCGAGACGGTTTCCGGCGTTGATCGCAGCGACAGCGATCCCGGCCGGTTGGAAATTGCGCGTCGAGGAGTGCTTCCACGCGCGAACTTCTGCCACACGACCGGCTTCTCTCTGTGCGACGCGCGCCAATTCCGCCGGCGGCCGGAGTGTATCGGCGTCGAACGCCGAGGGCCCCGAATTCAATGCGGCGCCGTCGAGAATGGCTGATGCCACGCGTGATTCCGACAGCCGGTCGAGAAGATCCGCATCGGTAC
>JBKPSH010000122.1:0-4350 GCA_046734955.1 Acidobacteriota bacterium
TCCGGTTGACGTGATGTTTTTTGGTTCACTATACTGACCCGGTTCGGCAGCCGGCAATCCTCCTGCTTGTACAAGCAGAGCCGAAATACCGGAGACACGAGCGTATCTCCATTGTAATACTCAGTTTGATACGGAGCGGCGCGCCGTTTGATCCCGGGGCCGTTTCCGAGGGGAGCATGATCAGAATGCGAAAAATGTCGGCGCTTACCGTCGGGGCGCTGCTGTGCCTCAGCCTGGCTGCAACTGGCTGCGGAAAATATTCCTGGGGCGCGTTATCCGCGCAAAAGGCCTACAAGGACGGCAACGCTCTTTATTCGGGATCCGATTGGAAGGCCGCAGCCGCCAAGTACGAGCAGGCGCTGGCGTCGGACCCCAGCCGCACCGAGATCTATTTCTACCTCGGGAACAGCTACGACAACATGTTCAAGGCGACCCACATGGGCGAAGCCGAGAACGACGCCTACATCCAGAAGGCGATCGAGAATTACGAAAAGGCGGCCGAGAAGGACCCGAAACCCGAGATGAGAAAGCTGGCGCTCCAGTATCTCGTCGCCGCCTACGGCCCGGAGAAACTCAATCAGCCCGAAAAGGCCGAACCGATCGTCCAGAAGATGATCCAGATCGAGCCGGGTGAACCAGGCAATTACTTCGCGCTCATGCAGATTTACGAAAATGCCGGCCGGTACGAGGAGGCCGAGCAGGCACTGATGAAGGCGAAGGAGGCCAAGCCGAACGATCCGCTCGTCTACACCACGTTGTCAGGGTTTTACAATCGGCAGGGGGACTTCGACAAAACGATCGAGGCGCTGCAGAAGGCCGCGGAGCTGGAGCCAAAGAACCCATCCGGTTATCAACTGTTGGCGACGTACTACTGGGAGAAGGCCTACAAGGATCATCGCCTGACGTCACCGCAGAAGAAGGAGTACATCGGGCGGGGCCTCGAGGCGACCGACAAGGCGCTGGCCCTGAACCCCGACTATGCGGATGCGTTGACCTACAAGAACCTGCTGCTCCGGATGCAGGGCAATGAAGAAACCGATCTGGCGAAGCGTGCCGCTCTCTACAAGCAGGCGGACGAGCTCCGGGAGAAGGCGATCGAATTGAATAAATCGCGTCAGTCCCAGCCGGGCGCCAAGCCAGGCGCAAAGCCTGCTGGCAAGTAGGCGCTACACGTTTTGATCTTGAGGCCGCCCGTTCAATAGACGGGCGGCCTTTTTTATTGCTTCACCGCTGCCCGCATGCTTTCCGTGATCACCCCGACGCGCGCCACGCCTGCGCCTTTCGCGGCGTCGATGACGTGAACGACACGTCCGTAGGACAGAGAACCATCAGCAGAGATGAAGAGTGTTTTGTCGCGTCGATCGCGAAAGGTGTCGGCAAGCGTGGACTGGAGCTGGTTGAGCGTGACTGGCTGCTTGTTGATCGTGACATGTCCGTCGGCCGAATACTCGAGGACGATACTCGGTGACGGAGGCAACGGAGTCTCTGTTCGCGGCGCCGGCTCGGGCACCGAGAGGTCCAAACCTTGCTGCGTCAGCGGCAGTGCCGCCATGAAAATGATCAGGAGGACGAGTAGCACGTCGATGAGCGGGGTTATGTTTGGCTCGATTTGAAGACGCCCGGCCGTTGGTCTGATCACATGGTTGGTTTTCATCTCTCCTCCCATGTGCTTAGACCCCGTACGAACAAAAAGGGCGAACCGTGAGGTTCGCCCTTCAACGTGGCTTCCGCCTTGAGGCGGAAGATCGATCAATTCCCCTGCTTCTGACCGCCGCGGCGCATCTCTTCGGTGACGATCCCGACCTTCTCAACGCCTGCGCCCTTCGCCGCGTCGATGACGGCGATGATTTCGCCGTAACGCAACTCACCGTCCCCGGCAATGAACAACGTCTTGTCCTTGCGGGTTTCGAAGACGTCGCGCAGTCGTGTCTCCAACTCACTGACCGTCACCGGCTGATGGTTGATGGTAATCTGCCGTGCGTTGGTGTATTCCAACATCACCTGCGTGTTGTCCTGCGGCTGCGTCGGTGCCTTCGTCTCGAGCGGCAGGTTGATGTCGACCCCGCGCTGCGTCAAGGGCAGCGTCGCCATGAAGATGATCAGCAGGACGAGCAGGACGTCGATGAGAGGCGTGACGTTCATGTCCGCACTGGCATGCGGAGTCTCGCCGCGGACGACCTTCTCGGCGCCAAAGTGTTTATGCGCGTGGGCCATGACTACTTGCCTCCTCCGGCCGCGTTTGCATCCTTCTTGGGTTCGGTGATGAGGCCGATGTCCTCGATACCGACCGCACGGAGGCTATCCATCGCTTCCATGATGGCGCTGTATTTCGCGTCCTTGTCGCCCTTGATGAGGACAACCTTTTCCCGCTTGTCCTCGAGCGCAGCCTTGACCCTTGTCGGAAACTCCGATTTCGAGAACTGCAGGCCGTTCACCCAGAACTGGTTCGCGGAATCGATGGCGACGACCGTCTGATCCTGGGTATCCGGCTTGGGCTCGGTGTTTCCGGCTTCGGGCAGGGTGACTGCCACGCCCTGCTGCAGCATCGGCGCGATGAGCATCATGATGATCAGCAGAACCAGCATGACGTCGACGAGCGGCGTGACGTTGATATCCGCCTTCAGGCCACCTTTTGCGCCGCCAACATCCATTGCCATGGCAAAACCCTCAATTCAATTTGTGGATTGGTGAATTGGTGAATTAGTGAATTGACTTCGCACCCGCGACCGCGCGTGCTTTCAAAGCCAACTCACCAATCCACCGATTCACGAATTCACCAATTCCGTTACGCCGTCTTCTTGATGAAGTAGTCGAGAAGCTCCGACGACGAATTGTCCATTTCGACGTTGAAGTACTCGATACGGCCGGTCAGATAGTTGTAGAACCACACGGCCGGAATCGCGACGACGAGGCCGAGCGCGGTCTCGACCAGCGCTTCTGAAATACCGGCCGACACCGCGCCGAGGCCGCCCGATCCGGTGGCCGCGATGCCCTGGAACGCGGTGATGATGCCAACGACCGTGCCGAGCAGGCCGACGAATGGTGCCGTCGCGCCGATGGTCGCCAGCGCCGAGACGCCCTTCTTCAGGTCGTTCGCCGTCAGTGCCGACGCACGCTGAATGGCGCGGCGCACGGTGTCGACGAGATCTTCGCGACTGAGATTCGCGCCACTTTCCTGTTGGAATTGATATTCCTGTAATCCTGCGAGCACGACCTTGGCGAGGTGGCTATACCGGTAGGTCTTGGAGGAAGAAATGGCAATTGCATCCTTCAGTCGCCCGTCTTTCAGGTGCTTGGCAACCTGCGGGGCGTAAAGCTTCGACTGCTTGCGCGCCTGCGTGAACGTATAAATCCGCTCGATTGCCACGCCGAAAGAAATCATCGACATGATGACCAGGATGAACGCGATGGCCCTCGCGACCAGGCCCATGTCTCCCCACATCTTAATCAAATCCATCTCGCCACTCCTCTGGGTCTGGAATAAATCCAGAACTCGTTCGTTGACCTTCCTGAATGTGTTACTGAAGCGTGAAATTCACCGTGACGGTCATGATGACGGGCACGGGCACGCCGTTGAGCAGCGTCGGCGTGAACTGCCACTGCTTGACGGCATCCAGTGCCGCCTGATCGAGCAGCGGAATCGACCGCAGCACTTTCGCGTCCTTTACCTTGCCGTCGGCGCCGATCGTGGCTTCGATGATGACCACGCCGGACACGCGGGCGGACTGGGCGATGGGCGGATAGACCGGCTTGACGTCCTTCGTTTTCGACGGCGTCTTGATGTTGCCGCCGACACGAACCGGTGCTGCGGGGGGCGGCGGAGGCGGAGGCGCTTCGGGTAATCCGCCGACAACGCCGCCGACGGTGCCTCCAGGGATACCCCCTTCGACGCCACCGGGAACGCCGACCGTCGACGGGACGGACGGAGCTTCCGGTACGATCTCTTTCGGTGCCTCAACCGGCGCGGCGTTCGGATTCGCTACAGGGACCGGCTGAACTTTGGGCGCGGCGGCCGGTGCCGGAGGCGGCGGCGGAGGCGGTGGCGGGGGGGGTGGTGCGCCGACAAATGCCATCATCGTCGGAGGTGTCGGCAGCACATCCGCAGCCATCAATGGAATAATGATGACGGCCGCGAAAATCGCCACATGCGCCACGATGGATAGCGGGACCGTATACCACTTCTGCGACCCGACTTTGATGGACGGGTCTACGATGTCGCCGAACATGTCACGCGGCACGGCTTAAGTCCTCCTGGCTCTTCCTAAAGCGGCGCAAGACCGCGAATTATAGTCAGAGCCAAAAACCAGTGTCAATGAAGCATCTTCCGCTGTTTTAGACACCGGTTGCCGC
>JBKPSH010000123.1:0-14997 GCA_046734955.1 Acidobacteriota bacterium
CTGATAGGCACCCGCGCGTCGAATGGGAATCCGCAGCGAGTACGCGAGTCCCTGGCGTAGCGCTTCGTCCACCGCCGCGCTCGTCAGCGCCACCTCGAATCCTGTGCTCAGATGGGCGATCTCGGTGCCGTTCTGGTCGAAAGCCATGCCCAGCACATCGGCCGCGGCAATCTTTCTTCCGTTCGCCGCATCGGCGAATGCCAGCGCACTCGCGTCAATATGGAGGAGCGTGCGGACGAACATGCCTGCAGCCGGTGCATATCCGGGCAGCGTCGTGGCACGGAGGGCGATGTCGCGAGAGACGAACGGCGAAACAGCCGCGTGAATGAGCTGATCGGCGGGTGTCCGCGACGACGGTAGTTGATCCGCATCGCTGATCCCGATGAACGCTTTGCGCGTCTTCACGCTGACGCCGGGGCGCCGCACCTTCACTGACACGTTGTGCAGCGTTGCCCGGTTTCCCACTCGTTTGAACGTTTGATCGTTCGGGACGTACCCGATCACGTAGTAGTCGCGGACATCGTTGACGATGCGTCCGAGGCCGCGGGCGAGGTCGTTGGTGTTGAGCACCGCGAACCCGCCGGTCTGTTCGGACAGGTAGGCAAGGATGTCCTGCGAGTCGAGGAGGAATTTCTTCCGGTCGCCTTGATCAGCCCGCACCTGAGACTCGCCGCCTCGTTTGATGTTGTCGTCAGCCTTGAGGTCGCCGCTCTGAAGACCGCGAGCGTCGAGCGAGTAGATGACGACCCCTGTGCGTGCCGCCTGATCGATAGTCCGATCCAGCGCCTCCCTGACGCGCGGGTTGTCCTTCGGACCGATTTCGCGATCGACGAATGCGTGCAGCGCGTTGCGCGCCGCGATGAAACTTTCCCCCGACAGACCCAGATCGTCTACGACGATGGCAAAAGTGCGTTGGACACTTTCGCGCTTTACTGCGCGGGACCGGCGACGAGCGGTAAGGAGGCTGCGCCCGTCGATGCAGTGGCTGGTGAAAATGTGGTGGTGCCGGTGAGTACCGGGACGAACTCGGCGAACGTGACTTTCTGGAGCTTGCCGTCCTGGCGGATTTCGAAGTCGTCGACCGTCAGGTCGCGAACGACCCGGCCGTTGCGATCGACGGGGACGGCATCAATCCGAACCGCGTCGACGCCGACTCTGAAACGCGGAGGTTCCTGCCGTTCCTGCGCGAAGGCTAGAGCGAACAAGGTTACGCAAATCGTCGTACGAAGCATGAGCTCGCGTCGCAGGCGCGTGTCCATCATGGCACGGACATCAGCGGGCGTGGGGGTTACGACGTCAACGCACGTTGCGCGCCGGCTCGACGATCTCCAGAATACGGTCCGCCGCGATCTCCTTCAGCGCCTGGACCGCGCCGCTTGGCCAGCGCACTTCGACGCGTCGCACCGTCTTGGCGCCGGCCAAGCCGAAATGGACCCGACTGTCACTCGCCGATTGGTAGCTCGATGCCGTTGAGCAGATACCCGACTGGGTGAGATCGTGATCGTCGACGACAGTCACGATCGCGCCGATGCCCTGCCGGTTCGAGCGCATGCCGTGCAGCGAAACGGTCAGCCAGTGATTGGCGTTGCCGCCATCGTTGCGCAGAATCGTCGGCGGGCCGTCGAGGTTCGCGATGACGATGTCGACGTCTCCATCGTCATCGAGATCCGCGAAAGCCGCGCCGCGACCGGCTGCCGGCCGCGCGAATGCCGGCCCCAACGAGGCAGAGACATCGACAAAAGATGAATCCTGGTTGCGCAGCATGAGAGGTGGCTGCAGATAATCGAAGCCCTGACGCGCGCGCGACACCGTATCAAGGACGTGACTCTGCGCCACGAACACATCGCGGCGCCCGTCGTTGTCGAAGTCCACGAGCTTCGTCCCCCACCCGGAGCTCTGGAGCGTCGCTCCGCCGACCCCGGCCGCGTACGACGCGTAGTCGAAGCGGCCTTTTCCCACAGCACGGTACAACGCATAGCGCTCGAGACTGAGAGCGGTCACGATTACGTCTGGCCACCCGTCGTTGTTGTAGTCCTCGGCGTCGACGCCCATCCCCGCAAAGCTGCGCCCGTTATCGTCGTACGCGACGCCGGCTTCCAGGGCGACTTCGACGAATGCGCGTTGACCGGTGTTTCGAAACAGGTACTGGCGCATCGAGTCGTTGGCCACGAAGATGTCGACCCAGCCGTCGCGGTCGAAATCGTGGATGGCGACACCCAGCGCCTTTCCGGGGTGGGCGGTGATGCCGCTCGACGCCGACGCATCGGTGAACGTCCCGTCGCCGTTGTTGTGGAGCAACACGCTTGATACCGGCGCGAATAGCCTGGGGTGGCAGTAGGCGCGCACGGTGTTGTCCGTCGATCTGCACTCGATGTTCGATTCCCACGTCCAAGCCAAATACCGGCCGACGTAGAGATCGAGATGACCATCGTTGTCGTAATCGACGAATGCCGCGCTCGACGACCACCCTGATACCGTGGCTCCGGCCGCTGTCGTTACATCGCTGAACGTTCCGTTGCCGTTGTTGCGGAAGAGCGTGGTGCCGCCGAGACCGGTGACGAGCAGATCGACGTCCCCATCGTTGTCGTAGTCCGCAACGGCGGCACCGAAGTCGTAGCGGCTGCCACGCAATCCCGCACGTTCGGTGACGTCCTCGAACTTCCAGCCGCCGAGGTTCCGATAGAGACGATTCCAGAAGCGCGGATCGTTCTTCTCCGGTGGCCTGTTCGAACTCGTCTCCGTGCTGATTGCCGCGCCGTTGGTGAAGAAGAGATCGAGACGACCATCTCCATCAGCGTCGAAGATCGCGACGCCGCCGCCCATCGTTTCAGGCAGGAACTTGGCGCTCGTCTTGGACGCGGCATGGCGGAACGTCACACCGGAAGACCCGGTCACGTCCGTGAACTGAACGGGCGAGGGTCCCGCAATCAGCAGCGCCAATGCCACGCCCAGGAATCGAAGATTCCCGCCAAAAAGCCAGCGCACGCCTACCTGCGCTCCTTCGGCGCGCGCGCTGCGGCAGCCTCAAAGGATTTCAATTCACGGTCTGCGTCCGCGACTTTTCCGAGCTTGCGAAATGCTTGCGAGAGCAGGTAGTGCGGCTCGGGATAGTCGGGGTCGAGCTTGATGGCCTGGTCGAACCAGCGGATGCTCAGGTCGCTTCGCCCGGCCTGCACCAGCGCTTTTCCTGCGAGAAAAAAATTACGCGGTTCACTGGGATTGCGCTGCGCCGCTTCGGCTGCGAGATCGAACGCCCGCTGAAAATTCCCGAGCTTGATCAGGAGGTCAGCGAAGTTGGCGTAGACGACGTCGTACTCGGGATGATCCTTGTAAACCAGCGCGATCGCTTTCAGGTAGTGCTGCTGTGCCTGTGCCACATCGCCGAGTGCCTCGGATGCGAGCCCGAGGTTGTCCCAGGCCTTGTAGTCCCGCGCATCCATCGCCGTCGCACGATGGAACATCTCGGCCGCTTCAGCGTGTCGACTCTGCTGGTAATAGATACGACCGAGACTGTAGGGAATCTCGGCGTCGTCCGGCGCACGCGCCGAGGCGCGTTTGAGCGTGTCCTCGGCTTCGGCATCGCGCGCCAGCAAATACAGCGCCTTCGCTTTGACCTTTAGCGCCGGTACGTATTCGGCGCTGTCGCTGCGAATACGATCGAGCGATGCGATCGCCTCGGCCGGATGCCGGGCGAGCAATTGCGCCTGACCGAGCGCGAGGAGTAGCGGAGCGCTCGCCCCGCATGCGGTGACGGCACGGGCGAAATCCTGCGCCGCTGCCTCGTACCGGCGTTCGTCGTACGCTTGCCGTGCGAGCGTTTGCGCCTGCTGGCAGTCCTGGCCCGTTGCCAGGATCAACAGCAAGAGGCAGAGAGTCACGTGGGTATCAGCTATCAGCTATCAGCTATCAGCTATCAGCTATCAGCAGACGTTGCATCTCGCTGAGCTGACAGCTGACAGCTGATACCTGTTAGCTGTTTAGAATGTCGCGCGCAGGCCGATCTGAAGCCGACGCGCGCCGATACCGACGCCGAAGATCCGTCCGAACGTCGGGCTCGCAATGTCCGTATTCGGGCTTCCGACGCCGGATCGGTTCAGCGCGTTGATCAGATCGAGGCGGAACTCGAAGCTGTGCTTATCAGTGACACCGAAGCGTTTCATCAGCCCGAAGTCCTCCGAGTAAAACGCCGGACCGCGGGCATCAAGAAGGACGACCGGCGCCGTGCCGATCCGCGTCGGGATCCCTTGCGCAGTCAACGGCTGCGTCGCGAACGCGGCCGGGTTGAGATACGGTGTCCCGTTCACGACGTCGAGGTGCGACCCGTCGAAAATAATCGGGTCGACACCGCTCACGACATCCGGACGGATCGGAAAGCCAGCGCCGTTCATCCGGCTGTCGAAGACGCTGAGCGTCCCGCCGCTGCGGTAGTTGTGGATGCCCGTCAGCGTCCAGCCGCCGACGACCTGTCCGAGCACGCCCTTCACGTCCACTGCCTTGCCTGGCCCGATTGGCAGTTCGTAGATCCACGTCACCTTGAGGAAGTGCGGGAAGTGGCGGCCCCCCGTCGCGAGTCCCCATTCCTCGCCCGACCCGTCCTGCGTGAGGTAATTGTCTTCGGTCTTGGACAGCGTATAGGCAGCGACCAGCGCAAGCCCCTTGCTGAAGTGACGCTCGAGCGTCGTCTGCAACGAGTTGTAGCGCGTCTTGCCCCTGAAACTATTCTGATACTGGATGCTGGTGTACTGTGGATACGGTCGCAGCGCCTGCTGAACGGTGCCGGTGAAACCGGGATACGGCAGCGGAATACCGAGCTGCGGTTGACTCGACAGATTGCTGAACAGCAGGTCGCCATACTGCGAGAGCGCGGCAAAGGGGATGCGATTGATCTCGTTGCCGTTCCCGAGATCGAGGGGCATGAACGGCAGTCGCGTACCGTATGCGCCGATGTACGCGACCGTGGCTGAGAAATTGGCTGGCAACTCACGGCGGAGCGTCACGTTGTAATTGTTGTACCGTTCGCGCCTCGCTTCGTCTCCCCTGAGAACGGTTCCGACTCCCTGGTTGTTCAGCTGCGTTGGGTCGTAATTGGGAAACACTCCTGAGAGGCTGGGATACGGTTCACTCAAGTACATGACCGGATCCTGCGCGTTCGGCGTCGGGCGCGTGGCGCGGGTAATCGAGATGGTTCCGTTATAGCCGGTCGAATTCAGCGTGACGAAATTCTCACCGTCGCTGTAGGCGAGCGCCGGTCGGTTGCTCGAGCTATAACCGGCGCTGATCGCGGTCTTCGGCGACGGCGCATACGCAACGCCCAGCCGCGGCTGGAACTGCCCGTAGTAGGTGTCGATGAAGGTCTTTTCGCCTTCCTTATCGGCAAAGCGCAGGGCGCCGGGCCGATTACCTGCCGCGGCGTTGGGCAGCGTCAGATCGAGGTTGGTGACGTAGCCGTTCTCCTCATACAAGCCCGGCAGAATCTGCCAGCGGAGGCCCAGATTCAATGTGAGCTTTGGCGTCACCTTGTAGTCGTCCTGCACGTAGAAGTCGTAGTTGTTTTGATAGTACGAGTTGTTGACTATCTGCACCGGCCGGCTCGACGTCTGTACCGCGCCCAGCAGGAAGCTGGCGAACGCATGCCCGCTCTGCGTATCGAACCCTGGCAGGGTCGTCTGCGCGGAGTTGAAGTTGTAGGTTGCGGTGCCGTCCGCGCTGTCGCTTCTCAGGAAATAGAGACGGCCCTCGAAGCCGGTCTTGATGCTGTGCTTCCCCATGACGATCGTCAGATCGTCCTGGACGATCGTGCTGCCTTCGTCGGTCGAGTTGCGATTCAGCGATCCGTAATTGCCCAGATTGCCGAGAATTGCAGATCCGCCAAACGCAAACCGCGGGAACGTTGTGTCGGGCTGATTGATCAGCCCAATCTTCGACGGCCACCCGTAATTGAAATACACGCTGCGATTTGCGTTGCCGAAGATGTTGTACCCAAAGGCGAAGTGATGCAGCAGCCGGTCGTTGATCACCCAGTTTTCCGTAGCCCGGATCAGCCAGCTCGGCGTGCTCTGGAGTTGATAAAGGTTCGTCGGTTTGCCGGGCGGCACCCCGTAGCGGCCATTGCCCGAGTTGTTCCGCTCCCGCCATTCACGGTTGATGTAGAACGATGCCCTGTGCTTGGCACTGATCACCTGATCGTATTTCAACGCGAACGTGTTCTGGTCGAACACCGGGCAGCAGGTCGCCAGCACCGGCTGGTTGTTGAATAGGCGATCGAGCTCCGGAACGTCCCACAGGTTCTGCTCGATCGTGTTCCGCGCCACCGCATCCCACTGCGCGCGCGGAATCTGGTTGTTGGGGAACGGATCACGAACCACGCTGGTGCCCACGACGCGCGTCGTCCTCGGATCGTAAATCTGACCGAAACGTACAGGCCGTCCGAGCGCGTCGGTGCCGACGACCGTGCCCGATCGCGCATCACCCGTGTAGGCGGGATCCAACAGGCGTGAGAAGTCGCCGTTCTGGAACTCGCGCGTAGGCAGCGTCCGGAATGCCGTGGACGTCTGCTCCCGTGCGCGCGTCTTTTCGAACGTGGTGAAGAAGAAGCTGCGGTTGCGTCCGTCGTACAGCCCGGGCACGATGATCGGCCCGCCGACTGCCACGGCGCCATTCTGCTGGTTGCGTACCGGTGCGGGCTGGTTGAGTGCCTTGGCGACGAACGGCTTCGCGTCCCAGTCTCCATCCATGAAGTACGCCGCGCCCGAGCCGTGGAAATCGTTCGTCCCCGACTTGACGACGAAATTGGCTACCGCCGTCTGAGCACCGCCGTACTCCGCACCGAGCGTACCGGTCTGGAACTTGAACTCCGCGACCGCCTCGGTTGGCGGCGACATCTCGTTGTTGCTGCCACCCTGCAGGTTGCGGCCGAGCGGCATGCCTTCAATGAGAATCTCGTGGGAGTAGTTGCGGCCGCCGTTGATCGCGCCCTCGAACGTTCCCCCGGTCGTACCGGGCAAGCTCGAAAAGATGAACTGCTGAATCTGCCGCTGCCCGTCGCCCACCGCGATCGGCCACGTCTGGAACTCCTTGTTCGAGACGTATTGCCCGATCTCGGCGGTGCTGGTTTCAATCACTGGCGCGGTCACCGTCATCGCCTCAGTGACTGATTGGACTTCGAGTTTGAAGTCCAGCGTCAGCGTCTGGGCGGCGCGAAGCGTGACCTGCTGGGCCTCGGCTGGCCGGAACCCCTGTGCCTCGACCCGAAGACGGTACACGCCGTTGGGCAAGTACGGAATGACGTAAACGCCCGCGTCGGTCGTCGTCGCCTTGGACTCGACGTTCGTCTCCACATTGGTCGCGACTACCGTCGCACCGACCAGCACGCCGCCGGCTGAGTCAGTGACGATGCCATTGAACTGAGAGCGTGCACCCTGCGCGTACGCAACGTCACTGCACAGCACACCGACGACAAGAACGAGCGTCTGACAGATTCTCGTTGTCATGCCTGCCTCCCCGGCTGCGAAGCACCAGGCTCCTTCGCTGAGCACAAAGGAGCAATTCGATCGACGTGCTGTGTAACAGCTTCATGAAGACGTGTCAACAGATGCGCAATGGAAAGCCGACCGCTGCGGCTGAGTTGCATTCATCTGATGTCAGCGCCGCCTCGACCGTGTCCCTGCCGGATCACTTGAATGGTGTTCGGCGTTAGATGATCGAACCATTCGACGGCGCCGTCGGGCCACCGGACCTTCACCGGCGGAACGTTCGTCCTTTGGCCGAGTCCGAAATGCACGCGCATGTCGTTATGCGACAGATAACTGCCGCCGCTTCGGATCTCGCTCACCTGCGCGGGTCCTTCTTGTTCGAGCGACACGCGCGCACCGATGGCATCGCGGTTGCCGGATTTCGCCACCAGCTTCAGCGTGATCCAGTTGTTACTCGCGGTGGTCTCGTTTCGCAGCAGCGTGGGCTGGTCGTTCATGTTGATCACGAGGACGTCGATGTCGCCGTCATTATCGATATCCCCGAAGGCCGCGCCTCGGCTTGATTTTTCGATCAGCAGTCCGCCTGCCACGTCGTCGCTGACGTCACGAAAACGCCCCGTTCCCAGGTTCTTGAACAGCTGCTTGCGCTGATGGTATTTGGTGCCGACGCGGAATTGATCGATCTGTGGGTAGACGTGGCCGTTGGCGACGAAGAGATCGAGCAGGCCATCGTTGTCGAAATCGGCAAACCCGCCGCCCCAACCGAGGTACGGCAGCGACGGCGACGCCACGCCGCTCTTGTAGCTGACATCGCTAAAGAACCCATCGCCGCTGTTCTGATACAGCGTGTTGTAGTCGTGCGAGAAATTCGTGACGAACACGTCCAGCCGGCCGTCGCCGTCGTAGTCTGCTGCGTCGGCCCCCATGCTCGACTGCGCCTTGCCATCGGCACTCAATGCCAGGCCGGAGCGCAGCCCGATTTCCGAAAACGTTCCGTCGCGATTATTTCGAAACAGAAGATTCGGGACCGAATCGTTCGCCACGAAGATGTCGGGCCAGCCGTCTCCATCCAGATCGGAAAACACCACACCAAACCCGTAGTGGCCGGGATCCACGATGCCAGCGGCGCGGGTGACGTCTGTGAAGGTTCCGTCACCGTTGTTGCGGTACAGGACGTCTGGGTCGCCGACGAGATCCCGAGGACCACACATCACGTCGATGCCGAGGTACTTGCAGTTCGACGAGGCGCCACGTTTCGCAACGGTCAGCTCGCTGAACGCCAGGTAGTTGGCCACGTAAAGATCGAGGTCGCCGTCGCGATCGTAATCGCCGAAGGCGCAGTTCGTGCTCCAGTGTGAATCTCCGACACCGGCGCGAGCAGTGACATCCGTGAACGTCCCGTCGCCGTTGTTGTGGACGAGCACATTCGGACCGAATGCGGTGACGTACGCATCTTGGAAGCCGTCATTGTCGTAGTCGGCGATGCACGTCCCCATGCCCCACCCGCGCGCGCTGAGTCCGCTTGCGCGCGTCACATCGGCAAAGTGTCCTTTGCCGTCGTTCCGGAACAGCGCGATCATCTGATCGCCGCCCTGTTTCATGTTGGCCAGCGTCGAACCGTTGACGATCAGCGCGTCAACATCCCCATCGTTGTCGTAGTCGAAGAACGCTGCCCCATTCCCATTCACTTCGAGGATGTAGTCCTTCGACGCGCCGCCGCAGATGTTCAGCAGCGTGATGCCCGCCTGCTCGGCGACGTCGACGAGCCGAATCACGGCATCAGTGGCCTGCGGCCATGTCGCGAGCAGCGTTGACAGAAGCGCGGGAAGCAACATGTAGCGTACGAGTTATTTCAAATCACGCGCGTAGATGTTCTTCCAGTACAGCTTGTGGCCGTGGTACTGAAGTTCGATATTGCCCTTCGCCGGCAGCGGCTTGGAGTAATCCCAGTAGTTCTCCATTTTCACGTTGTCGACGACGAGTTGACCGTTCAGCCATACCGTCGTCATATCGTTGTCACGCTGAATAATGTGGAATGTGTTCCAATGGTCCGCTGGATTGTCGGCGACGACGAGCGGGTTTCGCGCTCCGGCCTTGTTGTTGAAGAGGCCGCCTGAGCCGAGCGGGCTCGACCAGATCTGAACCTGCGGCGCGTTCTTCAGATAGACACCGCTGTCGGCCCCTTCCTCAATGCACCAATCGACGTACAACTCGACGTCGCCGTATTCTTTGACGGTCTGCAGGTTCTGTCCCCCCTTCTCAACGTGGGGGGTGAGCTTGTCGGCCTGCACGCCGTCGAATACGAGGATGCCGTCCACCACCGACCAGTGTTTCAAATAAGTCTCGTTTGACTCCTTCTGCTTGGCCGCTTTCTCGGAGGGGGACAACGTCAACAAGTCCGCGGGATTGAGCCCCGCACCGAACTTGAGCGTGCCGATGTCGATCAACGCCTGCCAGCCGGTCAGGTCCTTGCCGTTGAAGATGGCGGTGAAGCCCTCTTTCGCGAGCGCGGCCGGCACCTTGTTGTCAGTCTCGGTCGCTTTTGATGTGCAGGTCAGCGGCGGCGGTGGAGGCGTTTGCGGTCCGCGTCCACGTCCACGCGCGACCGGCTCCTGTGGCGTCGCACCTGGCACCACAGGCACCTGGCTGTGCGCCCATCCGGTCAGCACTGGGAGCGTGGCAAAGACGCTCAGGGCGATAAACAGCAAACCGAAAGATCGTTTCATCGAAATTATTCTCCTTCAAAGCGATCGTGTCTGTCGGGACCGCTGCGCTCGCGATAGGCATCCGCGTGATTACGTTATCTCCGGAGAGTCGAGATCCAGTTGACGATGACCGTCAGCGGCGTCGCGGCAGCACTCTCCGGTTTATTGACGAGGAACCGCTGTCCATCCTTCGTCACCGCGTACATGTTGTTGGTGCTGACCGCGCCGGCGGAAAACAGCATCGTCGGCAACCCGGCGGGGGAACCAGCCGTGAGGTCGATCGGCACGGCTGTCATCGCCCCAGCCGCATCGAGATAGAACAACTCTCGGCTATCGGCGCGCCAGTGCGGATTTCGTCCTCCATTCGGTGAGATCCGATGCTTCCCGCCCGGGCGAAGAAATGGCTGGATGTGGACATTGGGCTGTCCGGTTTCATCGGTCGTATAGGCGATCCATCGGCCGTCCGGGGACAACACTCCTTGTCCCTCGCTGAACTCAGTCTGTATCACTGGAAACGGTTTCCGCTCGCCAAAGAGCGGAAGGGCCCAGATGTCCGATGTCGATGGAAACGTTCCGGTCAACGTGTACAGAACGAAGCGTCCGTCTGCGGACCAGTCCGTCGGCGCGACCGAGCATTGCAGCACACCACAGGGTCGTGAGGGTGTTCCTTCGGCCTCCAGGAGCACTTCCTGCACTCCCGTCCCGTTGACGGAAGTCTGAACCAGTCGCGCTTTCTCCGGCGGTCCCGCCAAACCCCGCGAGCCGCCTCCGAACACGATCGTCGTGCCCTTCGGTGACCACACAGGCCATCCCTCCGGTCGCGCATCGGTTGTGACGCGGTTCCGCAGGTTGCGAACGAGGTCGATCGTCCAGACGTCGAGATTCTGAGCACTCCCGCTCCGCAGCGCGAGGGCGATTTGGCGTTCGTCTGGCGAGAGTGAAAGGTTGACGTCCACCCACCCATCGCCGAGCGTGCCGAGGATCTTGCCGGCTCGATCGAACCACGTCAGTTGCGTATTCACCGCGCCGCCCGACGCGTACACGAGGGTCCCGTTCTCCGAGACGGATGCGCTGACATAACGACTGCCCTCCGTGCTGACAGGGGCGGTCACTGGAAGGGCATCGCCGACCATTTGACGTCGATCCGGATCGAACGGCACCGCCATTAACGTCTGGTCCCGCGCGAACAACATCCGGTTGAACGCGTAGAGGGCCGACGAATCACCCCGAAGCAGCGCCGCTGCAGGCTCGTTCTCATCGAGCGATCCAATCTTGATCGTGCCCGGAGTGGCCGGCGGGCAGCAGGTTCCGGTCACGGCGGTGTAGAAGAAATGCCTCCCGTCGGGAAGAAAATGCGGCCACCGATGGGCGTCCTCTCCGTCGGCGAGCTTCGTGATCGCTGTCGGCACGCCTCCGCCGCTCGACACACGAAACAATCCGGAACCCAACGCGCGATCGAACACGATTACGTTGTTTGGTGCCCAGCTCCCGCCGCGTCCGGCGGGCGCGTCGGACAGCTCGACCGGCGGTCCGCCGGCAATCGCAACTTTCTTCAGCTTGCCCCCGGCGAAGAAGCCGACAAATTGGCTGTCGGGGGACCAGAAGGGAAACGCGCTTCCCTCGGTGCCCTGGATCGGCCGCGACTCCGCGCTCGCGAGTGGTCGCAGCCAGAGTTGGAACGCGGATTGAGCACCGGCCACGAACACGATATTCCGGCCGTCAGGCGAGATCGCGAGTTGCGCAGCGCGGCCTGTCCCACCAGCCGCGGGTCCGCCAAAGAACGTCTTCTCGGGCGGTGCGATGCTGAATTGGATCGGATCTGAGGCCGGAGGGGTAACGCGCGACATTCGCAGGGCAACGAGTGCTGTGACGATCATCGTGATGGTCGAGAGCGCTGCGACGATCCACGCGATGCGGTTCGATCGCGACGGCACCTGAACGATCGGAGCGACACCTGCCTGGTGCTCGAGGACGAAGAGGACGGCCGCCATGTCGCCGACCCGTCGGCGGCGGTCCTTGACCAGGCATTGCTTGAGCAGCGTCCGCACGGGCGCGGGGACAGTAGACGGGAGTGCCTCCCACGCTGGCTCGAGGCGAACGACCGCACCGAGCACCTCGGTCATGTCTTCGCCATCAAAGGGGCGTCGCCCCGCCAATATTTCGTACAACACACAGCCGAACGCCCAGATATCGCTGCGCTTGTCCGCCGGTCGGCCTTTCGCCTGCTCCGGCGCCATGTAGGCCGCCGTTCCGAGGACGATGCCTAAGCCGGTCAGCATTGCGGGGCTCGTGATCGTTGGCGACTGCGACTTTGGCGTGGGACTCGAGTCCTGCTCGGGTGCCAACGCCTTTGCAAGCCCGAAGTCCAACACCTTCACGGTTCCGTCAGGGCGTAGTTTGATATTTGCGGGCTTCAGATCGCGATGGATGATGCCCTGCTGGTGTGCGGCGTCAAGCGCTTCCGCGATTTGTTTCGCGATCGGCAGCGCTTCGTCGAGCGGGATCGCTCCACGTGCAATGCGCTGCGACAGGTCATCGCCTTCGACCAGTTCCATCACCAACGCCCGAACACCGCCGGATTCTTCGAGGCCGTGGATGTGCGCGATATTTGGGTGATTCAAGGAGGCGAGCGTCTGTGCTTCGCGGGTGAACCTGGCCAGTCGCTCGGTGTCGCTGGCGAACAGTTCTGGCAGGACTTTGATCGCAACGTCACGATTCAGTTTCGTGTCGCGGGCGCGGTAAACGACCCCCATTCCGCCCTCGCCAATCCTGGCGACGATTTCATAGACGCCGAGTCGGGTGCCGGGGGCGAAGGCCAAACCTTGTGGATTATATGGGGGCGACCGTGCCGCTCAGCGCCGCCTCAGTGCGAATGCCACCATGCCGCTGGCCGGGGTCGTCTCCGTGCCCGGCGCGGCACCGCCGCCATGGCTGGCGATCATCACGACGTATTGGCGTCCCTTCGACTCGTACGACGCCGGCACGCCCGGGGCGCTCCCGACGAACGGCGCGAACCAGAGCACCTTCCCCGTGTCCGCGTCGTAGGCGCGGAACTTCCCATCGCCGCCGGCCTGGAACACGAGCCCACCGCCGGTAACGATCACGCCGCTGCGAGCGCCGAGCCCCCCGGTGTTCGACGGCCCGCCAGCGGCGACCGTGGGCGGATGATCGCCGTTGGGCACCTGCCACATGATTTCCCCGGTGTTGAGATCGTAGGCCGTGATGGTCGTATATGGCGGCTTCGTCCACGAAGCGAGGACGCCGTAGTCACTCATATATCTCGTCGCTGGCAGATCCCTGACCTCTCCTGGATAGAGATAGCTCCCCGCGTTCCCACCGAGTCCGGGATAGAACGGCCCGAGGCTGCGCGGCGGAGCCGGTGGCAGCGGTGCGCCGCCGCGCGCAACGACAGGTCCCGGAGGAAACACCGGGGCTGCATCGCCACCGCCTCGACCCGGACGGTTCACACCCGTCGTCGCGAGGTACGCGATCAGCGCGGGCACTTCACTGTCGGCAATGGCAGGCACGGGGCGCATCAATCCGCGACCGCCGGTGATGATGGCCTTGATCGCGTCTTCACCCATTCGATCGGTCACCGCGACGAGGGACGGTGCGCCGGGGACGACCCCACCCTGCAGGGTCGCTCCGTGACAACTGCTGCAATGCTGCTGATACGCGACGAATCCCGCCTGGAGCGGACTGCCGCCGCTTCGGCCCGCCGGAACGGAGCGGGTCTTGACATCTTCGAGACGCAGGATTGCGACCTGATTGACGTTGACGACGAACACCCGTCCCTTCTCAGGATTCGCAGCGCTGGTGGCCCAATTCGATCCGCCCTGATTGCCTGGCATCGAGATCGTGTCGACGAGCGCGGGCGGCGTAAACACGCCGAGGTTGCGCGCCTTGGCGACCCGTTCTTTCATCGCCGCGTATTCCTCCGGCGTGCCCAGCCACGGGTTGACGTCGTCCACGGTGAAAGTGAGTCGCGCAAACGGTGCAGGTCGTGTGGGGAAAGGCTGCGTCGGCCACGCCTGCTCGCCGGGCACGTCGCTCTTCGGTACGGGCCGTTCTTCAATTGGCCAGAGCGGCACGCCGGTCACGCGATCGAAGACGTAAAGAAAGCCAGTCTTCCCGGCGAACGCGACCGCGTCCACGCGTCGGCCATTGTGCCGGACAGTGACCAGCTGCGGCGCCGACACGTTGTCGTAGTCCCACAAATCATGATGAACCGTCTGGAAGTGCCACAGCCGTTTCCCGGTGCGTGCATCGAGCGCGACGAGGCAATTCGCGAAGAGATTTTGTCCGAGGCGATCGGCCCCATAGAAGTCGTAGGTCGCGGAGCCTGTCGGCACGTACACGATCCCGCGCTCGTCGTCGATCGACATCGAGCCCCAGTTGTTGGCACCGCCGACGTATTTGTAGGCGTCCTTTGGCCACGTGTCATATCCGAATTCTCCCGGCCTCGGCACGGTGTGGAACTGCCAGATTTTCTTGCCGGTCATTACGTCGTAGGCGCGGATGTCGCCCGGCGGAGAGATGAAGGCTTCGCCGGTCGTCGAACCCAGGATCAGAAGATTCTTCCAGACCTTGCCGGGACTGTTGTTGTTCCAGCCCATCTTCTCCCCGCGTGGAAGATCGCCGCGCAGGTCGACGGTTCCGTCGAGGCCGAAGGTGGGAATCGTTAGTCCGGTGCGCGCGTCAATCGCCTGGAGGAAGTTGTTAATCGAGAACAGCAGGCGGCGCTCCTTGCCATCGTCGCTCTGCCAGTAGTTGATACCGCGGCTGGTCATCCCGTTCAGCCCCTCGTGGATCCAGATCTC
>JBKPSH010000124.1:0-37522 GCA_046734955.1 Acidobacteriota bacterium
CGGACGATGTGCTCAACGTCGGAGAGAGCGCGCTGTACCCCGCACTCCAGCGGCTTCTGTTCAACGGCCGGGTAAAGGCTGAGTGGGGCGCGTCGGAGAACAACCGGCGCGCGCGCTACTACACGCTGACTGCGGCCGGCCGGCGGCAGCTCGCGGCGGAGCGCGCCGAGTTCGATCGCATGGTCGGCGCGATCCAGCGTGTGCTCGCGTCGACGTGAGGCCTGCCTGGCCATCGGAGAGCGCGTGGGGGTACCCGCCTTCGCCCAGGCTACGGCGAGGTCTCGCCATAGGGCGCTTGGATTAGTAACGCGCGAAGGCGCAGGGCCCCACGCGCGGTAAGGATGAAAGGTCCATGTCATGGCCGCGCTCTTTCGCTACCTGCTGTACTTGCTCCGACGCTCGGATCACGACGCCGAGCTGCGTGAGGAGATCGAGTCGCATCGCGCCCACCGTCAGGACGCGCTCGAGAGAGCCGGTCTTGCCCCCGCCGCGGCGTCGCAGGCGAGCCGCCGCGCGATGGGCAACGTCACCCTCGCGATCGAGGACGTGCGCGACCCGTGGATGCTGCGCCTGCTCGACAGCGCGCGACAGGATATTCGCGACGCGATTCGCGGATTGCGCAAGAGTGCGGGCGTTTCCGCCGTCGTGATCGGCACGCTCATGCTCGGAATTGGCGCCAACACGTCGTTGTTCTCCATCTTCAATAGCCTGATTGTGCGCCCACTCCCGGTGCGCGATCCAGGAAGCCTCGCGCTGCTCACTTCCGGATCGTGGTCCTACCCCGTATGGCAGCAGATCAAATTGCGCGAAACGGATCTCTTCGACGGCAGCTTCGCGTGGTCTCGTGAAACCTTCAACCTCGCGCAGGGTGATCGACCTGTGGCGGTGGACGGCGCCTACGTCAGCGGGGGATTCTTCGACGTGCTCGGCGTGCGCGCATTCCGTGGCCGGATGCTCACACCAGCCGACGACAGCGCCGGCTTGCCGAACGGTCCCGTCGCCGTTATCAGCTACCGCTTCTGGCGCCAGCACTTCGCCGGCGCGGATGATGCCGTCGGCCGTCAGCTCACCGTACATCCCCAGCATCTCTCGTTCATCATCGTCGGCGTCATGCCACCGGGCTTTTCTGGCGCCGACGTCGGCCGAATGGCGGATGTGATGCTGCCGTTCGCCGCCGAGCCGATCATGAAGGGTCGCGAGAGCGTGTTGGAGGTAGTCGGCCAGTCGTGGCTGGAGATCATGGTGCGTCTCAAGCCCGGTCAGAGCATCGAGCATGCGAACGCGGCGTTGCAGGGCGTTCAGCCGCAGATTCGTGCGGCGGTCGTGCCCAGGCTCATCGCCGATCCCGCCTTCGTCAAGCGCTACCTCACCCATCCGTTAACGCTCGCGCCGTCAGCAGCGGGCGCCTCCAGACTGCGCGGCCAGTTCGAAACGCCACTCTTCGCTATGGTCGTCGCCGTCGGGCTTGTGCTGCTCGTGGCATGCGCGAACATCGCCAGCCTGCTGCTCGCGCGTGCGCTGGCACGGCGGGGAGAGTTCAGCGTGCGCTTGGCGCTCGGAGGGTCCCGCTGGCGCCTCGCCCGGCTGCTCTTTATTGAAAGCCTCCTTTTGGCGGTAATCGGTGCAACCCTCGGGCTGGTGTTCGCGAAGTGGAGCAGCGCTCTCCTTGTTCAGCAGTTAGGGAGTACCGTCGCGCTGGACCTCTCGCTCGACTGGCGTGTGCTCGTGTTCACAGTAACCCTGACGTGCCTGTGTGCGATCAGTGCGGGCATGGCGCCGATGGCCGGAGTGAAAAGCGTCGCACCTGGTGACGCTCTGAAGAGCGCAGGTCGCTCCATCGCTGGCGATCGACGCTTCGCAGTGCGCGGCGCGCTCGTCGTCGCGCAGCTCGCCGTATCGTTCATCCTGGTTATTGCGGCAGGGCTCTTCCTGCGCACCTTCGCATCACTCAGTCAGTTGCCGCTTGGCTTCGTTCCTGAGCCGCTGGTCGTCGTCCAGGTGAATCTTCTCGCGAGTGGCATTCCGCGGGAGGAGCGTTCGACGTGTGTCGCGCGACTTCGCGACGCGGCGGCGGCGATGCCAGGCGTGAGGTCGGCATCCGCGTCTGTGGTACGGCTGCTGAACGGAGGCGGGTGGTTTTCCAACAACAGGGTGGCCGTCGGCGATGGCCCCATGCTTCCAGAGGACAACCGGCGTCGTGTGTGGCGCGACGCCATCACGCCGGGCTGGTTCGAGACGATGGGGATCCCGCTGCTGAGCGGTCGGGACTTCAATGATCGCGATCGTATCGGCGGTCCGCCCGTGGCCGTTGTCAACGAAGCGTTCGCGCGCCGATATCTGCCCGCTCAACGAGTGATTGGCCAGACTCTGCGCATGGATTCCGACAACGGGCCGCGCTACGAGATCGTCGGCGTGGTTGCCGATGCCGTCTACACGGCGCCGCGCGACGGTATGCTGCCGACGCTGTACGTGCCTCTCGCACAGCGTGAACCGCAAGAGTGGGGCTCCAACGCGGTAATCACCATCAAGACAATGTCCGGGCAGCGTGCGTTCGTCGAGCGCGACGTCGCGACGGCGCTGACGCAGGCCGATCCCAAGATTGTGTTCACATCTCGCACCTTCGATCAGATGGTCGAGGCAACCGCGATACAGGAACGACTCGTTGCAATGATGTCCGGATTCTTCGGTGCGCTGGCGCTGCTGCTGGCCGGACTCGGGCTCTATGGCATGGTTGCGCACGCGGTGAGCGCGCGTCGAACAGAGATCGGTCTGCGGATGGCTCTCGGCGCCAGGCCGGGTGGCATTTCGCGTCTTGTCTTCCGTCGCGTTGGTGTTCTCATCGCCGCCGGCCTGGCGCTCGGCGTGGCTGGCAGCTGGTGGGCGGCACGGTTTGTGGCGCCGCTGCTCTTCCAGGTGGACGCACGCGATCCGAGGACGTTCTCGGGTACGGCTGTCGTGCTGGTAGCCGTCGCGGTGCTGGCTGCCTGGGTGCCCGCAAGACGCGCAGCGAGGCTCGACCCGGCGAGCGTGCTGCGCGAGGGGTAGAGAGAAGCGCGTCAGCTCGGTGAAAAGTCACAGCGTTTCAACCCCGGCGCAGACGCTCAACGACTGACCGGAAATGTTTCTTCCTGCTTCCGAGCACAGGAACACGACCATGGCGGCGATGTCTTGCGGTGAGACCATGCGGCGAAGCGAGGCTTTGTCGCGATACCATTGCTCCATTTCGTCGTAGCTGACACGAAATTGGTCCGCCCGCGCACGAATCACCCGCTCAATCCGCGGCCCTTCGACCGGGCCGGGCAGAATCGCGTTGACCGTGATCCCGTCAGGGCCAAGCTCACGCGCGAGGCTCTCAGTGAAGCCGACGACCGCCCACTTTGACGCGGCGTAAGGTGTGCGGAACGGATATCCGAGCCGCCCCGCGACGGAGGACATGTTGATGATCGCACCGCGTCGGCTTTGACGCAGCAGCGGCACCGCGAAATGCGCGCAATAAAACTGGCCATCCAGGTTGACGGCTATCGTTCTGCGCCAGTCCGCCGGCGTGACGGATTCAACACCTGCAGTCGGCCCGGCGATGCCGGCGTTGTTGACCAGCACGTCGAGGCCACCGAGCTGCTCGCGAACATCGGCGAACAAACGCTCCACCTGGTCAACCTCGGCGACGTCGATGACGCTCGTCGTCACGCCATGTTCGCGACGCGCATCCTCCAGTGTGGCCGTATCGATGTCGCAGATATGAACGTGCGCGCCGTCTCCGACGAGCGCACGTACGATCTCGCGTCCAATGCCAGCCCCGCCGGCGGTGACGAGCACTCGTAACCCTTTCTGTAGATGCCGTTCGAGCATCGGATCTCCGTTTCTCGTCTGGTCAGAACCCGACGTTGTTCGCACCCTTGAGTTTGAGCGACTCGCGCACATCCGCCGCCGTCGCGATCTGATGTCCTAGGCTTTCGATGATCTGGCGCACCCGGGTCACTTGTTCGGCGTTGGAATTTGCCAGCGTCCCGGGCGCGATATACAACGAGTCCTCGAGGCCGACGCGAACCGATCCGCCGAGCAGCACCGACTGCGCCGCAAACGGCATCTGGAAACGGCCGGCGGCGAGTACCGACCACAAGTACTCGGATCCGAACAGACGATCGGCCGTCTGTTTCATGAAGTGCAGGTTGGCTATGTCCGCACCGATTCCCCCAAGAACGCCGAAAACCATCTGCACGAAGAATGGCGGTTTCACCAACTTGCGATCGACGATGTGCGCGAGATTGTACAAGTGGCCGACGTCGTAACACTCGTGTTCGAAGCGGCACCCGTGCTCGTCGCCGAGCACCGAGATGATTCGAGCAATGTCGCGAAACGTGTTCTTGAAAACATGGTCTTCAGTGGCGCGCAGGTACGGTTCCTCCCAGTCGTACTTCCACGTTTGATAGCGGCTGACCAATTGGAAGAGCGCGAAGTTCATGCTGCCCATGTTGAGCGAGCACATCTCCGGCCGCAGTTGCGCAGGTGCGCGCATGCGATCGTCCACCGTCATCGACATTCCGCCACCGGTGGTGACATTGATCACGGCATTCGCGCCGTCTTTGAGCCGCGGAAGAAACGCGAGGTACGCCGACACATCCGGTGTGGGACGGCCATCGCGTGGGTCGCGCGCGTGAACATGCAGAATCGCGGCGCCCGCTTTCGCAGCTGCAATGCCCTGCTCCGCCAGCGTGTCGGGGTGCACGGGCAACGCCGGCGACATCGTCGGCGTATGAACCGCACCCGTCAGTGCGCAGGAGATAATGACCTTGTTCGACGGTTTTGCCATTGGGATTGTCGTATCCTTTGCGTCCTGACATACGATCGTGGAGCGACGATGTCAAACGCCAGGCAAACCAGACCTGAGTCTCCTGAGCCGACTCGCGGCCGGCGCGACAATTTTCTCGCTTCCATGTAATAGTCGCCCTCCTCGTGCGTCAAGGTTAGTAAGGCGGACGAGGTGACCACAGCCACGCAAATATACGAGCTGCCGATCCCGATGTCTTCTACGACCCCGGTGGCGGGGTTTGCTGAGCTCTACGAGCGTCACTACGAAGCGGTATTCCGCGCGGCCCTGCGGGTCACCGGGAATGCGGCCGACGCCGAGGATGTTCTGCAGACCGTTTTCTTGCGCGTCATGGCCCGGGGTGGAGACATCGACGATCTTGCGCTTCCGGCCGCGTACTTCAAGCGCGCCGCTGTCAATGCGGCGGTTGACGTGCTGCGCCGCCGGGAGCTTCGCGCGGAGTCGGTTCATTACCTTACGTCGCCGGGCGCCGGCGTCCAGCCGCCCGTGCTGCTGAAGGAGCAGCTACGGCGTGCCCTCGGCATCTTGACCAACGACGACGCAACGTTGTTCTTGTTGCGTCACGTGGAGGGGTTGTCGATCGACGAACTGGCGGAGTTGTTTCGGATCGAGAAGAACAACGTCACCGTGAGACTTCACCGGATACGTCAGCGCCTGCAAGCGGAATTAGAACGATAGAAGGAGGTCGGCGATGTCCGACGATCGTTTGGAACGAGCGATACACGAAATGAAGAACGAAGATGTCGACGTTGCCACGCTCGACGCTGCACGGGCGCGCGTCTGGGCGAAGATGACGAACACTGCGAGTGCCACGTGTACCGAGTTCCGAGAGGACTTCCACGCGTATCTCAGGAAGGAACTGAGCGACAACCGCCGGCTCCTGGTGGAAGACCATCTCAGTCGCTGTTCCGGCTGTCGTGCCCGAATCGCCGAATTGAAGGGCGAGAGGACGGTCGTCGCGATGCCGCAGCGCTCCTCCTCGCGCTGGATGCGAGGGGGAGCAATGGCGGCCGCAGCCGCACTGCTTCTCGCGGTCGTGTATCTCGGGCGGGGCGCGATCGACGGCATGATGGCTCCCGGCGGTCCCCGAGCCACGGTCGTTTCCGCGAATGGTGGCCTGTATCGTCTGCCCATGGGCTCTCTCGGAGCAGGCGCCGCCATCGGTGAACACGAGTCCCTCCGCACGGCTCCGGGAGCGCACGCGGTTTTGCGACTTGCCGACGGGTCGATGGTGGATGTCAACGAGCGGACGGAGCTGTACGTGACCGCCGCATGGAGCGGCCAGTCGATTCACCTTCAGCGCGGTGACGTCATCGTCAAAGCCGCCAAACAACGTCGCGGACACCTTCAGGTTCTTACGCGCGATTCCATCGCTTCGGTGAAAGGAACTGTCTTCGCGGTGTCCGCCGGCATGGGGGGCTCCGTGGTTTCGGTGGTCGAGGGATCGGTGGCGGTGAACCAGCCCGGCAGGGAAGTGCTTCTCCGTCCGGGCCAGCAGGCTGCGTCCATTCCGGCGTTGGCGAGTTCAGTAGAAAACGCTGTCTCGTGGAGTCCCGACGCGGAGTCGTACCTCGAGCTGCTACGCTCGTTCGTGAAAATCGAGCGCGACCTGGCGAATTTCCCCGCCGAGCTGCGGACCAATTCGACCCTGCTCTCGTATTTTCCGGCTGGCGCCGTCGTCTACGGCACGGTTCCAAATCCAGGTATCACGATCGACCGCGCATTGTCGCTGGCCGAGGAGCAATCCGCGCAGAACGCGACGTTCGGGGCCTGGTGGAATTCCGACACCGGACGGCTGTTGAGGCAGATGATGGATCGCGTGCAATCGGTGAATTCGCTACTTGGTGACGAAATCATCTTCTGCGCCAGCGTCCCTGCAGTCAACGAACCGGTACCGATGGTGATGGCCCGTGTGCAGCCCGGCAAGCGGGCCGAACTCTCGACCGCCCTCGAAGGACTCTTTGCCGCCACGGGAGAGTCGCTCGGATCGTATTCCGTCTCTGACGATCTGATGGTTGTTTCAAATTCGGCCGCGCATTTGACATGGGCCCTTGCTCACCAGGGGCAGGGCGCAGGCTCCCCGTTTGCGACCGCGATCGGCGAGCGGTACCAGCGCGGCGTCGGCTGGCTCATCGGCATGGATGCGCAGCCATTGGTTAGCATGGCGTCCGCGGACGACGCGCCTCCGATCAAGCTCGCGGGGATGATGGGGATGAAGTACATCTTCCTCGAGCAGCGTGCTCCAGCGGGTGCCGTCGAGAACGAGGTCACGCTCGCGTTCCAGGGCGCACGAACCGGAATGGGGTCGTGGCTGGCTGACGCGGGCTCCGGTGGTGCGGCGGAATATCTCCCGGCCGACGCTCTGGTCGCGGGCTACGTGTCGACGCGCGAGCCATTGCAACTGTTCGAGGAATTCACCGCGCAGATCACGAGCGCGGAGCCTGACTTCGAACACGGCCTGGCCAGCATGGACGAGAAGCTCGGGGCCGGCTTCGTGCAGAATCTGGCTGGCGCGTTGGGAACCGAGGCGGCATTGGCATTGACGGGACTTTCGACGAGCGGTCCGACGTGGGTCCTGGCGAGCGTGGCGAACAATCCGTCGGTAATCGACGGCTCGCTCCAGAAGCTGGTCGAAACATTCAACGCCGAGCTTGGGCCCGAGGACCAGGGCAAACGAATCGCGTTCACGCAGGAGAGCGCGGGCGGACGGACGTGGAACACAATCAAACCGGGAGGAGTTCCCGTCGCCTTCACCTGGACGTACGATCGTGGCTACATGGTGGCGGGCTCCGATCGGGCATCTGCGGAGCGCGCCATCGCGACTGCGAACGGCGGCTCTCCGCTCGTGTGGTCGCCGGAGTTTCTCGGCCAACTCCCGTCCTCTGCCGGGCTGCATCCGTCGGCCTTTGGGTGGCTGAACGCGAAGGGAGCACTTGGAATGCTGTCAGCGGTGACCGCGAATCCTGCAGTCAGCGAACTGTTGGCGGGGCGCGATCCAATCCTTGTCGTGTTCGACGGATCGCCGGAACAGATCCACGCGGCCAGCCGTACTCGTATATCCGGTCTGATCATGGACGTGATGCTTCTGCAGAATCTGGGTCGTCCGGCTTCGCAATCGTTGCAATGAACGATCGCTCCATTCCGGTCGTCGAACTCGAGGACCTGAAGGTCAAGCTGGGACGGCGGGAGATCCTCCACGGGATCACCTGCCGTCTTGGCGTTTCGGGCACGGGAAAAGCGGTGGGATTGCTCGGGCCTAACGGCGCGGGCAAATCCACGCTGATCCTGACGCTGCTTGGATTTCTCCGTCCCAGCAGCGGACGTGCGCGAATCCTCGGCATGGACTGCCGCCGCAACATGGGCGAGGCGCGGTCGAGGATCGGCTACATGCCGGAAAATGATTCGTTCGTGGGTGAGATGACGGCGGTCACGTTCCTGCGTCAGATGGCGGAGCTCTCTGGCCTTCCACCCGAGGCGGCGCTCGAGAAAGCGCACGAAGTCCTGTTCCACGTGGGGCTCGGCGAGTCGCGTTATCGCGAGTTGCGGACCTACTCGTACGGAATGAAGCAGATGGCGAAGCTCGCGCAGGCGATCGTCCATGGGCCGCAACTGGTCGTACTCGACGAACCGACGAACGGTCTCGATCCTGCCGCGCGCCGCCGGATGCTCAAGCTTGTCAGCGATATGAAAGAGGAGCAGGGAATGAACGTGCTCGTCTGCTCCCACTTGCTCCGCGACATCGAGCAGGTGTGCGACGAGGCCGTCATCCTGAAGGACGGCGCGATCGTTCATCATTGCAATCTCGAACAAGAGCGGCGGTCAAACAGGTCTTTCGTCGAGCTCGAGGTGACCGGCGACGATCGGAACCTGCGGATCGCGCTACCGGAGATCGGTGCGGACGGTGTGTCCGAAGGCGCCGGGCGGTGGCGAATAGTTCTGCCACCCGGAGTCGAGGTCGAAGCGATCTGGGGACTCGCCGAGAGGCAGAATCTCCTCGTGAGGAAGCTCACGCATCGCCGGGATACGCTGGAGGAGATTTTCTTGAAGGCCATGGGACACCTGTCGCACACCCCAGGGGAAGCCGGCCTTGCCGCGCCGGAACCCGAAGGGCGAAGGCGGGCGATGGACGTCGGGCACACGTAAAGGCACATGGCGGTTTACAAACGCGGATATCAACGATACGCAGGCCCGCTGACCGGACGCTGGACGCGGTTCATGGTCCTGCCGCGTTATGCGTGGCAGCGGCTGTATGAGCAACGCCTGGTCCTCTTGCTCACGATGGTGTCGTTCGTCTGGCCATTGCTGTGCGCCGGCTTCATCTATCTCACCAATCATGTGGAGCTGCTCCAGGGACTGGACAAGGAGTTTCGACAGTTCATCCAGGTCAACGGCAGGTTCTTCTCGGTTTTCATGTACGTGCAGGCAGGCTTCGCAGTCTTCCTCGCAGCGCTGGCCGGGCCCAGCCTGATTGCCCCTGATCTGTCGAACAATGCGTTACCGCTGTACTTCAGTCGACCTCTCACGCGCTGGAGTTACGCCCTCGCGCGCCTGACCGTCATCATCGGCATGCTTTCCGTCGTCACCTGGATTCCCGGTCTCCTGCTCTTCGGGCTGCAGGTCGGCTTGGCGGGCGGCTGGTGGTTTCTGGCGAACTGGACGCTCGGCCTCGCCGTGGTGGTCGGGTTCCTCCTCTGGTTGTTGATCCTGGGCCTGGTGGCAATGGCGAGTTCCGCCTACGTGAAGTGGCGAGTCGTGGCCGGCGCGGTCAGCCTCGCCTTTTTCTTCATCCTGAGCGGCGTGTCCGAAATGATCGACAACGTGTTTCGTGTGAATTGGGGACACGTCCTCGATCCAGCGTGGGCGGTCAACCGGGTGTGGTGCACGTTGCTGAGCGTGGACCCGCCAGATGGGCCGGGGGCCGGGGCTTCGATGTTGTCGTTGACGGTGTTCGTTCTCCTGCTCGTACTCGTAATCGAACGCAAGCTGCGGCCGGTCGAGGTTGTCAGATGAGGGAAGCAGCGCACGAGCGCAGCGACAGCGCCACGCGACCGGAGCGCGCCGGCGAAGCGGCGCGCGAGGGAGTGTGTGGGGGAGTCCGAGGGGTGATTTTCGATGAGGTGTCGAAGTTCTACGGCGAGGTCCTCGGCGTGAACCGCGTCACCCTGAACATCCCACCGGGAATCACGAGCCTTGTCGGGCCCAACGGATCCGGCAAGACGACGCTGATGAACCTGATGACCGGGCTGATCTTTCCCGATCATGGCAGCATCTCGATGCGTGGGATCTCTCCGCGCAATCCGGAAGCGCTGATGCGGATGACCGGATACGCCACGCAGTACGACACCGCACCGCGCTGGGCAACCGGATTCACCTTCATCACGACTGGCCTCCTTCTTTACGGATACCGGCGAACGGAAGCGGAGGAGAAAGCGTGGAAGGCACTCGAGCGGCTGAGTCTGACGGAGGCGGCGAATCGGAAGGTCGCGTCGTACTCCAAGGGCATGCGTCAGCGAGTGCGGCTGGCGCAGGCGATCGCGCACGATCCCGAACTGCTCGTGCTCGATGAGCCGTTGAACGGCCTCGACCCTCTCGTTCGAGCGGAGACGATCGATCTGTTTCGCGCGTGGGCCGCCGAAGGAAAGCACGTCATCATCTCGAGCCACGTCCTGCAGGAAGTCGACCTGGTCAGCGATCAAGTCGTGCTGATCGCGAACGGCATGATCGTAGCCGAGGGAAAGATCCGCAAGGTACGAGACGAGATCCAGGAACATCCCAGCCAGTTCATCGTCCGCTGCCGCGACCGGAATGCATCCGGCGTGGCGGCGATGCTGTTCAACGAGGAGCACATCACCGAGATCAAACTGACCGACGATCGGCTCGGCATGCTCGTGATGACACGCGATCGGGAGCAGTTCTCGCGTGCGCTGGGACGGATCGCGCTCGACGGCCACAGGATCGAGAGTGTGGTGCCGGCCGACGAGAACGTGGACGCGTTGTACGAGTATCTGATCGGTGGTGAGTCGTGATTCCCGATTCCTTCTCTGGTCGTGCTCGGGCCAGGCAGGCTTGGACGATCGCGAAGATCGAACTCCGGCGCGCCTTCTTCGCGAAGCGCTCGTTCTGGGTCTACGGACTCGCGCTTCTGCCGTCGGTAATCTTCTTCGGGCATGGTCTCGATGCGAAGTTCCGAAGCGAACGGCTGGCCCGCCGCGGAGTGATCTCCCCGGCCCTGATGGACAGCGTCCGCGATGGGGAATCGGCCGACGAGGTGAAGAAGCGGTTGGGCAAGCCGGCTGAGGAACGCTGGTCAAATCGCAGCCGGCGCGTCCGTCAACGCACGGCGAATGCGGGAACGACGACAAACGTGATCGAGCCGGCGGTCGAAGCGCGCTTCGTCCGCCTGAATATCACCCGTCCCTCCTATAGCGGCGAACCAGTGGCCAAGATTTACGAGTTCGAGGTCTACGGGCCGGATGGCAACGTGAACCTCGCGCTGAATCGTCCTGCCACCGGAAGTGTGCCGTGCAGCCAGGATCAGGGACCGGACAAGGCCGTAAACGGCAGCGTGGCCGATAAGTGGTGCGCTGACGACTGGCCGCTGTTCCTGCAGGTTGATCTCGGAGCGGCTCGCCCGGTGACGCGATTCATCGTGAAGCATGCCAGTGCCGCAGGCGAGAGCGAAGACTCTGACACTCGCGACTTCAACATTCAGCTGAGTAACGACGGAAAGACCTTCACCACCGTCGCTTCGTCCACGGGCGCCGGGTTCGTAGAGGAACGGACCGAGTATCGCCAGATCACCTATTTCGACGGACGGCGAGCCGCGTTCCTCATGTTCGTCGATGGCAAGCTCGATAGCAGGAACGTCGGCCGTCTACTCGACTTCGAAGAGGACCGCGCCGTCTTTGCCGGGATCTTCCAATACTTCTACCTGCGGCTGGCAATCTTCTTCGGTTGTCTGGGAATCTTCATGTATCTCTTCCGCGGCGAGATGAGCAACCGAACGCTGCACTTCTGGTTCCTCGCGCCGGCGCGGCGCGAGGTCCTGCTCGCGGGGAAATATGCTGCCGGACTGATTGCGGCTGCCGTCATCTTCGGCGGCGGCGCGCTGCTCACGCTAGCGGCGATGATCTGGCCGCACGATCCGGTCGAAGTTCAGGCCTACTGGAATGCCGGCGGCATGGGACAGGTCTTCTGGTATGCGGCAGCAGCCGCGCTCGGCTGCGTTGGCTACGGCAGTGTCTTTCTCGCCGTCGGACTGTACGTTCGCAATCCCATCATCCCGGCGGCAGTGCTGCTCGCCTGGGAGGGGATAAACGGGATCCTTCCGCACGTGCTGCAGAAGATGAGCATCCTTTATTACTTGCAGTCACTATGTCCAGTTCCTGCGCCGATAGACAATGACGCCCCGACGTTGATCCGATTGCTTGCGGCGCCCGCCGCACCCGCGTCGCGTCCAGGAGCAATTCTCGGGTTGATGCTTCTAACCGCGTTCGTCCTGTGGATCGCCAGCCTTGCCGTCCGGCGCATGCAGATCTCGTACGGCGGCAGCGAAGCATAATCCATCGTTTTCTTCCCGGGATCCGTTGGGCGGGATCCGGGTTGGGGACGCCCAACCTAAACGCGCACTGGGCGTGGTTCCACGTTGCGGAAGACGAGATCAACCACCGCGGTCAGATCCGCTGGCTGCGTGCTCGGCTTCCGTAAGCTGATGTTCGCGTGGATGGCTTACTTGGGCGCCAGTGTCCCGCCTTCCGCGATCGTCTTCATGTTCTGCAACGCCCGCGTGAACGTGGTGGTCCGCGATGCCTTGTCCTTCTCCTTCGCGGCATCGTCTGGCAGCATCGAGTTGTCCCACTTCAACGTGTAGAGCAGCTTCGAGGTCGTCGCCGTCACCGGCCGTGCCTCGAGCGTGCCGTGATACATGTTGTACGGCCGTCCCGCGCGAACTGGCTGCGTGTAGGTGTAGGACAGTTCGGTCTTTCCGACGAGAACTTCGTTCGCAATCGAACGGACCGCACCCACGTCGTTGTCAGGACCCGACAGGATCTTGCAGCCCGCGGCGACCTGAAACCACTCGCCGATATCGCAGTACTTGCCGACGCGTTTCCACACATCCGCGGCGGAGCGATTCACGTCGACTTCCAGGTGAATCGACACATAGCTGGGATTTGCGACGACGTGCTCGTCGGGCGACGCCGTTGCCGTCGTGGCGCCTTGAGGCGGTTGCGTGGTTCCCTGCGCGTTCAGCGTGATCATCGCGGCGCAAACAATCGCCGCACAGCCAGCGCGTGTGCTGATCTTGCGAAACATCACTTCTCCAATCTCAACGCGCTCGAGCCGCGGTTGCCTTCGCCGCCGGCTTCGCTCGCCATAACTTCGGCAGTATGTAATCAAGGTGGGCACGCCACGTGCCCCAGTCGTGGCCGCCGTCACCGCCGATGTAATAGTCGTGGACGATGCCGTGCTTCTCCAGAATCTGGTGAAAGACGACGCTTCGATTGGTCGGCTGATCTTCGTAGGTGCCGAGGCCGACGAAAAGGTAGTCCACCTTCTTATTGATCGCTGGATCGTTCAGAAACTCCGGCGTGCTCTTTTCGGATTCCGGATCTCCGGCGCTGAGGATGCCGAATGACGCAAAGAGATCGAGCGCCTTGAAGCCGACGAGCTGCGCGTGGCGGCCACCCATCGAGAGGCCTGCAATGGCGCGTCCGTGCGGACCTGCTTGAGTGCTGTAGGTCTTGTCGACGAGAGGAATGATTTCCGCGCGAAGCTCCTTCTCGAAGAGCGGGAACGTCAACTCGGTGTGCTTCGGGTCGCTGCGATGCACGACCTGGTTGTTCGGCATCGCGATGATCATCGGCAGCGCCTTGCCCTCCGCAATCAAGTTGTCGGCAATGAAGCCGGCCCGTCCGTCGATGTTCCACGTCGACGCCAGCTCGCCGCTGCCACCGAGCAAATAGAGTACAGGGTAACGGCGATTCCGATCGTAATTCGGCGGTGTATAGACGTACATCTCGCGCTCGCCGTTCAGCACCTCGGAGTGATACACGTGCCGGGTCACCGTCCCGTGCGGGACTGGCTTCGCGTCGTAGTAACTGGGGCCGTCGCCGTGAACCACGAGCGTGCTGTATCCGGGTTGATCCGAAAACCCCGTGAACGTGTTGTTCGGATCGACGACCGCCACGCCGTCGAGAAGGAACCGATACACGTACATGTTTGGCTTGAGCGGACCGACGGTCAGCGTCCACACGCCGTCCGCGCCTTTCTCGAACGGGATCGGATTGTTGCCCTTTCCGATCGCCAGCAGCACCGGTCCGCCGGTCAGAGCAACGGACCGCGCATCTGGCGCCTTCACGCGGAACGTGACGGTGCGGTCGTCCCGAACCTCGGGAGAGATGACGTTTGCGCCGAACGGCGTCAGGTTCTGCGTGTTCTTATGCGGATTCCAGTCGAGGTTCACGTTCGCCTGCTGCGCGAATGCGGCATTGGCTGCGCACACGAGAATCGAGAGCAAAATGCAGGTCGTTCTATTCATGACAAGGTTCTACAAGGTTCGGCGGGGTTCTGCAAGGTTCTTACGAGGTTGTTCGGATTGGCAGAACCGAGGAGAACCTGGCCGAACCCCTACTTCACTGATAGGTCACGCACGTAGATGTCCTTGAAGCGCATGTTGCCTTCGCCGCCCGAGTGCAGTTGCAGGGCGATATAGCCGTCAAACGACTTCGGCGTGGGATCGGTGAAGTTCAGGACCTCGACACCATTCAGGATCGCGACCATGTGGTTGCCCTCGACCTTGACGAGCATGTCGTTCCAGTCGGTCGGGCGCAGTACCTGTTCGTACTCTGGCGCCGGCCAGGCGATCCATTGACGGCCGTCGCCGTACAAACCAGCGTTGTGGTGGTTGATGGTTCGATCAATCTCGAACTGCAGGCCTTGGGTGACGTTCACTCCCCCGGGCGCGAATTCGGTGTGGAAATAGATGCCGCTGTTGCCGTCCGCCTCGCACTTGAACCGAATCGAGAACCAGAAGTCCTTGTACTTCTTCTCGGTCCGCAGATAACCGTAGGCGTTCGTGACGCCCTGTCCGTGGATCGTGCCGTCTTCCACCGTCCATTTCTCTTTGCCGACCTCGACCCAGTTGGTCAGGTCCTTGCCGTTGAAGAGACGGACCCACTGCTCACCGGGATACAGCGGCCGGTTGGTCGGTACCTGCGCAGCCACCGTTATCGGTACGGTCAGCACGCACAGGGCGCTCATTGCTATCCACGATCTCGGATCGGGTCGACGCATCTCCATCCTCCTCACTCCGAGGGGCTTCGCCTCTCGGGCTCCCCAACACGCTCGCTCGCGGGGCCCCCACCGATCACCACTCCGCTCGCGTGGGCTCACTCGCGCGCTCGTTCGCCAGGCGATTTATGCACTCCGGCGGTAGCGAATTCAGCCGCCGGGGATCATACCCTGTCGCCCGCGCCTCGAAGGTGGTTCCTTGCGCGTGCGGAGCTGGTCCGCGTTATCCTCTGGGTCCATTCGCACTCGAGGTCTGATGCACATGAGATACACCGTCAGTCTGTTGGCCCTGTTTGTCGTGACGAGCAGCCAGGCGGCCAAACCGGTTGCTCGTCCGGCGGCCAAGGCGCCCGCGTTCAATGTGTTCGAGGCCAGCATCTCCGACATGCAGGCGGCGATGAATTCCGGCAGGGCGACCTCTCACGAGATCGTCCAGCAATACCTGACGCGCATCGCCACCTACGAGGACCTGCTGCATGCGGCGATTACTGTGAACCCGAAGGCGCTCGACGAGGCGGACGCGTTGGATCGCGAGCGCGCGCTGGGGCACGTGCGCGGTCCACTACACGGCATCCCGATCGCGCTCAAGGACAACATCCACACGACCAACATGCCGACGACCGGCGGCGCGCTCGCGTTCATCGGGATGGTGCCGCCATACGAAGCGACGCTGACGAAGAACCTCCGCGACGCCGGGGCGATCATCATCGCGAAGACCGGGCTTACCGAGCTGGCGAACTACGTCGCCGCGAACATGCCGACCAACTACAATGCGATCCAGGGTTACGGCTTCAACCCGTACGATCCGCGTCGCGATCCGCGGACCACCGCAGACGGCCGTCCGGTCATGCAGACGGGAGGATCGAGCTCGGGCATCGGCACGTCAGCGAACTTCTGGGCCGGCAACGTCGGCACCGAAACGTCCGGATCGATCCTGAGCCCCTCGAATCAGAACATGTTGGCCGCGATTAAGCCGACGGTCGGCCGCATCAGTCGCTACGGTGTCATCCCGATCACCGCGGATCAGGACACGCCGGGGCCAATGGCGAAGCACGTGATGGACATCGCCATCATGTTCGGTGCCCTCGAAAGCGCGTCGCCGGACCCGAACGATCCCGCAACCAGCAAGTGCACGCCGCCGGCAGGGCGCGACTACACCAAGGGCCTCAGTGTCGACGCGTTGAAGGGCGCGCGTATCGGCATTCCACGCGCGAACTACTACGATCCGATCACGCTGCCGGGTTCGGAACGACCGCGCGGCGGACTCAACGAGGCGCAGCGCAAGGTGATGGACGACGCGATCGCCGTCCTGAAAGCGCAAGGGGCGACCGTGATCGACGTCGATATCCCCAGCATCGTCGCGAAGGACGCGAAGGACAACCTCCTGCTGTCTGGGCAGTCGATCGTTCTGAACTACGGAATGAAGCGAGACTTCAACAAGTGGCTCCGGTCGCTCGGTGCAGCCGCGCCGGTGAAGTCGCTCACTGAGCTTCGCGACTGGAACACGGCGCACGAGAGAATGGGCGCCATCAAGTACGGTCAGTCGCAGCTCGACAACTCCGACAAAATCGATCTGGAGAAGGACATGGCGAAGTACGACGAGGACCGCGCGCGCGACATCCGTCTGGGCGGAACCACCGGCATAGATGCGGCGATCAAGACGAGCAACCTCGACGCCCTCTTATTCCCCGGCCCAAGCAGCGCCGGAATCGCGTCCAAGCCGGGCTACCCAACAGTGATCGTGCCGTTCGGCATGATCCCGAATACGCCGGGTCCACTTGGCTCCGGCGGCGCCCGCGGCGACGGCGCAGGCGGACGCGGTGCTGAGGCAGGCGGCCGCGGTGGTGACGCAACAGCCGCATCGACGGCGCCTCCGACCACCACACCGGCTGGGACGACGACGCCGGGCGTCACGCCGACGCCGCCCGCGAGCACGCCGACCACGCCGCCGGCACCATTCCCGCCGGGGTTCGAATCGAAGCCGCAGCCGTACGGCGTCGGCTTTACTGGCTCCGCCTGCAGCGAGCCGACGCTGCTGCGCCTCGCGTACGCATTCGAGCAGGCAACAAAGAAGAGGACGCCGCCGCCAGGGTTGCGGTGACGGCTCGCGGTTCGCGAGCGGTTCTTACGCCGACGTTCGCGCCCGGCGCCTACTTGCGAGTCGGACTCCGAATTAGGATGAGTACCGTCGCGTCGCGAAGACCGTTGACGATTCTGAGGACGTACGGAGCACACGCAGCACGGCATCCTCTGCGTCAGTGTCGCCACATGCACGATGGCGAGTCGAAAATCCGATCAATGATGAATCATCGGCCAGGCAGCGCGCAGCGGCCAAACGGATGGAACTCGAAGCGGCATGTCGGGTTCGACCCTGCGATCATTAGTCGGGTGTTCTTCAGGCACTGTGGCAAACGGAACCTCGATGAACAGCCCTGACCGCGTGACTGACACGACGTCGACTCGTGCTGGTTCGATCCGGCTCGTGGCTGTGGCCAGCATGATCGGAACGACCATCGAGTGGTACGACTTCTTCCTGTACGGCACCGCCGCAGCGCTCGTTTTCAACCGCCTGTTCTTCCCAACCATTGATCCGCTCGCGGGGACGCTCGCAGCGTTCGGCACGTACGCCGTGGGATTCGTTGCGCGGCCGATTGGCGGAATTGTGATCGGTCACTACGGCGACCGCATCGGACGCAAGTCGATGCTCGTCCTGACGCTCGTCATCATGGGTGTCGCAACGTTCGGCATCGGCCTGCTGCCGACCTATGCGCAGGTTGGCCCGTGGGCGGCCGTCGCGCTCGTGATCCTGCGTCTCGCGCAAGGTTTTGGGGTTGGTGGTGAATGGGGCGGTGCGGTGCTGATGGCGGTGGAACACGCTCCAGCGGGGGCGCGCGGCTTCTATGGAAGCTGGCCTCAAATCGGCGTGCCAGCGGGGCTGCTCCTGTCCACCGCGGTCTTCGCGCGATTCGCGCAACTTCCGGAGGATCAGTTTCTGGCATGGGGATGGCGCGTCCCGTTCCTGTTGAGCATCGTGCTTGTCGGCGTCGGCCTGATTATCCGGCTGCGAATTCTGGAGACGCCCGCGTTCGAGCGCCTCAAGGCCGCGCGCACCGAGTCGCGGCGGCCTGTCGTCGAACTTCTTCGCACCCAGCGAAAAGAGGTGGTGCTCGCGATGGGCGCACGGCTCGCGGAGAATGGCGCGTTTTACATCTACTCGGTCTTCTCGCTGGTCTACGGAACCCAGAAAGTAGGAATGAATCGACAGTTGATCCTGAACGCAGTTCTCCTCGGCTCCGCGTGCGGTGTCTTCGCCATCCCCTTCTTCGGCGCGTTGTCCGATCGACTGGGACGACGACCGGTCTACCTATTCGGCGCCTCGGTGACTGCACTCTTTGCGTATCCGCTGTTCTGGCTGCTCGATACGGGATCACCTCCGCTGGTGCGGCTGGCGCTTGTCGTACCGCTCGTGTTTGCGCATTCGCCGATGTACGGACCGCAGGCCGCGTTTTTGGCGGAACTGTTCGGCACGCGCGTTCGCTACAGCGGCGCGTCGCTGGGATCCCAGCTCTCGTCAGTGATCGCGGGTGGGCTGTCGCCGTTCATCGCGACGGCGCTCCTCCCGTACGGGAGAGGCGCGCTGGCCGCTTACCTCATGGCGATGGCTCTTGTAACCATCGTTGCGGTGCTGATGGCTTCCGAGACGCGACACCAGGAGATCGAATGACTGCCGTGACAACCTGCCCGGCCCGCGACGACTGTTGTTCACTGTGACGACGCAGGGCGACTGCAATTCGCCGTGAGAGACCTGGACAAGCCGGTCACGCTCAACCGGCTCGACGCTTGCCATCGTCACAACTGGTTCGAGGAGTTGAATCGACGCGCTCCCGCGAGGAAATAAGCCGGGGTTGCTAGCTCCCTGGCTTTCCCTCATACACGATCTTGCCATCGACGATGGTCATGTACGACTTGATGGTCATGATCTGATCCTCGGGGACGGTCAGAAAATCGGCAGTGAGAATCGCTAGATCGGCCAGCTTGCCTACTTCAATCGAGCCCTTCTTCTTCTCCTCGAAGCCGATGTAAGCGGCGTTGATGGTCGTCATTCTCAGCGCATCCAATCGGGAGATTCGCTCGGCAGGCCCGATGACCTGACCGCCCTGCGTTTTGCGGGTGATCGTCGCCTGCATGGCCAGCAGAGGATGGTACGGATTCAACGCGCCGACCGGATCGAAGCCCATCATGTGATCGGCATTGAGCGCGACGGTCACGCCGTTGTCCTTCCAGGTTTTCACCCCGATGAAGGTATTCATGTACTTGGGGCCGAGCGCCTTCAGCAGCGCGTCGCCGTCCTTGTAGAACCACATCGGCTGCGTGTCGACTATGGCGCCGAGGCTCGCCGCGCGCCTGGCCGTATCCGCCGACGCGAAGTAGGCGTGGATCAGGTTGTACCGCTTGTCGAGCATCGACTTCTCTTTGTTCGCTGCCTCGATCGCATCGAGCACGATGTCGACGCCGCGATCGCCCGTCACGTGCGACGACAGCTGCCAACCGAGCCGGTTGCCAACGCGCACATAGTTCCTGACGCCGTCGACCGTCAGACCCGTGCCGCGACCGAACTCACCGCTGTACTTGGGATCGGTGATGCCGTACAGCTCGTGCGATGTCGCCGGGTACGGCTCGCGCATGACCGCCGTGCCGTAGAGGGCCCCGCCGTCGATGCCGATCTTCAACGGTCCGACGCGGACCCAGTCGTCGCCCTGGTCGTACTTCACGGCAAGCCCGGTGATAATCCGCTCGATTCCGGCCTCGGAGTTGTCGCCCGTGCCGATGCGGATGGTGACGCGCACGCGCAGCGGGAGGCGCCCCTGCTTCTTGAGTTGCTGATAGTCGCGGAAACCCTCCGCGTTGCTGCTGCGCTCGCCGATGCTCGTGATGCCGACCTCGTTGTACTTCTTCATCAGAGCCGCGAGGCTGTCGAGATATTCAGAGTCGGTGACCTCGCGCTGCGGTATGTTCAGCAACGACTGGCAACTCTCCATCTTGCCCGTGAACTCGCCGTCCGGCGTGAAATGAACCGTGCAGCCCTTGGGCGCGACAGTCGCCTTGCTGATTTTTGCCGCCTTGATCGCGGCGTCGTTCAGGATCTGAATGTTGCGGTTCGCATACTGCCAGGTGTACACCGTCGGGTTGTTCGGCGCGGCTTCGTCGAGATCGGCCTTGTTCGGCAGACGGCCTTCCTTGATACGCGTTACATCGATGCGAGGGAGCTGCACCCAGCCGCCGGGGCCCGCATCCTTAGCTCGCGCGCGGACCCAATCCCTGATCTCCTGAATCGAATTGAGCTGGGTGAACGGCTGCGATACCTCGCCGCGCGCCACCCCGGTCGCGTGCACGTGCGACTCGATGAATCCCGGGACCACTGTTCGTCCGCCGGCATCGATCACACGCGTGTTGGGACCGGCGAGCTTGCGGATCGCGGCGGTCGTTCCAACGGCAGCAAAGGTGTTTCCGCGAATCGCGACCGCTTCGGCTTGCGTGTTCCGTGCGTCGACGGTAAGGACTTTCGCGTTGATGACGATGAGGTCCACCGCGGGTTGCTGACCAGTCGGGGACGTAGCAGCGCTCAACAGAGCGATTACGGCGAAGCCTGCACGGAGTACGGTTTGTTGTATGTCACCCATATGGTTCATCCTGCCTTCTCGACGGAGCGATCTCCAGTTCCACCGCGGAAACCGAGGCCGCCGGGAACTCCCAGACGGCACTGTCGCTCATTGGTTTCTCCACCGTTTTCATCACGTCACCGCTATTCAAGTACGACAGCTCGACGGTCGAATCCTCGGCGATCTCAAACACTCGTCCTCGGCGGATCGTACTGCCCGCAATTTGAAGTGCAGCGGTAACCGGCTTCGCGCGCTGTGTGTTGGCAACGTGGAGAAAGATCGTGGTCTCACGTCGGCTGGCTACCACGTCGAGACCCTCGGGAATTCCCGTGACCTTGACCGCATGCGTACCCATGTGATGCCGATAGAGCTGCATCACACGGGCAACCGGCTGCAGGTACGCGCGGCCGCTCCCCTTCGGCACCGGAATCATCACGGCATTGTTTTGCCAGCGTGTCCCGCAGAAATCCGCTGCGGTGGCGATCTCGAGCACATCTCCGTGGCGTTGATGATTGTTGAGAATGCGCGCGTACGACACGCCGGCCGCCCATGTGGACAACACGTCACCGCGGTCTCGTCCAGGAATCGTGAAGTGACATTCCGTCAGCGCGAGGGGAATCTGACGACCGCCGAGGTTGTCGCGGACGCGACGGATCTTTACGTCGTGCGTCTGCCAGGCGTTCATCAGTTGTGCCCATGTCGCATCCGGATCGCGACGATACAACTCACCCCGCAGCACCGGCCGGTCGCGCACGTCGGGATCGAACATGTGATGGAAGGCGAGATAGTGGACGTCCCCGCCCGCGACCTCCGCCATGCGCCCAGCCCAGTCGCTATCGCCCCATGCGATGAGGCGAATATTCGGATCGGCGGCACGCATCGCCTTCGCAAACTCGACGGTCTTGCGCGCGGCGGTTTCAAGATCGAACCCATTCTTGTCGTACGATGTCTCGTTTCCAATCTGCCAATAGCGGACGGTCAGCGGCGCGGCAGTTCCGTGCGTCCGCCGCTCGGCATTGTGAGGATCGTTGCAGTACGCGACCCACGCCGCGGCCTCTTTCGCGTCCGCAGTGCGAACGCTGTCTTTCGCCTTTACGTACTGACGCCGTCCGTCCGACTCGAAGTTGACACAGATGAGCGGCTCGGCACCGACCGTCCTGCACATGTCGACGAACTCGGCGGTGCCGACCTGGTTCGATTCGACTCCGCCCCAGAGGAGGTTGATCATCGAGGGGCGTTGATCGCGTGGTCCCACGCCTTCGCGCCAGCGATAGAAGTCCACGAAGATTCCACCCCATCGCATCATCGTCGGCGCAAGATCGCGGGTCATCGCCAACACGTCCTCGCGCCAGCGATCGGACGGGTGGTCCCACGCGGCTTCAACCGATCCGTCGGTCGCGCCGAGCGGCTCCATGAATTGCATGTAGAGGTATGGCGATAACTCGAAGGTCGGAGCGGGATCGACGACGAGGACGGAACGACGGTCCTGTGGGTGCGCTTGCGCTGGTACGCCGAGGGTGCGACCGAGCGCGAAAGTTGCAGCAGCGATCGATGTGTCCTTGAGGAACGATCGCCGTTTCATGGTCAGAACCTATCGAGAGCCGGACGGCACCAGCACGAGATCGGTCCATTCGCGGCTCTCGTAAATTGCGGCCGCAAACTTCTCATCTGTCAGAGCCGACTCCGCAACGAGATACGTACTCAACTCCTTCGTGTGCACGCGCACAGGCGCAAACGCCGCTCGCAACGCATCGGAATCAGATCCTTCTGGCCAGTATTTGTCGCGTGACTGCTTGGTGAGCGCAAACACCAGGATGTAGCCTGGCGCCTCGGCTCCTCGCACGGCCTTGTAATACAGCAGGCGGAGATCGGGACGGAGATTGGCGACCGCCGGATGCAAAGTGTCGTCGACAAATCGCTCGAACGGATCACGCCGGTCGGGCAGAACCTTGATGAAGTGAACGCCCAGGACGTCAACGTCCGGCAGCGCGCCGACTTTATCCGGACTCAGAAGGTGATACTCGGTCGAGCGGTCGTTCGGCGGAGCCGTGCTGAGTTTGCCCGTCCACACTCGATAGAACTGTCCTTTTCGGTTGCCTCGGTCGGCTTGCATCAGGTGATCGTTCCCCGAAGACGCCGGTGTGCCCTCCGATGGCGTGATTACCAATACTTCGCCAAGTCTGAACATTTGCGCACGCGCCTCCTGCGACGCCAACATCGCGACACCAAATGCGAAACCGGCGATCGCTGCTGTGCTCATGGGTGGAGTATCGTGGAACGCTCGGCGAAAGGCAACGCAGGTCATTAGCATCTGTAGAACGAAATGGACATACTCGGACCATGCCAGAACCCGTGATCACACTTCCCGTGTTGCCCAATGATCCACAACCCGCACGGTTTGTGGCTATCGGCCAATCGTTCGTAATTAAGGAATGGCGGGGCAGTGGGCCGGCGACGCTGCATGTCCATCACGCCGACGACGAAGCCTGGCACGTTCTCGAGGGCACCCTTCATTTCAGGTTTGCCGACCGTGAGCTCGATGTCCAGGCGGGGGGAACGGTCTTTGTCCCTGCTGGAGTTGCCCATACGTATCAGGCGACGGACGCACGGTACCTGATCGTGCTGACGCCGCGGCTCGACGCGCTCATTCAGGAGCTGCAGACGGCCAAAGACCGCGCGGCGCATGCCGCCATCTATCAGAAATATCAATCCACTTTGCTCGAATGAGGATGATCGATGCGCCCGCGAGCGCTGGGAAGGCGCCGATGCGCTATTTGGCGTTCAACGAGATGGGGCGAACGGCAACGTCTGGAAAGGCCCTCAGGAGCTGCGCATCGAATGTGACGAGCGGCTTGCGCTCGCGCACCGCCAGTTCGACGAACAGCGTGTCGTAAGCCGTGATGTTGGAATTCAAAGCGCGTGTGAGCGCGCCGCGCCACAACCGCCGGATTGGTACGGATCGAATCCCAAGCTTCGCCGCAAGACCGAGCTGCCGAAGGGCCATGCGCTTGTCGATGACGCTCTTGCGCGCGGCCATCCACAGGACATTTGATATCTCGGCCTCCCAGAGCGCCGGTGCGGCGAGTTCCAGTGGCCGGTGCCAGAACCTTCGGACCTCTTCGACGAACGGCTCAGTCGCAAGCAGATAGTAGGCGACCACGTTCGTGTCGACAACGACCTTCAGCGGCCGGTCTCGAGCCATCGGTCGACTTCTGCGGCAGTCGGTCGGCGACGCTGCTCGCTCCAGCTCGCTTCAATCTGTTCCAAAACCGCCTCGCGCTCCGCGACGTGATCTTCGATCACCTCGCGGACTTCCTGTTCCATCGAGCGGCCATGGCGGCGCGCGAGCAATTTGAGCGACTGCACAATTCGTGGCGATACGTTTCGAATTGTCAAAGTGGGCATTGTCTCTAACCTGCTAGCATTATGCTAGCATCTCATCAGGGCGCCGGGCAACGTCGTACGCATGACATGCGCGAACCTGCGATCACACCTTGAGAATCTGCGGAAAGAGACCGCTCTATGTCACCAACTATCCGCATTGGATCGATCGTGATTCATTGCCACGAATTCGAACGAATGGTCGCATTCTGGCAGCAGGCGCTGCATTACGTTCCGCGCGAGCCTCCTCATGGCGGATGGGTGGTGCTTCGTGATCCTGAACAGAAGGGACCGAACCTGTCATTTCAGGCACGTGAGACAACGCGGTCGGCGAGAAGCTGGTTGCATCTGGACCTGTATACGGACAACCGGGACGCCGAAGTCGAGCGCCTGATTCGTCTCGGTGCGAAGCGAGCTTCCTGGCGATATCCCGCCGGGGCGGACTACGTCGTGCTGGAAGATCCGGATGGAAATCGATTTTGCGTCGTTCAGAAGGTAGAACGCCGGGCGGGCGGTGAACCGCTCTCGTCTTGACAGCGTAACCGCTTGATATCGCATTGATCGATCGGATGCCGATGGACGCGCGCTCGGCCGTGCTCGCGTGTGGCGTGACCACGATTGCGGCTCTGCTCGCAGGGTTGATGCCTGCGGTGCAACTCTCGCGTCCGGAGGCAGTCACGGCTCTCCGAGAGGGACGGACGGGTTCACCGCGAGCCGTTGGACGGGTACTCGTCATCCTGGTAGATCGCCGCCGCCCTGGTTCTCGTTGTCGGCGCCGGTCTGCTGGTGCGCAGCTTCATGCTAATCGAACGGGTTGATCCCGGGTTCAACCGCGACCACGTGTCGGCGCTTCAGGTGTTCGCGTCCAACCGTATCGACACCCCGTCAAAGCGCATCGTGTTCTTCGAACAGGTGCTGGAGCGCATGCGAACGCTGCCAGGCGTGATCGCTGCCGGCGGCGTGACTGCAATGCCGTTCGGCGAGGCCCACGTCCTCGCCCGCGGACTCCTCGAGATTCCTGGTCAGCCGAGATCAAGTGACGATGGGTTCGTGCACACCACTGCCGTGAGCGGCGACTTTTTCAAGGTAATGGACGTGCCGCTCGTCGTTGGCCGCCTGTTCGATGCGAGCGACACGTCGATGTCGCGACAAGTGGTGCTGGTATCGCGGCGCGGCGCGCGACAGTTCTGGAAAGGGGCCAACCCTCTCGGATCGAGAGTGCGCTTTCAGTTTTCAGGACAGCCGTTCGACGCGGAAGTTGTCGGCGTCGTCGGGGATGTGCACCACGAAGCACTCGATGCTCCAGCAGCGGCGAAACTGTTTCTTCCATACGCGCAATCGGGCTTCCGCGCGCTGACGTTCGTCGTCCGTACCGCTCCCGATTCACCAATCGATCTGCGAACGTTGAAAGAACAGATCTGGGCGATCGATCCCGTGCAGACGATCTTCAGCGCTGCGACGCTCGAACAGCTGGTATCGAGAACACTGAACGAGCGGCGCTTCAACCTCGTGGTGCTCGCGGGATTCGCACTCGTCACTCTCATGCTGGCGACCGCTGGCGTCTACGGAGTGATCAGCTTTTCTATCAGCCAGCGGGTGCGTGAATTCGGCATCCGCGCGGCACTTGGCGCTACGCATGACGACATTATTCGTCTCGTTCTCGCCGAAGGCGTGAAACTCGCCCTGTGTGGAATCGTCGTCGGGGTGTCACTGGCGGTGCCAGCGGCGCGCCTGTTGAAGACGCTCCTCTTCGGAGTGACCGCGACCGATCCGATTACATTTGTTTCGGTGAGTGCCGGGCTCGTTGTCGTCGGCGCGATCGCCTGCTATGTCCCAGCGCGCCGTGCGATCAAGATGGGCCCGGCAGAGGCACTTCGATAACGATCTCATGCACGCGTGGATTCTAGCGGCGACGGCGGTAGATCTGTCGTCGAACTGCCACGGCTCGCCAGTGCTGAAAGCACATACACGCCGCGCGACGGTGAGGTGGCAAAGCCTTCCGCGACAAGCGCGTGGTTGCCCAAGCCCGCGTCCGGGCGTGACAGGCCGGTGACGCGCGCCAGCTCACCGGGGACGGTCATCATCGCACTCGACAGGAAACAGCGGGCGATCTCGCGCAGCGCGACGGATCGGCTGACACGTTTCCGCAATTGATCAGGAAAACGTCCAACCGCCAGTGTCCAGATATACGTGAACCTCGGTTGGTAGTACACCTCGCTCGGTACGACGATCATTCCAGCTTGCAGCTCGTCGAGCGCGCGATTGAACACTTTGCGATGCGTGACACCGGACTCGTCGCGCAAGTCGGACGTGGCGATCTCCCACTCGTGACGAAGGACGCGCAGCATCGTTCGAGCCGGCCGGCTCAGGCGCTTCGATTGCTCCCCGGGTCGCACGCCCCAGACCGAATGGAAGTAGGGAACCATGCGCGGCGCAATGAACATGGCGCGGCCGCCGGCGAGTTTGGCGTAATAAACGTTGCCGCGGCGAATGAGGTCGTCTTTGAGATGCCAGGTGTGCGAGGCTTCCGGATCTTTCTGAACGTTCCGCGGCATGACCGCGTCGCGCCGGCCGCAGACAGCGACGTACAGCGACGGCCCTGGCCTTCGTGCGTCGGTCATGCACGCCGCAAAGCCGACCCGCTCGATGAATCGCTCGGCGTCGAAGGGCGTCTCGACCTGCCTCGTCCCTTCGCGCTGCCACCGCTCGTCGCGCGAGTCTTCTGCCTCAGCTGAAATTTGTGCCCGCATGCGTTGAGTTGCTTATCATATCTACTCGTCGCTTCTCTTGACGGCGAGGGAACTCGAAGGCCTTCCCGTGGATGAAGACGCGCGAGCGAGCGCCGCGAAGCGAGCCACGCCAACGGAGCGAGCCGTCGAAGCGGCTCGCGCGAGAGAGCGTGTGGGGGAGTCCGAGGGGCGCCAGCCCCTGGAGTGATGATGGACGCAGTTCCTATTCCGGAGTTACTCGCTGCTCTCGTCGTGTCTGTGGTCGCGATCGCGATTCGATTCGCGTGGCGAGTGGGCCGGGCCCGTTTCGTGCGTCGCGCCGGAGCCACTACATACCGGGCGATCGGCGAACATGAATCTGAAAGAATCCGAGCGCGTCTGGTCGCGTCGTGTGTGCTGCTCGTGATCATCAGCGTTCCGCTCATCCTCCGTTTGGTGCCGCCGAACGGCATGTACGGCTTCAGGACAGGAGCGACCAGGTCCACTCCAGCGATTTGGTATCAGGCGAACGCATTCAGCGGCTGGGCACTCTCGATTGCGGCAATTGCAAGCGCGACGCTGTTAGCGGTGCTGCCGGCAACCGCAAAGCGGTGGATGCTGTGGGCCATCTTCTTCGGCCCCGTAGCTGCGGCAGTCGTACTTTCCTTCGCTTATTTACGCACTCTGTAACGTTCTGATAGGAAGTCGGCGGCTGCCAGAGTGCGGGCGTCATCCCGTCAATACGCGACGCGGGCGTGTCACTTGCTTGAAACCTTCTCCGATTCGTCAACCGGGGAGGTTTCGATGACACCGTTTATCCGTTTGGTGTTGTGCGGTTTCATACTTTGCCTCGGCTCTGCCTCGCAAGTACTTGCCGAACCCGTACGCATTACGAGCGGGTTCTCGCCGCGACCAGCCCCGTCGTATCACCGCGCCGCCGTTTGTGCTGGCCTCTCAGCTTCTCGAGACACCGCCGTTGCCTGGAAGTAACAACGATCCGTCGCTGTGGCAAGCCAACCTGCTGCACTACGACTTTCAGGACACCATGGCGCAAACGCCTGAACCAGCCAGCCTCACCCTCTTCGGACTCGGGCTCGCCGCCACCGGGATCTTGCGAGCTCGCCGGCGTCATCTCTGATGTCCAGCCCTCGCAGTTGACGAGCGATCATCCGCAAGCAGGAGGACGCGGGCTGCTGTAAGCTCTGAGTCGGGAGAAAAGAATGAAGGCTGTGAAAATCCCGTTCCTCATGGCAGCGCTGGTCCTCACCTGCGGACGATTCGCCACAGCGCAGACGGCCGATGAGGTCGTCGAGAAGTATCTAGCGGCCATTGGCGGACGCGCGGCTCTCGAAAAGCTTACTTCGCGGTCGACCGCCGGGACGATGACGCTGTCGCTCCCGAATGGCCCGGTGTCGGGTTCGATCGAGATTCTGAATCAGCGACCAAACAAGACGCGGACTCTCACCAAGCTGGATTTGTCGTCGCTAGGGGCAGGGCAGGTGACGCGCGAGCAGCGATTCGACGGCATGACCGGCTACATCCTCGACAGTCTGCAGGGGAATCGCGAGATCACTGGCAACCAGCTCGAGAACTTGAAGAATACCGGGTTTCCCACTCCGCTCCTCACCTACAAGGAGCGCGGCGCATCCGTGGAGCTCGCCGGAAAAGAGAAAGTTGACGGACGCGACACATACGTGCTGCTGTTCAAACCCAAAACGGGGTCCGTCGCGCGGCAGTTCATCGATGCGGAAACGTACCTTCCTGCCAGAATCGTTATAAAGGTCGACACGCCAGAAACCGGCGAAGTAGAGCAGACGACCGACCTCTCCGACTACCGGGAAGTCGATGGAATCAAGGTTCCATTCACGATCAAAGTGTCAACTGCCGGTCAAGGCTTCACGATCGCCGTCAGCAAGGTGGAGCACAACGTCAAGATCGACGAGGCAGTGTTTTCGAAGCCGGACAAATAACGACACGCGTTTGTCATCCAGTTGTTATACCCTCTCCACCACAACGAGGAGGAACTGGATGAAACGCCTCGCCCTGACCCTCGCCATCATCGTCCTGGCGGGTGCCGCCTGGATCGCATTCGAGCCGTTCCGCACCAAGCATCCGGTTACCGGTAAAGACATCACCGTCCCCGGGCAGAATGGGCCGAACGCCCTGCTGGTGAGCGGGTGGAAGACCACGCCCGCCGGTCGTCAGCTCGCGTCGGGAGACATGATCCTCAGCGGCGAGGTGAGCCCCGACGGCAAGCTCTTCGCCTTTACGAATACTGGCTACACGCATCACGCGCTCCACATCGTCGATCTGGGAACGGAAAAGGAAATCGCCACGTTCCAGATGGAGCAGGCGTGGAGCGGCCTCGCGTTCTCTCCGAAGGGCGACCGCATCTACGTGTCGAACGGTGCTGGGTACAAGAGCAGCGACATTCAGATTTTTGATCGGTGGGATAACAGCGGGTGGAAGGAAGCGCGCGTCGGCTACAACCTGTACGGTGCGCAGAAGGATCAGACCGCGGTCGCCTGGCTGGGCACGTCACCCGACGGCGGGATTCTGTACGCACTGAACAACTCCGACCAGCAGCTGTACATCATCGACACGCACGGCGGACGCGCGGTTGCGCGCGTCCGCGTCGGCGATCATCCGATTTCGGCGCGGCTCTCGAAAGACGGCAAGACCCTTTACGTCGCGAACCTGGGATCCGCGAACGTGGCGATCGTCGATGTGAGTGAATCGAGTCGTCCGACCATCACCGGGACGCTCGCGACCGATCCGCATCCGAACGACGTCGCGTTGACGGAGGATGGCCGCCTCTTCGTCTCCTGCGGCAACACGAACAACGTCCTCGCGTTCGATGTGAAGTCGAAGCAGCGGCTCGAGGTGATCAGCACGGCGCTTGGTCCCAAGGCGCCGGCGGGCAGCACTCCCAACTCGCTGGCACTGTCGCCAAATGGCGAACGCCTCTATGTCGCGAATGCCGACAACAACTCGGTCTCGGTGATCGACATCGAGAATCACGGCAAGAGCCGGCCACTCGGGTTCGTCCCGACCGGCTGGTATCCGACGATGGTCAGGACGTCCGCCGACGGCAAGCGCATCATTGTAGGCAGCGGCAAGGGGAACGGAACAGGGCCGACACTGGTCAAGCGCCCGATCGATCAGACGGCGCCTGCGGTCAGCTTCCAGCATCACGCCAACAATCTGAATGGTTTGATCTCGTTCATCGACACGCCGGATGCGAACCGCCTCTCGACCTACACAAAACAGGTGTACGACAACGCGCTCTATCGCGACACCCAGCTCGAGACCGCCGGCACCGCTGCGACGACGGTGATTCCAACGAAAGTCGGCGACGGCTCGCCGATCAAATATGTGCTGTTCATCATGAAAGAGAACCGCACCTACGACCAGGTGTTCGGCGATCTCAAACAGGGCAACGGCGACCCGAGCCTGACGCTCTTCGGCCGCGACGTCACGCCGAACCAGCACGCGCTGGCCGAGCAGTTCGTGCTGCTCGACAATCTGTATTGCAGCGGCGAAGTGTCGCAGGACGGCCAGCCCTGGACGACGTCGGCGTATGCGACCGAGTTCACGCAGCGCGCGTGGACGTTGAGCTACTCGAAGCACGGCGCGCTCGTCACCGGCGGTGGTATCTCCGATCCGTCGACGCCGTACATCTGGGAGCTCGCCCGCGCGAAGGGTCTCAAGGTGATGACATTCGGCATGGGCAACCGCCGCGGGGTGGCGGAGGTCCGCAGTGCACGCTTCGATCAGCAGAATCTCGACCCGCAGGTGGAACAGCGCGCCGCTGGCGAGGAAGCGCCACGCGTGCGCGACTATATGCGCGCTGAACGATTCGTTGCCGAGTTCGAGGAGATGGATCGCAACGGCACCGTTCCGAACTTCATGTTCATGTCGCTCGGCGAAAACCACACCCAGGGCACCACGCCGGGTGCGTTCACGCCGAAAGCGCAGGTCGCCTCGAACGACGTCGCTGTTGGCAAGATCGTCGAAGCGATCACGAAGAGCCGCGTCTGGCGGGAATTTGCGATTTTCATCATTGAAGATGATGCGCAGAACGGACCCGATCATGTGGACTCACACCGCACCGCCGGTCTGGTCGTCAGCCCGTACGTCAAGCGCGGGGTCGTCGACAGCGAGATGTATTCGACGGTGAGCATGCTGCGGACCGTGGAACTCCTGCTCGGCTTGCCGCCGATGACGCAGCATGACGCCGCCGCACCGCCGATGGTGAACAGCTTCATGGCGAAACCGGATCTGTCCGGGTTCACGGCGCTGCCGGCGAAGACTGATCTGATGACGAGAAACCCGGCGCAGGGTTATGGCGCGGCGATCTCGGCGAGCATGGACTTCCGTGAGTACGACCGGATCGATGAGGACGCACTGAATCGCATTCTCTGGCACAGCATCAAGGGCGCTGAGGTGCCGTATCCGGTTCCTGTTCGTCGCGTGCTCGCATCGCGTTATGGGTTGTTGACGTTCCCGAAGGGTGAGGATTCTGACGTCCGCGATGGGCGATGACGATGGCGCAGAAAGTGATCTACTGGGCCACCACCGGCTTCCTGGGGGTGCTGGGTCTGTTCGCCGGCTTCACCTATTTGATGGGATCGCACGAAGCTGTGACCGGTTTTGCGCACGTGGGCTATCCGCAACAACTTCGCGTGCTGCTCGGCATCGCCAAGCCGCTCGGCGCGATCGCGCTCCTCATTCCTGGCTGGCCTCGCCTGAAAGAGTGGGCGTACGCAGGCTTCACGTTCGCATGGACTGCGGCGGTGGTGGCCCACTATCTCGCCGACGGCCCGAAAGCAGCACTGCCACCGCTCGTCTTTCTCGTCTTGCTTGCCCTCTCCTACGTGACTCGACCAGCCGGCCGCTAGGCGCCCGACCCGGTCCCACGGTCCGCGACTTCTTCGGGCACATGCTACTCGGTCCGTGAACGAGGTTCCCGTTGCGGGCCGTCAATTGAGAACATCACCGCAAACACGCTGCCTCTTTGATCGCCAGCCTTTCATCCCGCTTGCGTTCTCCCGGCGGGCGCCGGATGTCAAGACTGTGACCATCCTTTCGTCGACCAGTCCGAGCGAAGTCGCGATCGCAGCGCAGCAATGGCTCGACGCGAACGCCGATCGGGCGGACGAAGCCGTCGTCGCGGTCGATGAGGCGGGCGTTTTTCGGCGGCGTGTTCTCGCACGAGACCGGCGGTCGCATCTGGAAGGCGTGCGCTGATTCGAGCTGGTAACGTGTGGTATCGGATCGCACCGGCCAGAGGGTGAGTACATTCTGCGATGCGATACACGAGCGCTGCATGCGGCTCTCGATGCGACAGGAGGTGACCGTGGGCTTTGCGGAAGAGCGTGAAATGGCCGAGCGTGCGCTCGCGGCCGCTGACCAGGACGATAGTGAGGAGGTCGAGTTCCCGCCGGTTGCACAACGATTCACGCGCGCCCGTGAAGCGATTGGTCTGAGTCAGGCTGAAGTCGCTGAACGTTGGCACCAGCCAGTCTCAATGTACTGGGACCTCGAGTTCCACGACAGCGAAGCCTTCGACGTGATTTCGATCGACGACCTTGTGCGCCTCGCGAGTATCCTGCAGGTGTCGGCAATGTACCTTCTTTTCGGCGAAGAGCCGTCTTCGCCGTTGGTGCCGGTTCCGTATACAGAGATTGTTCGACGCCTGCGTGAAAAGATGGAAACCGACGAACTGTCCATTGATGGCATGGAAGATCTCGTCGGTGTCGAGATTCGCGAGTACTTGCAGGAACCTGCACGGCTTGGCGAATTGCCGATCTTTCTACTGCGAGGCATTTGCCAGGTGGTTGGCGTCGACTGGGTGGCGACGCTGATCCAGACTGACGCGGCTTGATGACTCGATCAGGGATGTCGTCAGTGTTCGAGTGCCGTCCACTGGATCGAGCCACCTCGAAGCGGCGGGCCGCCTGCTCGTCGACTCGTACCTCACAGATCAAGTTTTCGCCCGCACGCTGCTGCCATCGGATGACTCGGCGATCGCGTTCCTCGTCGCATCGCGCGGCGATCAGTCCGTCGGTTACAGCCAGCAGTGCGAAGGGCCTCGGTAACGCCGCGCTCATTCGAGTCAGCCAGCGCTTTGGGTTTCAGGAAACCGACACTGAAGTTCGTCTCGTTCGTCGTCTTCGATGACGTTCTGATCGCGAGATAGCGCGAAGTGCCGAGAAGAGCCGCGCATTCGCATGAAGGCGTGTGCGCCTGAAGCGCAGCGCACGTTTGCTACAATCGGCTGGTCCCCCAGCATCACAACATCAGCGCTCAGTGTGTTTCGTGACGCCGCGATACCTATCAGGGGGATCGATGACTGACTACCAGGTCGAGTCCAGGGTCGGGAAGGAAATCGGTGCCGGCGAGCGACTGCTGTGGACCGGGCGACCCAGGCAAGGCATCATCCTTCGGCCGGCCGATGCGCTCTTCATTCCATTCAGTCTCATGTGGGGCGGCTTCGCCATTTTCTGGGAAGCAATGGTGATTCGCACTGGCGCGCCCTTCTTCTTCAAACTCTGGGGCATTCCGTTCGTGCTCGTCGGTCTCTATATGATCTTTGGCCGCTTTTTCACCGAGGCGCAGCAACGCGCGCGAACGATGTATGCAGTGACAAACGAGCGAGTCATCATCATTTCCGGCCTTCTTAAAGAGACGGTGACGTCACTTAATCTCAGGAGCCTCTCGGACATTTCCCTGTCTGAGAAATCCGGCGGCACTGGTACCATCTCGCTCGGGCCCACGTCTCCATACGCCTGGTTCGCAACGTCAGGCTGGCCTGGCAACCGCCAGTACATGCCGGCCGCGCTCGATGGGATACCGAACGCGCGAGCGGTGTACGAAACCATCCGGCAGGCGCAGAAGGCAGCTCCCTGACGACACCTCAGCAGGTGATCCAGCATAACGAATCGAGGATCACCGTGAAATTCCGCCACGAGCGACGAGGCGCTCGCCGTCCTGCTCTCGTTCTATATCGGCGGACACCCATATGAGGACCTGCGATGTGAGCTCGTTGCACGCGGCGAACGGGAGCTGCAGTTTCTGACGCGGTACCGCGACAATCGAGTCGATGTGCGCGCCCCTGCGCAGCCATTGAACTTGCGTCAGAAACGCGCAGTTTATGACAGCGTCATCACGGAAATTCGCGCGCATGGATCGTGCACGAGAGAACGCTGATTACTCAGTCGCGACCGTTGCCAGCTGCGAAAGCGCGAAGATGAGATAATCGGCCGCCATGAAATCGCTTCTCATCATCATCTGCGCGGCGCTTGGAGCCGTGCTGCCCACCGTTCAGAAAGGCGTCGAGTACGGCAAGCCGGGAGGACACTCGCTGCTGCTCGATGTGCACGTGCCTGACGGTCCCGGGCCGTTCCCGGCAGCCATCCTCGTGCACGGTGGTGGATTCGACGGCGGCAGCCGGGCGACGAACATGGCGCCGACGTTCGGCCCGCTGGCGGATGCTGGGTTCGCCTGGTTCAGCATCGATTACCGCATGGCTCCGGAGTTCCGATTTCCTGAAGCAAGGGAAGATGTCGATGCGGCGGTCAAATGGGTGAAGGCGAACGCGCGCACCTATAAGGTCGATCCCGCGAAAATTGTGCTGGCGGGTGAATCGGCAGGCGCCTTGCTCGTCAACTACGCGGCAACGCACGAAACGCCCGCGACCAGGGTCGCCGCGGTTGTGGATATTTACGGGCCGGTTGACTACGAGAAGGTCGCGCGTCAGCGTCAGGCCTATCCCGGTCGGTTCAACATGACCTCGATCAACGGGCATCAGAAGACCGGCGGCGGCATCTGGTTTTTTGGCGTGGAAGGCTACGACGAAGCGAGTTTCGCGAAGTTGAAAGAGATCTCGCCGCTCTACGCGGTGCATAAGGGCATGCCGCCGTTGCTCGCCATTCACGGCACGCGCGACGATCAGGTTCCCTATGAGCAGTCGACGATCCTGTGCGAGGCGATGCGGAAAGTCGGAGCCCGCTGCGACATCATTACCATCGAAGCCGGCGGCCACGGCATGGGCTCATGGAAGGATGCCGACCAGCAGCACTACAAGGCGGAGATGATCGCCTGGCTCAAGCGAACGCTCGAGCTGAAGGCGCGCGACTGAGGCGGGTCAGACCATGGACGTGCGATGAGTCTGTTCATACTTGAATCACTGGCAAACGACCTGACGCGTGTGTCCGGGATCCGAGGTTGACTCACCCTTGAGTCAGGAAGCCACTTTCTCCGGTGGTTTCTCCGAATCGGACTCTTGTCCGGGCGCTTTCGGCTCCGGCAGCGGCGGCAACGTCAAGAGAGGAGTCCGCACGCGCGCGGGATTCTCTTCGGTCGCATTCCTGAACTCCCTGAATTCGGCCCGGCAGTCGTGCGTGGCCAGGAAATTCATGAAGCGTTTGTAGTCCTCCGGCGGTATGCCGAACAGCTGAAGCAGTCCGCGATAACTTCCTCGAGTGACACTCAAGCCGCGACGCACGAGCTGCCGGATGTCATGTCGCGTGAGATCCCGCTCGATGAAGAGCGGATGAATGTGATCCCAGAATGAATATCCGCCGTTCACCAGAGCGTTATACAACTCGTCGGCAAGTTGGCGGCGGCGTTCGCGCGCAGGGAGCAAACTCGAACCCGCAACGGTGATCGCCGGGGGCAGATCTTTGACGTCGATCGAATCTTGCAACGACGATCGCCACACCAATTGTTCGATGACGTTTTGCAGCTCTCGCACATTTCCCGGCCAACGGTAACGTTCGAGTGCCTTCCACGCCTCGTCGCTGATTGTCACGCGTCGCTTCGACGCCGTGATGAAACTCATGCCGATTGCGCGAATGTCGGCGCGGCGCTCCCGCAGCGCGGGCACATGAAGATGAATGACTTGCAGCCGATACAGGAGATCCTCACGGAACTGGCCGGCGCGAACGAGTTCAGCGAGGTCTCGATTCGTTGCCGCAATGATGCGCACATCCACTTTACGAGTCGCGTCGCTGCCCACCGGCTGAATTTCACCGTTTTCGAGGAACCGCAACAGGAGTGCCTGCATCCGCAGACTCATTTCGCCGACTTCGTCGAGAAACAGCGTCCCGCCGTTTGCCAACAGCACCTTCCCGACCTTGTCTCGGAATGCGCCCGTGAAACTGCCTTTGACATGCCCGAACAGCTCGGATTCCAGCAGTGACTCGGTCACGCCCGCGCAATTGACCGCGACGTATTCGGCCTGCCGCCGCCGCGAATTTCGGTGAATGTGGCTGGCGAGGACGTCCTTCCCGACACCGGTTTCCCCAGTAATCAGTACTTTGGCGTCGCCGGCAGCAACGCGGCGCGCCAACTCGAGCAGTTCGCGCATCGCGGAACTGGCGACAACCAGCGGACGCGGGTCGTTGACGTCGCGCAGTGACGAAGCCGAAGTTTCCATTTGCTTTACCTGTGCGCGGGCCCGCTGGGGACGGGTCCCACAGCGAGTAGCTCAGGCAAAACATCTGCCGTCTGCCAGATTTCTACAAAGAATTGAAAAGATTAGACTTAGCGTGAATCGATTGAGAAGGAATTCTGGCTATGTGAGCTATTACAGCACACTCGTAACGCGGTTCTATCACTTAAACTGTTTATAAACAGTAGGTTACGTGAATTGTCCCGTTTTGACACCTTATTCCTCTATTGTGATTCATTATGCCACTAAGGTCGTTTATGGCTCATCACCCTGGCGACGCGGCTGCTTAAGGTATTGATGTCAGCGCCAGGGTCTGTCGAAATCGAACGGGCCTGCCGTCGAGTCGCGCGGGCTGGAAGCGCCAAGCCTTCGCGGCGCTCACGAGCATGAACTCGTGGATGTTTCGCGGAGCGGTCAACATTCTCACCCGCTCGACCAGTCCATCTGCGGCGATTGTCAGTTCAAGAAGCGTCCGATTTGCTGCGCGCGCACCTGGTGGTTCATTCGGGAGCTTCGGATACACACTCACCGGCACCGTCACTTGCGAATCCGCCTGCGAATAGATCCTGTCCGGGGTCCGTTCCGCTGGATCGACCAGGATAAGGTCATCGGAGGTGACGAGTCCCGCCGGGGACATCGCGGACAAATCTGCGACGGCTGGCGCCGGCAATAACTCGGGGTACGCGTAGGACAGAGTTGTCGCGATGACCTGAAGTTTAGGGGCTGGTTCGAGGACGGATCTCGGCGCCGATTCTCTCGCCGGTACGATCCGGGTCGGCGGAGCGCCACGAGAAATGATGTTGTGTTGTTGCGCCGGCGTGGCGGTGATGTTCTTTGTACCTGTGTGCTTCGGGGGCTCGCTTTCGACTTTCTCCGCCTTCGCGGCCGTCACGATCTGGCCATTTGTGGCTTTCTGACCAATCAGCCAGATGGACGCGCACGCCACGGCTGAGAACGCCGCAGCGATCAGGGCCAGCCGACTGACGCGCGAAGGAGCAGGGGCCGGAGCGGGTGTCGGTTGTTTTTCTCTGGTTGGAGGAGCCTCGATTCGAACCGCCGGTGCGATTTCACGACGGGACGCCGCCATCGCGCGCTGGCGGAAGCTCTCGACAATGGCCTCCGGGTTCGGCCGCTCGAAATACGCGAGTGCCTCGGAAAATTCCGCCAGACTTGGGTAGCCGCCGTCGGGCGCCGTCGC
>JBKPSH010000125.1:0-7728 GCA_046734955.1 Acidobacteriota bacterium
CCCCCTCAGCGCCCTCTGGAAAACCGGTGCTGACTCGGTATCCGATCACTGTGAGGCCCATACAGATCAACAGCGAGGCAGGCACATTGAGGAACGGTTCGATCTCACGATGGATACCGATGCGGTCGATGACGCGCATCAGAAACCAAGGAATCAAAATGGCCTTGAGCGTGATCGTCAACGCCGCCATTACGTAGAGATGCTCGCGACCCTCGGAAACGGCCATCGCGATCGCGGCGATTGCCAGGAGCAGCGATTGGCCAGCATACAGGCGGATGGCGGTAAAGAGTGCCTTTTGACCGACGGTGAGGAATGCGCTTACAAGCATTCCGGCCGCACACAGAATCAAGATGTCGCGTGTCATGCGCAGGAACCTCAGAGGAACCGGATCGCCATGGCCATAAAGCCGAAACCCAGCGATGCTGCCACGAGTTCAGGAACGCGGAAGAGACGCAATTTCGCGTTCGTGCTTTCCACGAGCGTCACGCCGATGGCCAGCACGAGGACTTTTGCGCACCAAGCGCCGAACGCCATGAGGATCGGGCCAGGGGCGACGGTTGTGGCAATACCGATCGGCAAGAACAGATCGGCAAGCAGCGTCAGGTACAGGAGCTCCTTGACCGCAGACGCCCACTCAACCAGAGCCAGATCCGGTCCTGCATATTCGAGGACCATCGCCTCATGGATCATCGTCAGCTCAAGGTGCGTCGCTGGATTGTCGACAGGAATGCGGCCCGTCTCCGCGATGACAATGATAAAGAGGCCTGCGAACGCCAGCAGGTCGCTTGGGTGGAATGCCGGACCTTGAGCCAGCACGCCCCTGACCAGGGCGCCAAGGTTCAACGTGCCGGCCGCGAGCGCTGATGCGAAAAGGCCCAGCATCAGCGCCGGCTCCGCAAGAGCGGCGACCGTCATTTCCCGGCTGGAGCCCATGCCACCAAAAGGGCTGCCGGTATCCAGGGCAGCAGCAGCGAGGGCGAATCGACCCAGGGCGAGCGTGCCGACCAGAAGCAGGATGCCGCCTGCGGCTTCGAGGGGTGCTGCTGCCACGAGAACTGGCACGAGCGTCGTCGCGGCGACGGCTGCGGCAAAGTACATGCGCGGGCCGGCCACGTAGACCCACGAGGCCGTCTGAGACCGAACGGGTTCTTTTCGCAGCAGCTTTGCAAGGTCGTAGTAACCCTGCAAGAGTGGCGGGCCCTGGCGAGTCTGTAAGACTGCCTTCGCCTTCTTGATTGCGCCTTTCAGCAGCGGCGCAAGTAAAAGCATGCCGGCGACCTGTAATAGAGCCAGGCCAGCTGCTTGAACCATGTCTGAGTTCACAGCGAACCTCCGAGCCAGATCAGGAGCAGGACTCCAAGCACGAGGACGTACGCGAGGTACGCGTGCAGGCTGCCGGCCTGCAGCACCCTCATGCCATTGGCCGTACGAAACACCGCGCGGGTCAGCGGGCCATAGAGATATCGCTCAAACGTCGGTTCGATTTCAGCCCGATACCGCACCTCGCGGGGAAAGTACTGCGAGACATCCGCGAGCGTGTCTACCTGTCGGGTTGGTCGATAGATGGCGCGGAATACCATCATCAAGGGCTTCGAAAACGCCGTCGCGGTGTATTCGCTCCGTGCGGTCAACTCGCCACCACATCCCCAAGTGGGGACGCGCCGCGCGGCCCGGCTAATCCGTACTGCCAACAACGCGGCGACACCAAGCCCGCCGACCAGTGTCAGGCCGATGACTGCGGGCATCACGTGGTCGAACCCGCCTTGGGAGGTCATCGCCCAAATGCGCGGCGCCGACTCTGCTGGCGGTGGCAGCCCAGACAGCGATGCGAGGACGGAAGCAAGCACCTGCAGCACGAAGCCTGGAACCAGGCCTAGCGCAAGGCACATCAACGCCAGAAAGCCCTGTGGCAGGAGCATCACCGTCGGAGACTCGTGTGCTTGCTCCGCCAACGGGCTGCGCGGCAATGCGAGAAACGCGATCCCGAACGCCCTCACGAAACAGGCTGCCGCTAACGCGCTTGTCAACGCCAGCAGAGCGCCGCCGAGCGGAAAGTTCAAACGAACCAGGCCTGGGGTTGACGTGAATCCGAGCAGTAACGCTTGGAACAGCTGCCACTCGCTGATGAAGCCGTTCAGCGGCGGCAGTCCGGCGATCGCCATCGCGCCGATCAGAAAGAATCCAGCGGTCCATGGCATCCTGCGGATGAGGCCGCCAAATTCCTCGAGCTTCCGTGTACCGGTGCTCATCACGACGCCCCCCGCACCAAGGAACAAGAGGCCCTTGAACGCGGCATGATTCAGCACGTGGTAGAGGCTCGCCGCCACTGCGACCGCAGCCAGATCGCCGCGATCGTGCGCGCGCGCGAAGACGCCTGCGCCGAGCCCCAACAACATGATGCCCGCGTTCTCGATCGTGCTGTACGCGAGAAGACGTTTCACATCGTTCTGAGTCATCGCGTACAACACGCCCAGAATGGCGGACAAGGCGCCGAACGTCATAAACACGAGGCCCCAATTGGCGTCAGGCGCACCGAGACCGAACGCACAGACTCTGAATAGCCCATAGACGCCGGCCGTGATCAGTACTGCTGACATCAAGGCAGAAACGCTGCTCGGAGCTGCGGGATGCGCCTCCGGAAGCCAGACGTGCAAGGGAATAACACCGGCCTTGACACCAAAGCCGATGAAGAACAAAGCGAAGATCACATGACGCACGGAACCCGACACGACATCACCGGCAAGGAGTGTCGAAAACGCCAGTGAGCCGGATACAGACGCAAGGAAAAAGAAAGCGGCAATGAGGCAGCCGGTACCCACGTGGGACATCACCAAATACAGGTACGCCGCTCGTCGAGTGGCACGAACCTCGTGTTCGGTCGCTACTAGTGTCGCCGTCGCCAACGTCATGAGTTCCCAGGCGAACAGAAATGCGATCACGTCGTCTGCGACGAACACGGTCTCGACCGCACCAAGCAACACATTGAACCCGATACCGACGATTGCCGTACGCGAGGCCGGTACCGCGTGAGCGAAATACCCGCCGCTGTAGAGAGCGACTGGTATGGCGATGAGGCCCAACACCATCAGAAACCACGCCGACAGCGGCGTGACGGAGTACCCGAGCGTGATTCCCGAGGGCAGATGGTGTAGCAACACGCCGTCGATCGAAAGACCCGAACCGAGAACGCTGATCGCGACGGCGACCGTCATCGTGGACGCGACAATCGATCCACCCAGCGCTGCCCATCGACAGGCCGCGACTCGACGACCAAGCAGCATTGTGATGGCGATGACGATCAAGCGGACGACAAGGGCGGCCGCCATGCCGCCAGCGGTAACTCCGACGATGTTCAACTCACCCTCTCCACCAAACGAGGAGCACCAGGCTCACGACCAGCACGATGACATAGCTGAGGTACGCGTGCAGGCTGCCCGCCTGCAACATCTTCATGGCTTCGGCGATACGGAATACTCCCCGCATTAGCGGCCGGTACACAAAACGCTCGAAAGTTGGCTCGATTTCCGACCGATAGCGCACCTCCTTCGGAAAGTACGGTGACACTTCGGCGAGCGCTTCCACTTGCCGCGTTGGCCGGTAGATGCCTCTGAAGATCATCATCAGGGGCTTGGAGAACGCTGTCGCGGTGTATTCGGTTCGCGCGGTCAACTCGCCGCCGCATCCCCACGTCGGTGCACGACGAACGGGCAGACGGGCTCGCATCGCCAGGACGGCTGCGATTCCCAATCCTGCAAGGGTCACGACCCCGAGCGCTGCTGGGATAACGTGGTCGAACCCTCCTCCGCCGGATGCCATCGACGCGGCGTTCGGCACGACATTAGATTGCGGACGTACCCCGGCCAGCGTGGCCAACACGCCGTCGAGCGCTTTCAGAACTGCGCCGGGGAATAGCCCCAGAACGAAGCACAGGCCGGCCAGAAATGCCTGCGGCATCAGCATGATCGCAGATGACTCTTCAGCGTCCGCCGCTTGTCGGCTGCGGGGCAGCGCAAGGAAGGCAATGCCGAACGCCTTGACGAAGCACGCGGCTGCGAGCGCGCTCGTCAGCGCCAACAGAGAGCCACCGATAGGAAAGAAAAACCGGACAAACGGATCAGAAGAAATGCGGAAGCCGTACAGGAATGCCTGAAACGTCAGCCACTCGCTTGCGAACCCGTTCAGCGGCGGCAGGCCGGAGATGGCGATGGCTCCTACAAGAAAGAAGACACCGGTCCAGGGCATCCGCCGAAGCAGGCCGCCAAATTCTTCGATCTGACGCGTGCCGGTGGCGGCAACGACGCCACCCGCCCCGAGAAAAAGCAATCCCTTAAAGACTGCGTGATTCAAGACGTGGTACAGACTTGCCGCAACTCCCAGTGCCGCCAGGTCGCCGCGCCCGAACGTCACCGCCATCATGCCGGCCCCGAGGCCGAGAAGGATGATCCCGATATTCTCGATGCTGTGGTAAGCCAGCAGACGCTTCAGATCGTGCTGCATGAGCGCGTAAAGCACACCGAGTACGGCCGATACACCTCCCAGGGTGACGATGATGACACCCCAATGCAGACCAGGCGTACCGAGACCAAACGCACAAAACCGCACGATTCCGTAGATACCCGATTTGATGAGGACACCCGACATCAACGCGGAAATGCTGCTCGGGGCGGCGGGATGCGCCTCGGGGAGCCATACATGCAGCGGAATGATGCCCGCTTTGACCGCAAAGCCAAAGAGGAAGAGCAGGAACACCGCCTCGCGCGCTGCTCCCGAAAGAACGCCGCCTGTGAGGACAGTTGAAAAGGAGAATGACCCTGCGCTGGCGGCAAGCGTAAAGAAGGCCGCGATCAAGGCCCCCGTCCCGACGTGAGACATGACGAGGTACAGGTACGCTGCCCGGCGATTGGCCCGTACTTCGTGCTCCGTGGTGACCAACGCGGCGGTGGCGAGCGTCATCAGCTCCCACGCGAAGAGAAATCCGATCACATCATCGGCAACGAAGACGAACTCGACGGCGGACACCAGAACGTTGAAGCCCACGCCGAAGAATGCGGAACGATGATCCAGGGAACCATGCCGAGCGTACCCTACGCTGAAGATGGCAATGGGCACCGCGAGCAGGCACAGCACCACGAGAAACCAGGCGGACAACGCATCGATCGAGTAGCCAACGGCGAATCCCGACGCCCGATGGACGAACACCATTCCATGAACCGGGACACCAGTCGACAGCACGATCACGGCCGTAGAGCCGGTGATCGCTGAGGCGATCGCCGAGCCGAAGAATGCGATTTGACGCACGAGCTCGCGACGCTGACGCATCGCCAAGATCGCGAGGATGACGACGACGCGAACTCCGACTGCTGCAGCCAAACCGACGCGAGGGTCAACAGGGATCATTCGTAGACGACGCTGATCAGTGTGCACGTGCGGCGTCTTGATGCCGCATCCATATTACGCACCTGCCCCGTCTTTCGTGGACCGTCAAACGCTTCTCTCACCGCCGGTCGCAACTGATCGATCGTGAATGGCTCCTTCAGTACAACGACGTGGTCATCGCTGAGGCGGCGTGACGCCAGAAATTCACGCTGTGTCAGGTACATGATCTGGATGTCCGGGTGAAGCGCTCGAAGTGTTCGGGCAAGATCGACACTGTCCAGTGGCTGTTCACGATCGGCTGCCGTGACGAGCAAGTTCGATTGGGCGAATCCCGCGGCTAGCGCCTCATCTGGGTTACAGGTCAACACAACATTGAAGCCATCACGCTCGAGCACCGTGCTCACGAGTGTTCGGACCCCCATTTGCGTATCCACCACGAGCACTGGCTTTCGCATGTCTGCGACCTCGACCGCGGAGGCCGGAACCGGTTTCTTGATGGCAGGCGAGTGCCCGTGATTTGTCGAGAGTTGCCCTCGAGTCGATCGCTTCGCCAAGCGCCAGCTGCATGGTGCGCGTGAGTTGCCGGCTCGTCATCAGCAACTCTCCATTCGTGCCCCGCGGTTCTCCACTCGTGCCAACGACGTTTCAGATTGTCGAAAAGTCGCCTTCCGCCCTGTGGATCTCTGACGCGGTCGCTACAATCATGCGTTGACATGCAGAGAGAATAATATAGTAATATATCACTCGTGGCGTGGCGATCGGTGCCTGATTTCGAGACCTTCAAAGCCGAGTTCTTCCGCGCTCTCGGACACCCGATACGCATCCGCATTCTGGAGCCCCGGGGGCTGGAGACCGAAGTGTTCGCGAATTGCAGCTGGCGCTTCAGCTCAGTCAGCCTCTCGTTTCGCAGCAGTTGGCTGTTCTTCGAGTGAGGAATATCGTCACCGCTCGAAAGTTGGGCACGACCATCCGTTACACCTTGCGGGATCCGTTGGTCACGAACTTGCTCCACACGGCAAGGGTCATGTTTTGACAATCACCTGGTCGGAACGCAGCGCATGCTGCGGCAGCCGCGCCAAGAGATAGAGGCGCAGCACCGTCGTACCGCATGGAGCCTGCCAGGAGGACCATGGCGTATAGTCGTCCAGAAGAAATCGAGGCTGCGCGCAAGCTCGGTGAACTCGTTGAGGGATTGGGTCTGTCCCATATCGTGTACCTCCTTGCCGATATCGCCGACAAGCAACGCGACGTCGCGTTGGGCGTCCGAGATGAGGTGAGGGCGACGAAATGGGCACATGACGGCAAGGTGCTCGGCCGGGCAGCAATGACGCTCTTGGAATGATGTGAGGCGGTTCGTAGCTCGTGTGGCTCGGGACCATCCTGCGAGTTGCCGCAACGATTGTCGCTGGCGTTTCCACTGTTTTTTTCGGCCAAACGTCTTCGCCCGGATGATCCATGGAATTCCATGCCCGCGACTTGTGTGTTTGCGTCATTGGTGATTGTTCACCAGCGTCTTGGCCCGGTCGTTCACCTCGCAGTCTGCTGTCTTTGTCCGTTGTTCTAATGAGGAGACTCCAAGTACATGGCTGAAGTCGCCACTGATGAACTGCAAGCATTCAAGGCCGCGTTCTTCAGGTCCCTCGCTCATCCGGTCCGGATCCGGATTCTGGAGCTGTTGGTTACCGGGGAGAGAAGCGTCCAGGAGTTGCAGGAAGCCCTCGGTGTCGACCAACCGGTGGTCTCTCAGCAGCTTGCCGTTCTCCGCTCGACCAACATCGTGGCTGGCCGCAAGGAGGGCGTCAGCGTGCGCTACTCGGTGCGAGACCCTCTGATCGCCGATCTGCTCAAGATCGCACGGCGCATCTTCAACAATCATCTCGTCGGCACCCAGGATCTCCTCCGTCAGCTTCAGCGAGAGCACCGGCGCCGCTAGCCAAGCGGACCTCTTGGACACGCAAATATTCAAATAATATAATATTGTACCTGATCGCCGAGCCACTTGATCCCGGCGTCCTGTTGCGTGTTGCCCCCGCAGTCGCACCGGCTGCGGCCGAGAGCGGTGTTGGGCGCCGCCCCGTCGGCGATAGCTCTGTGTATGCAGATTCGCTGGCGAAGCGGATGCAAGAACCAGACGGGCCGCTTGCCGACGACGCTCGCGGAGCCGATGCTCGCACGCCTGCGCGAATGGACCGCAAGGCGCCGGCACTGAATTAACAAGGGAACAGAGACAAACAAGCGAAGGTCGGGGACAGCGTGTCTTCTGCGCTACCGCGCTTTTCGTTCACGCTGAAGCTCGCGAAGCAGGTCTTGCGTTCCGACGAGATGCTTGTTGAAGATCTTGCGCGCGACGTC
>JBKPSH010000126.1:0-10740 GCA_046734955.1 Acidobacteriota bacterium
CTTCGAGGTCGATTTCCTTGTCGAAAGCCGGCCGCTCGCACGGCGTCTCCACGACGCCGGGATTGCAGTGAGCGCCGGCGACCCCCGGCGCATCGATACCTACCTCAAAGCCGACATCTCCCCCAGCACCTGTTTCATCGTTGAAGACAACGGACGTCGAACCGTCAAGAAAGTGTTGTCCGCGATCCGCGATGCCGGCGGCACACTGGTCTACGTCTTACATACTACGCCCTCGAAGGCCACCGAAGCCGCGCGCACGGAATTTCCCGACGTCACACATCTCGAGCTGCCGGAACTCATCCGCCCGACACTCGTCACCGAGCTCAGCCGATCGATGACGCGCGCGCGCGTGCAGCAGTATCAGCGTTACTTCGCGGACGCGGACAAGGTACTGATCCTTCTGCACAACGATCCGGATCCCGATGCGCTCGCCAGCGGGCTGGCCTTACGGAACCTGCTGCGGCGCACCAAGACGACGGCGATCATCGGTGCGGTGCAGGGTGTGACGCGGCCTGAAAACCTGCGCATGGCCAACATGCTCGACATTCACGTCGAGAAGATCACGCCCGCGTCATTCAAAGAGTTCGATCGGATCGCCACCGTCGATGTGCAGCCGCACTACTTCGGCGGCATGCTCGATCGCGTCGACCTCGTCGTCGATCATCATCCGGAACAGACCGGCTACATCACTGCCTACAAGGACATCAGGGCGGACTACGGATCAACGTCGACGATCCTGACCGAGCACCTGCGCGCCGTGGACGTGAACATCTCCGAGCGCACGGCAACCGCGATGCTTTATGCGATCAAGTCGGACACCCTGTTTTTCGCGCGTCACACCAACCGCGTCGATCTCGAGGCCTTCACGTTCCTGTATCCGCTTGCCGACGCGGCATTGATCAGAAAGATGGAAGGGGCGGAAATCACCCTCGAGCGGCTCGATTACGTGACCCGTGCAACGCAGGGCGGCATCATGCGCGATCAGGTCTTCAGCTCGTTCATCGGTGAAGCGCCGCGCGAGGATTTCATTCCCTACACCGCGGACTTCTTCCTGCAGCTGGAAGACGTGAAGTGGACCATCCTTGCCGGCGTCGTGAATGGCACGATGATCGTGAGCGTACGCAACCTCGGCTACTCGCGCAACGCTGGTGAGTTCGTGAAACGCTGGTTTGCCGACATCGGCAACGCCGGCGGTCATCGCGCGATGGCCAAGGCGGTCGTGCCGATGGACAAATTCAGGGGGAAGTTCGGAGACCTGAGCGGTCCGGCGATCACGGCGTTGATCGCCGAGATGGCCGAACAGTTCCTGCACGAAGCAACCGTTGAGAAGGAGAAGAAGAAGGAGCCGGTCGCACGATAGGGCGTCTCGAGCCTTGCGCCCTAATTCAACGCCTGATCAAGATCTGCGATCAGATCTTCCGCATCCTCTAATCCCACCGACAATCGCGCCATGCTGTGGGTCACGCCCGCCCGCTCGAGTTCCTCTTCGGTGTGTCCCCACTGCGATGTCAACACCGGCAGGCTGCACAGGCTTTCAACGCCACCCAGACTTGCAGCGCGTTTGAACACCTTCAGTCGATCGAAGAAGCGCGCGGCGCGATCGTAACCGCCACCGACATCGAGGCAGACCATGCCGCCGAATCCGCGCATCTGCTTCGCCGCAATCGCATGATCGGGATGCTGCTCGAGGCCGGGGTAGTAGACGGCCTTGACGCGACCATCCGTCGACAGCCACCGCGCGACGCGCATGGCGTTTGCGTTTTGGCGCTCCATGCGGACCGACAACGTCTTGAGTCCCCGTCCAAGCGCATAGGCGGCGTACGGATCGAGGATCGTGCCCAGTTTCTTGCGCGCATCGAGAATCGGCTCCATCAGCCGCGCCGGCCCGGCGAGCGCGCCAGCGGTCACGTCGCTGTGTCCGTTGAGATATTTCGTCGCGCTGTGCATCACGAGGTCGACGCCGAGCGCGATCGGCTGCTGGTTAATCGGGCTCGCGAAGGTGTTATCCACGGCCGAGATCACGCCCCGCGCCTTGCACGCGCCCGCCACAGCCGCGATGTCGACGCATCTCAACGTTGGATTGATCGGCGATTCGAACCAGACGATTTTCGTGTTCGCCGAGAAGAGCGTCTCCGGCCGCGCCAGTGCTTCGAGCGAGACGAACCGCGGCTTGATACCGAATTTCGGCAGCAGATCTGCCAGCAGATGCAGTGTCCCGCCGTAGATCGCCGAACTGCACACCACTTCGTCGCCTGACGAGGTCAACGCCATCAGCGCCGTCGTCGTTGCCGCCTGGCCGCTCGACAGCACGAGCGCCGTCTCGGCGCCCTCGAGCGTCGCAATCTTCTGTTCGATCGGCGTGACTGTTGGATTCGCGTAGCGCGAGTACAAGAATTTCGACGATCGACCTTCGTTGTACGCAACCACTTCGGCGGCGTCCTGAAACAGGAACGTCGTTGTTTCGTAAATCGGCGTCGTCAAGGGCTCCGCGTTGCGACTCGCACCGTCGGAATGATGAATGAGCTCAGTTGCCGGCTTCATTGGTGTCTCACTGAAATTGTTGATTGCTGATTTCTGATTGCTGATTGATTTGCGCGCTCTTCAATCACCAATCAGCAATCGAAAATCAGCAATTTCATTGTCAGGGCTTTCCTTTCTTTCCCACGGCACCATTTCCGTGATGGACTTCCATCCGTTCGCCGCCGGCGCCGACGACCGGCTCGATGAACTGCCGGTAGGCATCTTCATAGCCGCGGTCGACGAGCTCGGACAGTGCCTGGGTGCGATCCGACCGTTCGTCATAGACGCCGGCGAAATCAAGCGGCCCAAGGGGATTGTGCGCGGGGCGAATGACGAACAGGGCGGCAAAGCGGCCATCGAACTGTTCCAGCGTATCGCGCAGGCTGGCCGCCTCGAACGAGGCGAGATATTCGCCCGCGCGACCGCGTATTTCCTCGCGCCCGGTGCCGAGTTGGTGCGCATTCGCTTCCGGTGATGAGGCACTGACGAGAATCACTTGTTCTGCGCCCGCCGTTGCCACTTCGCGAAGGAGCCGGCCCAGGACAGCCGGCCGGTCGCAGAGCCGATGTGTCTCGCCGCGCCATGGCCCTTCCGGCGAAAACCGGGTCAGGTGAGGTGCGGTTGCGACCGGCAGCGCCAGCGCCGCTGCCAGGGCATCGAACGCGTGATCACGCGAGATCCCGGAGAGATCGAACACTTCAAGCGATCGTGCCCCGCTATCCCGCGCGCCCGGCCTCCCGAAAAAACGCGCACGATGCGCGTGGCCGAGGAGCGCGAAGACGACATCGCGGCGCGCATCGATGTCGTGAACGGCGATGAGCAGTTCGCGGAAGCCGGGTTGTCCAAGATTGTCAGCCAGCAGCTCGACATACCGGTGCGCGAGATCATTCGCCGCGGGCGCCGCAATAGGCGCGGCTCCCCGGATTAGATTCCAGAGCTCCGTAAGCGATGCGGCAAAGAGATCCAGGGATGTCAGTGGTGATCCAAGCAACCGCCAGAGGAGCGAATGTCGCGCCCGCCGACGTACGTGCGCGTGAACCGTTGACCAACCGAGATTGATCGCAAGCGCCGCAACACCGACGAGGAGCACGAACAGGACCAGCCGCGGGATGATGGTCGGCAGCGCGGTGGGCGCAAAGAGCGCCTCGATCCAGCCGCTGAACGTCGACCGGAGCGTTGCCGCGGGCGCGTCGAGACCGACGAGGGTCAGGAGTAAGCCGGAGAGTCCGACAAGTACTGCGACCGCAACCAGCGCCACAGGAACCGCGAATACCGCGGCAGCGGCGGCAAGCGTCCATCCCGCGATCCGAAGCGGCACGCGCCAGCGATAGAAGTGCTTGGCTGTCGACGAGCGCCACAGGCCGTTGGCTTCCCAGAGTCGAACGCCGCCGTCCACCGCGCCGAAGACGGCACCGATCGCACCGACACCACGGCCGGCAACGAGATCGACCTTGACGCCTGCTTCATGGAGCGCCCGAAGCACGCCGGCGTGATACGCGCCGGCAGTGCCTGACCCGGTCAGCACGAGCGCGGTTCGAAGTCGCGTCGAATACTGCCTGTCCGGAGCCTCGGGTGTAATCACAATTGGTGTGTGCTCAGGCTTCGTCGTGAATGGTGACGAGCTTCACGAGCTCGAATCGGCGCATCCCGTTCGGCGTCGCGATCGTGACCTCGTCCCCCTCCTCCTTGTTGAGGAGTCCGCGCCCGATCGGCGACGCGGTTGAAATCAAACCCTGTTCGACATCGGCGTCCTCCGGCATCACCAATTGATAGACCGTCGTCTGGCCGTTAGGGTCTTTGAGATGGACCGTCGATCCGAATCCAACCTTGTCGCGCGGAATCTTGTCGAGGTTCATCAGCGAGATTTCGCTCACACGCTTCTGCAGCATGCTGATCCGTGACTCGACGAGCCGCTGCCTCTCCTTGGCGGCTTGGTACTCGGCGTTCTCGCGGAGATCGCCCAACTCACGCGCGCGCTTGATTTCCTTTGGCAGCTCCGTTTTCAGTTCACGATCGAGCGCCTGGATCTCATCTTCGAATTTCTTGAGGAGACGATCCTTCATTCCCGGATGTTAACAAAAAACCAACGTCCAATGTTCAATGTTCGATGTTCAAGGCTGAATGCGGTACTCTGGCACGGACGGCTCGTGGACCATGAATATTGAGCATTGAACATTGAGTATTGAGCGAATCTCGAGTCGGCAGAATTCGCTTGTCAGGCAGTTTCGCGATGTCGCGCAAGGCGACGTCGCGAACAGGATGCTGCTCGACGGGGAACATCTGATTGCAGAAGCGATCGAATCTGGCGTCGCGATCGAGATCGCCGCGTTCACCGAACGGGTCGCAACCGGACCCGTGGCCCGCCGCGTGCCAGGAGAAACGCGGAAAGTGATCGTGTCAGATCCCGTACTCGACGCGATGAGTCCGGTGCAGTCGCCTTCCGGTGCCGTCGCCATCGCGAGACGGCCATCATCAGATCTCGATCGCGTCTTTGCGCGAGCGCCGCAACTGATTCTTCTCCTGCACGACGTCCAGGATCCGGGAAACGTCGGGGCGATCGTGCGCGCCGCTGAGGGCTGTGGCGCGACCGGCATCATCTGCGGCGAGCGGACGGCGGATCCTTTCAGCTGGAAGGCGCTCCGTGGATCGATGGGCAGCTCGTTCCGAGTCCCACTCGCGACGAGGCAGCCGCTGCGGTCGGCGATCGCGGTGAGCCGTGAAAACGGCTTGAGAATCTTCGCCACCGACGCGCGGGGCGGAACACCGCTGCCCGAGTGTAACCTACGCGTACCCGCGGCTATCGTGCTCGGCGGCGAGGGAGGTGGCTTGCCCGCGTCAATCCTCGAGAGTGCCGATGAACGCCTCACGATTCCAATGCAGCCGCCGGTCGAATCGTTGAATGTGGCAACTGCCGCCGCGCTCGTGATCTACGAGGCCGCGAGGCAGCGTCACCGGGATCGTGTTCATGTCATTGTTTGACGATCCGCTCCCTTCCGAGCCGTCGAAGGCAGCGCCGTCGCCGCTTGCCGAACGCATGCGGCCGCGGACGCTCGATGAATTCGTCGGCCAGGATGCGCTGATCGGCCCGGGACGGCCAATGCGTCGCGCGATCGAACGCGACCAGCTTCAATCGATCATCCTGTGGGGACCGCCTGGTACTGGAAAGACGACGCTGGCGAGGCTGATCGCGAGCGTGACGCGCGCACACTTTATTTCGTTCAGCGCCGTCCTGTCCGGTATCAAGGAGATCCGCGCCGTCATGACCGAGGCGGAAGAAGCCAGGCGGCGCCTCGGACGAAGGACGATCCTCTTCATCGACGAAATCCACCGCTTCAACAAGGCGCAACAGGACGCCTTTCTTCCGCGCGTCGAAGCCGGCGACATCGTCCTCATTGGCGCGACCACCGAAAATCCATCGTTCGAAGTGAATTCGGCGCTGCTGTCGCGGTCGAAGGTTTACGTGCTCAAAGGGCTCGGCCAGGAAGAGATCGTCATGATTGTGCGACGAGCGCTGCAGGATCGCGAACGCGGCCTCGGCAATCTCGAGGTGACGGCCGACGACGACGCGCTTGCCGGAATCGCGCGATACGCCAACGGCGACGCCCGCGTAGCGCTGAATACGCTCGAGACGACGGTCAGCGCCGCCGGTGCGAACCGGCGAATCGATGCGCAGCTCGTCGCCGAGGTCGCCCAGAGCCGCGCGCTCCTCTACGACAAAACCGGCGAAGAGCACTACAACCTGATCTCCGCGCTTCATAAGTCGATGCGCAACAGCGATCCGGACGCGACCGTGTACTGGCTCGCGCGCATGATCGAGGCCGGAGAGGATCCGTTGTATATCGCCCGCCGCCTCGTGCGGTTCGCATCCGAAGACATCGGCAACGCCGATCCTCGCGCGCTCTCGCTCGCCGTTGCCGCCAAAGATGCCGTGCATTTCATGGGTATGCCGGAGGGCAACACCGCGCTCGCGCAGGCCGCGATTTACATGGCAGTGGCGGCGAAGAGTAATGCCGTCTATCGCGCGTATCTGGCGGCCGCTGACGCCGCGGCCAAGGAGATCGCCGAGCCGGTTCCGCTGCACTTACGAAATGCGCCAACCCGCCTGATGAAAGAGCTCGAATACGGGAAGGGATATCGGTACGCGCACGACGAGGCTGAAGGTGTCGCGGCGGAGATGGTGTGTCTGCCGCCGGCGCACGAAGGCCGGCAATTCTATGAACCGACGGATCGCGGTCTGGAATCGGAGATTCGAAAAAAGGTGGAAGAGCTCCGCCGGAAGCGTGGACTGACGTCGCCGGAGCCCGAGAAGTAGACGGCTACTTGACCTTGCGGAACATTTCCGGGCGAAGCGGGAGGATGAACGAGAAGCGATAGTCCCCCTGCATCCGGCCGATCGGAATGCCGACGAGATCGCCGTCGCGATTGAGGACGCCCCCACCCGATACGCCGGGATGGCCGTCCGTCAGGCACGTGACCAGATTGCCAACATGCTGCCCGACGTAGCCGGTCGAAAGAATGATGCCCTTCGAATAGTCGTTCCCCAGTCGAAAGATCGGATCGGCGAAATCAAACGAGTACTGCAAGTTCACATTGAGCGGAGGCAGATCGATCGGCTCGTTGACGCGAACGATCGCCCAGTCGCCCGGGTCCACTTCCGCCTTGGCCTCTCCGGCATCGACCACGCGCGCGTTAATGGACCGCCCTTTGTAGCTAATCTTGATCGATTCGATGCGCTTTGGGTCCGACTGTCCCTCTTGGCCGAGCGCAACGACGGCATGCTTGACAGTAATGAAGTAGCCCTTGCCCAAGTACCCAGCTGTTCCGTAATTGCTCGACCCGCGATCGTCGTAGGAATTCAACTCGACGAAGCTGTTGCGCCGCTCGCGTAACAGGTCGATTGGCAACAGCCCCATTTCGGCAGTCAGCTCGCGCTTCACGTCAGCAATGATCGCGGCGCGGCTCTCGTCGTCCATCATCGATGTCATGGCTGCCGGGTTGCGTCCGGCCGTTCCCGTCGGCGTCTGCGCCTCACGCTGGCGAAGGAACCGCACTTCGGCGCGGAGCGCCTCGAGTCGTTCTTCGCTGGTGGCGTTTTGTCGGGCCGCGAGGTAATTGACGAGTCCGAAAAAGATGAAGGCAAAAACGATGACGACGAATAGGGGGATGGCTCGAAGACGCGTTGACATACCTTCTCCAAGTTCGGCAGCTAAATCACCCCGTGCTGACGGAGCTTACAGCTTTGCCGCGCCCGCGCAAGGGCTGGCCTTTTTCGCTTGGACTAACAGAACCGAGTTGCCGGGATGCAAGAACTTTAAAACCGAATCGAATTCCAGTCAAGCGCAAATCTTACATAGCTAAGGGCTTATTGATGAGCGGTTATTCGGGGGTTTGTGTAGCGAATCATGCCTGAGCGGGCTATCCACCTCTGCATTAATCGGCAGCCCCGCGCAAGCGTGCCTACTAATCTGGCTACTCGCTCCTCGCTGCTCGCTCCTCGGTGCTGCCACGGGCGGCTTGAGAAGCGAGCACGCGAGACGCGAGAAGCGAGGAGCGAGACGCGAGTAGCGGTTATGGAACCACCTTCGCCCCAGCATCAATGAGCAATTCACGCAGGATCGATCGATGGCATTTCGATTCGTCGGCGCAGTAGCAGCCGACCGAGAAATTCGTTTCTGATGACAGCCCGGCAAGCAGGGCAATTAAATGGACAGCTGCCGGCGCCCGCATCTCTTTTCGATACTCGCGCGTAAAACGCTTCCATCGCGCGTCGGTAAACGGTTGCGAGGTCGCCCACGAGACCAGCGTGGGACTGGGTGCGAGTTCGGGGATCCACACATCGTAATAATCGCGGCTTGCGAATTCCGCACGTGGCACTCCGCGCGGAGGCCGACGCACGGTCCCCAGCCGAAGACCTTCATCACGATGACGAGGCGCACCCAATCGAACAATCCGCACGGACATGGCATCCAATCCCGAATCACTGATCTCATCGTGAATCACTCATCGCGAATCACTCATCGCGAATCACTCATCGCGAATCACTCATCTTCGGATCCTCGAATCCTCGAGTCATCGCATCGATTCCGGGGTTCGATGATTCGACGATTCAGGGATGAGCGATTCACGATGAGTGATCAGTGATCGGTGATTCAAATCGCTAGAGGCCTGAGGCCCATTGAATCGCGCCGACGAGTTGACGCTGAAACCGCGCGTCTCGCCACGTTTCCGGAAAGTGCCCGAGCGCATTGTAGTAGCTGCGGCCCGACCCGAACGATTGGGTCCAGGCCAGCGGGTAATCGCCGGTCGCGCCGACCGACTGCGCATCCAGGCGTAGGAGAACGTGCACGCGCGGGCGCGGGTTCTCGCGAAACGTGTAGAACTCTTCGGTGATCGAGAACCGATCACCGAGACCAGCGGTCGACGGATTCGTCGCATCCTCGACGATCACCGTTGCCGATTGCGTCCAGGGATGTTCCTTGAAGTACGCGCCCACGAGCCGCCCGTAGTCCGGCCATTCATACAGCGTGTCGGTCGCGCTATGGACGCCGAGGAAGCCCTTCCCCTGCGACACGAACTCGACGATCGCGCTCTTCTGAACCGCACTGAACTCCAACTCCCCCGTTGTCAGCGCGAAGAAGATCACGTCGTAGGCCGACAGCGTTGCCGATGTGATTGAGGAGACATCCTCTGTCGTCGTCACTGTAAACGTGCCGGTTGATGTCGCAAGCCCGGCCATCACGTCTTTGGCGACGGGAATCGAGTCGTGACGAAACCCTCTGGTCGCCGTGAGCATCAACACACGAACCGGTGATCCCGGAGTTGTCGGCTGGGTCGGGCGGTTCGAGGGCGAGGGAGACCCGGCGGAGCATCCCACGGCAACCGCGAACGAGGCGATGAGGGCCACGGATAAAACATGGATAAACACGGCCCACGGACGAACACGGACAGAGACGGGCCACGGATGAACACGGATACGCACGGATGAACTCAGCGTTCGTCACGCGAAGCCTTCGTTGACGTCGATTGACCCGCGAGAACGTCCCAATGGTTTTCTGCACGTCTGACAATGGCAGCCACGTCGTCCGCGAGCAGGTAACGTCCTTTGACGAGCGTATTGGCGGCATCGCGAACCTGTTGCAAATACTCGTCGCGCGATCGGTAGCGTTCTTCAATCGAGCGACGAGGATCGTGCGTCGCCTCTCGCGTGGCTTTCGTCGAGGCAAACGGAATGTATGAACCGAGCAGCGGGAACAACTGATCGGGCGCGCCGATTTCCGGCTTACGGAAATTCCACCCAGTCACGGTCGCAAGCGGAACCGACACATCCGGCACGCGGATCCCAGCGCGCTCGTTTCCGTCGCGTTCAACCTGAGGAACCAATAGTGGCAGCGGCGTGCCGGGTGCCCCGTCGTTCGCCACGAGCCGATTCGCGGCCCGGCCTCCCGCCGTTATTGAATTCGGAAGTCGGACGTTTGGGATCGAGGGAAACGCGACATCACTCGCGGCGACGAGCGTCTTGTCCGCGAGTCGTGGGCAGCGGCTGTCCGGCGGCGGCGTGCCCTTCAGCACCCACTCTTCCATACCGACGAGCAGCGCCCGCATCACCCACCAGTAGTCGGTCGGATTATCTTTCTGCTGACCGTTCGACGCGGCCGGTGGAAAAGACGCAGGTCCGTGCTGCGATCCAGCCAGAAAATACACGCGTTCGTTTGCCGGTAATTCGAGATCGCGCGCACCGTCGGGACTCGCGTGGACGAGCGCGGCAACCCGCCCACCGCCCCAATATTCGACACCTGTGTTCGTGTAGAAGATCTTCGGCTGGTTGACGCGAGCACGTGGATTGTCCAGAGCGCCTTCGCTGGTGCCGGTGACCGGATCACGCTGCGATACGTCCGCAAAAGGAAAGGATGTCGCTGTGTAAGTAGCCTGACTCGTCGGTGTCGCCCATCGGCGATTCAAATCGATTCGTGCCGATCCGGCGATGTGAGCCATCACACCGTCGAGCGCCTGACCGCCCTTCTCGCCCGTGTTGAACCCTTCATAGAGAAAGTTGCGAAGGAATCGCCCGCTCTGTGAGGCACCGAAGGCGATCGCATATCGTGCATGCGGCACGTCCGTTCCATGTTTCATCCACACCGCCGTGTCCCTGATGGAAAGAAATCCAAGGCCGCCGACTGGCGGATCAAGCGCGGTGTAGGACACTTCATACCATCGGCCCGC
>JBKPSH010000127.1:0-32729 GCA_046734955.1 Acidobacteriota bacterium
GTGGACGGAACCATGCGCCGACATCTGGATGTCCTTTTCCCCTGATTTGCGTAACTGGGGTGGGCATAAGCTGGTGCTGCCCGCACGCCACGGGTCGTGGTGGGACGCCCACCGGATTGGGTTGTCGCCGCCGCTGATCGAGACATCAGGCGGATGGCTCATGCTGTATCACGGCGTCCGACGAACAGCCGCCGGTTGTTTATATCGGCTCGGGGTGGCGCTGTTCGATCTGGAAGCCGCCCAAGAGTGCCTGTTACGCGGTGACTCGTGGATCTTCGAGCCGGAGACAGACTACGAGCGCGAAGGCGACGTCGGTTATGTCACGTTCCCGTGCGGGTACACCCTCGATGCGGACGGCGACGGCATCAATCTGTACTACGGCGCTGCTGATACCAGCGTCGCGCTGGCGAAAGGGAGCATCGCTCAACTCCTGAGTTGGCTCGACCGACACGGCGCGCCAAACGAGACGTCCGGACGAGCGACGCCTCACGACGAATGATGTGCAATCGAGAACAGCGGTGGCCGACGCATGTCCGTACATTCAGACATGCAACCGACGACGTGAAGCCGGCGTCGATGGGGTTTTCTTGATCGACAGGGCTGATCGAGTGTGCCCATGCGCGTTATTGGCGGTAACGGCGAACACGGCAAGTCGGAGCTCGCCGGACATTTGTCTCGGTTCGTGGAGGATGTCATGTCAAGGTATTTCAGTCCTTTGATGGTCGTCGGCGTGGGGCTGCTTGTTGTTCTCGGCGGACTCGGCTTCGTCTATGCCACGGCTCGAATCGGTCTCAGCACGTTCGTGTTTTTGACAGTCTTGGCGCTTGCGCTGTGCGCGGTCGCCGTGGTGTTTGCGCGGCAGATGAGCGACCCACCAGGGTCGGTGAGGCAAGTCCAGTACAAAACCGATCATCCGACGGGAACGTAGGGTTGACCGATGCGTGCCAGAAGTTTTCTCGCACCGTGATGGAGGTGACCCGTGCAGCTAGCGACCGCCCACCGTTTCCTCGCGACACGGGTCATCGATCAAGCCGTTCGAGATGTGCGCAATCCCAACGGGGCGGCGACAGACAGTGCCAGCGCACGAGCGTTTCTATCGGGATCGCCGATGCTGTCCTACTGGTGCGAGATTGCGGAGCTCGATCTGAATTGCGTGATTGACCGGGCACAGACTTTGATGGCGCTCCCGCTTAGACCACGAACCAACGCCACACACCTGCCCTAAACGGTGCCGAGAGCAACCGGCGACCGTGCTGTCCGGCAGACAGCAGCGGTGACGACTGTTCACAACAGAACATCGCGATTTCCACGGTGCGGGTACATTGCAAGGGCATCGCTTTCCTGCTTTCCACGACTCCACATCGAGGCTGGAGAGACGTGATGTCCGCGATTACCGCAGACGTCGCAGCTCTGGGCTTGACCGCGACGCGTCCAGTAACTCATTCGCGCATCCGTCGCCGGGAGGCTCAGAACAAATGAATCTCAGACCGCTCCACGACCGCATCATCGTTCAACGTCTAGAGGAACCCCCGCGCAACGGTGCGATCCTCATTCCCGATTCCGCCAAAGAAAAGCCGCAACACGGCAAAGTGCTTGCGGCAGGCGTCGGCAAATCTACCGACGACGGCACACGACTGCCGCTGGACGTCAAGGCTGGAGACACCATCCTGTTCGGGAAGTACTCCGGCCAGGAGGTCAGTGTCGAGGGTATCGACTACTTGATCCTGAAGGAAGACGATGTCCTGGCAATTCAGGAACGGAGCCTCTAATGGCCAACCAGATTACGTACGGGGACGACTCGCGGCGAGCGATTCTGCGCGGGGTCAACAGTCTCGCCGATGCCGTAAAAGTGACGCTCGGACCGAGAGGGCGCAACGTCATTCTGGGCAGGGCTTTCGGATCGCCGACGATCACCAAGGACGGTGTCACCGTCGCGAAGGAAATCGAGTTGAAGGATCCGCTCCAGAATATGGGCGCCCAGATGGTGAAAGAGGTTGCGAGCAAAACGTCCGACATCGCGGGTGACGGGACGACCACCGCCACCGTGCTGGCGCAGGCGATCTACCGCGAAGGCGCTCGGAACGTCACCGCCGGCGCAAACCCGATGGCGGTCAAGCGCGGGATCGACCGGTCGGTGGAGGCGATCACGCATGAACTCAAGAGGATGTCGCAGCCCGTCACCGGCCCGATGATCGCCCAGGTCGGGACCATCTCGGCGAACCACGATGAGACGATCGGCCGCATCATCGCGGAAGCGATGGAGAAGGTGGGCAAAGACGGCGTCATTACGTTGGAAGAAGCCAAGGGCATGGACACGTCGCTCGATGTCGTCGAAGGCATGCAATTCGATCGGGGCTATCTCTCGCCGTACTTCGTCACCGATCCGGAACGGATGGAAGTCGTGCTGGAGAATCCGGTCATTCTCATCCACGAGAAGCGAATCAGCGCCATGAAAGACCTGCTGCCGTTGTTGGAGCTGGTCGCGCGAGCGAGCCGTCCATTATTGATCGTCGCGGAAGACATCGAGGGCGAGGCACTGGCGACCATCGTGGTCAACAAGCTGCGCGGCACGCTCCAGGTCGCCGCGGTGAAAGCGCCCGGCTATGGGGATCGCCGGAAGGCGATGCTCGAGGACCTTGCGGTCCTGACCGGCGGCAAGGCGATCACGGAGGACCTCGGTGTGAAACTCGAGAACATGACGATGGAGGACCTTGGGCAAGCAAAGAAGGTCACCATCGACAAGGACAACACCACGATTGTGGAGGGCGCCGGCAGCGCGGCGTCGATCGCGGGTCGGGTCAAGCAACTGCGGACGCAGGTCGATGACACCACGTCCGATTACGACCGCGAGAAGCTCCAGGAACGACTCGCCAAGCTGGTCGGCGGGGTGGCGATCATCAAAGTCGGCGCCGCGACGGAAACCGAGCTGAAGGAAAAGAAGGCGCGCGTCGAGGACGCGATGCATGCGACCAAAGCCGCAGTAGAAGAGGGCATCGTCCCCGGCGGCGGTGTCGCGCTGCTGCGGGCGTCGAAGGCGCTCGAGCATCTAGAGGTCGGCGGCGACGAGCAGATCGGCGTCAAGATTGTTGCTCGTGCGATCGAGGAACCGATGCGATGGATCGCGGCGAATGCGGGTCACGAAGGCTCGATCGTCGTGCAACGCGTGAAGGAGATGAAGGGTGACGACGGCTTCAACGCGCAATCCGAGCGCTACGAGAACCTCGTGGCGGCGGGCGTGATCGACCCGACCAAAGTGGTGCGGTCGGCGCTGCAGAATGCGGCTTCGATCGCGTCGCTCCTGTTGACCACCGAAGCTGTCATTTCTCAGATTCCCGAGCCGCGTTCGCAGGGGACGATGTCGCCCACGGGGATGCCGGGCGGTATGTGATGCGAACCGATCCCCGCGACATTGCAGGCAGGCGCCCATCAACGATGCGGTTCGCGGCTGTCACAGTTTTGATGTTGAGTCGTGGGCCGGCCGGTGGGCCCCCGTGGAGTGTCCGCATCATCTCGCGGTTGTTAATCCCCCGTCCATCGGCATGGGCTCGCTTACAGGAGACTGAAAAGGACGAATGTACGAATCACAATTCAACGAGAAAGTGTTGAGACCGGCGATGTGCCCGTTCTGCAAGGGCAAGGCTTTCGGCACGCTGGCAAAGGTCATCACCGTGACGACATTCTGGCAGTGCCGCGAATGCGACGGGACCTGGACGATCGCGAGCCTGAGCACCTCCTCGCCACGTTCCCGCTAGCCCAAGGACATTTACATCTTCGACGTAGCACATTCACTTTCTGCCCGGTCGTGTCGCACGCGGGGGAAAGAGGCGGTCATCGCTGTCCTTGACGTTGGGCACTTCTTTGGTGAGGGCTGCCTTGCGAGCCAGCCACAGCAGCAGATGGCTACGGCGTCGCGGATCTCTTTCTCTCACACATGCTCACGAGGAATATCCGCATCGAAGAGGATCTGATTGATCAATTCTTCAACTCCAGTGAGAAGCGGCTGGCCGAACGCTGTTACTGCTGGCGCGGTACGGGGAGCCCGAGGCATCGCACCGGGTTCTTCCGAAAGTATCCCAGGAAACGCTCGCGGAAATGGTCGGCACCACGCGCTCGCGCGTGAACTCTTTCATGAACAAGTTTCGCAAGCTCGGGTTATCGAGTACAACGACGGATTGAAGATCAATAATTCGCTGTTGAACGTCGTCTTGCGGGAGTAGTAGTGGGCGACCGCGCGAACAGGTGATCGCGCGAACTGTTCACCGCGGTGTGCGACGCGGATTCTCGGCTCGGTTGGGTGTCGTCAGCCACCCGCCGTCGTCGTCCATGCGAGCGAGATCGGCCGCGTCGGCTACTGACCGAGTGCGGGCGTCAACGTCTTCGTCGAGCGTTCGTGTGCGCACCCCACCATTCGTGAAGGGTTCAAGGGGCGGCTTCCGGCTGCAAACGCGCATGCCGCAATTACCTTCCTTTCTGTTAACAAAAGAAGTCCGAGGATATTCCGCGGCAGACTATTGTGGGTGCGCCGCTCGTTGCTCAGTTAGCCACTGCTCACTCATCCATCCGAGATGAGTTGGATGCACTGTCCCGGGTACCCTCAGGCGGAGCATGCTGACGAGCGTCGCGATGGTGATAGAGACGCCAATGACGATGAGCATATGGGCACACCCGAAGCAGCTGTCCGACGCACTAAACCATTGTGACGGCTTTGGCCTCCAGCGTCTGTGCCGTTGTGCACATCCCAGCTTCGTCATCTTTTAGTGGAGGGAGTTCGACGAAACCGGAGTGCAACCACCAAGGCTAGGGGATCGCCAGCGACTACGTACTGTAGAGAGCGCCGAAGGCGCCATCGGCAGCGAATCCTGGACGCGTCGTACGAGGCGGGGCAACGAAGCCTGAATCGCCGGGCAGTCGCCACCTATGACGCCACCCGCAGCAAGACCGCGTGGGCATCGAGCCATCAGCGGCGATTCGCGCTCCTCGGCGCAGGGCGCGAGTGGATTTCAGCTAATCTTTTTTCAGCCGTGCATCCGTCACGAACGCTGGCCTAAACGTCATGAACATCCGATCGCCTTTGCTGAATCCGTCCAAAGGATCGATCGACTGGACGCAACCACCTGAGTCGGCTGTCCGCGGACGTTGACAGGGTCGCACGCCTAGCAGCCCGGGTGTAAGTCAGTCGTGGCGTCGACCGCGTCTTGTTGCGCGATTGGTCGCCAGCGTCCGGCGCTGCCAGCTCGAGTCGCCGTTACACGGCAACCTCATACTCACTCTGAACGAGGCCACTGGCGTACTGGCGTGTTCCGACGTGCTTGAGGATGATATCGTGCGGCAGTGCGCCAAAGAGCGGGATCCCCTCACCGATTAGCACCGGAACACGGGTGATAATGAGGCGCTGAATGAGCCCGGCTTGAAGAAACCGCTGAATGGTGATCCCGCCATCGACGTAAGCATGCCGGATCCCCCGAGCGCCTAGCTGCAACATGATGTCGGCCGGAGCCCCCGACATACGCTCTACGACGGCTCCGAGCGGCGTCGTGGGCAGCGGCCGTGTGCTGAGCACGAACACGCGCTTCTCACCATAAGGCCACGCGGCAAACGTTAAGACTGTGTCGAAGGTCTTGCGACCGATGATCAACGCATCCACCGTGGCCATGAACTCTTCGTAGCCGTGGGGTTCGCCACCGCCGGGTGGTAGGAAGTCGAGATCACCGTTGGCTCGAGCGATGAAGCCGTCGACGCTGGTCCCAATAAATATGGACGCTTTCATGACCGAACCCTCATGTTGTCGTCGTCTGACTGTAAGTCGCCGAATCTCAAGCGGCCGGTGGTGGCACGACTGAATTTAGGGATCCACGTGATCGATCCCGTACAAAAGCTCGATGGCAGTCCTTTGCTACCGCCTGCGCCTCCAGGTTCTGGAATGCCCCAGTGCAGAATGTCTCGCAGGGCCCCATCTACTTTTCGTGCTCGTTCGACCTCGTCGAAATCCTTGCCGTTCTTCGATTCCTCCAATGTCGCGGCGCCGCCTTTACGGAACTCTTTCCTGACTCGCCAAATGCGCTGCGATTCGGACTCAAACGTCAGCTCTACGACCGGGTTCTGACCGCCTGACCAGGGGACAAACTCCTCAATGTGTGAAGAGGTATGAGGCAGGAGCAGCGCCAGCCTGATCGCATCTGCCAATGTGGACTTGCCAAGGTCGTTCGGACCGTACAACACGTTCAAGCCGGGTCCGAGTTCGACGTCGGCCTCACGGATCGCAGCGAAATCGGTGACTCGAAGCCGACGGATCTTCATCGCCCTTTTCCTGAGAACGCCTCAGAGCTTTGCAGCAGCTTGAAGAGATGGCCCCGGGGCACGAGTCGCTCGCAGCTTCTCGGCCTCGTCGTCAGATTCTTCGATCATGCGGTCGAGTCGCGCGATGGTGTCCTGAACCACCGGGGGCAGGTCTTCGGGAAAAATGCCATCAGATCCCGGCTGCAGTTGGAGGCCGCTCTTATCGACCAAAAGAATTCCGGCACGTCCGTGGGCGGCGTCGGTCCCGTGCAGTTCGCGGAGGATTCTTTCGACCTCATTCTCTTCAGACAGCGACACTGACATGTCGAGGTGCAACCTGACGACGTGCCTAACTTCGCAGACGTCACGGCATTTCGTGGCTGACGCAGACGTCTCCTCTCCGCGCTGCCCAATAGTCAAGGAAAAGACGCACGCCTCGAGGCGCGTTGCTGACGACAGCAGGACTCGTACCCGCACCCTGCTTGCGATAAACCTAGACTCGGATCACGCGACTCGGCGGCGGAACCAACGAAGAGATCGCTCCACAACCAGGGGCGGCGGCGCCTGCTGATCGCTATAGGGCGTCACCCTCGCGCGAGCGTAGCTCGCCGCACCCAGACACCAGAACGCTCGACCGACCGTACTCAGCGTTCCCAAGCACGACACTCGTTCGGCAGCGCAGGTGAAGTTTCACTGGAGCTGCGCCGCCAATTCGGGAATTGCGAATCGAAGTAATTGAAGGTTTGTGCCATGCCAGTTCGGTCTCATTGAAAGGAGCGAGCGTGATTCAGGATGTCGGTCTCACCGGCACTAGCGCGGCATCGGGCCCGCTCAAGCCGACGGCTTCTAACGCTGCACGATACGCTGCGAGCTGCGACTGGTAGGACGAGCCGTCGAGAATCAGATCGGTCTTGTAGCCCTGATCTGCCACATTCCTGTCGATTCGAATACGAGATCGATGACGCCGCTCCTCAGGGTTCTATCGTCCCTGAACGCGAACGGCACTTCTTCCGCGTGCTCCCCTGCCTGCGCCTCGGCCCAGAACTCCGCCCGCGCGACGTGCTGCACGGTCTGAATCGCCTCGTCAATGACCGGGCGGAGCTGCGGCTCCTCCACCGTCAGCCACATGGCGAGTCTTCGCAAGTCCGCAGCCGTCGATTTCGGATGCCGCATCGCGTGCTCGAGCAGGCCATGGATCAGCGTCCCCCACGCCATGCCAGCATCGGCGCGGTGCGTTGCCGTGTCCTTGCGGACCACGACGGGTGGATCATCAGCCGCCGCTTCGGCAGTACGGGTCATCTTCGCAATGTGCCGTGACTCCTCGGTTGCCGACGTGATTGACCAGGACGGCTGCTTCACTCGGTCATATGAGACGACGAGCGCTGCGTTGGCCTCCGCCTGCGAAGCCACTGAGTAATCCTGCACGGGCGCGGCAGCGGAGGTGACCGTTGCGGGGATCGGCAGCTCCTTGCCGTTTCGCAGAAACGACTCGAGGGCAGCCCACGCGGCAACACCCTTCTTTCCCGTCCAGCGGCTGACGACAAGCACCTTCTTTGCGCGCGTGGCGGCGACGTAGAGCAGTCGATCCTGTTCGGCGTCGAGAAAGTACCCATCCAGGTTCTGCACGCTTCGACGCGTCGCGGAGCGCGAGCGCGCCGGATGCCACCGCACTTCGCACGCGACTGGCAACGCCGTGACCGGAATGCATCTCGCTCCTGGGCAGAGGCGTTGGCACGTACCTCAACACGCTCAGACGCGAGCTCCATCGAGCCGTGCAAACACGCGAGGCTGCCGGAAAAGTGGCAAAGGATTGGCAAAGTGACGGCACCGAAGCACCGGCAGAAGAACCACCCGAAACACCGACTAAACCATTGAACTGATTGGTAATGCGGAAGAGAGGATTTGAACCTCCACGACCTTGCGGCCACAAGCTCCTGAGGCTTGCGCGTCTGCCAGTTCCGCCACTTCCGCACAAAGGGTGAGAACGTCTGGCCTGAATCTTCAATTATAAACAATCGCGGTGCCGCCGTCACTGTTCGCAGCGGCCGCCGCCCTCTTTCGCGATCGTCTCGTAAAAAGCCTGCCTGATGAAGAAATAGGCGCCCCCGATCAGTGCGAGTCCGATCGCTGCCGGGGCAAATGTCAGCGCGCTCTCAAGGATCGTCTCATCGCGCGGCGGCCGTCTGTGGCTTCTGATCGCGATTCGCAGTGGATGGCGGTGCGTACACTTCGTGCTCGAAACCGCGTAGCACCGCGAGGGCGCGCGGATCGTAGTAGGGAAGCACCTGCATCATCACTACCGCGGCGATCGACCGTTGCGGGTCGATCCAGAAATGCGTGTTGAAGATGCCGCCCCAGCTTAGGCTGCCTGCCGAACGCAAGCCTGCGCCAGCCGGTCGTTCCTCGATCTGAAAGCCGAAACCGAACGTGTCTTTGCCGCCGCCGAATGGGAACGGCAGCGCGATGGTTGGCGCCGTGCTCGATTGCTCCGTGACGCGGATCGCTCCAAGCTGATTCGACGTCATGAGGTCGATCGTTTGTTCGGTTACGAGGCGACGGGCTCCCACCCGTCCGCGGTTGATGAACAGCTGCATGAACTGCGCGAAATCCGCGGCAGTTGAGAACAGGCCGCCGTCGCCGCGCACCGGCGATTTGAGTTCAGCAGGATTCACCGTTTCGCTGAGCGTGCCGTCTTTCGCGCGCGCGTGGATCGTCACGACGCGGTCGGCTTTCGCCGCCGGAACGCTGAAGAAGGTATCGTGCATTCCCAGCGGCTGGAAGATGCGCGTCCCGAGAAACGCCTCGAGCGGCATGCCCGAGATCTTCGCGACGATGTCTCCCAGCACGGCAGTGTTCGGACCGTAGATGAATCGCTCACCTGGGTCGCTGATCAGCGGAAGCTCCGAGGGCGCCTTTCGCCCGTCGTCGAGTTTCGCAAGCCGCGAGTCCACGAACGCGTAACCCATCCCCGACGTGTGCGTCAGGAGATCGCGAATCGTGATTGCCCTGCGCGGCGCTCGTCCTTCGTACGTCCCGTCTCCGCCGTGCCACACGTTGAGTACTTGGATGGCGGAGAACTCCGGGAGATATTTGGCGACCTGATCGTCGAGTCCGAGCTGTCCATGCTCAACGAGCATCATCGCTGCAAGCGACGTGACTGGCTTGGTCATCGAAGCGATTCGGAAAATGCTGTCCGGACGCATCGGCTGATTTCGTGCGACATCCGCCTTGCCGGATGCCCCGGCGTAGATTGTTCGGTGACCGTCAACGACCATCGCGACTATGCCCGGCACGTCGCTGCTCGCGACAGCCGAGCGCAGAAACGCGTCGAGCCGCTTTGATGTATTCATCGCCGGCGTTTGCACCAGCCATGCGATGACGGTGAGTGTCAGCAGGTGTTTGTACGGAGGCACGCCTATGCATTATTGCGCAGCGACGGTCTGAGTTGGCGTGAATCTGACTTACTGGTCGCCGACACCAGCCTGCCGGACAATGTAGTTCTCGCCGCCGACGGCGATCGTTCCGGTTCGTGATGCGCTCGTGTTGGCCGACACGATGAACTGAAGCAGTCCCCCGCCGGTATTGGATCCGCCTGCCGTGATTTGTATCCACGAGACATTGGGTACGGCGGTCCAACTGCATGCGCCGGTAACGAACACCAGCACGTTGCCAGTGCCGCCTGACGCCGGCAGATCGTGAGACGGCGGCGCGAACGACCAAAGGCACAGCGAGGCCTGATTGATCGTCACCGTGCGTCCCGCGATGGTCACCGTTCCGGTGCGCGGCGGTGAGGCGTTTGGCTTCACCGTCAACGTCGCCTGCGCGACATCTCCCTCACTCGATGTAACCGAAATCCAGTCGGACGTGGAACTCGCGGTCCATGCACAGCCAGGCCCGGTGATGACGGATACGACGACGTTGCCGCCACCGCCTCCCACATCCTGCGACAGTGGTTGGACGGAGTAAGTGCAGCCGGTGGCTTGTGCGACGGTGAATGAGTGTCCCGCGATGACGATCGTTCCTGATCGTGCCGCCCCACTGTTGGCCGCGATCGCGATCTGCACCTGTCCCGAACCGTTGCCGCTGCTGCCGCTGGCAATCGTGATCCACGACACCGCGCTCGTGGCTGACCACGCGCAGCCGCCTGCAGCCTGCACTTGAATGCTGCTATTACTCGCTTGTGCACCAACGCTGACGTTTGTTGGCACGATCGCGTAGGTACACCCGAGCGACTGGGTGACGGTGATCGTGCGACCTGCGACGACGAGCGTGCCCGATCGTCCAGGGCCGTCGGTTGCCGCCGCGCGGAATACGACGACGGCCGACCCGCTGCCGCTTGCGCCGTTGGTGATTGTGATCCACGTAGCCTGGCTCTGCGCCGTCCAGGAGCAGCCTGCAGGCGCCGTCACGGCAACTTGTCGTTCACCACCCGCGGCATCGACGGCAAACGTATCTGCGCCGATCGAATAATTGCATCCTGTCCCCTGATCGACCTGCACGTTCTGGCCGGCGATGGTTACATTGCCAGTGCGTGGTGGTCCTGTCACCGCGTCGACGTGGAAGGTCACCGTACCATTGCCTCGTCCTTCACCTGCTGACGTGATTGAAATCCACGGCACGCTCGAGCTGGCAGTCCACGTGCACGAGGCAGCGCTCGCGCGAACGTTAACACTCAGATCCCCGCCAGCTCCATCCGCGGACTCATGATTCGAAGACAGGGTGAATTGACATGGGCTACCCGACTGGGAGATTTCGAGCCGCTGGTCGTTGACTACGATCGCGCCGGTTCGCGACACGGGATCGGTGTTGGCAGCGGCGGAGAATCGCACCGAACCATCGCCCTGTCCTTCCGACGGCGCCGCGATCGTCAACCATGATGCGTCGGCCTTTGCCGTCCACTGGCAATCGCGATTTGTCGTAACGCGGACCGAACCTGAGCCGCCTGCCGCTGGCACCGACGGACTATCGGCGATCGCCTGCAACGCGCATTTCGTTGACGATGGAGTGGTGATGGTTTGGGTGGACGAGCCGCAGGCTGATGCCACGAGCGCTGCCACAACCAGCGTCGTCCACGCTGTGAATGAATGAGATGAACCCGTGAAACAGGGCGTTGACACAGTCGTGGATCGCGCTTGAACCCCACCTTCGGCGTGACGCGCGCTGTCCAACCAGAGCAAGCCATGTGCCGTAGAGCTCGAATTCAAAACCTGAGCGATCGTTCCCGCGTCCAGTTGAGTTTGTGGAGGCGCGTAGCCAACTGTGGGAAATGGGATGACTACTTGAGCGTCTTCGATGCGCACCGCTGAGTGCGCTAGTATCTCGCTCACGTTCGGGATCCGGTTGTCCGGGATCCGTGCTCCGATCCGTGTTAATCCGTGTTGTTCCGTGGTCCGGGATCCGTTGTCCGGAATTCGTGCTCCGATCCGTGTTGTTCCGTGGTCCGGGATCCGTTTCCGGAATCCGTGCTCCGGTCCGTGTTAATCCGTGTTCTTCCGTGGTCCGTGTTGTTCCGTGGCCCGTGTGCTTCCGTGGCTTGAAAGGAAATCAACGATGAGTTTCGGAGTTCGTCTGCTGATCAGGGCCGCGGCTACCGTCGCGCTAGGTGTAGCGATGTTCGCACTCTCGGTCGCAGCATCTGGTCAACAGGCGCCGGCTGGACAGGCGCCGCTGGTAACCCCACCAGCCGGACCGCCGCCGGATCCGAACGCCGCCGCCACCGTCGCCGACCACAAGAATATGATGGACCAGCTCGGCATCAAGACGCTGCGTCCTGGTCCAAGCGGCAATGAGTCTGCGCCCAACCACGCGAATTACGACGAAGCGCTCGCCAACCCGTATCCGAATCTTCCCGATCCGCTCACATTGAAGAGCGGAAAAAAGGTCACGAACGCCGACACATGGTGGAAGCAGCGGCGTCCGGAGATCGTTGAAGAGTTCGATCGCGAACTGCTTGGGCGCGTGCCGCCGAGCGTGCCGAAGGTCACCTGGCGCGTGAATCGAACGGAGCCATTCGAGGTTGGTGGACTTCCGGTCCTCGGGAAAGAACTGATCGGTAGTGTGGACAACTCCGCGTCTCCGGATGTCACCGTTGATATTCAGATGACGGTCGTTACACCGGTCGGCGCGACCAAGCCGGTGCCGGTCATGATGATGTTCGGTGGACGTTCGGGTATGCCACCTGCTCCGGGAACGCCTCCGCCGCCGGCGCGCGGCTTCGGTCCCGGTCGCGGTGCTGCAGCGGGTGCACCACCTGCACCACCGGATCCGCCTGCCACTGAACAATTGATCGCGGACGGATGGGGCTACGCGACGATCAATCCCGGCAGCATTCAGGCCGACAATGGCGCGGGGCTTACGAAAGGGATCATCGGCCTCGTGAACAGAGGTCAACCGCGAAAGCCGGATGACTGGGGGTCGCTGCGCGCGTGGGCGTGGGGCGCATCACGTGGGCTCGATTATCTCGAGACCGACAAAGCGGTTGATGCGAAAAAGGTTGGTATCGAAGGCGTATCGCGATTCGGAAAGGCCGCGCTCGTGACGATGGCCTACGACCACCGATTCGCCGTCGTCCTCATCGGATCGTCGGGCGAGGGCGGCGCAAAACTGCATCGCCGCAATTGGGGTGAAGCAGTCGAGAATCTCACCGGCTCTGGTGAGTATCACTGGATGGCGGGCAACTTCTTGAAGTACGGGGCGGAGGAGGCGATGTTCGGACGCAAGACCGCCGGCGACATTCCGGTCGACGCGCACGAACTCCTCGCTTTATGTGCGCCACGGTTGACATTCATCAGCTACGGAATTCCTGAACGCGGTGACGCGAAGTGGCTTGATCAGCAGGGCAGCTACATAGCGGCCGTCGCAGCGCAGCCGGTCTTTCGTCTGCTTGGCGCGAAGGGACTCGGCGTCTCCGACGACTACAAGAAAGAGAAGATGCCCGACGTGAACGTGAGTATGCTCGACGGGCAGCTCGCATGGCGGCAGCATGATGGCGGGCACACCGATGGTCCGAACTGGAAATACTTCATTCCGTGGGCGGACAAGTTCCTGAAGCACACATCGTCCGTACCAACAGGATCGAGGTAGGTCGGCTTCGCGGCTGTTTCTTGATCGCTGATTGTGATGCCCGCTGCATGCTGCGAACGGCCGTCCTGCTATTGTGTGTCGCCGCGGTTAGTTCCGCGTGCATCATCGCGCCCGAACGCGTCAACGTCGACTGCCAATGGACACACGATGCAGCAGCGCGACTCGACGACGAATCACACCTCTCGCGTGACGTAGCGGTCGCCGAGGAGTTGGCCATCCGTTACGCCGACGCCCACTACGGCTACCGCTCAGGGCACCACGCAGGTGCGCGCGTCTACGAGGCCGCAGGCGACCAATGCCTGGCGACACTGTTCGACACGATTGCCGCAACCCACGGCGTAGACTCAGGACGCCTGCGCGGCCTCCGTCATAAACGATCGCCGCTGTACGACGTCGCCGTGGTGTTTCTGCCGATGGCGCTGCTGTTCGGCATTTCAGCGAACGCTGTCGTGCGTTGGATTCGTCACCGGTTCACCGCTGACGAAAACCTGGCGCGAGCGATAAGCCTGATTGCGTCGTCGATCGTTCTTAGCGTGATCGGCCTTCAGGTCGGCAGCATCTGGTCATTTTTGTCGGAAGAAACGATCCGGCTGCGAACCAATCATCTCAGTTACCGCGCGTTCTACGTGCCATGGTCGCGGCACGCGGTTGCCATCCTGATTGCGGGAATGTGCCTGTTCTGGATCGTCGTTTTGATCCGATTCAGGGACGAACAGCGCACCGATCGCGCCACCTAGGTTCCTTTGGTTGCAAGGGAAAAGGCAAACAGCAACCAGTTGTGGTGTCGCCGTAAGTGACAGGAAACCGCCCCGAAACAGCGCTGTTGTATTCTCATTTCAGCTTCCAGTTCCCAACCTCTCGACTCCAGCCGATTGTGCGCTGGAGGTGTAAGTGGGAACCGGCAACTGGAAACTGGCAAGTGTAGCCAGGAGGCAAACATGCGCGAACCGTTCACCATCGAACACACGCCCGGCGGACGAACGTTCCTGCGAGGGGCGGGAACGCTCGTTTTGCTCATTCTCGTCGTCGTGCTCGCGTTCTCGTCAACATCCTGTGTTCGGACCGGGCACGTTGGTGTGGTCAGCATCTTCGGACGGGTCACCGGGCAGACGCTGACAGAGGGCATCCACTTCGTCAATCCGGCGGCGACCGTGACGGAACTCAGCGTCAAGACACAGGAAGACAAGGAGCGTGCATCGGTCCCATCAAAAGAAGGACTGATCATGGGGCTGGAAGCCTCGCTCCTTTATCATCTCGATCCCAAGCGCGCCGCTGAGGTGTACCAACAGATTGGTCCGAACTATGCCGAGGTGCTCCTCCAGCCGACGTTCAGATCAGCGATCCGCGCCATCACCGCGGGCAACAATGCAGCATCGTTGTATTCGGACGCGCGTGAAACGATCGCGCGACAGATCCTGGAAGATGTCGCGCGACAGGTGGCGCCGCGCGGCGTCGTTGTTGAAAATGTGTTACTGCGTGACCTGCAACTCCCCGATACCCTCAAGCACGCGATCGAAGCGAAGCAGCAGGCGCAGCAGGAAGCGCAGCGAATGGAGTTTGTGCTTCAGCGCGAGAAGCAGGAAGCGGAGCGCAAACGGGTCGAGGCCGCTGGCATCAAGGATTTCCAGGACATCGTCACGCAAGGCATCAGCGAAAAGCTCCTCGAGTGGAAGGGCATCGAGGCGACGATGGAACTCGTCAAGAGTCAGAATTCCAAGGTCATCGTCGTCGGGAATTCGAGAAACGGTCTGCCACTGATTTATGCGGGCGACCGGTAACGACGCGCGGGCACGGCTAGCGCGCGTGTCAGTCGTTCTAGCACTGTCGCTCTCGTATCTGTCATACGTCTTTGGCATCTTCCACGAGAGGTTCTGGACGGCGGGGCTCGGCGACTGGCTCGATCCGTACTTCATCAACTATCTACTCGAGCACTGGTTCCAGGCGCTCGTCACCTTCAGTGATCCGTCTTCTCCGCCGATGTTTTACCCGGCGGAGAAGACTCTCGGGTATTCACACGGACTGATTCTGTACGCGCCGTTCTACGTGCCGGTGCGGTTGCTCTTTCATCCTTTTCAGGCCTATTCAATCACGCTCTTTATCGTCATCGAGATCGGAATCGTTTGCCTTTATGTGATCTTCCGCCGGTTCCTGCAGCTGTCATTCATTGAATCGTTGCTCCTGACGACGTTCTTTTTTACGTCGGCCAATGTAATCAACGGATCGATCGGGGTCTGGTCGCAGCGTGCGTCAGTGTTCCTCGTGCCGCCAATTGTTCTCGTTGCACTGATTTCGTCCGATCTGCCTCCGGGGCGGACGCGACTTGCTACTGCCGCCCTGGCGGGCTTTCTTGCAACGCTTCTGTTCCCTCATGACTTCTACAGCGGGTTCTTCGCGTTCTTCTTTGCGGCGCTGTTTGTTGCCGCCTGGGTGTTGGTCGAAGGACGGGTCTCTGTCGTACGACCGCTGTTTCAATTCCAACGTTTCCGACCTTCGGAGAAGGCAGCGCTCATCGCGGCGGCGGTCACGGCGGCGTGGACGTTCTATCTTTGGCGCACGGGCGGCGTGCGGATCCAAATTGCCGGGATGCGGATCAGATCGCAGGATTGGCATCGCCCTGCGGTCGGTTGGTTGGCGTGTGTCATTGCCTTCGTGTGGCTTCGTGGTCCTTCACGCCTCGCCAGCGATCTAAAAGCGACCGTAGACAAGAGCCGTTCTGCACTGAGCCCATGGATGTCTGCGCTTGCTCTTGGTGGCCTGGCAGGCATGGCCGTGTTTTTCTGGATCTACTTGCCGTCGTATCGCGAACACCCCAGTTTTCCGGTGCAGGATCTGGTGAACCAAATCAGAGTGCGTGCGTGGTCTGGATGGAGTCACGCGTTGCGGGATCTCAACGCTTACGATACGACGCGTTCTTTCAAGCTTGTTGCCCTTGCGGGGATCCTCGCGTGCCTACCCCGGATCGGTATCGATCGGAAGACGCGTTGGTATGTCCTCGCGGCCGTCGTGGCATCAGCGATCGTGTTTCTGATGCCGGTACGGGTCGATGGAGTATCGATCTGGCTGTCATTCTTTCGCTACGTCCCTGGCTTCAGCGTCATTCGCGATCCGACTCGCATCATCTATCTGTACGAACTCGCGTTCATTCTGGCGGCGGGCCTGTGCCTGACACGATTTCGACACCGGCCTGCTTACCGCGCACTTATCTGCCTGCTATTTGCGTACTTTCTTGTCATTGATCATCGAGTGGCGAGGCTTGATTACGATCGACCGGCCGCCGTTTTTCACCGCTGGGTGGAAGCTCCCATCCAAATCGATCCAGCGTGCCAGTCTTTCTATATCAAAGGCGCTTCGGCGGATTACATGTCGCGCTCGTCCAACAAGTGGGCCCTTTACGCCGGCGATTCGATGTTCATCGCGCTGCAGTACCGACTGCCAACGTTGAACGGGTACAGTGCATGGTGGCCGCAAGGCTGGGAATTGATGAATCCACAGGAGCCGACCTATCCGGAACGTGTCCGCGACTGGATTCGAACAAACAACCTGCGAGACGTTTGTGAACTCGACATCGAAGCTCGAACGATGCGGCTGGCATCGGTGAATTAGTTTTTTGGGCCGATGTAACGCGTTGCAAGAAGACGGCGTATTCGTATCTAATTACGTGTTCTTTTGGGAGGATTGGCGTGATCGCACTTAACCTCGGTTCCTTCTCGGCGGGGTCCCGTCGCTTTTCGATGGCGGTCCTGGCCGCGACGCTGATGCTTTCGGTCGCAGGACACTCCGGCGTATCGGCTCAGCAGCCGGCGCCGCCGCAAGGCGGGCAGCCTCCGCAGGGTGGACCACCGCCGCAAGGTGCCCCCGGGGGCGGTGGTGGGCGTGGTGGATTTCAGCTGCGCAATGTTCAGGTATTAAAAGACGTTCCGCAGGACCAGTTTCAGCTCGTGATGCAGTACGTGGCCGCGTCTCTCGGCGTGCAGTGCAACTACTGCCACGTCATGGGCGATAACGCGAGCGACGACAAAGACACGAAGAAAACCGCCCGCAAAATGATGCAGATGGTGGCCGACCTGAACAAGGAATTCTTCGCCGGCAAACCAACCGTCAGCTGCGCGTCGTGCCACAACGGCCATGCGAAGCCGTCGAAGGTGACACCACTTGCCGTCAACATGACGCAAGAGGAAGCGGCGGCTGCAGCCGCCGCGCGTGGACGTCGCGGCGCCGGTCCCGGAGGTCCTGGTGGTGCCGCTCCTGGCCCAGCGGGTCCGGGCAGCGCTCCGCCTGCCGGCGGTGCACCAGGCGGCGCACCCGGTGGTGCTCCCGGTCGCGGTCCCGCCGGTCCGCCTCCACCTCCACCAGTGACGGAGACGGTCGATCAAGTGCTGTCGAAATATGTCCAGGCTCTCGGCGGTCAGGCGCTCCAGAATGCGAAGACCCGCGTGATGACTGGCACCGTCACCAATCGGGACCTGACCACCGCGAATGTCACCGTGACCGAGAAGAGCACCGGAGAAGCGCGAATTGAAATCGCGACACAACCCAATCCAACGATCCGCGCAACCAACGGCACGGCCGCGTGGCAGATCGGCGGTGGCGGTTTCGGCGGCGGACCGAACGCGCGCGACATCACTGGCTTCCAGGTGCAGCAGGGATTCCGTCTCGCGGATTTCGCGCTGCCCCTCAATCTCAAGCAGCGCTATCAGAATCTCGCCGTGAAACCCGCGTACGAAACAATTGAAGGCAAGCAGGCTGTCGTACTGACCGGCAATCCATATCCGAACGTCACGGAGGATCTCGCGTTCGATCGCGAGTCCGGCTTGCTCGTGCGGCGAACCCTGACGTCCGGATCCACAACCGGATTCGGCATCATGGCCCTCGGTGAGCAGATCGACTACAGTGATTATCGTGATGTCAGCGGTGTGAAGGTTCCGTACACGGTGAAGCACTCGACATGGAACGCCGTGACTACAGAGAAATTCGCTGACGTGAAGATCAACGCGCCGATCGACGACTCAATCTTCGCCAAGCCCGCGGCACAGCAGTGATCGATGGCACGCATGGGAGAGGACACTTCTCCCATGCATGCTGGATTCAGCGCCGCCTAGTCAGAGTGCCGACTGCCTGGCCTGGCAACCCGTTATATGTCCATCGCCACGTTCCCGACCCATCGGTCGGACCGTAGTACTCCAGGGTCAGCGTTTCCACGTTTCGTGTACCAGCGATGACATACGCGTTTTCCGGTCCCTGATACAGGATCGGGAAGTTGTGACCAGCGGTCTTGACGGATCCATTCGAAATCTCGAGCTGAAAACGATCGGGCAGTACCGGCACGTCGTACCAATGCGCCTGACTCGTCGATCCATCGAAGATCCACGTTGTAGACGGCGATGGGTCCGGGACGGGTGAAGGCGTTGGACTCGGACTGGGCGTCGGCGCCGGAGTCGGAGCTGGCGCCGGAGTTGGATTCGGCGCCGGCGTCGGATCTGCGGGTCCTGGCATCGGTTCCGGAGGAGTCGGCGGTGCGGGCGTTGGAGCCGGCGCTGGTGCGACGACATCCGGCTGACTGGCCGGTGTGGTCGGTGCAGTAGGACTGCCGCCGCATCCGAGGGTCAGAACCGGCAGTGCGACTGCGAGTAAAATGTTTGCGCACAGTAGTTTACGCACGTTGCACCTCGTGGAGGAGCAGTGCATTGGGCGTGCCGCACTCGGCTCAGCCGTGCAACTCGTGGCTGTGCCGTTACTTGGTTGCTGAGCTTTTACCTGATCCGGTGAAAACCGAAGAAGTGATCTGAGTCAGTGGTGGAACCTCTTACCATCCTGACCAGCACCTGACCCGCGAGAAAACCGAAAGTCATCCCATTGCCTCCGTATCCAAGCGCGAACAATTGGCGCGGATAACGGCGGTGGGTTCCGATGTAGGGAAGACCATCTCTCGTCGTTGCAAACAGTCCGTCCCACGCGTAATCGATTGCCGTATGTTCGAGAGAAGGATACACACGCACGAGATCTGTTTCGAGTTCCTCGATCTGTCTTCCGAGCATGGCGGGTCGCGCGCGCGTGCTGACTCGTGGAACATCGCAGCCGCCAAACAGCAGTCGCCGATCAGCCGTCCAGCGTGAATAGTGGTACGGCGTTTCCGCGTCCCACCACATGAACCCGGCGCCCATCCGCCGGCGCAGGCGCGCATCGATCTGCGCGGTGGCGATCACGAACGTGTTCGACATCCGGAATCGGCCGGCGAGCGGTTTGAATTCAGGTGTCGCGTACCCGGTTGCGATCACGGCCCACTGCGCCCGCACTTCTCCTGCTTCGAGATCGATGCTGACGCCGTGAGACGACCCGTGCACACGGCATACCGGACTGCGCTCGTAAAGCTGTACGCCAGCAGCGCGAAGCCGCTCTGCGAGCCCAATGCATGCGCGATACGGGTCGATCTGCGCATTGCCATTCGTCAGGATCCCCCCGCCGCCGGCGACACCGATGTGCCGCTTCAACGCCGCCCCGTCCAACCAGCGGCCGCCGATCCCGACGGCACGGCGTCGCCGTAGTTCGCGCTGAAGATCCCGGGCGATGTCGGTCCGCGGCGTCCAGTACACCGAGCCGACTTCCTGCAATCCCGCAGCAATCTTGAGCCGACGGATGAGCGCGATTAAACCCCGCACTGATTTTGCGCTCTCCGACCAGATTTCCCGCGCGCGCCCTGTGCCGTAGCGAGCGGCCAGGTCACGGACATCCACATCAGGTTCCTGCATGAGCAACGCCGTGCTTGCCGCGGTGCTTCCGCGACCGATTCGATTCGCTTCGAGAAGCACGACCGAGAATCCTGCACTCATAAAGGCGTGCGCCGCCAGACATCCGGTGATGCCGCCTCCGATGACGGCGATGTCGACATGACACGCGCCTTTCAGCGCCGGACGGCGCGGCGCTATTCCGGTGAATTGATCGACCCAGTAGGTGGTGCCGATTCGGAGCTTATCCATTCGCGCATCTGGCGAGGCACTTGCTTCGTGCGACCACGTGGAAAAACGACCCTCTGCTGCTCAGCTCGACGTCAAGCCCTACTGGCACGACTCGTCGCAAATGCCAAGATTCCGGTCGCTCGACCGTGATCTGCACGTGGACGTCGGAATTGTCGGCGCCGGCCTCACCGGATTGACTGCCGCGTATCTTCTGAAACGCGCTGGAAAAAAAGTCGCGGTCATTGATCGCGACCGGCTCGGCGGTGTCGACACCGGCCACACAACCGCGCATGTCACCTGCGTCACCGATCGCGATCTGGTCGGCCTGGTCGAAGACTTCGGACGCGACCACGCTCAGGCTGTCTGGGATGCGGGTCTCGCGGCGATTGCCGAGATCGACACGATCATCGAGAGGGAATCGATCGATTGCCATTGGGCGTGGGTTCCCGGCTACAAGTTTGCGGCCCTGAATGAAGATCCGGAGAAGGAGGTGGAACGACTTCGCAAGGAAGCTGCGGTTGCGACCGAGCTCGGTTTCGAAGTCAGCTTTGTCGACGCCGTTCCCTATTTCGATCGACCGGGGATTGAGGTCGCCGGACAAGCGCGCTTTCATCCGCGCAAATACCTCGCGGCGCTGGCCGCGCGTCTCGATGGTGATGGCTCGCACGTTCACGAGCATACCGAATCAGACGAAATCGTGGATGATCCACTCTCGATCAAAGCAGGCGGACACACGATTACCTGCGACTACATCATCATTGCGACGCATACGCCGCTCGTGGGCAAGACCAACATCCTGAGCGCGACGCTCTTCCAGTCGAAACTGTTTTTGTATTCGAGCTATGTCGTCGGTGGACGTGTGCCGCGCGGGACAGTTCCCGACGCCCTCTTCTGGGACACCGCCGACCCGTATCACTACCTCCGCCTCGATCGACAGAAGGACTACGACTTTGTGATCTTCGGCGGCCAGGATCACAAGACGGGACAGACGGCCGACACACCATCGTGCTACGCGGCGCTCGAGCGCACGATCCAGCAACTCATTCCAGGCCTCGATATCACGCATCACTGGTCCGGACAGGTAATTGAAACGGTCGATGGCCTTCCTTTTATTGGCGAGTCATCGGCCGGTCAGTTCATTGCCACCGGTTACTCAGGCAACGGTATGACGTTCGGGACAGTGGCGGCGATCATGGCGCGCGACGCCGTGCTCGGGCGACGCAATCCGTGGGACGATCTCTTCGATCCGGCGCGAAAGAAGATTGTCGCCGGCGCCTGGGACTACGTGAAGGAGAACGCCGACTACCCGTACTACCTGGTCAAGGATCGCATCACCAGTCCGGATGGAAAAACCCTCCGCGAGCTGCGTCGCGGGCAGGGGAAGATCCTCGAGCTCGACGGAGAGCGTGTGGCGGCGTGGCGCAGTCCTGCCGGGACCGTGACGCTGTTATCGCCGGTGTGCACGCACATGGGCTGCGAAGTTGACTGGAATGCCGCCGAGTCGACGTGGGACTGTCCGTGCCACGGATCGCGATTCAAACCAAGCGGCGCAGTGCTGTCAGGACCGGCGGAATCCCCTTTAGAGAAGCCGTAGGGCCGCGCGGTCGAAAGACCGCGCGCTACACATTCCTCCCTACAGCTATACTCGACAGCAGGAGGCGTGACGTGGCTGTCAGACGAGGCGTCTGGATCGTACTCGTACTCATCATTCTTGCGGTTGCGATCTCGGCGATGGGCCTGGTTGCGATGGCCTTGTTCGTCGGGCGCGAACCACAGGTCGCCGGCAACTCGGCGCTGGTCCTCAAGATCGGCGGCGACCTGCAGGAGATGGAACCAGGTGGCGTGATCGGTCAGTTCTTCGAGGCGCCGCCAACGGTACGATCGCTGATCGATGCGTTGCGCAAGGCCAAAGTCGACCGGCGAATCTCGAGTGTCATCATCCGTCCGACGGCTGCCGCCGCGCTCTGGGGGAAAGTCCAGGAGGTTCGCGACGCGATTGTCGATTTCCGCCGGTCGGGGAAGCCGACGATTGGCTATCTCGAATACGGCGGTCAGCAGGAGTTCTATCTCGCGAGCGCCTGCGACAAGGTGTATCTGCTGCCGACCGCGACGCTCGATCTGACCGGCATGGCCAACTACGAGCTGTTCCTGCGCGGCACGCTCGACAAGATTGGCGCCTATCCCGACACACTTCACATCGGCGAATACAAGACCGCATCCAACACGTTTACCGAGCGCACCTTCACGCCGGCGCATCGCGAGATGGCCGAATCGCTGAACACGGATCTCTACAACCAGTTGATTCGCGGGATCGCGAGCGGCCGGCACAAGTCGGAGAAAGATGTCCGCGCGCTCGTCGATCACGGTCCCTTTCTGCCTGAAGACGCGGTGCGCGCCGGTCTCGTCGACGACGTGGCGTATGAGGACGAGCTCGACGACAAGGTGCAGCTGGCGAAAGGGAAGGTGAACTTCCTCAGCGAGAGCGAGTACCGTCACGTGTCGCCGACATCCCTCGGACTCAATCGAGGCCCGCGGATCGCGCTGATTTATGCGACGGGGATCATCGCTTCGGGTGAGAGCAACTTCGACTCGCCGTCCGGCCAGGTCGTCGGATCGGAAACGATGGTCGACTCGCTACGCAAGGCGCGCGCCGATTCTTCGATCCGAGCCATTGTGCTGCGCATCGACAGTCCGGGTGGATCCGCGATCGCCTCGGACGTCATCTGGCGCGAAGTCATGCTGACGAAAAACGTGAAGCCGGTGGTTGCCTCGATGTCGGATGTTGCCGCGTCTGGCGGGTACTACATCGCGATGCCCGCGCACGCCATCGTCGCCGAGCCGGCAACGCTGACCGGATCGATCGGTGTCGTCATGCTCAAGTTCGTGATCGATGGGACGCTCAAGAAACTCGGGATGAACATGGAAGGGGTCACGAGCGGACGATACGCGGACCTGTACTCACCGATCCGAGCGTTCACGACCGAAGAGCGCGCGAAGGTCCGGGAGCAGATGCAGGCAACCTATGACGCGTTTGTCGAGAAGGCCGCCCAGGGGCGGAGCACGACGCCGGAACGGATTGACGCGATCGGGCAGGGGCGAGTGTGGACCGGCGCGCAGGGTAAGCAACTGGGTCTTGTCGACGAACTCGGTGGACTCGAGCGCGCGCTGGCTGTCGCGAAACAACGGGCGAAGCTTGCGCCGGACAGCGAAGTGGAAATCGTCGTCTACCCGGGCAAGAAGTCGTTCTACGACATTGTCCGCAGCCCGTTTGGCGCATCCGATCGGGCGACGGCGCTCGCGGTGCTGCTCGGCATCCGCGATCCGCGTCCGTTGCAAACGCTGACGGCGCCGCTGCAAGTATTTCGTCGCGGCGAGCCGCTCGCGATTATGCCGAACGTGTTTATCCGATAGCTACGCCACGAGCTGCGCGATCAACTCGCGATTGATATTGACCTTCATCCGCTCGCGCGCCTTGCTCATGTAGGACGCGTAGAAGCGGCCGCGACGCTCGTTGACGAGTTCCGTCTTCAGCGTCGTCTTGCCGGTCGCGACGTCGGTGGCGGGTGGATCCTGCCGCTCCAGCATCTTCACGATCACCGTGCCGTTGTCGGTGACAATCGGATCGCTCACCGCGCCAGGTTGCATCGCGAACGCGACGTTGTCGACGGCGGGACTCACGCCAATATCTCCAATCGGCGCACCACGCAAAATGAAATCTGTTGTTTTGACATCGAGGCCCGCGGCCTTTGCCGCCGCGGTGAAGTCGCCGCTCTTCATCTGGGCGCCGACGGACGCAGCCTTCTGGCGCGCGACATCAGTTGCCTTCTTCTTGACGACTTCATCGCGGACCTTCGCCTTCACCTCGTCGAGTTTCGGGACGTAGGCATCCTGACGCCCGGTCAGGGTGATAAACGCGAAGCCCTGAGGCGTCCGGATCGCTTCGCTGACCTCGCCGTCTTTCAACTCGAACGCGCGTTCGGCAACTGCCGGCGCCATACCAAGGCCGGCGATCGGTTCGTCTTTGCTGAACAGTGACGACTCGCCGACCGTCAGTCCGCGCCCTTTCGCGACCGTGTCGATGTCTGCCGGCTTCTTCAGGCTCTTCGCCACATCGTCAGCGATTCGCTGCGCCTCCGTCTGCGCGCGATCCCATTTGATCTGATCTTCGATCTGCGCCCGGACTTCATCGAGCGTCTTCGTCGTCGCCGCTTTTTTATCAGTTACCTTGATGATGTGATAGCCGTACTGGCTCTTGACGAGATCGCTGATCTCGCCTGGCTTCAACGAGAACGCGACCTTGTCGAACTCCGGCACCATCTGACCCTTGGGGAAGAAGTCCAGATCGCCGCCCTTCACCTTGCTGGAATCGTCTTCTGAATACTCGGTCGCGAGCTTGGCGAAGTCTGCTCCAGCCTTTACTTTCGCGAGCAGATCTTCCGCCTGCTTCTTGACCGTGGCGTCGTCCTTGCCTTCGGTCTTCAACAGGATGTGGCTGGAGCGCACCTGCTCCGGCGTCGAGTACTGCTGCTTGTTGTCTTCGTACGAGCGCCGGATGTCCTCGGCCGACACAGCGGTCCGGTTGCGAATCGCCTGCATGTCGACGAGCGCGTACTTCACTTTGCGCTTCTCCGGGATCTTCAGCTCGTTCTTGTGCGCCTCGTAGTACGTATTCAGTTCCGCATCGGTCGCCTCGAGTCCTTCGCGGAACTTATCGGCGGGGAACGAGACCACCGCAAGCTTGACCTTCTCGTTGCGCCGCTTGTATTCGTCCTCGAGTTCCTTGTCGCTGACGGTGATCCAGTTGGTCAACGCCGCGTGCAGTTTCTCGAGCGTCACGCTGCGCCGAATCTGCTCTTCGAATTCACTGGGCGTCAGCGGCGGGTTCTGCATCTGCAGCAGCTGGCGATATCGCTGCTCGCCGATGAACTGGCCGTTCTCAGTCAGTCCGGGCATCGTCGCGATGCGCGTGCGGACTTCCTCGTCGGTTGCGGTGATTCCGAGCCGCGACGCTTCGGCGAGGCCGGCCTCTTCCTCGAGCATTGACTGAACGATCCGCTGATCGATCCCGAGCTGTTTGAGCATCCGCTCGTCGACGTTGCCGCCAAACTGCGTCCGGTAAGCCTGCATCTGTCGCTGGTACGCCTGCCGGAACTTGCCCACCGTAATCTCGCGCCCTTCAACGGATGCGACGACGTCGCTGTTGCCGGCAACGTCCTGCTTCATGAAGCTGGGTATGTAAAGGATGATGAATGCCAGGATCACAATGGCAAGGCTCCATTTCAGCCAGCCCTTGTGTCGGCGCATCCGGTCGAGCATCGTCATGTTTTCGGTAAGCCTCTTTGGGTGGAACGAGAAACGACAATTATGCCATATGCATCTGTATCTTGCCGGGATCCGTTGTGCGGGATCTGGGATCCGGCTGACGGATGGAGTTCCGAGTGTTGTTTATTCGGATCGCGCATCCCGGACACCGGATCCCGGCGCGGATCCAGACGGTTACTGTGCTATATTTTCGGTGAATAGAAGGACTTAGAGGGATTCGCCATTCCAACAGGACGCAAAGCCGATTGACCGCGACAGGTCGGAAGCCGCGCGCCCGTCGCGGACCCAGTAATACGCGCGCGGTGGCCGTGCGCCGGGACCTCGCGCGCAGGATCCGGCCTCTTCAAGCGGCGCTCAGGCGTCGGCTTGCGCGCGCCGATGTACTAGCCGACATGATTCGGGCGGTGAATGCGAGCCTCGAGCCAGAGAGCGTCGCGGAGGCGCTCGTGTCGCGCGTCTCATCCTGGATTCCCGCGGCCGGCTGGCTCGTCATGGCCGATGATGGCGGAGGACAAACCCGTCAGATGGCGGCAGACGGTCTGGAACCGCCGTTCGAGTCGGCTGCTCACGCGGTGGCGGCGTGGGTGATGCGGAGCGGCGCTGTGTATGCAGCGGGAGACGTCGCCACCGATCGTCGTGTTTCCGACACCGCATCGGCGGCGGCGGTGGGTTTTCCGTTGTCATGTCGTGGAAACACCATTGGGGCTCTCGTCGCGATCGATCGAGCGCCGAGCACGTCTGCGCCGCGTTTTTCGGCATCGACGCTGGCCGCGCTGCTTGCGAGCATCGAGCCTGGCGCGATCGCGCTCGAGAACGCGCTGCGTGTGCAGCGCGCCGAAGCGCTTTCGGTCACCGACGATCTGACGCAGTTATACAACTCGCGCTATCTGTCGCAGGTGCTGCGGCGCGAGACCAAGCGCGCATCGCGGAGCGGACGCCCCCTGTCGCTGCTGTTCGTGGATCTCGATGGCTTCAAGTCGATCAACGACACACATGGACACCTGTTCGGCAGCCGCGCGCTCGTTGAAGCAGCGAGTGTCATTCGCGCCAGCGCGCGCGAGACCGACATGGTCGCGCGCTTCGGCGGCGATGAGTTTGCGTTGATTCTGCCGGATACAGGCAGCGAAGGAGCGGCGGCGGTTGGCGATCGCGTCCGCGATCGGATCGCCGCTTTCAGTTTCCTGCGCGGTGACGGGTTGAACATCAGGCTGACGGTGTCGGTGGGCGTGGCGACGCTGCCCGACGTCGCGGCTACGTCCGATGGCCTGATCCAGGCTGCTGACGAAGCGATGTACTGGGTCAAGGATCACGGGAAGAATGGGATTCATATTGCTGGGTCATGAAATTGCTGATTGTTGATTTCTGATTGCTGAATTGGCGCGGTCTACCGACCGCGCCTTTCGATAAGGCCGTCAATCAGCAATCAGCAATCGAAAATCAGCAATTCAAGGAGTTACATTTTTGAGCCTGCGTTCTCTCTTTTCGCTCTTCTCGAGCGATCTCGCGATCGATCTCGGCACCGCCAACACGTGCGTCTACGCGCGCGGCAAGGGCATCGTGGTGAACGAGCCGTCGATCGTTGCGATCAACAAGGTGAATGGCCGGATCGAGGCCGTCGGCAAGGATGCGAAGGACATGCTCGGGCGAACGCCTGGCAACATCGTCGCGATCAAGCCGATGAAGGATGGCGTCATCGCCGACTTCGAAGTGACCGAGAAGATGCTCACGTATTTCATCAAGAAGGCGCACAACAGGAACGTGTGGGTGCGCCCTCGTATCGTGATCGGCGTACCTTCCGAAATCACGCAGGTCGAAAAACGAGCGGTCAAAGATAGTGCGTATCGCGCGAAGGCGAGCGAAGTGCATCTCGTCGAGGAAGCGATGGCGGCGGCAATCGGTGCGGGCATGCCGATCACCGAGCCATCAGGAAACATGATCGTGGACATCGGTGGCGGTACCACCGACATCGCCGTCATCTCGCTGGCGGGCATCGTCTACAGCAAGGCCGTGCGCGTCGCCGGCAACGAGATGGATGAAGCGATCATCCAGTACATCAAGAAAACGTACAACCTTCTCATCGGCGAGCGGACGGCCGAAGCCATCAAGATGGAGATCGGCTCTGCGTTCCAGCTCGAAGAGCGGATGACGATGGAGATCAAGGGGCGTCACTTGATTGAGGGGGTCCCCAAAACGATCACCATCACCGACGAGGAAATCCGTGAAGCCCTGGCGGAGACGGTCAATGTCATCGTTGATGCGGTTCGCGTCGCCCTGGAGCGTACGCCGCCGGAGCTATCAGCCGATATTGTCGATAGAGGCATCGTGTTGACCGGGGGCGGGTCGCTTTTAAAGAACCTCGACAAGCGGCTTCGCGAAGAGACGGGGCTGCCGCTGGCGATGGCGGAGGACCCCCTCTCGTCGGTCGTCCTCGGTGCCGGCAAAATGCTGTCGGACTTCAACTTACTGAGGAAGATATCGATTGATTAACTGGGGTTGGCGGCTGGCTGCTGGCTGAACCCGGAGGTCGGAATTGCCCGGAGAGAACGCCAGATGCCAGGAGCTATGAGCCAACAGCCAGGAGCCATGTTAGATATCAGGAGAAGAACAGGCGTCCTGCTCCTCGTGATCGTGGTGGGGCAGCTCTTCCTTATTTCGGCCCAGGTGCCGTCGAAGTCGGGTGTCCCGGTGTTTCAGGCCGTCACGTTCGGTGCGTTTGCCCGGGTGCAAGGTGGCACTTCCGGGTTTCTGCACGGTATCGGGAATATCTGGGGAAGTTACGTCTGGTTGCGCGGCGTTCGAGCCGAAAACGAAGAGCTTAAGAAGCAGGTCACCGACCTGTCGGTGCGGCTCCAGGAACAGCGTGCGCTCGCACTTCGGGCGACGAGGCTGCAGGAGCTCCTCACGCTGCAGACCAGTACGTCAATTCCCACGCTTGCTGCTGAGGTGATCGCCGGAAATCCCAACCCCGGTATGCTGACGATCACGATAGGCAGAGGGTCAGCTGACGGCGTCCAAACCGATATGGCGGTTGTCGCAGCGGCCGGCGTTGTCGGACGAATCATTGGGGCGCCCGCCGCGCATGCCGCCCGCGTGCAGCTGTTGATCGACCGGAACGCGGCGGCTGGCGCGTACACGGAACGTACGCACTCTGGCGGAATGGTAATTGGCGTCGACCACGATCCGCCGCTGGCGATGGATCTGGTGTCGAACATGGCCGACGTCAAGCCCGGCGATCTTGTAGTGGCATCGGGAGTTGATGGGATTTATCCCAGGGGATTTGCCGTCGGGCGTGTCGAATCTTCCGAGCGTGGAACCGGCTTGTATCGTGCGATCACGGTGCGGCCGTCGGTCGATTTCTCGAGTCTCGAGGAGGTGCTCGTCGTTCTCGTGCCGCCCCGCTCGGCGATGCCCGAGGATTCGGTTCCTGCTCCGGCGGCGACGGTCGGAACTAAGAAATGAAAACGCCGATCGTCATCGGCGTCCTTGCCGCTTCGCTGTTGCTGCAAAGCACGATCGCCGGCATGTCGTTCGCCGCCGGCAGCCGCGTGAACCTGGTGCTGGTGGCAGTCATTTATGTAGCGCTCGCGTATGGCGCGGTGACCGGAATGCTCGCCGGCTGTGCCGCGGGACTTGTGCAGGACTCGATCGCTGGTGGCATCGTTGGGATTGGCGGGCTTTCGAAGACGGTCGTGGGCTTTCTTGTCGGAGTACTGGGTGCGCAGTTCATCGTGTCGACGCCGGTCCCGAGATTCCTGATGTTCTTCGGGGCGTCGCTCGTGCACGAGCTTTGCTTTCAGGCGTTGTACGCGCTCGTTGAGGCGCGCGGCCTCAGGTTTCAGCTCTCGGGCGCATTGATCCAGGCGCTCGTGAACGGGGCGGTGGGGATCACCGCCTTTATGCTCGTCGAACGCGGACCCGAGATGCTGCAGCGCGGAAACTTTCGTCGTTCGTCCACGGTTCGTAGAAGGTACTGATCTATGTCGTCCACACCATTAATGCCGGACGATCGCCGCAGCCTCACGCAGCGGCTCACAGTCATCCAGTACGTCGTCGCGATTGCCTTTGCCGCGCTGGCGATCGGATTCTGGATTTTTCAGGTCGCCCAGCACGAAAAGTTTCGCCAGATGGCGGAGGAAAATCATCTCCGCAGGCTGCCGCTGCCGGCGCCGCGCGGCGTCCTGCTCGATCGCGACGGCCGCGTGCTCGTCGACAACCAGAACAGCCGGAACATCGCGCTGATTCGTGAGCAGACGCATAACCTCGATGAAACGCTGCACATCCTGGCGCAGGCGACCAACACCGATGAAGCGCAGCTTCGCGAAACCGTAGAACGTCGCCGTCGCGATCCTCCGTATCGCCCGATCGTCCTGATCGAGAATGCGACTTTTGAACAGTACGTCGCCGCCAGGGCGCGGGCGTTGGAGATGCCGGGGATCTATGCACAGGAAGTACCTTCGCGGAAGTATCCGGGCAGTGAAGTGGCCGCTCATCTCTTCGGCTACGTTGGTGAGATCCGCGAGGATCAACTCGCGCGCGCCGAGTACACGGGCGTCGAACCGGGTTCAGTGATCGGCCAGGCGGGAATCGAATACGCGTACAACAAATACCTGATGGGCACCGACGGCAGCAAAACGGTCGTCGTCAACAGTGTCGGCCGCGAGATTGGCCAGCCGCCGACCGACGCGCTCGTGCCACCACGCGAAGGCCGGCGCATTCAGCTCACCATCGACGCGGACGTCCAGCAGGCGACCGAGGACGGGTTCGAAGCGACCGGATTCAATGGCGCCGCGGTCGTCCTCGATCCCCGCAATGGCGAGGTGCTCGCGTTCACGAGCCGTCCTGCGTACGATCCGAACGCCTTCGCGGTGGGAATTGACCGCGCGACGTGGTCGGAACTCAACACCGACGATCTTCGGCCGCTGCAGAATCGCGCGCTTCAGGGACGCTACTCGCCGGGATCGACGTTCAAGATGGCGGTCGGCCTGGCGGGTCTCGAGGAAGGGGTCATCACCCCAGACTTCCATGTGTTCTGCGGCGGTGGACAGACCTTCTATGGCCGCTTCTTCAAGTGTTGGGAGAAGGGCGGCCATGGCAGCATCGATCTGCGCCACGCGATCGAGCAATCGTGCGACGTGTTCTTCTACACCGTCGGGAACATGCTCGGCGTCGATCGGATTCACAAGTGGGCGACACTATTCGGCCTCGGCGTGAAATCAGGAATCGATCTGCCAAACGAACTGCAGGGGCTCGTTCCATCAACGGAGTGGAAGGCGCAGAACACCAAAGAGAAGAAGTGGTACGCGGGAGAAACGATTTCGGTTGCCATCGGTCAGGGCCAGGTATCGGTGACGCCGGTGTCGCTCGCGGTCTACACGGCGACCCTGGCCAACGGTGGCACGCGCGTGACGCCGCACCTGGTCAAGGCAATGGACGATGGGAACGAACTCAAACCGGTGCCGCCACCGCCGCCACAGTCAAAAGTCGAAGTGACGGCGGAGAAGCTGCAGGCGATTCGTGACGGCATGTGGCTCGTCGTGAATGGCGATCGCGGCACCGCGAGGAGAGCGAAGATCCCGGGCAAGGACGTGTGCGGCAAGACCGGGACCGCGCAGGTGATTTCGAATCAGGGACGCACCGCCGCGAAGACGACGAAGAATCTCCGCGATCACGGATGGTTCACGTTCTTCGCCCCTCGCGATAATCCGGAGATCGCGGGTGTGGTGTTCCTCGAACACGGCATTCACAGCGCGAATGCCGCATCGGTCGCGAAGCACATTCTTGAAACGTACTTCGCGAAGAAAGACGGCCAGCCGTTGCCGCCGGCTCCCACGCGCGACGATATGCGTCTTGATTTGCGCGATCCGTTCGCGCGCGGCACTGGCCCCGAAGGCAACAACAACTAAGTACCATGTTCGAACGGCGGCTCTACTTTCACATCGACTGGCTGCTGCTGGGGGCGGTGCTCCTCCTGGCAGCTCTCGGTGTGGCGATGATCTACAGCACCACCTACGTGACGTTGCCGGATGGCAGCGGGCATCCCGGGGCGCGTTTCTGGGTCCAAATGTACGCGGTTGGCCTCGGAGTGCTCGCGCTCGTCATCTTTCTCGCGATCGATTATCGATTCGTCGCGGAGCACTCGCTCGTCCTCTACATCGGCCTCGTGCTGCTGCTCGTGTATGTGCTGGTCGCCGGAGTCAGGGCCGGCGGTTCGCAGCGCTGGATCTCACTGGGCGTCTTCAACCTGCAGCCGTCCGAGTTCGGCCGTCTCGCGTTGGCACTGATCCTCGCGATGTACTTCGGCGAGAATCGCCGCGGCGCGCGCAACTACGGCGATCTCGTGCTCGCAGGCCTGTTCTTCATCGTGCCGTTCCTCTTGATCGCGAAGCAGCCGGATCTCGGTACGGCCGTCACCCTCGTGCCAGTGTGTTTCGGGATCGCGTATCTGGCGGGGCTTCGACTGCGTTTGATCGCAATCGTCGCGATTGCCGCGGTGCTGCTGGCACCGATCGCGTGGAAGGTTGCACTGAAGGATTACCAGAAGGCGCGCATCAACACCTTTCTCGATCCGGAGAAGGACGCGCGCGGCGCAGGATATCAGCAGATTCAGGCCCGCATCACCGTTGGATCGGGGGGCCTCAAGGGTAAAGGGTTCATGAAGGGAACGCAGGGACAGTACAAGTTCCTGCCGGTCGCCGACAACGATTTCATCTTTTCGGTCCTCGCGGAAGAGCAGGGCTTCATCGGTGTGCTCGTCGCGCTGGGCCTCTATTTGTTCGTTATTCTCAGGTCGCTCGAGGCGGCGCGGCTCGCCAAAGATCGCATCGGCGCGTACCTGGTTGGAGGCATTATTTCGGGGTTTGCGTTTCAGGTGATCTATAACATCACGATGTCGGCGGGGTTGGCGCCGGTCAAAGGGCTGACGCTGCCGCTCATGAGCTATGGCGGGTCGTCGATGATTGCGACGCTGGCCGCCTTTGGCCTCATCCTCAATGTCAGGATGAGGCGGTTCACAAATTAGTCGGATTCATGCCGGGATCCGTTTTGCGGGATCCGGGATCCGATCGGGAGATTCGATGCTGGTACTACTGATTGCGT
>JBKPSH010000128.1:0-8924 GCA_046734955.1 Acidobacteriota bacterium
GATCGCCGGCGTCCTCCGGGATCTGCACGCGGTAATGGATCGTATCGGCGGCGCCTGGCGGAATCAGGCGAACGTAGGCCACCGACCGGCCGGCCCAGGCGTTCCGCTTATTGATGACGTTGCCGTGTTCGTCGAGCAGAAGACTGCGATACATGTGGGCGCCGCTATCGACTGGTCCTCGCCCTTCGTCGGCAGCGACGCCGCTGTGAAAGAGCGTGCGTCCATGGTCGTCGACCGCTTCGAGCTCGACCCAGACATCGAAGGCGTCGACCGTTCCGCCGGGGAAGAAGTGGCCGACCTTGCGAGTGCGTACCACCACCTCGACCCGCACTGAATCGCCGCGTCGAACGGCCGCATCGACTTTCCCGAGCGGTGCGATCACTTCGGCTGCCGGAGCAAGGAAATTCTGAGCGGCGCCGAAATTCATCGACTCTTCGCCGACCGCGAACGTGCTCGCCGTACGCGGCTCGGTTGAGGCCTGCGATCGTCCGGCGGCTGCCGCTTCCGTCGCGGTCGTGCGGACGATGCCGAAGATGTCGACGGAGATCTGACCATCGCGAAGGAAATCCTGGACAGCCTTGAGCTGGACGGCATCGCCATTGACGAACGGCAATGCCGTGTTTGCGGCGGCAAATCTGTGCGACCGAACTTTGCCGTCCTTGGCCGCAGGATCGTTCGAGGCGACGAGCGGCATGTGGCAGTCGGCGCACTTCGACGACTTCTTCGGATAGTAGAAGGAACGCGCCCCTTCGCCTGACACGCCGGATGCCTGCCAGTTGTCGTAATCGTTGAATCCGCGGAACCAGCGGTACGAATTGACCGGCACATCCAGATGAACCTTGTGGCAGCTCGAGCAGAACTCGGGGGTCTGGTCGCGATGGAACGGCTTGAGGAAGATGTCCTTGTGGGGCTTCGGATCGATGTAGGTCAACTGGTCGTGCACGAACCGCAGGACCGGATGGTCGCTTGCTGCAAGGTCGTGAAGCGGCGGGTACTCGATCTCAAAGTCGCCCTGTCCCATCGTGCTTCTGACGTGCGTGATCGAATGGCACGAGGTGCAGGCGAGACCGGCTTGGGCTTCAGGCGTGTCGATTTGTTCCTTGATCGGTCGATCGAATCGTCCGTTGAAAAATACCGCGTGGTCGTGACATCCCGCGCACCACTTCGACGGTTTCGTGCCGACGGTATCCTGCATGTACTCGATCGATTTGCGATACCACTGGTTGTTGAAAGAAGAGAAATGATGTGTCGACGACTTCCACTGTTCGTAGATGTCGGTGTGGCACCGACCGCAACTCGCGCTCGTCATGAAGAAGTTCGCGGGGATGGTGCGGTGCACGTTCGTGTCGCCGGATGACGGGAAGAATGGACTCGAGGGGCCGCTCCCTTCGTCGTTCATCGACGCCGGCACGATTGACGGGTTGCGGATGACGTGGGTGTTCTTTACCCGCGCGGCGTTCATCGTCGCGGCAACTGGTGCGGCAACCGCAGCGATAGCGGCGATCGCACAGGCCGCGGCTACGGGCGCGCGTTCGCCGGGTGCGCCGCGGCGAAGAATTGATACCACCCCCGCGACCGCGAGCGGCACACCGCCAATCAGCGACAGCGCGATGTGAACCGGAAGCAGCCATCGCCATTGGCCGGCCGCGCCGACCACAGTGATGAGGATGCCAAACGCAATTCCGACAGCCAGGATGATGTACGCGACGGTGCAGGCAAGGGTCTGAAGAGCCTTGCCCCACACCAGCCAGGCCGCCACCAGCGCCACGCCTCCGATAATGTGAAACACCACATTGCCGAAGTAGAAGAAGGTAGGGCTCGCGAACGCTGCGAGATAGGCCGTGTTGAGCGCATAAACCGACAAAAGCAACGGCATCCACCAGGAACGGATGCCCCGCGGTGTGTCCATGATCGAAAGAGCCTAGGCCGGGCGGTGGGGAGGGTCAATAGTAGGAATAAAGCATTGACTTTACTGGACTAGGCGGTGGTCCAGCGGTAGTATTTTCACCGCCGTGCTCACCGAGGGAACCAGGGCGATCCTGATTACGGCGTTGTTCAGCGCTGCCGCTGCCGGTGTGGCTGCCCAGGGACGGCCCCAGGTTGACCTGCCGGTCCTCACCGCCATCAAGGACATTCGCGCCCTGTCGCAAAATGACGGGGAACGCGGCTATCCCGTGCGCATCCGCGCCACCGTCACCCACTTTGACGAGAATCTCCAGACAACGCTTATCGTTCACGATGGAGATTTCGGCCAGTTCATCCAGCCGCCGCCGCAGGACAAGATCAAATCGGTTGGGGACTGGATGAATCTGAAGGCCGGCGATCTCATTGAGATCGACGGCTACACGATCCACGGTGGCTTTGCGCCGGACGTGATGCCCACGCGAATCCGAAAGATCGGCCGCGGCACGATGCCCGTGCCCAAGAGCCTCGCCTTTTCCCAGATGCTCACGGGTCGATACGACTGCGACTACGTGGAGATTGCCGGTGTCATCCAGAGAACCTGGTCGGCCGGAACGGAACGCTCGCGCGTGATGTATGCCGATGTCGCGATCGAGGATGGGCTGGTCCGCGCGGCACTGTGGGATTCGTCGGCGCAGGACCTGTCACGTTTCATCGACGCGCGGGTCAAGCTGCGAGGCAACATCGGCACCATCTTTGGCAATACCGGGCAGCTTCGCGGTGTGTCGTTTTTCGCCCGCCGTATTGCCGATGTCGAGGTGCTGGAGCCGGCTCCCGATCCGTTCTCATTGCCTGAACGATCGATTCAGAAGATCTACAACTACTCATCAGCGGGCGAGGTGATTCGTCGAATTCGAGTCCGCGGCGTGGTGACGGCCGGCATCCTGGGGCATCCGGTCACCATGCAGGACTTCACGACGCGGGCGACCTTTCAATATGTGGTGAATGTTCTTTATGTGAAGGACGCCAGCGGCGACGTGCGCATTGAAACGGAGGAGGTTCCCCACGTTCAGCTCGGAGATGTCGTGGAAGCGGCGGGCTTTCCAGCCGTGACTCCCGGCAGACCGATGCTGCGGAATGCCGTGTTTCGCGTAGTCGGCAGGGGCACCGAACCGACGCCGGTCGCCGTCGCATCGGGGAATGTGCTGACGCCGGATCACGATGCCCAGCTGGTTCGCATCAATGCACAACTGCTCAGCGTCATTCCAAATCCGACTGAACGAGTGATCGTACTTCGAGCCGGCGATACGGTATTCGATGCACGGCTCGATGCGACTCAAGATGGTGCCGGCATCGACGATATCCGCCCCGGCAGCACCCTCACGGTCACGGGAGTTTATTCGTACCAAAGTGGCCCACCGCCGTCATTAAGACTTTTCCTTCGAACGCCCGCAGATGTGCATGTTCTGGCAGCCGCTCCCTGGTGGACGCTTCGTCATTCGGTGGTCATGGTGACGATTCTTGCCCTTGCCGCAGGCGTCGGGGCATGGCGGATGCGCGCGCTCACTGCGCGCAAACGACGTGAGTATCAGGCGGTGTTGAACGAACGGTCCCGGGTGGCGCGAGAACTCCACGATACAGTCGAACAGGGACTCGCCGGAATCGCCCTGCAACTCGAGGCGGTGGACGGATCGTTCGAGACCGCACCGGGCGCCGCGCGTGAATCGTTGAATGTGGCGCGACAGATGTTGCGATACAGCCTGGAGGAAACGAGACGATCGGTCATGGACCTCCGATCGCAGGCGCTCGAACGGAGCGATCTCGCGGGCGCGCTCGAAACGCTCGCGCGTCAGATGACGCTCAACACATCGGCGGAAGCGTGTGTTCGTGTCAGCGGGCCGGTCCAGCGCCTCGATGCGGCCAGGGAACATCATCTATTGCGAATTGGACTCGAGGCGTTGACCAACGCGCTCAAGCACGGCCGCGCGACGCGGATCGACATCGAGTTGTCATTCACGCCCGATGCGACCCGCCTCATCGTCACTGACGACGGGCAGGGCCTCGAGTCGGCGGAGCGCGCGTCGGGTGGCGCACATTTCGGTCTTCAGGGGGTTCGAGAACGTGTCGACAAGCTGGGTGGAGTACTCGATATCGACAGCTCGCCTGGCGCCGGCACGAGATTGTCGGTCATGATTCCCGCGCGGCTCGAGAATCGGTCACTGTCGCATGCGCAGTTGAGTGAGATATGAGCAACACATTGAAAATCATGCTCGTCGACGATCACTACCTCGTCCGCATGGGACTGGCGAGCATCATCGCGCTCGAACCGGACATGACCGTCTGTGCGGAGGCGGCCACGGGTGAGCAGGCGCTCGCGCTATTCCGAGTGCACAATCCGGACGTCACGTTGATCGATCAACGGTTGCCCGGCATGACGGGATCGGAAACGACACAAAAAATCCGTGCGGAATTTCCTGGTGCAAGAATCCTTGTCCTCTCAACCTACGCGTGCGACGAGGAGATCTACCGGGCGCTCCACTGCGGCGCGATGGGATATCTCTCAAAGTCCGTTCAGCGCGAGGAACTGACCCAGGCGATCCGCAAGGCGGCCAGCGGCCGCCGTCACATTACCCCCGAGGTTGCGGCGCTGCTGGCCGAAGGCATGTCGCGATCCCGTCTGTCAACGCGTGAACTCGATGTTCTGCGGCTCCTGGTCGGCGGAAAGCGCAATCGAGAGATCGCCTCGACCTTGGACATCACCGAGGGAACCGTAAAGCTCCACGTCAGCAGCATTCTCGGGAAACTGGCGGTCGCGGACCGCACGGAGGCCGTAACCGTCGCACTTCAGCGAGGGATTGTTCAGCTTTAGTGGTTTCTCCGCAGTCGGGATCCGTTTTCCGGGATGCGCGATCCGAGACGAGTTCGGCGGGCGGGTTGTAATTACCCGGATCGATGGATCCCGGATCCCGCACACCGGATCCCGGCAAACGAAGAAGTCGAGATATGTCTTTCGACATACTCCCCCGCATTGCTTCAGCTACTTCCGCCCCAACACTCATCAGCCTAGTATTTCCGCACTATTGCGCCTTTACGCGGGCAGTGTGTGTCCGCGTACGGGTAGGGTGGGGTAGGCGGAGTATCGAAATGGTGAGAGTTCCGTCGCCAGGTGTGAGGAGGATGGCCGGCAACGGTCATCAAAGGAGAGCCATGTTGCGAGTATACGCAACGCGTGCACGCGGCTGGGTGTGGACGGCCACAATACTTTGCACACTGCTGTTCTTGCCGACGGCAGCGCGAGGTCAGGGCTCTACAACCGCGAGCATTCGCGGCACCATCCAGGACTCGAGTGGTGGCGTGCTTCCCGGCGCCACGATCAACGTGACCAACCAGGCAACGAAAACTGTGCAGACCACTGTCAGCGACGATCGCGGACAGTATCTGGTCGTCGGTTTGTTCCCTGGCAATTACGACTTGCGCGTGGAGCTATCGGGCTTCAAGTCATTCGAGCGCAAAAATATTGCGCTGAGTCCCAACGACGTTCGAGGCATGGACATCAAGCTCGATGTCGGGCAGCAGTCGGAGACGATCACCGTTACGGCGACTCAGGAGGTCATCCAGACGGAAACGGGCGCGCGCGAAGGCGTCCTGACTGCTAAGCAGATCGACAACCTGTCGGTCATTGGTCGCAGCTCGCTCGAGCTGCTGCGCATCCTGCCGGGCGTGGTTGCGCCCGACCAGTCGCAGATGGAGAGCGTGAGCTTCGGCGGCGGCGCCAACGGCACCCTGAGTTACACGGTGAACGGTATTCGCGGCACAGCGAACCGCGTGGAGCTGGATGGTTCGAGCCTGATCGACATCGGATCGAACAACGGCGTCATCGTCACCCTGAACAACGACATGGTTCAGGAAGTGAAGGTCGAGAGCTCGAACTTTGCCGCCGAGTTCGGCACCGGCGGCATGAACGTGAGCGCGGTGACCAAGGGCGGCAGCTCGCGGTTCAGCGGCACGTTATACGACTACAATCGCAACTGGAAGTTCGCCGCGAACGACCGGTCGAACAGCATCACGGGAACTGAAAAACCGAAGAGCAAGTTCAACTATCCCGGGGGCAACATCGGCGGCCCGATCATTATCCCGGGCGCGGAGTGGAACAAGAACCGCGACAAGGCATTCTTCTTCGTCGGGTTCGAGGTCCAGCGGCAGAACGTCGACCCCGGTTCGTTTCTCAGCACCACGCTGACCGACAAGATGAAGCGTGGCGATCTGAGCGAACTGCTGCCGGGCAACTGCGTCGCGCAGAACCTGAACATGACCTGCGCGAACTTCAACATCCCGAGGGGATTCGAGGGAGAGGGCACGCCTGCGCCGAACAACAACTTCGCGCCGTACATGCATCCGCTCGGGCGCATCATCGCCGGCATGTATCCGTCGCCAAACATCTCGCAGGCGGATAACCGCTACAACTACAACTTCCACACGCTGCAGCCGACCAACCGCGAGGACCTCAAGTTCCGGGTCGACTACAACATCACCACGAAGACGCGCGCGTACGTGCGCGCGGCGATCGAACACGAAAACGCCGAGAATGCGCGCGGCATTTGGTGGGCCTCTTCAGATGTCGCGCTGCCCACGCCGACCTACGGCGACAACAAGGGACGCTCGGTGTCTGGCAACGTCGTCAGCGTGCTCAGTCCGACGATGACCAACGAAGTCGTCGTGAGCTGGAGCCGCCTCACGCTGGACAACTTCTGGCGCGATCCGTCGAAGGTCCGCATCGACGGGTATCCGGAACTCGCCGGATACAACCAGGGTTTCTTTCCGAACGAGAGCCCGTATCTGCCGCTGAACATTGTCACCTCAGGGTGGGGGCAGGGCGGTCCAGGGAACCTGTGGGCTCCTGCGATGGACGTCTACGCACACAACGATGCGATCAACCTCTCCGAGAAGTTGACGAAAATCGTCGGCGCGCACGGCATGAAGTTCGGCGTTGTCGCCGAGCGCGGCCGCAAGCAGCAGAACTTCCAGAATGACGAGATGGGCTATATGGACTTCGATCAATGGGCGACAGGCGGCACGGGCAGCGCGCTCGCCGACTTGCTCACCGGTCGAATCTCTAACTACCGTCAGGGCACGGCGATTCCCGAAGGGCACTGGCGCTACTGGAACTTCGACACGTTCGCGCAGGACAGCTGGAAGCTGAAGCCGAACTTCACGCTCGAGTATGGCATCCGCGCCGGTTTCTGGACGAACAACGAAGAGCTGCAAGACTTCGGCGGCTACTTCGACCCGTCGTTCTACAACCCGTCGCAGGGAACGTTTCTCGATCCCGGCACCTACAAGCAGTTGAACGGATGGCGCTACGCCTCGCTCGGCCAGGCACCGCTCGGCGGTGTACCGGATAAGGGTCCATTTGCCATGCCGCGCGTCAACGCCGCCTGGGACCTCACGGGAGACGGCAAGAACGTCGTGCGCGGCGGATTCGGGATGTACTACAACCGAAACATGGGCAACCTCGAATACGACTATCTGAGAATCCCGCCGACGTCGTACTTGGTCAGCACGAACTCGTCCGCCAGTTCAAGTCTAGGCAACGGGGTGGGGCTGACCTACGACACGATAAAGCAACTCGATTGGAGGACTCGCGTCGATACGCTGACGATCAACACGCTGAACCCTGACTCCAACACGTGGCCGAGGAACTACAGCTACAGCGCGTCTTACGCACGCCGTATCTTCTTCAATCAGGTGCTGGAAATGGCGTACGTCGGAACGAAGGGACGCGATCTCGTCAGCCGGCGGCACCTGAACGTTGTCCCGATGGGTGCGCTGCTGCAGGGCACGGTGAACGGCATCGATCTGTCGGTGCCGGTGAATCGCGTCCCGCTCGACGCGTCTGTCGTCAATAAGTTCCGGCCGTACACCTCATATCCTGCCGTGGACGACTGGAGCTTCAAGGGCGTGTCGGACTACAACTCGATGCAGATAACCCTCAGCCGACAGACCGGACGCCGCCTCCAGTACTTCGCTGCCTACACGCTGGGACGCACGAAGGGAACGACCTCCGGCAACGGCGAGTACGGGTTTATCGATCCGTTCGACCCGAGCCGCACATACGGCATCGTGCCCGAGGATCGTACGCACGTGTTCAACCTGTCGTGGAACGCGTTCCTCCCAGATGGTGCGAAGGGAGGCATGGACAATCCCGTTGGTCGCGGGCTGCTCAACGGTTGGCAGCTGTCCGGCATTTCAACGCTTGCGAGCGGCGTCCCGATTTATCTCGGGTTCGGCGGACAGGCGGCCGGCGACGGTGTCACGCAGTCGATCTTCGGAACCCCCGACATCATCGGGAACCCTGGTCCCGGGGGCGGTGACCGTGGCGGCCTCGCACCTATCTACACGTGCGATCCGCGGACCGGCAATACCAAGGTCGCCTCGAAGATTCTCGACATCAACTGCATCAAGATTCCGGCCTTCGGCGAAAACGGAGATCTCATTCCCAAATACGACCTCCGCATGCCGACGCGCATCAATCACGACTTGACGCTGTTCAAGAACTTCGCGATCTCGGGCGAGCAGAAGATTCAGTTCCGCGTCGGATTCTTCAACTTGTTCAACCAGGCCTGGGCGACGACGCAGTCGGCCGCCGACGTCGACCTGGTGCTCGACACGAGCTGTAACCGGACAGTGAACGGCGTAGCGAACGGTATCGGAGGTACGGTGGATAACGTTTGCGATCCGACCGGTGGCTTCCAGTACACCGATCTGGCAAAACAGAACTTCGGCAAGATCAACCTCAAGCGCGGCCACCGCGTGATCGAGTTCGCCCTGAAGTATTACTTCTAAGGAGGCGAACCGAAACAGCTGAGGGGGAGCTGCCCGACGCGGCTCCCCCTTTTTTTCTTTTGGCGCTGGTAAAATGAGGTGCTCCTCGAAGGCGCCATGATCCTGTTCTATTCGCTGGTGCTCCTGCTGTCTCAATCGCCGCCGCAAGATCCGGCGCGGGAATTCGATAAGTTGATGAC
>JBKPSH010000129.1:0-43120 GCA_046734955.1 Acidobacteriota bacterium
GGGAAATCCCGATTTCGGCCGGCTCCCGGACTCCGGATCGCGGATCCCGGAAAACGGATCCCGGCTATGATCCCGATCCATGACCATGTCCCCTGCTCGGCTCCGCGAAGCGCTGACTGGCGTCATCGGATTTCCAATCACCCCGTTTCGCACCGATTTGTCGGTCGACATCGAGGCGCTGAGACGGAACGTCCGCGCGATGCTCGAACATCCACTCGCGGCAATCGTTGCGGCGGGCGGCACCGGCGAGTTGTACTCGCTCACTCCGCGCGAGCATCTTCACGTCGTCAGTCTCGTCATCGAGGAGGCGCGCGGAAAGCTGCCGGTCATCGCAGGAACCGGGTTCAACAGCGCGTTAGGAACGGAGCTTGCCACCCAGGCCGCGGCCGTCGGCGCGGCTGGGATTCTGGCATTCCCACCTTATTACCCCGGCGCAGAGGAAGACGGTCTCGTGGATTATTACGCAGCGCTCGGTCGCGCGACATCGCTCGGACTGTTGATTTACAGTCGCGATTGGTTCCATCCGGGTGCGGCGACAGTGGAACGGATCGCGGCGACAATTCCGACGCTCATCGGCTGGAAAGATGGCCAGGGCGATATCCGTCGTCTGCAAATGATCAAGGAGCGCGTCGGCGATCGCCTGTGCTGGATTGGCGGGGCTGGCGACGATATGGTGCCGGCGTACTACGCAATCGGCATTCGCGCGTTCACATCGAGCATCGCAAACGTGTCGCCGCAGCTTGCGCGGCAACTTCACGATGCCGGCTCGAGCGGTGATGCGGCGGCGCTGCAGCGGATGATGACCGAGTACGTCGTTCCACTCTATGCGATGCGAGCGCGCCGAAAGGGTCACGAGGTCACGGTGATGAAAGAGCTCATGACCATGCTTGGACTCGCCGGCGGCGCCGTGCGACCGCCGCTGGTGCCCCTTCGTCCCGAAGAACTCGAAGAACTGAAATCGACCGTCCCTCTCTGGCAGAAGGTGGCGGTAGCGCCGAAGCCGGTGAAAACCGGAGTGTAATGACCATGCCCATACACCGCCGCGACTTCGTCCGCCTGGCTGGACTTGGTGTCGCCGCAGGAGCAACGGCGGCGCGGGCCGCGAGCCCGAACGGCTCACAGAATTCGACTCGAGCTCGCGCCGGTCGCACGCCTGCAAAAGCATTGATGAAGGTCGGCACACAGCATGATTCGGCCGACGATGTGCTTGCGGTGCTGGCGGCATTCGGTGTGACGAACATCTGCAGCCGCCTGCCGTCGGCTCGCTTCGACGATCAGTGGTCGGTCGAAGGACTGACGAAACTTCGAGAACGGGTGGAACGATTCGGCATCACGCTCGACATGGTGCCGTTGCCCATGAGCTCCAGTCCAATCGCGCGAGCAGAGAATCCGAACATCCTGCTCGGCAAGAGTCCTGAACGCGATCGCGAGATCGACGACATCTGTCAGATGATTCGTAATGCATCGCGTGCCGGCATTCCGTCGCTCAAATACAACCTCACGCTGCTCGGCGTTCCTCGCACCGCGAACACACCCGGCCGTGGCGGTGCGCGCTACAGCACGTTCGTGTACGACGAAGCCGCGCAGGATCCGCCGCTGACGGAAGCCGGCGTCGTCGGACCAGACGTGTATTGGGAGCGGATTACCTACTTTCTCACGCGCGTCATCCCGGTTGCGGAGGAACACAAGGTTCGCTTGGCGTGCCACCCGCAGGACCCCGGCATGCCCAAAGGCAAAGGCTTTCGCGGTGTCGAGACCGTCCTTGGACGTGTCGACGGCTTGAAGCGCTTCATCGAGATTTCGCCGAGCCCTTACCACGGCCTCAATTTCTGCCAGGGCACGGTCAGCGAAATGCTCACCAAGCCTGGCGAACAGATCTATGACGTCATCCGCTACTTCGGTACGCGCAAGAAGATTTTCAACGTGCACTTCAGAAACATCCACGGCGGCTTCCTGCGGTTTCAGGAAACGTTCATCGATGATGGCGACGTGGATATGTTGAAAGCGATGCGTGTGTATAAAGAGGTAGGATTCGACGGAATGATGATGCCGGATCACGTCCCGACCATCGACGGCGACGCCAAAGGCGCGCAGGCGTTTGCGTTCACGTTCGGATACATCAAGGCGCTGATCGCCGCCGTCAGCGCGGAGTCATAGCGTTATGGACGTTCTCGAGAAATTCAAGGAAAACCAGAAGGCCGGATGGGCATTTTTCGCGCCGCTCCAGACGTTCACGACAATCCCGGCTGCGCGCCTCGTCGAACATGCAGGGATCCGCAGCGGCCTGCGCGTGCTCGACGTCGCTTGCGGGACCGGCGTCGTCTCGGTCACCGCGGCGCGCATGGGCGCGCGCGTGACTGGTCTCGACTTGACGCCCGACCTGCTGGAAGTGGCACGCACCAACGCGCGCATTGCCGCTCTCGACATCGAATGGCATGAGGGAGACGTTGAACGGCTTCCGTTCGACGCGAATGCGTTCGACGTGGTGGTCAGCCAGTTCGGTCACATGTTCGCTCCGCGGCCAGAGGTGGCGATATCAGAGATGCTCCGCGTGCTGAAGCCAGGCGGGACGATTGCGTTTTCGACGTGGCCGCCCGAGATGTTCATCGGACGCATGTTCGTCCTCGTCGCGCAGTTTCTTCCGGCGCCGCCGCCCGGCGTCGCACCACCGGCTTTGTGGGGTGACCCGCAAGTCATTCGCGAGCGGCTCGGCAGCGCGGTGCGTGACATTTTCTTCGCCCGCAATTGCATCGAGGCGCCGGCCTTGAGCGTGCAGCACTATCGGGATACCACCGAGCGAACCGCCGGCCCAGTGGTCAAGCTGGTCGAGATGCTGAGCGCCACCGATCCGGCCAAACTGGCGATCTTCCGCGACACGTACGACGCGCTGACCAGCCAGTACTTTGACCGCAACGTCGTCCGCCAGGACTACCTGATGACACGCGCCGTCAAGAATTGATTGGGTGCCAGGGGTGCCAAGGGTGCAGCCAGAAGCACTCCTGGCACCCCTGGCACCCCTGGCATCCCTGGCACCCAACCATTCGATCACTCACCGCGTCTAATTCGATGAACGTTTGACAGGCGAAGACCATCACTGCAATATATCGCTGTGAAGTATATCGACCGCATCCTCGATCGCGAACTGAAGAAAGGCAGCGCGGAGCTGTTGGTGCTCGCCCTCGTCGAACATCGCGCGCGCCACGGCTACGAAATCAGTCAGGTGATCGAAGAGCAATCAGAAGGCGCCGTTCGCTTTCGTGTCGCGTCGTTGTATCCGTTGCTCTATCGACTGGAAAAGCGCGGCTGGATCAGCGGCCGATGGGTTGAGAAAGCCGGCCAGCGACGGCGGCGCTATTACCGTATTACCGCTCAAGGCCGAAAGGTGCTGGCACGGCAGCGATCGGGATGGGAGCGGTTCGTCGCGGCGGTCAATCGAATCGCGGAGGCCTGAGATGCGTAACTGGAAAGCGGAAGTCCGCAGCCGCCTGACCTCTCTCACACTTCCGCAGACGCGGGTTGCCAGCATCGCCGAAGAAGTCGGCCAGCACCTCGAAGACCGCTACACCCATCTCGTCACGACCGGCCTCACAGAGGATCACGCGGATCGAGTTGTGCTCCAGGAGTTGAACGAAACCGATGTGCTCAGCCGCGAGGTGACGCAATTGTCACGCGCCAGCAGTCACGACTCACCAGTGCTCGGAGCCGACGGCCGCGGAACGTGGTTGGATGCGGTCCGCCAGGACGTGCGCTATGGTGTCCGGACGCTCCGCCGCAGTCCAGGCTTTACGATCGTTGCGGCCGCCACCCTGTCACTCGGGATTGGCGCGAGCACCGCGATCTTCAGTGTCGCGAACACCGTCATGTTCCGGCCGCTTCCGTTCACCGATCCGCCGCGTTTGATGCGGTTGTGGGAGAGCAATCCGGAAAAAGGCTGGCCGACGTTCTCCGCCTCGCACCCGAACTTCCTCGACTGGCGCGCCCAGAATCACAGCTTCGAACAACTCGCCGCGCAGAGCAGCGGCGGGTTCACGCTGACCTCGAACGGCACGGCAGAAATCGTCCGAGCGGTGACCGTCACCGCTGACTTCCTGCCCACTCTCGGTATAGCACCGTCGCTGGGCCGAAATTTTCGAACCGACGAGGATCGTCCGGGCGGGCACACGACCGTCGCGATTCTGATGCACGACTTCTGGCAGCGTAAATTCGGCGCCGATCCGAAGGTCGTCGGAACATCGCTGACGCTTGACGGGCGCCCGTTTGACGTCATCGGCGTTATGCCCTCGTCGTTCACGTGGGGCAATCGCACCGATCTTCTCGTTCCGCTGGCGCCGGATCCGGCCCGCGCCCGCGGCGATCATCGGCTCCTCGTTATTGGCCGCCTCGCATCAGGTGTTTCGATTGACCAGGCGCGCGCCGAGATGAACGGCATTGCGAGCCGTCTGGGACAGCAATTCCCGGAAACCAATCGCGGATGGAGCGTAAGGATCAGCACCTTTTACGACTGGATTGTGCCGGAGGAGACACGCCGGGCGATCGTGATCTTCACGGGGGCGGTCGGGCTGGTGTTGTTGATCGCCTGTGGCAACGTCGCAAGTCTGATGCTGGCTCGCGCGGCGTCACGAGAGAAGGAGATCTCCATACGCGCCGCGCTTGGCGCCAACCGGCTGCGTATCGTCAGTCAGTTGCTCGCCGAGGCGATGCTCGTGGCACTGATCGCGGGAGCGGTCGGACTGCTCATTGCGTGGGGCGGCACACGGCTGCTCACGGCCGCAGGCCCCGCTGTCGGACTTCCGCGCCTCGACGAAATGGCAATCGACGTCAGGGTCTTTGCCTTCGCGTTTGGGATCGCGGTCTTCTCGGGATTGTGTTTCGGACTGGTGCCGGCGCTGCATGCGTCGCGTTCCCAGGTCAACAACAGCCTGAAAGACACCGCGCGCGGCACCACTGACGGCGCCTCACAACAGCGACTTCGCAGTGCGCTGATCGTTGCGCAAGTCGCGTTGTCGGTTTCGTTGCTGATTGGGGCTGGATTGTTGGTGCGAAGTTTTGTTCAACTACAGCGCGTCGATCCCGGGTTCGCTCTTGATCATCTCGCCACGATGCGCCTCATCCTCCCTCGCACCACGTTCAACACGGATGCAAAACAGAGAGGGTTCTACGATCGCCTGCTACCGGCGATTGCGGCGCTACCCGGTGTGCAATCGGTCGCGACGTCGAGTGGTGTGCCACTTTCTGGAGGGAACACCGGGACGGAACTCGACATTCCTGGCCGCCCAATTGCCCATGGCGTGCCATCAACCGCGGACTGGAGGCTCGTCAGTCCCGGATACTTCAAAGCGATGAACATCCCACTGCGTGGCCGCGATTTCGACGCTCGCGACGTCGGGACGCCAGAAAAGCCTGCCGCACTAGTCACGATCATCAGCGAATCGATGGCTCGCCGCTACTGGCCCGGCGAAGATCCGATCGGACGCCCGGTGATCCTGCGCAGTTTCGGATCGAAGCCGCACACCATCATCGGCGTCGCCGGTGACGTTCGCAGTTTCGGCCTGGACACCGACGTCGGCCCCATGGTGTACGGCTCGGCGATGGCGTATCCCGGCTGGAATCCAATGAGCCTGGTTGTGCGCAGCAGTGTTGACCCGCTGTCGCACGTGACGGCCATTCGTTCGGCGATCCATGAGATCGATCCGACCGTGCCGCTCTACGATGCCCGCACGCTCGACGATCTTCTAAGTGACTCGTTCGGATCGCGGCGCTTCAACATGTATCTGCTTGGCTGCTTCGCCGCGGCGGCCGCAGTGTTGTCCTGCGTCGGCCTGTTCGGCGTTCTCGCGTATCTGGTTGCGCAACGAAGGCGGGACATCGGAATTCGTCTCGCCCTCGGGGCTGAGCGACGCGACGTGATCTCCATGATCGTCGGGCGGGGAATGACGCTGGCGCTGACCGGAGCAGTCATCGGCCTTGTCGGGGCCTCAGCCGCCGCGCGCGTGATGAAAAGCCTGCTGTTTTCCGTCTCGCCGTGGGATCCACTGACCTTTGCCGCGGTCCCGCTGCTACTCTGCCTTGTCGCGCTCATCGCGTGCTACCTGCCGGCGCAGCGCGCGAGCCGAGTGGATCCGCTTGTCGCGTTGCGGTCCGAGTAGGGCGGGTCGTGGGAAACACCAGGCGCCACCCGGCAGAATCTACGCGGCTGCTCAGAAACCAAACACTCCCTCGTCTCGGCTGGACCTCGGGCATATCTTCCCCCGGCACAGCTTGGGACGCGACGTATGTCTTTCATACGGCGCTAGATATTCTGACGAGTTCGGAACGCTTCTGCATAGACGTCGACTTTCCGGAACGTTGGCCGTCCCTTCGCATTGTTGGTGCGCAGGAGTCCACATGGGACCAGAAGTCAATTCCGTCACTGACACTGCACAAATTATCGACGCGCGATCGCAGCGGATCGTACCTGACGTTCAGATCACCGTTGATGACGGCGATGTCGTGATCACGCGCGAGGTCGCCGGAATCTGGCGCGGTGGGCCCGGACTCGCAGCGCCCACAACACAGACGTTACCGGAATATCGCGTATCGGTTTGCGGTCAGACGGGTGTTCTGGATCCGATCTTCGAGATCTACGATCGCGCGGTTGCTGATGGCGATGCGCTTGCCGCGGATCGGCAGGTTCGACTGTTCTATACCGAGGGTGACGCGTTCACACTGCTGAAGGACTACCGGCCCGGTCACCGCTTGTAGCGGCCCTTCTCGGCAATCTGCGTGCTCGCCGGCGGATGTGATTCCGATCGAGCTCCCCACATTTCTCGCCGCACTCGATCTTCGATTACTCGCGCCGCGACCGAGTCGTATTCGGTTGCGGACATCGAGTTCCCCGGCATGCCCCTGTAGAACAGCGATAACGTCTGTCGATCTCGGATGCGTGGCTCCTGTGCGATCTCGACAGCGTGCTGCAGCTCGTGCCCAATCAGCGCAATTGTCTCGTTCAGGTTGCCGCGAAACGAGACCTCAATGCGGACATACCGAACCGTCGCCGTTGCGATGACGAAGTAGGTTTGGCCTGCAGTCATAAGACGATCGACCGCTTGCACGTGAACGATGAGATCGCTTTTGGCGAGCGTATCAAGGAGGCTTCGAAACGTCTGTGATTCGGCTGCGCCTCTCCTCAACCACTCTTGCACGCGCGGATCGGTGGAGCGCACGTGATGGGCGACGGCTTCGCTCGTCACGCCACGCTTCACATTTGCGTTGCCTCGCTCTCCCCCAGGTCCGAGCGTGAGCATTCCGATCGTGATGAGGGCGGCAACCATTTGGAGGGCTGATCTCCTTGTGGTTGGTAGACGAAGGCTCGCGCGCGTTCGTTTGGCGAAACCGCGCGCGATCGCAGAAATAGGTGGGACGGGCAGTGATACGAATCGCTAATCGCTGATCACTGATCGCGAATCGCTCATCGCCCGAATCACCGGATCCCGGAATCCGGACACGGATCCCGGAATCGGTCACCGAGCTCTATTTTGACGGCGAGGCTGGGACGATCTTCTCCGGTAGCGTCCACGCGTACAACACACCGCCGCCGGCAACCACCATGTACTGGCGTCCGTCGAGCTCGTACATGATCGGACCATTGCCGACGCGGCCGATCGTCGAATGCCACAGCGTCGCGCCATCGCTCGTGCGCAGGGCGAACACACTGTTCGCGGCATCGCCAGAGAAGGTCAGGCCTGTTTCTGTCGTCAGCACACCGGCACTGCCCTCGCCGCCGATGTCGTGCTCCCACTTGACCGTGCCCGTCTGGTAATCGATCGCGCGCAGCATGCCCTTGGCGTGCACGCCGTAATCGGCGCCCGCCCATCCGTACGATCCATGTTCCGGCTTGAAGAAGTAGATGCCGTACGCGTCCTGCGCGCTGACGATGAAGAGGCCGGTGCGCGGATCGAAACTGGGCGAACGATAGTTCGTGCCACCGCCTTCGTTCGGCGACACGAGTCGTCCATCTCGCGCCGGCTCCATCGCCGGATCGGGGATCGGGCTGCCCTTTTCGTCAATGCCCTTTGCCCAGTTCACGGCGGCGAACGGTTTGGTCAGAAGATTCTTTCCGTTCGTCCGATCCAGCACGAAGAAGTATCCATTGCGCGACGCCTGCATCAGCATCTTTCGCGGAGCGCCGGCGAACGGTCCATCGACGAGCACCGGCACTTCGGCCGCGTCCCAGTCGTGCGTGTCGTGCGGTGACGCCTGGAATCCCCACGCCAGCTTTCCGGTGTCGGGGTTGATCGCGAGGATGCTGCACACCCACTTGTTGTCGCCGGGTCGCGCCGGACCATTCAAGACGGGCGTCGGGTTGCCGGTCCCGACATAGAGCAGATTCAGATCGGGATCGTAGGTGCCGGTCATCCACATTTGACCGCCGGTCGCGCCGCCGCTGATCGAATCAGGGGTGCCAAGCGGTGGCGTGCTGTAGAAGATCCACTGCGTCTTTCCCGTTTCCGGATCGACCGACTTCAGCGTGCCGGGCAGGTTATCGAAATCGCCCGACACGCCAACGATCAAGTGATTGCGAATCAGCAGCGGCGCGTTCGTCGACCAGAATCCCTTCTTCGCATCGGCGATGACAACGTCCCATTTGACCTTGCCGTCTTTTCCATCGAGCGCAACGAGGTGCGCATCCGGCGTGGTAAGAAAAACCGTGTCCTTGTAAACCGCCGCGCCACGATGACCGATGTGAAACGCCTGGTTTGGTGGATACGTGTAGCGCCAGATCTGACGCCCCGTCCGCGCGTCAATTGCCCAGACGTTGTCGGGCATCGTGACATACATGACGCCGTTGACGAGGATCGGCGTCGCCTTGATTCCCGCCCCCGAGCCGGTCTGGAACGTCCAGGCCACGGTCAGCTGATGCACGTTGTCCGGCGTAATCTGCGTCAGCTTGCTGTGACGGCGACCCGTGTAATCGCCGTGATAGGTCGGCCAACTGTCTGCCGGCGGCTTGAGCAGCGTCGCCGGATCGAGCCCCTGCGGACTCTGGGCCACGAGCAGTGCGCCACCAGCAGCGGCGCATCCGAAGACAACTACAGATCGGAAGATCGAACGTCGAAGCATCCTGGGCCTCGTCTACTTGAGTGTCTGAAGATACGCGAGCACGTTGTGTAAATCGTCGTTTGTGTACTTCGGAAGTTGCGCGATGTGCGCATCGAGCGGATTGTCAATTGTGACTTTGACTTTGCTCGTCTGCCACGAGCGGTAATAGCCTGCCACATCGGTGATCGCAATGTTGAACTCGTCGCGATAGGCGAGCTTGCCGGTGATGGTCTCGCCTGACGGGAGCCTGACGGTTGCGGTCGGCGCCGCTGGGGGAGCGCCGCCGCGCCCGCGACCACCGGGATACAACATCCGTTGAAACAGCTGCAGCCCCTGCAGGCGGCTCGCCAGTCCGGCAAGATCGCCGGTCGGCGAGTGGCACTTCGAACATCCGCCAGCGCCATTAAAGTACTGTTGCCCGAGCTGCGCGTTGCCGGTTTGTAAGTCGGCAACATCGACGGTGCGCCGGTTGCCCTCATTCGATTCGGCCTTCACCTTCGCATCATGAATGAAGGCGACGATGGCTTCGAGATCGGCGTCAGGAAGGTTCTGTGGTGGCATACCTTTGTCGAGGCGGCCATTGCGGACGACCGGAATGATCTTGTCGCCACGATTGTCTTCGGCGACCAGCGTCGAGCGCGTCAGATCGGGCCCGGTCTCGCCGCCCATCGCGTCGCGGCCATGGCAGAACCCGCACGTCGACGCGAACATCGTCTGTCCCCGCTGAACGAGCTCCGGCGCATACGTCTGCGGCGTGAGGGTCTGCGGCGGCCGCTGAGATGCCGGACTCTGTTGCGTGGCGCGGCCTCCGCCTTGACCGCCGCGGCCGCCTGCGGGAGCGGCAGGTTGCGGTGCCTGAGCGCGGAGGATGACGACGAGGAGAAGGCTAAAGAGCAACGCTGCGGTCACGCGCGCAGCGATACGAATCGGTGATGGTGAAGAAGTCATAGTTGGTTTGGTGAGTATAAGTGGCTTCCCTGTTAGGCGGAAGTGAAGCCGTTCAAACATGCTACGCTGCCTCGAACGAAGACACTCCCAGGTATTTATGCGTCTGACGCCGTTCAACATGAGCGAAAAAGACACAAAAAGGTGCCAGCCACCTTTACGAGAAAGGTGCCAGCCACCTGTATGCGGATAGCGCTGGCACAGCTGAATCCGACGAGCGGCGATATCGACGGCAACGCCGCGAAGATTGTTGCGGCGCTCGAATCCGCGAGAGCCGATGGCGCGGACCTCATCGTCACCCCCGAGATGGCGCTGCCGGGCTACTGCATCGGCGATCTTGTCGAAGACGAGGGCTTCCTGGCAGCGAACGAACGCGCGATGCGCGGCATCGCCGACGCGGCGCGCGGTATCACCGCGGTGATCGGGTTTATCGACTTCGACATCGGCGCACGAAATGACAGCGGCGGGCTGCGCAAGTACAACGCCGCAGCCGTGGTTCGCGACGGCCAGGTCCTTCAGCGCGCGCACAAGACATTACTGCCAAGCTATCGCTACTTCGACGACAAGCGATTCTTCGTTCCCGGTGACGTGCGCGAGCCGGTGACCGTTCCCACTACGGGCGGTCCGGTCCAGCTCGGGGTGTCGATCTGCGAGGATCTCTGGGACGACTTCTACGAAATCAAACCTCTGGCCGAGCTGGCAGAAAACGGCGCGGAGGTCCTGCTCAACCTGAACGCCTCACCGTTCTGTCCCGGCAAGCGTCACGCGCGTGACGAGATTATCCGCCGCCACCTCGCGGTGATCGGAAAACCTCTCGTCTATATCAACACCACCGGGGCCGCCGACAACGGCAAGAACATCATCCCGTTTGACGGCGAGAGCCTCGTTTACGACGCGAGGGGACGGCTGATCGCCATCGGGCGGCAGTTCGAGGAGCAGCTTCTCGTCGTCGACGTCAATGCAGCGATCGATGCGCCGGCGGTGAAGTTGCCGCCAGTTGACGCCGATCGCGAAATGTACGACGGTCTGGTCATGGCACTGCGCGACTACATGCGCAAGACGAGCTTCGATCGCGCGGTGGTTGCGGTTTCCGGCGGGATCGACTCGGCTCTAGCGCTGGCGATTGCGGTCGACGCTCTCGGTCCCGATCGCGTCTCGGCCTACAACATGCCGTCCTGCTACAACACGGAAATGACGCAGTCGATCGCAGCGAGACTGGCGCGCGCATGCGGCGTCAAATACGGCGTCATCCCAATCCAAGAAATCGACGAACAGGTGCGGCGCGTGTTCGAAACACACGCGCATCCAATCGCCAAGGGATTTACGCAGGAGAATCTGCACGCGCGGATCCGCGGTCTGCTGATGATGGCGGAGTCCAACGACACCGGGGCGCTGCTGATCTCATGCGGCAACGAAACCGAGATCGCGCTCGGCTACGCGACGCTCTACGGCGACATGTGCGGCGGCGTGTCGCTCATCGGAGATCTTTCGAAGCTGGATGTGTATCGGCTCGCGCGTTACGTCAACACGAAACATGGTGAGGAACGGATTCCAGAGGACACATTCCACATCAAGCCCTCGGCAGAACTTGCTGCCAACCAGTACGACCCGTTCGACTACTGGGTGGTCGCGCCGATTGTCGGCGAGATCGTCGAACGGCGCACCAGTCCCGCAGCGCTCGTGCGGCAATTCGAGCAGCGCGCCCTCGATCCGGCGCGTTTCGTCCCGGACACGGACGGCCGTACCGTCTATGACAAGCACACGTCCGAGACGTTCGGCGCCGTTGTGTACGACTGCTTTCGCCGCATCCGTCGATCAGTTTACAAACGACTGCAGGGGCCGCCCATCATCGCCGTTACCGAGCGCGCGTTCGGGTTTGATCTGCGCGAGACGATTATCAATGGCTGGGAGGGATGACTGTCGCCGTTCGCTATTCGCTGCTCGCTCCTCGCTGATAACGAAGAGCGAGAAGCGAGAAGCCAGGAGCGAGCCGCTACTTCGTCCCTCCCGACTTCGAATCCCTGAACAGCAGCTGCGCAAACTCATAAAGATGCGGACGCCAGAGCCGCCACTCATGACGTCCCTCGGTTGTCTTGAACGAGTGCTTGATGCCGTTCTTCGTCAGCACATCATCCAGCGCCTTCGTCCCCTCGAGGGCAAAGTCGCCGTCACCGGCTGCCAGCCAGATCATTTTCATTTGCTTCGCGGCCGCGGCGTTATTGCCGAAGAACTTCGGATACAGCGCCTCCACGTTCTGCGCGCCCGCGCTCAGGATGACGATGTAGCGGAATAAGTCGGGGCGGCTGAACGCGGTGTTCACCGTCGCGGCCCCACCGGCTGACAGCCCACCAATGCCGCGATCCTCTGGCCTGCTCGAGGCGCGGAACGTTTTCTCGACCGCGGGCACGAGATCTCCGATGAAGTCCTGGGCGAACGGCTGAAGCGGCGCGGGAACAGTTGGCGCTGGAGGCGCAGCCGTTGCTCCACCGGCGGCGGTACCAGACGCTCCACCGCCAGGAGCGCCAGCGCCGCGGCCGGCGCCCGGTGTCACGTTGCCAGCAGCCGCGATCCCGGGCGACATGCCGGACGGCCCGAGTCCAAGACTCCCGCCGGCACGCGCGAGTGGCATCACGACAATCATCGGCACGGCTTTCTTCTCGGCCAGCAGGTTGTCCATGATGATGTTTGCGCGCCCGGTCATCACCCAGCCTGGATCGAGATCGCCGCCGCCATGAAGCAGATAGAACACCGGATATTTCGTTGTCGTCCGGTTGTAGTTCGGCGGCGTGTAGACATACGCCTGACGGGTCGCGCCGGTCGCTTTGGACTCGTAGGTCATGATCTGAACGAGGCCGTGCGGCACCGGCTTCGAGTCGTAATACTGCGGTCCATCACCGGGCACTTCAACCTGCGACGCCAGTCCCGTTGACGACACGAGCTTGACCCATGGATTGCGTGGATCGGTCGTGTTCACTCCATCGATGTTGAATGCATATGTGTAGACATCTGGCGGCACCGGCCCAAGCGTTGCCGTCCAGATCCCGTCGTCTCCCTTGGTCATTGGCTTCGGCTGACTGCCAGTCAGCAGTTCACCCGTCACCGTGATCTCGGTGGCCTTCGGTGCAAGGACGCGAAGCGTCACCGTTCGATCGGCGTTCACCTGCGGTGAGACGACTTGCGGTCCCTGCGGACCTCGCCCACCGCCGCGGCCACCCTGTGGGTCTGCCGGCTGAGGCGTCCCTCCCACTTGCGCCAAACTCGACGCGCTCCATACGAACGCGATCATCAACATCGTGAAAGCCCGTCGCATAAGTGGCTCCTTGGTAAGGTTCTTCCGGCTAGAGCCGGAAGCCACATCATCCTCCTGTTGGTCCCCGGCCGAAAACCCTGTCTGTTGTATTCTGCAAGGCAGCCATGCACAAGGTGGTTGTTCGCGACCTGCAGAAACGCTACGACCAGGTCCTCGCCGCACAAGGGGTCAGCTTCGACATCGAGGATGGTGAAATCTTCGGTTTGCTCGGACCCAACGGGTCTGGAAAGACGACGACACTCGAGTGCGTCATTGGGTTGCGGCAGCCGGATGCCGGCCAGATCGAGGTCTGCGGAATGGATGCCCGTCAGCATCCGAAAGCAGTGAAAGAAAGAATTGGCGCAGTCCTTCAAACGATAGCTCTACAAGACAAGATCACGCCTCGCGAGGCGTTGGCGCTGTTCGCATCCTTCTATAAGAGCGCGGCCGCCCCTTCGGCACTGCTCGACCGTTTCGGACTCATGGATAAAGCGGACGCTCCATTCGATTCTCTTTCAGCAGGGCAACGACAGCGCCTGGCGGTCGCGCTCGCGTTCGTGAACGGTCCGGAGCTCATCTTCCTCGACGAACCGACGACCGGCCTTGATCCCCAGTCCCGTCGCGACCTCCACGGCGAAATCGTGCAGATGAAACGCGACGGCCACACGGTGCTGCTCACAACGCACAACATCGACGAAGCCGAGCAGCTGTGCGACCGAATCGCGATCATCGATGGCGGCCGCATCATCGCGTCCGGGCCGCCGCGCGATCTCATTGCCGCGAGTACGTCGTCGCAGTCGGTCCTGCTCCGAACCGCACAACCACTCGAAATCGAGTCGTTCGCGAGCGTCCCTGGCATCGAGGACCTCGTGTGTGAGAATTCGACGGTGACATTCCGAACGAAGACGCCGGGCCCGACGCTGTCGGCGTTGATGCAAATCGTCAACGATCGCGGGGTCGAGGTGCTCGAACTCCACGCCCGTAAGGCAAGACTGGAAGATGTGTTCCTCGCGCTGACGAGCGAGGAAGCGCAGTAGCGAGAGTCAACAAGCACGCTTATGCACGCAGCCCTTCAGCAGCTTCGCATCAGCCTGATGCTGCATTATCGGAACAAGATGGCGCTCATCTACAGCTATCTGTTCCCGCTCATCTTCCTGCTCGCCTTCTACGTTCTCTATCGCTACGAGAAAGTGGTCCTGGCACGTCACATGGGAGAGTTGCTGACCGTCAGCGTCCTCGGAGGAGCCTGTTTCGGCTTGCCGACATCGATGGTCAGCGAACGCGAGCGCGGCGTATGGCGACGCTATCGCCTCGCGCCAATTGCGACCGCGACGCTGGTGCTCAGCGTCATCGTGGCGAGGTACGTGATTCTGATGACCGCGGGTCTGCTTCAGCTCGCCGTCGCCTTAGCGATGGGCATGCCCTTACCGCAGCATCCGTTCGATCTGTGGGTCGTCTTTACCTTTGTGTCCTTTGCCTTCATCGGTCTCGGTCTGGTGATGGCGATGATGGCCGACAACGTCCCCGCGGTGCAGGCACTCGGGCAGTGCATCTTTCTGCCGATGTTGATCATCGGCGGCATCGCGGTGCCGATCGCGACGCTGCCGGATTGGGCGCAGCATCTTTCGCAGTTCTTCCCCGGACGCTATGCTGTGCAGGCGCTGCAGGCCTGCATTGTCGGCCCGGGAATCGGCACCACCGGCTTCGAATTGCTCGCGTTGCTGATCATCGGAACCGGCGGCGCGATCGCCGGCGCCAAGATGTTCCGCTGGGATGCGCAGCAGCGATTCGCGCGCCGCTCGGGTAAAGCATGGGTCAGCGTGGCGCTGATGTCGTGGGTCATCGTCGGTGCGCTTGCGGAGTACCGCGGATACACGCCGGCAGCGGCACGCTCGACGGTGGATCGCACGACGACGAATACTCCACCGACGACGCCAAGCTTGCCGCCGCCGACACCGATTCCAGCAGGGGCAACGACACCAGAGCGCCCTCCCATCCCCCCGGTGCTGACGTTGAGTGAAGCGGAGAAGAAAGCGAGCCGCGGAGCCGCGCCATCAAGTCGATCGGCGGCATCAAAAGAGAAACCGGCATCGGAGGGTGTTTCATCAGAGAAGCCTTCAGCCGAAAAGCCTTCGGCTGACACGGTGACGCTTTCCCACCCGACACCACCATCCTGGCAAGCCGTCACTCTTGCGGACATCGATCGCGATCTCGTGTTCGATCGCCTTCCATCCGACAGCGGCATCGTCACACCGATCGCGCGCGATGAGGAAGAGCCCGATCCCGACACCGCGGATCATCTTCGATACATCCAGGAGAACCTGCCGTCGTGGCAGCCCGGGAAAGTCGCCGACCCGGTGCAACGCGTGCGGAACATGCTCTACGTCGCGGCCGTGCCGGACGTGCAGCAGCAGCCGATCGAGCGTTTCGCGGCGCAGGCGGTCTTCTATCAGCTGCAGCAGGACATTCCGAAGGATCAGCTGATCAAGGTTCTTTACTGGATCGCGCTGCATCCGACTGACGGCGACGACAAAGCGGTTGGAGATCTGTGGGCGCTGCGATTCACCAATGATCCAGTCGATCTCGAGCAGACCCGCGAGCGCGCGGCGATTTACGGCGTGAAGCTGCTCGGCCGACTGCTGGGGAAACTGCCGCATGGGTCGTCGTAATTACCTCCAACAGCCGTCGCTGGACCATTGCCTACATGGACTCGGCTGGAAGGACCGATCTCGCGACAATCAGACATGGCAACTACTCAGGACATCGACAACCTTCGCTACCCGGTCGGTCCCATGCCGCGCAACAGTGCGCCGCTCGATGCACGCACACGCGAGGAATATTTTGCCGTGCTCGAATCAACACCAGCCCGCATTCGATCGCTCGTCAGCGGGTTGAGTGACGCGCAGCTCGACACGCCATATCGTCCTGGAGGCTGGACGGTCCGGCAGGTGGTGCACCATGTCCCGGACAGCCACATGAACGCGTACGTGCGGATGAAGCTCGCCGTGACTGAGAATCGGCCGACGGCAAAGACGTACGAAGAAAGCCTGTGGGCAGAGTTACCCGAGGCAAAGACCGGACCGATTGCGATGTCGCTGGATCTGCTGGACGCGTTGCATCGCCGATGGCTCGCGTTCCTGCGCGCATTACCGGATAGCGATTTCCAAAAGGCGTTCTCTCATCCTCAATGGGGGATCGTATCGATAGACGAAGCACTCGGAATGTATGCGTGGCACTGCCGACATCACACCGAGCATATTCGGCTTGCGACGCAACGCTAGTTGGCGTTCGCTACTCACTAGTCGCTGCTCGCTGCTCGCTGCTCGCTGCTCGGAAGACGACGGAAAGCGAGGAGGGAGGAGCCAGGCGCGCATCAAACATCACACACGCGCGAAATCGATAAATCCCTGATCGGGATCCGTGCTCAGCAGCCGCACGCGCACGCGGTCGCCGACATCCAGCCCTTCCTGTCCCCTCTCGACGCGCCCTTCGACCAACGGACTCCGCAATCGAACCCATGTGCCCTTTGGTGACGCACCCGTGACGACCCCCTCGAACACATCGCCGATGCGGTTCGACATCCATAGCGCCGCCGCAGCCTTGCGCACCAACCGCTCGACTTTGTTCGCCGCATCCTCTTGCTTGGTGCAGTGCGTCGCCAGCACTGACAACTCCGCAAACGGATACGGAGTCGTCGCGCCCGCAAGCGCCGCCTTAATCAGCCGCTGCGTCACCAGATCCGTGAAACGACGGTTGGGCGCGGTCGAGTGCGTGTAATTGCTGACGGCGAGCGCAAAGTGGCCATCGGACGGCCCGGTTGGCGGCTCTGCAACGTACTCGCCGCGGCCGAGCAGCTTGATTACGCTGAGCGACAGATCCGAAAAATCGTCTGGCCGCTCGGCACGCTCGGCTCTGAGAAAGTCCTGCAACGCCTTCGCATCTGGCTCCGGCGGGAGCGATGCTCCGTACTGACGCGCGAGATCGACGATGCGAGGCCACCGTTCCGGGGATCGGACGACGCGGCGAATCGAGGGACAATTGTGAGCTGCAAGGAACCGCGCGGTCGCGGTGTTTGCCGCGACCATGAAGCTTTCGATGAGATCGCGCGCGCGGTTTTGTTCTTCGGTCCGAAGATCCGTCACCGCCCCATCGGTCACGACCGGTTTGACCTCTCGCCGATCGAAATCGAGGGCGCCCTGCTCTTCCGTGCGGCTGCGGAGGCGCAACGCGATGCGATCTTGCAGCTTGACCTGGTCCGTCAGTTCCCGACTCTCGGCGATCGGTTGTGGAGCGGGGGCACGGCCATCGAGCCACGCCGCGACGGCGTTGTAGGTCAACTTCGCGCGGTTCTGGACCCGCGCCTGATACACGTCAGCGTCCGTGACGGAGCCATCCTCATCGACCGCCATCTCGATCACCAGCGCCGCCCGCTCCTCGCGTTCGTTGAGAGAGGTCCTGTCCGTCGACAACTCCGGTGGCAGCATGGGGAACACACGCGCCGGCGTGTACACGGATGTCGTGTTCGTTTGAGCATGCGTGTCCAGAGCGGAGCCTCTCTGGACCAGCGCATCCACGTCGGCAATCGCGATGAGCAGTCGTGGTGTGGAGTCATCGACCGCGACCTCGAGCTGGTCGAGGTCCCGTGACTCATCGTTGTCAATCGAGGACCAGGGTAAGGAACGAAGGTCGCGCGCAGCCGGAGGAACTTTTGCCTTCAGCCGGCCGAGTTCGGCGATCGCTTCAGGAGGCCACTCAGGCTGCAGGCCATATTTCAGCATCGCGTTGTGAGCGATCTTGTCGAGACGCGCGGCATCATTCGGCGGAGGCATGCTTCCATTCTGGTTGATGTCAGGTGCCAGCTGCCAGCGTCGCATCAAGGCAGATTTATGGCAGAAGCGTCAAGAAAGAGCTCGCACGCGAAACACGCCCCTTTGCCTCAGAGATTAAGTTCGTCGTCGCAACCGCCCTCGGCGAGGAGATCCGCGAGACGTGGGGCGGTCCGCGGGGGCGAAGCCCCCGGATCATTAGAACGAGAAATTAAGAGCAATATCAACCTTCCGCATGTTCTGCACGTTCTGCGGCTGGAGGAAGAACGGCGACGTCATCGTCCCCGTGTAGCCAACGAAATTCGCGTGGTTGGTCAGGTTGATGATGTTTGCCGAAATGCCAATCCGATAGCGCGGTGGAGCGGCACCGCCGGTCAGCACCGAGATCTCGCCGTTGCGCATGGTAATGCCGGTGATCCCGCCCGGGTTCTGCACGGTTTTTTTCCCAATCGCGATGGAGTAATTGAAGAACCCGTTAACGGTCCACTGACCCGGCGTCCACTGCGTGTTGCGACCGACACCATCTGGGCGATCGTTGAAAACCAGATCGCCGTTGTCGTCGTGACCCGTCATGATCGTGTACGGCGTGCCGGTTGTGGCGTTGAGGTTGATGTTCGCATTCAGGTTCCTGAACGCGTTCGAATTGATCCCGATGTTGAATCGGTGCTTCCTGATCTCCCCAGGCACGGGTCCCCATTCGCCAGATGGCGAGCCGCTCGCCGGCAGACTGTATGCACCATCTGTGTTGTTCTCGAGACGACCGGTCGAGTAGTTCACATTGAACGACGTCCGCTTCCAGTTCCAGCGCGGACCGGTCGGGTTCAGTGACGGCGGCTGCTGCGGCGAGAACGAAAACGAGCTGAAGACATTGAGCGCGTTCTGCCGCGACCCGGCATCGGGGACGACGCGAATGATGTTGACGAACAACGGATCCGGACGCACCCCGTTGATTGGAAAATTGAGGTTCTCACCGCGCATCAACTCCCGGCCGCTGACGTGCGCGTAGGTGAACCCTCCTCTGATCCGCGGCGAGAACGTTTGATCCACGCCGGCGCTGACGCGAATGTTCTGCGCCATGGGGAGATTGTCGCTCAAGAGGTAGCGGTTGGTGGTGCTGATCGTGCCGACGTTGCCCGGATCGGGGAATGACGGGTTCGCGATGTTCAGCTCGCGCTGGCGAAACCCATTGACGCGCAGCGACTGCTCGTACGTTCCGGCGCTCAGCCAGTCGTAGAAGATGCCGAAGCTGCCCCGGAACGATGTCTTGCCGCTCTTGAACGGCGCCCACGACATGCCAAATCTCGGGCCGAAATTGTTGTAATCGCGCAGGTGTGTCTGCACTTCGTAGCGTACGCCCGGGCTGAATGTAAGGTTCTTGCGCACACGGATATCGTCCTGGATATAAAACGCGGCCTGGACGTTGTTGTAGTCGATTGCGGAATCGCCAAGCCGGCGCGTGTAATTCAGCGGTCGTCCAGCTTCGAACGATGCCGGACTGTCGAACAAAAACGTGCCGAGGTAATTGGATTCGTCGTCGGAAAAATACGAACCGCCGTCGAGGCTGATGCCGCTCCGAACGGACTGGATCCCGCGGACGTAATCGAGATCCGATTGCAGGTTAAAGGTGGTGCCGTGGCGGCCTCCGCGCCTTTGCGCGCCGCCGGTCGTTCGCGCATCCGTCACGTTGTAGATCACCGATTCGATCGCGGACGTCGAATCGGACGTGGAGCGGCCGATGCTCAGGCGCGTGTTCGTAAAAAAGCGGCGCCCGAGGGGACCCGCTTCCTGAATCCGTACGAACGTGTTCGCGTTTTCCGTCGAGTACGCGCGTTCGATCGAATCGTTGCCTCCGACGCCCTGGTTGTCGTTCGTGAACGAATTCCGATTGACGCTGATACGAAGCGTCTGATCCCGCGTGAGTGCGTAATCGAACAACCCATAGACGAATACGTTGTCGCTCGGCTGGCGGATCGGCAGTGGCTCTGAGTACCTGCCATAGCCGGGTATGTACGAGAACGCATAGGGGGTGATGAACGATGTTCCGCCATTGACACTGACGGAGAACGACGCTTTCTGCTTCGCGAGAGAGCCGCCGAGGTTGAATCCGTAATTCTGCTGGCGTTCCGGACCCTTCCGCGTGGCGAACGGATTCCTCGCGCTTAATGCGCCATCGCGGAGCCGGATGTTACCGCCGCCACGCAACGCCCCAACGCCCGGTTGCGTGATGATGTCGATGAACAGCCCGAAGGCGGAGTGATTCTCCGCGGCGAACGCATCGCGCGTGATGTGAATCGATTTGATTTGCGACTTCGGCGGCAGCTGGCCCCCCTCGAAGCTGTCTACCCGAATGATGGCGTTCGGCCCTGCCATATCGGCCAGCTGCTGCGCCATCTCGGCCGGGTCGTCAGAGAGCGCTTCGATCTGTTCGCGGGTCAACGCGGTGCCGAACCGCGCGCGAGGATCGGCAGCGACCGCCTGCGCGTCGCGCCCTACCGTTACCTCGGTCTCCACTTTCTTAATCGGCAGCACGATGACGTGCTTGTTGTCGCCGCCGCGAAGACGCGTGTCCTTCAATAACCCTTCCTCGAAACCGGGAAATGTTGCTTCGATTGAATATCGCCCGGGAGGCACGTTCTCGATGGTGGCGATGCCTTTGTCCGATGTCTTGGCGGGACTGATCGTGAGCGACTTCGTCGTTTCATCGAGCCCGATCAGAGCGACCGTCGCATCGGGCACGACGGCGCCGCTTTGATCCACCACCGTGATGATGACGCGCGCACGTGGCGCGGATGCCTGACCTGCTTCAGCGGCGATCGCGCCGGCAAGGAGAAGCGCACAAACAACAGCCATGTTAACCGGTGGCTTCACTTGCGGACCTCGAATTTCCTGGGATCGATCTTCGTGTTGATCTTGAATCGATCGAAGATCGTCTCTTCGGTCGTGTCCGGACCGGTCGCACGTCGCAGCCTGAACGGCCACTGCATGCCATCCACGTCGCGATAGTCCGCGTAGTAGATCCGGTATTCAACAAATGCAGGCGGCGCAGCAGATGGGCCGGCGCTCGGAGCCCCTGGACCAGGACCAGCGGGCGCTCCAGGCGGCGCGCCCGCTGGCGGCCCCTGCGGCGCTGCACCTGGCGCGGCTGACGGCGGCGTGGCGCGTCCCTCAACCGCCGGAGCAGTTCCCCGTCCCCGTCCTTCTGCCGGAGGGCCGTCGCCTCGTCCGCGTCCGCCACCGCCCGCTCGTCCGGGCGCTTGTTTCCAGCTGACCATGATTGGCAGATGCGTCTGACTATTGATGAACAGCTGCACCGAAAAATTCGGAGGAGCCTTCGCTTCGAGAACGTCAGCTTTCCCTTGCGGCGCTTCGGCCTGGCCGACGTAGGTAAACGTCAACGGATATGAACTGAATGACGCGGCAAACATTCCGAGCGTTAACCGGACGAAGTCCTGCTTGACCGCCGCAACGCGCGCGATCCTCGCGGCGTCGAGCATCCCCTGTGACGGCGCCGCCGGTGGTCCTCCGGTTCGTCCCGCGGCGGCAGCGGGTGGAGCGGCCGGTGGAGTCGGTACCGGCAGCTGGATCAGTTCGTCGCCGTTGAAACCTGTCGATGTCGGACCGCTCTCCTGCGCCGGAATCTCGTCCTTGCGGACGTATTTGTCGGGAAGCTCGACAGCGATCTCGAATTCGATTGGAACCAGATTGTCGCCACGGATCTGACGGGTGCGGCCTGTCGCGACAAAGTTCTTGACCCCGCTGAGCCTCTTTTCCCCTCCAAGGGCCTCACGCGCCGCCGCAAGGATTGGCGCCGGATCGCGCCCGGGCGCCTGGGCCCTCGGCGTCACCGGGTGCGCGAGCACCCAAACACCCAAAGTACCGATCGCTACAACCTGTGCGAAAACGCGCATAACTGTGCCATCTCCCCGGTGCCGTACGACCAAATGTTCAACTTATCGGCTGGTAACTAGCGTTTCGTCTTGGTCAGAGCCGGCACACAGAATCGCCCGCCTTCGCCCTGCGGGCTTGGGCGAGACATCGCACAGACTAAAGACGATGGAATTACCTGTCTCGTTTGGTAGTTTGTTTACAAAATGATGCTGAAAGTGCTGATTGCTGATTTCTGATTGTGGAATTGGCGCGGTCTACCGACCGCGCCTTCAGCCACAAGCCAATCAGCATTCAGCAATCAAAAATCAGCATTTCAGCATTCACCCTAGGCCAGCGTGTATGGGGGGCGCTGCGGACGAGAGAGCATGCCATTCGCCTCGTCGTCGTTCCTGAACCGCTCGCGCATCGGATCCCAGTAAAGCTTGCGCTTGAGCTTCATGGCCGTGTGATGCAGGAGACACGCGGTGCAGGCGCGATGCGCGACTTCCACCGGCGCGATCGGTTGTTGACGCGACCGAATGCAATCGAGCCAGTTTCCGTGTTGATCTTTGCTGTCGTAGAGGTGGATCTCGTCCGGCCCGATCACTGACTTGATGATTTTCGGATCGCTTGCATTCAACGCCTGACTGTCCTGGAGCTTCGACACCGGATCGCTCGCGGTCACCGTCTCATTGCCGCGAGACACGAAAATCCATCCGTCGGTTCCTTCGAACCGGATGCCGTTCGGGAAGTCACCGCTGACGATCATGTGAACGCCATTGGCGTACATGGCTTCAGTTCTGAACGGCCCATGCACGTCCCACAATCCGCTCTTGGGGAATTCCGCCGTGCCCCAGATCTCGAGAGGGCCGGTATATTCAGTGTCCATGCCCCAGTGCGCGCTGTCGATGTGATGCGCGCCCCAGCCAGTGATCATGCCTGCGCCAAACTGCTCGCACCGTAACCAGCCGGGACGATCGTAACCAGCCTGCGGATGCACCCGCTTTTCGGTGTAAGGAACGACCGGCGTTGAACCGAGCCACATGTCGTAGTTCAGGTTCTTCGGCACGGGCATCGCCGGTTCGACCTCACCCGCGGGATCGCCGGGGAGGCCAACTTGCACCGTGCGCAGCTGACCGATCCGTCCGTTGCGAACGAGTTCGGCCGCATATCGGAACTGCGGTGACGAACGCTGCTGGCTGCCGATCTGGAAGATCCGACCGGAGCGATGCACTGCGTCGCTCAGTGCGCGCCCTTCGGCAATCGTCAACGACGCCGGCTTCTGCAGGTACACGTCCTTGCCCGCCTGCACGGCATGAATGGCGATGATCGCATGCCAGTGATCGGGTGTGCTGATGACGACCGCGTCCACATCCGGGTTCGCGAGGAGTTCGCGATAGTCGCCATACGTGGTCACGCCGTCGTATTTCTTGCCGGTCTTCTTCGTGTAGTAGCCGTTGACGAGGGTCCGTGCGTCTTCGGCGCGATGGCTATCGAGATCGCAGACTGCCATGATGCGCGCCGTGTCGTACTTCCACAGGCCCGGCAGATCGTGGCCGCGCGAGATCCGTCCGTTGCCGATCGCACCAATATTGATCCGATTGGACGGCGCGAAGGCGCTGACAACCGATGACGGCACGATCGAGGGAAAGCCGGAGATCGCCGACGTCGCGGCCAATGTTTTGCCCGCCGTGGCGAGAAAATCCCGTCGCGACGTCCGTTGTCGTCGTGCCATGCGTCAATCCTTTTCGTTACGTCAGATTCACGCGCTGCGCCTGCTTCTGCGCTTTCAACATCAATTCGGTCGCGAGAAAACAATGCTCCTGCGACATCGCCGTTTCGGTCCGGTTCAGCACGTCGTTCACCAGCGCCGGACCGTATGGCAGGCTCACGTCCTTGCAGTCGATATAGCGCGTTTCTTTTTGGTCGACGATGAAGAGGTGACTCTCGCCCGGCTTGCCGCCAATGTCGATGTTCTTGCGGATCTCGATGAATCCGTCGGTTCCGAGGATTGTCAATCGTCCGTCGCCCCACGTGGCGAGCCCGCCAGGGGTAAACCAATCGACGCGGATGTAGCCCGTCCCTTTGTCGCCGCGCAGCGTCACGTCGCCAAAGTCTTCGAATGTCGGGTGCTGCGGATGACGGACGTTCGCGACTTGTGACGCCACGACATCAGCGCGCGTTGAACCCGTGAAGTAGAGAAACTGATCGGCCTGATGGGAAGCAATATCGCAGAGGATGCCGCCGTAACGCGGCTTCTCCCAGAACCAGGCCGGCCGGTCCGGCGGATGGATACGATGAGGACCAAGCCCAATCGTCTGTACCACTCGACCGATCGCTCCGGCCTTCACGAGCTCGCCAGCCTTGACCGTCGCGCGATTCTCGAATCGCTCGCTATACATAATCGAATAGATACGCCTGGTCTGTGCCTGCACCTTGCGGACTTCCGCAAGCTGTTCGAGTGTCGTGATGCCCGGCTTGTCGGCCATGTAGTCCTTGCCGTGCTGCATGACGCGGATGCCGATAGGGGCGCGCTGATCCGGAATCGCCGAACTCAGGACAAGCTGAATCGATGAATCCTCCAGGACCTCTTTCTCGCTCTGGACGCGCTTCACCTGCGGGAATGCCTTCATGAACGCGGCAGCCAGATCGTCCTCGGCCGCATACAGCGACACGAGTTCCCCGCCCCCTCGCAGCACAGAGTTCACCTGACCGTTAATGTGCGAGTGGTTGATGCCGATCACAGAGAATCGGATGCGCGGTCGTGCGTTCTGCTTCACGGCCATACCGAACCCATCCTTCGGAAGTGCGGAGATTGCCGCCGCTGAGGCGACACTTTGGATGAACTGCCTACGGTCAATGGGGAAGCGTGTCATGTGTTACTCGCTTTGGTGATACGGAAATTGCTGATTTTCGAATGCTGATTGCTGATTGAGTTTAAATTAAAGGCGCGGTCGGTAGACCGCGCCCAATCAGCAATCAGAAATCAACAATCAGCAATTTCAGCATCATTCACTGATGCAGTACAAATACCTATATCCGCGCAGGTACATCTCGCCGTCCACCAGCGCCGGCGATGCATCGAATCCATCTGACAGCGTGTTCTCCGCCAGTGTCTCCATGGTCGGCCCATGTTTCAGGACGACCGTGATGCCGTCGCGGCATGGAATATACACCCGTCCGGCAGCGCCGACAGGCGAAGCGAAGACTTCGGGGGCTGATGTCAGGCGCTGCACCTGGAAATGGGGCTTGCCCGACTTGGCGTCGTACGCCGATAGAAGCCCATTGTTGGAAGGTAAAAGGTAAAAGGGAAAGCGCCCGCGGCCCAAGCGAGGCGCGACCAGCCTCCGCCAAGGCTACGGCGGTCCGCCGGAGCTTTAGCGAAGGCGGAAGTCGCCGAGCGAGAGCGCCTGGGGTGGGGCCCCAGGCGCATCAAGAAATGCAGACCGGAAGTACGTCGAACCCGCGCGCCGCTACTGCGGCGAAAGACTGACGTTCACCGTGAACGTTTGACCACTTCGAACACGGACCGTCGACGTGTAGGTCACGAAGCCAGCTTTCCTGACCTCCACTCGATGCATACCGTCGCTCAGGTGCACCACGACGCGTTCGCCCGCTGACGCTTCCCATCGCTCGCCATCGATGAGAACGTCTGCGTCGGCCGGCTGCACACGTACAGCGATCGTGCCGAAGCGATCGGCTCCCGGTTCAACCTCCACCCGATTCTGGTTCCGTGGCTCCTGCGGCGCACCCTCAGGTTGACGATAGTTCGGAGCCGGCCCCATCGGCGGACCCGCGGATTCGGGACCGAACCGCTGTTCCCGTTTCGGACGTGGCGCGGGTGCGGGACGCGGCTCATCCGGCTGGCCAGCAGGAAGCTGTCGCATCGTGTCCTTGATCTTGTAAGACTCGAACGGACGGAACAGCATCCGCTGCGTGATGCTTTGGAAACCCGGCGAATAGATCGTGACCTCGTGTTCTCCAAGCGGCATACGGGCACGCTGGAATACACCATCGAAATCATCCACCGTGCCTATGAGGTATCCATCCACGTACACTTCCGCTGCTCGCGGCGTAACCTGGACTCGAAGATCCGCCGACGTGTCGTAGACATATCCGGGGTAGCCGTAGCCAGGGTATCCGAAATAGGGATAACCCCAGAACCCGCCGTAAAAACCACCGTAAGCTCCCCACCAATAGGGGTTGTAGAAATACGGTGCGGCATAGACGGGATAGCCGAAACCAACCCCGACACCAATGGCGACGTGAGTGCCGCCATGGTAGCCACCGTGGTAGCCGCCACGATGTTGAGCGGCAGCCTCGACCGGCCACAGAGTCAGAGCGGCAGCCGGGATCACGGCGAGCCCGAAAGAAAAGATGCGCTTAGGATTCACGGAAATCCTCCGAACGGACGTGCAGGCAGGCGCCTAAGTATAAGCAATCCGAATACCACGAGCGCAACTATTCGTTCCCGTGGGTTTGCGCAATTCGACAGTGAATTCCACAGAAAATCGTCATCCCCGCTGCACATTTCTGTCTGCGCGGATGGACATCGCGAGTCATTGCCGGTGGCACGCTGATGGCGATGCGGTGATAAAACGGTGGCACCGTTCCACCACCCCCGCTCTTCGGTAGACTGGAATTGTGACACCAACTGCTGACTCGCACACCGATGGACAGTCGCGCGGTCGGGTACTCGTCGTCGAAGACGATGCGCACATTCGTGACCTGGTCGTACTGCACCTGCAGCTCGAAGGGCTGACAGCGATGTCTGCCGGTGACGGCGCGACCGGGCTGCGGCTGGCGAAAGCCGATCCGTTCGACTTGTTGATCCTCGACGTGATGCTGCCGCAGCTGGATGGGGTCACGGTATGTCGTGCCGTGCGCCGCGAATCGCTGAATGGCGACGTTCCGATTCTGATGCTCACCGCGCGCCGGGAAGAGTCGGACAAGGTCCTTGGTCTCGAGAGCGGAGCGGACGATTACCTGACCAAGCCATTTGGCATCCGAGAATTCATCGCCCGTGTGCGCGCGCTGCTTCGGCGGCGGCCGTCACGGGCGCCCGGTCATGCGGCGGCGGTCGTTGCCGGCGGATTGACGGTCGATCCGGCGCGGCGCCATGCACGAGTCCAGGATCGCGAGATCGAATTGACCGCGCATGAATTCGATCTGCTGTATCTGCTCGCCACCAATCGCGGCATTGTCTTCAGCCGCGATGCGCTGATGCAGAAGGTGTGGGGAGACGACACGCACATCACCGAACGGAGCGTCGATACGCTCGTGAAACGAGTCCGCAGGAAGATCGAGCAGGATCCGGCCGATCCAAAATTCGTGTTGACCGTGTGGGGCACGGGATACAAGTTCGCCGATGTCTGATCCCGTCTGGTATCGGAGTCTCTACTGGAAGATCGCATTCGGCTTCATCGCGATGCTGGCGGTGTTGCTGCTGTCACAGGTATTGCTGTTCCTGTGGCTCACCGATCGGATCTTTGCGGCCACGCCACGAACGCCGGCGCAGCTGGCGACGATGGTTGCGGAAGAAGTTGGCTCAGAGGTACAGCAGCGTCCGGATGTCGATCTCGACGCATTCGTGCGCGATCATTTTTCTCACATCTATCAGCCGTTCCTCGTCGTCCTGACCAATGGCCAGCGCGTTTCGAACCGGCCGAACGGCCTGCCGCCGGAATTCGGCCGATCGGTGCAGGGCCGATTACGAGGAGAGATGTTTGGTAGTGGACGATTCGGTGAACCTGTCGGGGGCCGTCCGCCGATGGGGCCGTCCGGCGGCGAAAGCGGACGCGAGGGCGCGCCATCGTCACGCGGATCGAGCGGCGACTCCCCGTCCGCGCCAGCGATTGAGCCGAGAGGATCGGCGCCAGCGATTGAGCCGAGAGGATCGGCGCCCGCGATTGAGCCGAGAGGGTTTCCCGGAAGCCCCGGACCCGGTGGCGGTTTCGGACGTCGCGGCGGTCCGCGATTCCCGGCCGAGTACGCACCGATCATGGCGGCAGAGCGTCAGGTCGGTATCGTCGCGGTGCCGTTAAATCCACCACCCGTTTCGGTCGCGCTGCGGGAACTTGGACCAACGCTGACATGGTTGGCCCTCGGCCTTCTCGTGCTGGGTGCGACGCTGACCGCGCTATTCGTCTTCCGTCCGGTGCACAAACGCATTCGCTCTCTCGAGCACGCCGCCCGCGCGCTGGGTGAAGGTCGAACCGATGTGCGGGCGAAGGAGAGCGGCGGCGACGAGGTCAGTTCGCTCGCGCGCACGTTCAACCGGATGGCCGACGACCTCGAGAGCCGCGCGACCGCGCTTGCCGCATCCGATCGCGCGCGACGTCAATTGCTCGCCGACGTGTCGCACGAGCTGATGACGCCGTTGTCGGCGATCCGCGGCTACGTTGAAACGCTCGGCATGGCGGATGTGCCACTCGATCAGGACACACGCAAACGCTATCTCGACATCGTCGAACAGGAGACGCACAAGCTCGAGGCGATCATCGGCGATCTCCTCGATCTTGCGCGGCTTGAAGGAGGCGGCGATCGATTGAAGGCTGAGCCAGTTGCCGTCGAGGATCTGTTCAAGCGGATTGCCGACCGCCACGAGCCGTCGCTGCGGGATCGAAATGTGTCGCTGCAGACTGACGTCGCCCCTGGCACGCCGCGCATTCTCGGAGATGCTGGACGGCTGGAACAGGCGCTGCAGAATCTCGCTGCCAACGCGATCCGTCACACGCCAGAGAACGGCATTGTCCGACTCAGCGCATCTCCTAACGAAAGCGGCGTGCACGTCACCGTCAGGGATACAGGTCCAGGAATTCCCGCGGAGCATCTCCCTCGAGTGTTCGATCGTTTCTATAAGGTGGATGCCTCACGTGCCGGCACGGCTGTTCCGTCGGGCAGCGGCCTCGGCCTCTCCATCGTGCGCGCCATTATCGAACGTCATGGCGGGACGGTAGCCGCAGCGAATGCGCCTGATGGGGGCGCGATGTTCGAGCTGAGCCTGCCTGCGGCTTAAAGGGTGCCAGGGGTGCCAAGCGTGCCAAAGGTGCCAGGGGTGCGCGCGCCACGATGCACACCTCGCACGCATGGCACACCTAGCACCGGGACACTCTTAGCACCCATGGCACTCCTGGCACCCCTGGCACTCCTGGCACCCCTGGCACTCCTGGCACCCACTCACTAATGCAGCCACACATTTGTCACAAACCTGCCGCCCGCCGGCCATACGCCCCTCGTATAAAAGCATCAAGTACGGAGGGGTCACATGAAGAAGCGTCCAGCCATCCAGCGCGCATCACGTGAACCGATCGATCGCCGGCAGCTCCGTCTCATTCACGCGCTCCTGGCATTCCCCGTGGCGGGAGTGATTGGATTCACTGGCAACGCGATCGTGAAGAGCCTTCTCACGGACTCTCCGGCCATCACCGCTCCAGCGCCGGAGCGCACGACCGACGAACACAAGTCACCAGGGGAAAGCGGCGACGCGCCCGACTCGAAAGATAGCAAGGCGGTCGCACCAGTCGCGTCGTAGCGCGTAGCTGGCGAACCGTCACCGAAACCGGCTGATCACGCATGAACGCCCATGCGAACAGCACAGGTTCTCGGCGGTTTCCCGTGTTAATCCGTGTTCCTCCGTGGCATCAAGTTTCCGTGTCAATCCGTGTTCGTCCGTGGCGTTAAGTTTCCGTGTCAGTCCGTGTTCTTCCGTGGCGTTCAACGATCTCTGGCGAGAAAGCGTAATCTGGTGCGGGTGAACGCGTTGACCGAAGACGGAAGCGCATTGCGGCCCGCTCTGCGGCAGCCGTCAATCGCACGGGTCGCAATCATTGCGGCGTGCGGCGCGCTGGCCTTCGGACTCAGAGGTCCGCTCGACGCATGGCAGCAGGCTGCAGGCGCATGCCGGATCACTGGCCGTGCCGTGAGCGGAACCCAACCACTCCCGGGCGTGTCGGTGCTCGTTCGAAGCTCGGGCACCGTGAAGAGTGCCACGTCGACTGATCCCGATGGCACATATCGAATCGCGCTACCGGAAGGAGCCTACGATCTCGCCGCCGAGCTGACGGGCTTCACATCTGCTTCGCGATCGATCACGGTCGGCGGAGGCACGTGCGATCAGGTGGTCGACTTTCAGCTCACACTCGCGCCGCGCGGGCCGCTTGCCGCAGCACCTCCTCCCGTATCACCGGCGACAACGACTTCATCCGGACGTCGCGGTGCGCCGCCGCAAGCCGCGGCGGCAGGCGCGCCGACTGGCGCCACGCTCGGTGCGCAGCGTTTCGAAACTCTTAACGTGCAGACTCAAGCGGCCGCAGCGGCCGGTGTCGAGACGAACGATACGAGTGAGGCTGCGCGCTTGCTGCTGCCGCCCGGTTTCTCAACCGAGGGTCCAACCGAAGCTGTCGCCATCAACGGCAATATGGCGAGTCTCGATCGCGGAATGATGAACGAGCGCCTCGATGCCATCGGACGCGGTGAGTTCAATCCCGTGACCGGCGAATTCGCGCCAGGTTTCGGACCAGGGGGACGAGGATTCGACGGTGGCGGTCAAGGGTTCGGCGGCCCTGGCGGACGCGGAGGACCAGGTGCCGGCGGCGCGGGTGGGCGCGGCGGGCCCGGCGGTCCGGGAGGAGGACGCGGAGATTTCGTGCTCGGTGGTCGTGGCCGAGAACAGAACGCGTACAACGCGCAAACCAATTACACGTTCGGTGGATCTGCGCTCGACAGCGCACCCTATCAGCTGCATCCGGGAGCATCGGCACAGCAGACGCCGTACTCGCGACAAGGATTCGGTATCACGTTGGGCGGTCCTGTTCGAATCCCGCACGTCTATAAAGGCGATCGCCGGACGAACTTCATGGCCACCTACAACGGGACTCGGGGCGGCGATCTTTTCGATCAGTACGCAACCGTTCCAACCGCGGCGATGCGTGCCGGCGATTTCACGGACATTAGAAGTCAGCTAATCGATCCGGCAACCGGACTGCCGTTTGACGGCAATCAGATTCCCTCTTCTCGCATCAACTCGACATCGCTCTCGCTGTTGCGTTTCATTCCGCTTCCGAATCTCGACGACACGAACCGGAACTATCACTACGCGGCAATGAATCAGTCCACGACCGATAACCTGAACCTGCGCATCACGCACAGCTTCACGCAGAATACGGGACGCGGCGGGCCGGGCGGACGGGGCGGCGGCCGCGGCGGATTCGGCGGCTTTGGCGGACCGGGAGGACGCGGACGCGGTCAACAGGGCACCAGCGTCAACATGACGGCGCAGTTGCAGTACCGCCGTAACGACAACGATCAGAACAATGTGTTTCCGCTCCTGAGTGGCGCGAACAACGGATCGAGCTTCACGCTGCCTGTGTCGGTCAACATTCAGCACCGGCGGATGCTGCATAACGTGAACGTGAATTATTCGCGGACGGAATCGCGGTCGATAAACCAGTACGCATATATCGAGAATGTCGCGGGTGACGCCGGGATCACAGGGGTGGCGACCGATCCCTTCGATTGGGGTGTGCCTCAATTGTCGTTCTCGACGTTCTCGAGCGTGCGAGATCTCACCCCGACCCGTCGCACCGACAAGCGGCTCTCGCTGGCGTACGGATTGACCAGGCCTGCCGGCACAAAACACACGATGCACATCGGTGGTGATTTCCGCTTTGATCAATCCGACAACCAGACGGACAGCAACGCGCGTGGCGCATTCGTGTTCACAGGTCTGTACTCGTCGGGCGGATTGACCACGATTCGCGGTGGCGCGCTCGACTTCGCGGACTTTCTTCTCGGCATGCCGCAGCAGGCCACCGTTCAATACGGACCTGGGAATGTTCGCCTGACCGATAAATCTCTGAGCGCCTATTGGCAGGACGACTGGCGCTACCACAGCAAGCTGACGCTGAATCTCGGCGTGCGCTATGAGTTGATCTGGCCCTTCTACGAACGTTCGGGCCAGATGGTGAACCTCGACGTCACACCTGACTTCACCGCGGCGGCTCCCGTGATCTCGGGTCAGACCGGCGCCTACACCGGCCACTTCCCGAAGGAGTTGTTGGACGCGGATACGAACAACGTCGCTCCCCGAGTCGGCTTCGCGTGGCGCGTGAAGCCCGGCATGATCGTTCGCGGAGGCTACGGCATCAGCTACAACTCGGGGTCGTACTCGTCGATCGCGCGCCAGCTCACAGGCCAGGCGCCATTCGCCGTCACCGACAACACGATCGGCACCTACGCGGATCCACTCTCGATCCAACAGCCATTCATCAACGCGTCACCGGCCGAGACGACGAATCAATACGGCATCGACAAGACCTACGCGCTCGGACTCGTTCAAACGGTGAATGTCGATCTCTCGAAGGACGTCCGGCAGGTGTGGAACTTCGGCGGCGGCTACACGCAAACGCGAGGGGCCGACCTCGACATGGTGCGCGCACCAAATCGGGGACCAGACGGTCTCCGTATTGCTGGCGTCGAACCGTTCCTCTGGCAGACATCCGATGGACAGTCGATCCTGCACGCCGCCACCTTCCGCGCGACGCGGCGGCCGGCAAAGGGGATCGGATGGGGCGTCACTTACACGCTCGCCAAGTCGCGCGACGACGCGTCATCCATTGGCGGCGGCGGGACGACCGTCGCGCAGGACGATCAGAACCTCGGCGCGGAATGGGGGCTTTCGAGTTTCGATCGACGTCAGCGACTCTCGGCCAACGCCAACATCGAGCTTCCCTTCGGACCGAACCGGAAGTGGCTCACCCAGCCTGGTGTGCGCCAGTCGTTGTTCCGCGATTGGCGTGTGTCAACGACATTCACTGCGCAATCGGGAACGCCGTACACACCGCGCGTGACAGGGGCGGTGAGTGATGTTGCGCGCGGAACCAACGGCACGCTGCGTGCGAACTACACGGGGGCGGAGGTTTCGCTCGAGCACCCGACAATCGACCGATTCTTCAACACGACCGCCTTCTTCATTCCGCCCACGGGCAGCTACGGCACCGCCTCGCGCAATATGATCATCGGTCCGGGGAGCCGGCTGCTCAACCTGCAGGTCGCGCGCGACGTTCGAATGGGTGGCAACCGCGTGATAACGATCCAGGTGAACACGAACAACCTGCTCAACATGGTGAACTGGGGCACTATCGACACGGTGGTGAACTCGCCGACGTTCGGCCAGGTGCTATCGGTGCGCGGCATGCGATCGACGACGCTGAATTTGCGGTTCCGATTCTAGTCACGGCGCACGGGATCGATCAACGGCGATCACTGTAGAGAGACAGAAAAGGAGAAAGGAGAACGGAGAATGGAGAAGTCAAAGAATCAAACGCATTTCTCCTTTCTCGTTTCTCCTTTCGATCTCTTATGCAGGAATGCAGCGTGACGCTGAACGACGGTGATTTGATGCGTCCCTCTCTTCTCCGCTACGCGCCCATCATCACAATCGCCGTCGTGGCTGCGATCGCCACGTCAACTGCCCCGTTCGCCCAGCAACAGTCGCAACCGCAGCCTGTATTCCGGTCGCGCCTGAACCTCGTCTCCGTCGACGTCATCGTCCGCGACAAGTCGGGCGCAGTGGTGCGGAATCTGACCGCCGCCGACTTTGAGATGAAGGAAGACGGCCGTCCGCAGGACATCACGAATTTCAACTTCGAAGAGATCACCGACAAAGCCGTCCAGGCTGTGCAGTCGGCGGGCCTTCTCGCCGGCGTCGAAGAAAAGCTCGCAGAAGACAACAAGCGTGCGGCGTCTGCGTCGACGACGACCGCGCGGGCGGCGGAAACGGCGACACCGATGACCTCCGACATGCTGGCCGGACGCCGGCTGATCACGATCGTATTCGACGTCAGCTCGATGCAACCGGAGGACGTCCAGCGTGCGGTTGATTCGGCGAACAAGTACGTCGGAGAGAAGATGTCGCCCGCCGATCTCGTGGCGGTTGCGACCATCGGGTCGACGCTGAGCGTGCTGACCGATTTCACCGCCGACCGGGCGAAAGTTGCATCGGCGCTCAACACGATTGCTTACACCGACGGCACCTCGACGCCGACGGCGGACGCCAGTACTGCGGCAATCGATGAAGCGCAAGCGACCGCCAGCGACGACACGACTTCGACCGAAACCGCCGAACTCGACATGTTCAACAACGATGTGCGGCTGCGCGCGCTCAAGACACTCGCGGAAGCGCTGTCGCCGATCGAGCAGAAGAAATCCATCCTGTATTTCAGCGCCGGCATGCAGCGCAGCGGCCAGGACAATCAGGTCGAGCTGCGATCGGCCATCAACGCGGCGGTACGAGCGAATGTGTCGATCTACGCCATCGACACGCGCGGATTGCAGGCGGTCGTGCCCGGCGGCGATGCGCGGCAGGCAAGCGGACGCGGACAGTCGCTCTTTTCCGGGCGCGGCGTCCAGCAGCAATTCGATCAGCTTGCTTCGTCGCAGGACACGTTGACGACGCTCTCAGCCGACACCGGCGGCCGCGCGTTCACCGATACCAACGATTTCGGCGAAGCGTTCGCGCGAGTGCAACGCGACATGTCGGCGTACTACCTGCTCGGCTACAGCAGCACGAATGCGACGAAGGACGGACGGTTTCGGCGAATCCAGGTTCGCGTGAAGCGCGACGGCCTGCGGGTGGAAGCACGCGCCGGATATTACGCGGAGCGCGACTTCGGCCACACGTCGAAGAACGATCGCGAGTCGCAACTCGAGGAGCAGATGTTTGCAGCGGTGTCGGCGACGGATCTTCCCGTTCTCGTCACCGGCGGATGGTTCCGGCTCGCGGCGGACAAGTACTATGTGCCGGTGTCGTTGACGGTGCCGGGTTCGGCAGTTCCGGTCGCAAACTCCAAGGATTTCGTGTCGCTCGACGTGTTCGGCATGGTCCGTGACGAACGTAACTTTCCCGTTGGCCGCTTCCGTGAAACATTGAAGCTGCCACCCGGCACCGAGAAGACGCTGGCCGGCAAGCAGGTTCTCTATCAATCAGGCGTCACACTGCCGCCGGGACGGTTCTCCGTCAAGGTTGTCGTCCGCGAGAACGCCACCGGATTGATGGGCACATTCGAAGCCCCGATCGTCGTTCCCGAATTGAAACAGGCGCCGATGAAAGTCAGCTCCGTCGTCCTCAGCACGCAGTTGCAAACGGTCACGACAAAAGGAAAGACGGACAACCCGCTGATTCGCGACGGCGTGCAACTTCTCCCAAACCTCACCCATGTCGTGGGCAAAGATCAGAAGCTCTTCTTCTATTACGAGGTGTATGACCCGGGACAAACGAACGGGTCGGCGCCGGAACTTCGCACCAGCCTCGCGTTCTACCGCGGCAAGGTAAAGTTCTTCGAGACCCCAGTCGTCGAACGAACCGTTATCGACGCACCGGATCGACACGCGGCACTCTTTCAATTCGAAGTCCCCGCGTCATCCTTCACGCCGGGCTTGTATACGTGCCAGATCAACATCATCGACGCGGTTGCGGGCAGGTTCGATTTTCCGCGTTTGCTGTTTGCGGTCAGGTAGGCTCCTGGCTGTCAGCTACTGGCGGCTGCTCGCTCCTGGGGGCCGTTCCTATTGACATCCCACAGGAAGAGTGCCATTCTCATGTGACCTGACCACAGGAGAGATCATGGCAGACGGAAAGTCGGCAATCCTGCAGGGGACGCTCGATCTGATGGTGCTCAAGGCGCTCGAAGCGATGGGGCCGCTGCATGGGTACGGGATCGCGCGCCGGCTGGAGCAGATCAGCGATAACGCACTGTTGGTAAACCAGGGCACGGTGTATGCGTCGCTCCAGCGGCTGATGCAGCGCCGATTGATCACCGCCGAGTGGGGTGTTTCCGAGAATAATCGACGATCGCGGTACTACACCATCACGAAGGCCGGCCGGCGCCAGCTCGCCGCGGAAACTGAGAACTGGGCGAGAATCTCCGGAGTCATCGGGCGTCTCCTCGCCATGGTGCGCTGAACACCCATCATGCGCGCACGCGTGGTCACCATCGTCTCGCGCCTCGTTGATTGGTTTCGAAGTTCCTCGCTCGATCAAGAATTCGATACTGAAATCCAGGACCACCTCGCGCGGCTCACTGACGAGTACATCGAGCGTGGCCTGACGCCTGCCGACGCCACGCGGCTGGCACGTGTTCGACTGGGCGGGGTCACGCAGTTGAAAGAAGAGCAGCGGGAGCAGCGGGGCGTGCCTGTGCTCGATCACCTCTGGCAGGACGCTCGATACGCCGTTCGTGTGTTCCGGCGGAATCCGGGGTTTACGCTCGTCGGGATCCTCACCATTGCTCTTGGCGTGGGTGTGAACACGATCGTGTTTACGTTGCTCAACGCGGTCGCTTTCAAGCAGCTGCCTGTGGCCAACGCGGACACTCTTGTTCGCGTCGAACGCTGGTTCCAAAGCGGCGCGCGGGGAGACGTTCAGTACGCGTTCTCATTTGAAGAGTACTCACATATTCGCAAGAACAGCCAGCGGCTCGCATCGCTCATTGCCGTTAGTTGGCCGGAGTCGGTGCCGTCGTCGGTCGATGGCGCCCAGACGGTGCAAGGACAGCTTGTATCAGGCGATTACTTTGCGGTGCTCGGGGTCACCGCCGCTCTCGGGCGCACGTTTGTGCCCGAGGAAGATCAGGTGCCGGGCCGAAATCCCGTCGCCGTACTTGCGGATGGATTCTGGCGTCATCACTTGCAATCAGACCCACACGCGATCGGCCGCTCGATCGTGTTGAGCGGAACGGCGTTCACGATCATCGGCGTCGCACCCGCGACATTCATCGGAACAGGAAATCCTCCTCGAGTGCCAGACTTCTGGGCACCGTTGATGATGCAGGGCGTCTTGACCCCTGGCGCGGCGTGGCTCGAGCGAGCCGACAGGCATCGCCTTCAGCTGCTCGCGCGTGTAAAACCTGAGTGCCCGCTTGAAGAAGCCCGCGCCGAAATGCAGGTCCTGACGTTACAGCTGGTCGAACATCCCGAGACGAACTTTGCCGGAGATCGAACCATGGCGCTGAAACTTCAGCCAGCGGTCTTCTTCGGCGGAACTGACGATGTGCGTTTCGCTGCGATTGCGGCATTGGCGATGACGATCGCATCGATGATTCTGCTCGTCGCCTGTGCCAACCTCGCCAACATGCTGCTTGCGCGCGGCGTCGCGCGCCAGAGAGAAATCGGCATGCGACTGGCGCTAGGCGCCAGCCGGAGCCGCGTCGTCCGGCAGCTCCTGACCGAGAACGTGCTGCTGGCAACAATTGGCGGGATGAGCGGATTGCTGCTCTCGTATTGGGGCGGCGCTTTGGCGTGGAACGTCGTCGACCGCGTTGTCCAACTCATCTTCCTGAGTGACCGCCCCTTCGTTGCGTCGGTGTCGCCGGACGCACGGGTTCTCGCATTTGCTATCGGGGTGTCTCTGACGACCGGCCTGCTATTCGGGCTGTCGCCCGCGTTGAAGAGCTCCAGGCCCGATCTCGTGACCTCGCTCAAAGGAGAAGCGTCAGCGATGAGTGATCGCCTGCGGCCGACGCGTTCGTGGCTGATCGCCGGTCAGATGGCGGTCTCGATCGCGTTTCTGATTTGTGGCGGCCTGCTGCTGAAGGGTCTGACATACGCGCAGCGCGCGGATCCCGGATTCGAATCGGCGCGAGTCTTCATGGCATTTATGAGCCTCGGTTCAAATCCCGAGACCGCTCCCGGATTACAACAACGGATCCTCGATCGCTTACGACAGTCGGCAGCCATTCAGCAGATGGCGCTCGTCGACCGATATCCCTTCGGTGGCACATGGACACCGCCCATGATGGTCAACGATCCCGGAAGCCCGTCGGGTCATCGGTCCGCGAGAACTCTAGCGAATTACGTCTCGCCCTCGTACTTCGCAACCATGGGCATTCCAATCGAGCGCGGGCGCACGTTCAGCAATCAAGACGGCGTCGGCAATCCGGTTGCCATCGTCAGCGAATCAGCAGCCCGGTTTTTCTGGCCGCAGGATGATCCGATCGGCAGGCGGCTTACACTGGACATAAACTTCAAAGGCCAGCTCGCCGACTTCGAAGTCATCGGCATCGCGAAGGACGTGCGGAGCGCAAACCTATCCCGCATCGATCCCGCCTATGTCTACCTGCCAATTCGTTCCGGTCAGCCTTATAACCTGCTGCTTCGAAGCAACGCGGATATTCGCGATGTGTCCGCCGCGGTCACCGATGCCATCGAAGCAACTGATCGACGATTGTTGCCGTCTGCTCATGTCGCAAAGTTGGACGACGCTCCATTCGTGCGGCTTCAGCTGGCTCTACCCGGAATCATCGCGCCGTGTGTGGCCGCGCTCGCGCTCGTCGCGTTACTTCTCGCTGGGATCGGCCTCTACGGCGTAACCTCCTACACTGCGGCTCAGCGCAGAGGTGAAGTCGGTATCCGCATGGCACTTGGCGCCACCCCGGCCACCGTGCGCTGGCTGATGATTCGGCAAGCTCTGAGACCGGTAATGATCGGTGCTGCTATTGGATTGGCCGCTGCTGGCGGACTCTCGCATCTATTGCAATCGACGCTGACAATGCCGGGCGCACCGGATTTCCTATTTGGTGTCGGGGCATTCGACCCCATGACATTTGCGGGAGTGACAGTTTTTGCGTTCTTCGTCGCCATCACGGCAAGCTACCTTCCCCTGCGACACGCGACTCAGGTTGATCCGATCGCGGCTCTTCGCTGCAAATAGTTCTCGTTGTCGGTTATCGCGTAGGCTGGCGACCTGCGCCGATAGATAGTAGAGTGATCAGTGTCGTTCAACCACGAGATCCTCAAGGTCACCGCGCATCGACCCTGGCCGATGCCGGCATCACCGTGGGTTATGACCCAAACGTGGAACGATCTGCTGTTTGCGCACTGGCCGGTCGATGCCGCAATGCTGCGCGGAAAGATCCCCAGCGGTTTCGAACTCGACGAATTCGAGGGGCAGGCATGGCTGGGCGTCGTGCCGTTCTACATGACCAACGTCTCACCGCGTGGCGTTCCCAATCTGCCCTGGATGTCGGAATTCGCGGAATTGAACGTTCGCACTTACGTGCGAGTCGGTGGTGATCCGGGGGTCTACTTTTTCAGTCTCGATGCGGCGAACGCGGTCGCTGTTGGCGTCGCGCGAGCGATGTTTCACCTCCCCTACTTTTCCGCGAACATGAACGTCGAAGAACGTGATGGATGGGTCGACTACGAGAGCCGACGATCATCGGGCGGGCCGGCCGAATTTGTCGCACGATACCGGCCGACAGGCGAGGCAAAAGCACCCGTCCCAGCCACACTCGAATACTTCCTGACCGAGCGTTACTGCCTGTTCAACGTCGACAGTTCATTTCACGCATGTCGGGTCGACATTCACCATCCACCGTGGCCTTTGCAACCTGCGGAAGCACAGATCTCTGTGAACACGATGGCCGACGCCGCCGGCATTCGTCTGCCGGCGATAGCGCCACTCCTCCACTTCTCAAAGCGCCAGGATATGGTGGGGTGGATGCTCCACCGGGTGTGATTGTTCCCGGTGGAAGGGAAAAGGAAAAAGGCATTGCCCCCTTCCCTTTTCCCTTTTGCCTTTTCCCTTTTTACTGACCCCGCAACACTCTCACGGGGTCCACACGTATCGCGCGCAGCGCCGGACCAAGGCACGCGATGCTCGCAACGATCAGGATCAACACCGGCACCAGAACGTAAGTACGCCGGTCGTGCGGAGTGACGCCGTAAAGAAACGACGCCATCGACTGCGATAGTACTGCCGCAGCGCCCACGCCAACGATCAAACCCACCGTGGTGATGGCAAGTCCCTGACGCGCAACCAGTGCCAGGATGTCCGACGGCCGAGCGCCAAGTGCGGCGCGCACGGCGATCTCGCGCGAGCGCTGGGCAACCGTCTGTGACAGCACGGCAAAAAGTCCGACGCTCACGACGACCAGTGCCACGGCGGCGAATCCGCCGAACAGAAGCAAGTAAAGACGTGGACGCGCGAGGCCGGTGAGAATGCGATCCTCCATCGTCGCGATCGCATCTGGGACGAGCGCATCGTCAGCTTCGCGAATCGCGGTGCGCAAATCCGTCGTCAGCGCGCGCGGATCGCCCGACGTGCGGACGAGGAACGTCACCGAGGGCACTGGCAGCCGTTCGTTGAACTGGCGATACGCGTAGTACAGCTCCGGCATCGATGCGGTCGTCGACGTGACGTATCGAATATCGTCCACCACACCAACAATGGTCGCCTGCACGGTGGGATCCTGATAGCCGGCGCCCATCGGCAATGTCGCACCAACGGCGGCATTACCCAGGTATCGCCGGGCAAACGCCTGGTTGACGATCGCGACTGGCGGCGCCGTCTCGTCGTCCAATTCGGTGAAGCCGCGGCCTTCGACGATACGCATCCCCAGTGCAGCGAAAGCACCAGCGCTGACCAAGCGCGGCGATGCCTGGGCCGTGATCGCACCGCTAGTGCTCGTGAGAGTGAATGCGGCGGTCGATCCGCCCGCTGTGACGGGCAACTCCGATGTGAACGCCACGTTGGTTGCGTGGCTCATCAATGTCGCGCGATCGAGAATGGCGCGAACCAGCAGGTAGCGTCTGTCTGGTGAGTACACCGATCCTGGAAGAGACACGCGCGCCGTGAGGATCCCTGACGGGTCGTAGCCGCGATCGGCGTTCAAGAGCGACAGAAAGCTGCGAGCAAGGAGCAGCGCACCGACCAGGAGCACACATGCAATCGCGACCTGCCCCGCCATCATCGCCGTGCGGGTACGTCCAACATGCGTCGCTGCTCCGGCCCCGACAGGCGCGGAGCCATCCTCACTCAGGGACGCGGTGAGATCGGAACGCCGGAGGTGAATCACCGGCAGCAGGCTGAAGAGAAGACCGGTGCCGATTGAAACCACCAACGCGATAACGATCACCGTTCCATCCAACGCGATGTCGTCAACGCGCGGAAAATCGGTTGGCAGGACATACGGCAGCATCTGATGAAGCCACCACGCTAGAACGATACCCGCGGCGCCACCAAGAAACCCGAGCAGCAGACTCTCAGCGACCAGCTGACGCACGACTCGTGCGTGAGCAGCACCGAGCGCGGCACGAATCGCCATCTCGCGCCGACGCGCCGTCGCTCGCGCCAGCTGGAGACCCGCAACATTGGCGGCGGCGGTTGCGAGCAGCAACACCACGGCAGCAAGCAGCACTGTCAGCGGCTGCCGGACATCAGCTGTCATTGCGTCCTTCAGCGACACCGCTGAAATTGACACCGGACCATTGCTGCCGAAAATGGCCGTCGTCGTCATGCCAGTATCGGCAACGAATTTGCCCCGCGCGGTTCCTTCCGCAGCAGCTTGGACGGCCGTCACCCCGGGCCGAAGTTTGGCCACGGCGCTGAATAGCGACAGGTAATTGCCGTCGGCCGGATGGACGCGGAGCGGGATCCACGCGCGCGTTCGGCGATCCGGGAATGCCAGTTGATCAGGCAAGACACCGACGATGGTGAACGGCGCGTTGTCGAGTCGCACAACGCGTCCTAGAGCGTGCGGGTCCCCACCGAAGCGCTGACGCCACACACTCTCGGACAGAACGACGACCGACGGCTTGTCGGCCTCGTCTTTGACGTCGAACAGCGAGCCGACGAGCGGTCGTACGCCCAGCACGCGAAACAGGCTGGCGGTGTTTTGCGCGATCCGGATCCGATCGGGCTCGCCTGCGCCTGAAAGGGTCACGGTGGCCTGTGACCACGCCGCGAGATCCTCGATCGTCGCCGCGTGACCCTGCCACGCCGAGTACGCCGTGTTTGTAAACGAACCGAAGCGCGGCGGGCTCCCTGCCCGCGTTTCCTTCAGGAGGACGACGTGATCACCAGTCGGCCACGGCAGCGGCTTAACCAAGACGCCGTAGGTGACGCTGAACAGCGTCGCCGTCGCACCGATTCCCAGCGCCATTGTCAGGGCAGCCAGGAAGGTCAGCCTCGGTTGACGGATCAGGAGGCGGGCCGCATAGCGAATGTCGTGGATCACTGTCATGCTGTGGCTCCTCGGTGCTCGCTCCTGGCTGCTCGGTCTTCCACCCTCGGTCCTCCGTTTCGCGAGAAGCGAGTAGCGAGTAGCGAGTAGCGAACAAACTACTTTATCCGCACTTCCGCCTCCCACCTCCGATAATTCGAGTACGTCGCATACCCTTCGATGCGCGTGTGCCCGGTGAGATAGAGCTCGTTCATGTCGTCGGGAAGGAGCATGTCGAAGCGGCTATTGTGTGTGTACCCGACGAGAATAATTGTCGACAGTGGACGGCCGGGCAACTGCCCGGTGCGGAGCTCACTTCGAATGACTGCGCCGTTGGCGGGGTCGATCCAGAACGAGCCGCTCGAGGTGATGTCGCGTCCTTCCGGCGTGCGGATAATCGTCGGACGATCGCGTTCTTCGAACGACACGATCCACACGGGACGATCCTGAACAGACGTGCTTCCCTTGTGTTTGAAGCGAAAGCGCGGCTGACGATCGGGAAGCAGAAATTCGAGCGGTAAGGTCGGAACGTTGATGGTCCGATACAGGTCCCCCAGGTTGTATTTCGCCTGCTGATCGGCCAGCGCACGGACGCGCGACAGGAGCGGTTGGGTCGTGTCTTCCAGGATCGCTCGAAGCCGCTCACGATCGGTCGTCACCGGCTCGCCGTCCACCTCCAGGACCTCACGGACACCTACCCACGTATTCGTGCCGGCGAAGTCGTGGAGAAGGATGTAGTCAGACTTGAGCTGACGCTCCTGGCGCGGAGGGAGCGGGCTCGGGTTTTCGGGCGTCGCGGGATGAGCGGGTCCCGTTCTCTGGATATACCGTTCCTCCGCGACAAGCACCTTGAATCGCTGGTGATAGTCGGCTGCATATTTCGCGGCCCGATCGAGGACGGTTTTCAGCGTGGGCTCATCCGCATGGACGGGCGGAAAACACCCGAGAACAGACCAAAAAGCTAAAACCCACAGACTTGACCGCAGCAGGGGCATCATGCCAATGTGCCTTCGCTATATAGTGTGCGAAAGGGGGCAAAACATGACAGACGGCATATCGCGGCGGAAATTCATGACCACCGTGGCCGCCACGGGGGCGGGCCTGACGATCGTGCC
>JBKPSH010000130.1:0-5592 GCA_046734955.1 Acidobacteriota bacterium
CCTACTGGCGTACGAACCGCCGGCGGACACGTTCTCGCCACGCAAGCTGAAATACCACACCGTCCGTGTGAAAGTGCATCAGCCCGGCGTGTCGACGCGAACCAGGGCGGGGTTTTATAGCGTTCCAGACGAGCGCTTGAAGCAGTGATGCGATGGCCAGGAGCTGCGTGCCGCCCGTTAGGGTGGAGTGGTGGTTGGACGGCGTGTCCCCTGAACAAATTATCTCACCTTCAGATCAGCCGACTAACTGCAGCCGGATCACAAATTTGACGGTAGGAAATCCCACCGCAACGTAGCGCCGTGACATTGGAGCTTAGTGTGCTACAGGCCAGACTCGCGGAATCGCATTCTCCGACACTGAGACGGACGAGAGTCCGGGGGCCAGGATGTCGAAAACTTTGGAGATATTCTGCACACTCGGGAGACGGCGGACGGAACTTCTTGTGAGGGAAGCAGTTGATTAAGCGGGCTACGGGGATCGAACCCGTCTAACTGGCTTGGGAAGCCAGAGCATTACCACTATGCTAAGCCCGCGGTCAGTCCGATCCTAGCATATGGGGGCCGAACGTCCTGCGCAACGGATGGGCGATGAAGGTTGACCGCCCGATGAAAGACGCGCAACGAAGTGAGCCGCGCAAGCGGAGCGGGGCATCGGGGTCCTCGCGAGCGCCGCGCGCTAGGGGTGCATGAGATCTTGTGAACGGGTGATCCGCTCGTTGTCGTGCGCGGGAATCCTACTCGCGCTGACCGTGATCTTCAGTCAAAGTAGCCTCAATGCTCGCCAGCCGGAGTTCACGCGCCCCACTCTCGTCGCAAAAATCACCCAGACACCGGCCAGCTGGCGCGACGTCATTTTCGAAGATCCAGTCTACAAATTTGTGTCGCGCGATTACGGGAACGGCGGTGGGCAAAGACCCGGCCTTTTCGTGTTCAGCAAGACGCGCAATGCCTGGGTCGAGGTAACCGAGTTGTCAACAGAACACGCCAGGCTTGGCCGCTCGCCCGATAACGTTCTTCTTCAGATTTCATGGAACTACGGCGAGCTGATCCATCGCGACTACGCCACACTGCCGCTGATGAGCTCCGGCGGCGGTCCGGACAGGATTATCGCGATGACCGGGGTATACCGTTTCGACTTCAACTCGAGGGTGAACCGCGAAGAGTCGCTCACGTCCTTCTGGGTCCGAGTCGAGGATCTCGAGGCAGCCTTCGATGACCGCCTTCCCGCTCCGACCGTGCCCGAAGGGTTGCCTGTAGAGAGCCACACAATCCTGCTTGCCGTCGTCCGTTTGAACGATTCGGAGCCGCTGATCTGGCTGGTTGACTCGGCTTCGGATCGAACCTACGCCGACAGTCAACAGCACGGGCTTGATATGGCCAAGAGCGATGTCAGTCGTTCGCTGTCGATACAAGGAACAAAATGGGTCGATGCGCCGGTGACGCCGATGCGAAACGGTATGCGAGAGAGCCAGGCGCTTGGCGGAATCCTGGGTGCCCCCTTTTTCCGCCGTTTCGCTGTCACGATCGATTACGACACCGAGCGCATGTCCCTCGACGCGCGAGGGCAATCCGAAACCGGGACAGGCCACACCGCGATGCTCGAACTGCTCGACGGCAGACCAGTGCTGCGCGTTCCGATCGCACTCTCGAACGGCCGCGTTCTCGAAGCACGGCTGCTCGTCGAGACCGGCAGAAGTCACGGAGTAATCCTTGACCCGGCGTTCATCGCTCGTAACAAGGTGTCGCTGCCAGCGAACGCAATAAACGTCGCCGATGCCTTCAGGATGGAAGGGGCAGCAGTCCTCGATCGTGCGGCCATCTCGTTTGGACGCTTTGTCGTCCGCGACTTTCCAGTAACTGTCTCGCCTGCTCCGCAGCCCGACGTAGTCAATCGCCGCGTCGATGGATCGATCGGAAATGGGCTGCTGCGGCGTTTCCGGATCACCATCGATCAGCAGAGGGGACAGCTGAGCGTTGAGCCCAGCGCCTTGTTTGACGTCCCATACGATTACGACCTGACCGGATTCATGATTACTCGAAACGGAAGATCGTTTGTGATTGGTTGGATACGCTACGGCGGCATGGCTGCCAATGCGGGTCTTCGCGCCGGTGACACGATTCTGGAACTTGATGGCACGCCGGTGTCTGGCATGAGTCTCGAGAAACTTCGATCGAGTTTCCGGCAGGACGGGCGTGACCGCACGCTGACAATCAATCGCGCGGACACTCACCGCACCTTCGTCCTCAAGATGCAAACCATCCCGTAGGCGCGGTCTTTAGACCGCGCGACTAGTTTCGAATAAACGTTAGAACCTCGTCGCGCTTCTGTTCCATTTTCTGTTCAGTCGTCGCCTCGAGATTCAACCGAATCAACGGCTCGGTGTTCGAGGCGCGGACGTTGAAGTGCCAATCCGAATACTCGACTGACGTGCCGTCCATCGAATAAACCTTCGCATCCTTATACCGCGCCGCGAGTGCGTCCAGCTTTTCCTGAACAATGCGCATGTCGGGCATCTTGGTATTGATCTCGCCGGAAATGAAGTATTTCTGCTTCAGCGGCGCAACCAGTTCCTGCAACGTCCGGCCTTTATGGGACATCAGCTCGAGCATGAGCAGCGCGGGGATGAACCCGTTGTCGGCGTAGAAATTATCGCGGAAGTAGTAGTGGCCTGTGACCTCGCCGCCGAAGATCGCTCCCTCTTCACGCATTCGCCGCTTGAAGAACGCATGACCGACGCGATTCATTAACGCGGTGCCGCCATACTTCGCGACCATGTCCTTCACCGCGTAGCTTGCGCGCACGTCGTAAACGATCTTCGCGCCTGGGTGCTTGATGAGAAAAGCCTCGGCAAGCAGCGCCGTGACAAAATCACCGGCGATGAAATCACCGGTGCCGTCGACGAAGAAGCATCGATCCGCATCGCCGTCCCAGGCGATCCCGATGTCGGCGCGATCGCGAACGACTCGGTCGACGATGTCACGACGGTTTTCCTCGATGAGCGGATTGGCTTCGTGATTTGGAAACGTACCGTCGATCTCGAAACACAGTTTCGTGGTGCGACAGGGAAGACCCTCGAACAGCTTCGGCGCAACCAGCCCTGCCATCCCGCTGCCGGCGTCCAGGACCACAGTGAATGGCTTGATGATCCGCGGATCGATGAACGACAGCACGTGCTTGACGTAATCGTCGAGCACGTCCGTCTGTGACAGTGCGCCGGGCTTGGCGGCCGGAGCCGGCAGCGTGTGGTTGACGATCATGTCGCGAATCTCGCCGAGGCCCGCTTCGCCGCTCAGCGGAAACGCCTCCTGTCGAACCATCTTGATGCCGTTGTACTGCTTCGGATTGTGTGAGGCCGTGATCTGCGCGCCGCCGTCGTGACCGTCGCGCGCCACGGCGAAATACATCATGTCGGTCGCGAGCATTCCGTAATCGACGACATCTGCCCCTTGCTTTCGAGCGCCCTCGATGAAGGCGGTGGCGACGGCAGGGGAGCTGAGACGCATGTCGCGCGATACGGCAATCCGCTTCGCGTTCAGATATGCGACGAAGCCGCGGCCGATCTGGAACGCGGCATCCTCATTCACCTCACCGGGATAGAGACCGCGGATATCGTACGCTTTGAAAATGGACGTGTTGATGGTCGAGGAATTGGTAGTCATAAGCGGCTGTAGTCCGTGACAGCGGTTTTGTCGCCGAGTTGCACAGGAGTGTCAATGGTAACGTTTCGGCCGATGTGACAGTTGCGCCCCAGGATCGACGATCGAACGACCGCCTCGGGACCGATCCATCCGTTCGGCCAGACGATCGATCCATCGACCACAGCGCCTTCTGACACGTGCGTCTGCCGTCCGATCACGGCGTAGGGCAGCACCCGCGCTCCAGCCTTCAGCACTGCGCCATCATCGATGAAGCACGGACCATGAAGCTCGACTCCCTGGTCCACCTTCGCATCGGGGGAGACCCAGCACGTCGCCGCAGGCGCACCGGCGAACGGCGGCGCCTGATACCGACCGTCCATAATGTCGCGGTGCACCTGCAGGTACTTCGCCGGTGTGCCGATGTCGATCCAGTAGCCGTCGTAGACGTAGGCGACGAACGTCTCTCCGCGCTCGATGAGGGAAGGGAAGAAGCTGCGTTCGATCGACCACGCCGTCTCTTTCGGAATTCTGTCGAACGTGTCTGGCTCGAGGACGTAGATGCCGGCGTTGATCGTGTTGCAGGTGATCTCGTCCTCCCCGGGTTTCTCGAGGAACCGGCGGATGTTGCCCTGCGAATCCGTTTCGACCAGGCCGTATGCACGCGGATTTTCGACCGGCGTCAGCACGATGGTCGCCTTCGCGCGGCGTTCGCGGTGAAGCCGCAGCACGGCACCAAGATCCACTTGCGTCAAGACGTCGCCGTTGAAGACGACGACCGAATCGGTCAACGAGTCGCCGGCGTACCGGATTGCGCCTCCCGTTCCGAGCGGAATCGGCTCGACGACGTAACGGAGGCGCACGCCAAGATCGGCGCCTTCGCCGAAAATCTCTTCGATGCGTCGCGGTTGATAATTCAGGCTGAGGATAACCTCATCGATTTCCGGCACCTGCTTGAGCAGATCTATCTGGTAATAGAGAAATGGTCGGTTGAGGATCGGGACGATTGGTTTCGGCGTGTGAACTGTCAATGGCCTGAGCCGCGTGCCCTTGCCGCCTGCGAGAAGAATGGCTTTCATGCAACTTCCGATGATAATGCGGATTGTTGATTGCTGAACCGCTGATTTTTGGATGATGATGGCACTGCCGTGAATCTGCCGAACGCGATCACGATCGGCCGCATCTTTCTCGTTCCCCTCCTCGTCGTCGTACTCCTGACGAAATTCGAGGGACGCCTGATTCTCGGCGTGCGAAAAGAACTGGTGGGCGCTGCGATCTTTGGCATCGCCTCGCTCACCGATTGGCTCGACGGATACCTGGCGCGGCGCCGCAAGCAGGTCACGCCGCTCGGTCAGTTCATGGATCCGCTGGCCGACAAGCTGCTGATCACCGCGGCGCTGGTGTCGCTGGTACAGATGGATCTCGCGCAATCGTGGATGGTGGTCGTCATTCTCGGACGCGAGATCGCGGTGACGGTGCTGCGAAGCCTCGCGCAATCGCGCGGTGTTTCCATCCCGGCGTCACCGCTCGGCAAGTTCAAGATGGCGTCACAGGTGACCGCGGTCCTGCTCCTGATTCTCGGCGAGGACGTCCCCGTCTTCGCAGCGCTCGGCACGGTCGCCATGTGGGTCGCGTTGGTGACGGCAGTCGCTTCCGCGTGGGACTATTACCGGCGATACAACGGCGTCATTTCAGCGGCGGACAGCCGACTCTGAATCTCTAATCACTGGTCACTCATCGTGAATCACTAATGCGTGGATCCATGGATCCGACGATCAGTGATTCGCGATCCGTGATCGGTGATTCCCGATCAGTGATTCGCGAGGGTGCGAGCTAATCTCAGTTGAAATTTGGGTGGCGCCTCCAGTTGGGGCAGACTGCTTTCGACCAGAAAGTACGTCAGCCAAAGGAGGACCACCCATGACGAGGACAGTACGTCAGAACGTCAAGAAACGG
>JBKPSH010000131.1:0-5988 GCA_046734955.1 Acidobacteriota bacterium
CATGCAGTTACGGGCCAAGCTACTGTTGCCGGCCGGCGACCGCACCGTCATCGACAAGCTCGATCTGTCTGGAAGTTTCAGGCTGAACGAGGCGCGGTTCACGAACGTCAACGTCCAGGAGAAGATCAATGCACTGAGTCAACGCGGCAAAGGACACGAGGCGCCCGGTAATGGCCCAAGCGTGGTGTCGCGCCTGTCGGCGAAGTTCACACTCAGGGACGGCACACTGACCTTTTCGGATCTCTCGTTTGGAGTGCCAGGCGCGATCGTTCAGCTTACCGGCACGTACAACCTCAAGCAGGAGACCCTCGACTTTCATGGCAACCTTCTGCTCGATGCGACTCTCGCCGAAACCACGAGCGGCTGGAAGGCCGTTGTCGGAAAAATCGCACAGCCGCTCTTCCGCCGGGAGGGCGGTGGGTCCAAACTACCTATTCGGATTTCTGGGCCGCGCGAAAACCCGCAATTTGGCCTCGATGTGGGTCGTGCGATCGGTCCCGGTTAGCCGGCAACGATTGGTCGTCTCGATCGGTGTTCGGCGACCTGCCTCAATTCCTCATCGGTGTGCAATTGAGGACAGAGGAGCCATCAGCGTTCTGCGATGCTGACGAATGACTGATTCAAGATCCTTGGCGCGTGGTCGTCGGCCCGCAATGGTCGTGAGCGACGCTCCCGGCGTCCGCATGCAGTCGACGCGAGATCACGCGACCATCCGCCGCTGGGCGGCGCTACATCAGGCTGAACCGGCGACCGGAGAGGCGACAGCTTCGGGACCGGCCACCGTGGCCGTCGATGACGGCGCGGCGGGTGTCCGATTCAACTTCCCAGGGATGGCGTGCTTCCGGCCAATCGGCTGGGAGGAGTGGTTGGCGCACTTCGATCAGCATCAGCTTCTGTTCGTTTACGACGAGCAAGATCCCGAGCAGATTTCCCGTCGGGCCCATGAGTTGTTTGACGCACGTGGTCGGCAGGACGGCGGTCATTTCGCCGACTGGCTGCAAGCCGAACAGGAAAAGCGGCGCGAACGAGGCGGCGGCTCTGCGTCGGTCCGCTACTCCATCCTCAGCGACTCCAAGTCCTGACTAGCCGCCACTGCGCGCCCGCGGCCCGACAGGGTGACTTGCGCTTTTTTTAGCACTTCAGGAGCCACACATGGACGTCAAGATTGAAGAGAAAGTTGTCGGACACGTGACGATTCTCAACATTATCGGCAGGCTGACGATCGACGAGGCCGCCCAACATCTCAAAAACGACATCGAGGACGTTATCGCGCGAGGCGGTCTTCACGTTGTCTTGAACCTGGCCCGCGTGTCGTACATTGATAGCGGCGGGCTCGGCCAGTTGGTCGCGTCGTACGGATCGATCAAGAGGGCAGGTGGCGCGATGAAGCTGTTGAACGTGAACTCGCGGAATCACGACCTCCTCTCCATTACTCGTCTCGTGACAGTGTTCGAGACTTTTGACTCGGAAGCTGAGGCGATCCGGAGCTTCGACGCGATCGCCCCTGCGCCGCTCCCCCACTAACCGTCGAAACTTTCACGCGACGCCTCCGGGCACGTCGCTCCAGTGTCGGTCTGCGTCGCCGCCAGTGCAGAAAAACACCTTCAGGTCCGATCACTGCCTGAAGGCGATCCAGCGTGTGCCAATCAGAGATGTCGAGCAACAGCCTCTCCATATTCGTCTCCTCGTGCCTGGCGACTCGTGTCCAATCGCCATGATCATCTCTGATCAACCTTCCCTGACGCGTCCGCGCGGCGGCTGTCCGCACTGCCATGAACCTTCAGGCACGGCAGACGCTTCTCACCTCGATGGTGCGCTATTACCGCTGCGCTCGGTGCAATCGGTCCTGGCAGTGCATCCGCGGCCGCGATGTGCTGAGGGAGGATTCGGTACGGGCGGGGCGACGATGGCGGCCCCCTCGAATGAAACGCGCAAGTCAAGCCTTCCGCGTGGCGGATCCTCTGTGGTCGGCGGCCGTGTCTCGCGTCTCACGTCTCGACTCGGTCGCCGCGGCGTGTGGTACACCTCCGGCCAATGCGGAGATGCTCCACACACGGCCGGGGACTATTCAGCAGCTGAAATGGCGGGCGCCCTATGTGAGCTCCACAGCGCCGCTGGCCGATCCGGTTCGCGACCGCTGCCTGGGCGACGCCCATCGCGGGCGCCGCGACGGAGTACGGACGTGAGCGCAATCAATCTGTCATCGATGGCGAGTCCGCACGCGGGAGCGAGCGCCTCGGGTTCCTCGCTCATGAAAATGCGGACCTTGCTGCACACGGCGCTCATGGCGAGGTGCTGAAAACAGGGTCCTGACAGCATCACGTCGGCCAGGATCAAAATGTGCGATATACTACATTTGCCCGCCAGACTGGCGCCACGCCGTCGGGAGACGTCGCCTCAGCCTCCGAGCTTTCGGCAGCGAATCGCTGCCGCGCAGGAGCGTGACAGATGTCTTTCGCGTTTGCTTCCGAACGACTCGCCAATGTTCGCCAGGACACGGAGCTACTACTCGAAGGCGCCCGGGATCACGAAAATCAGCTCGAAGCTCTCGTAGTCGCGGGCGAAGGGGATGTGCGGCATGCCGAGGCGGCCGTCTCACGCGCCGCCGACCCTAATGCGGTACTCGTGGCAGACGACTACGGCGATGTCCGTGACCTGCTGGCGTGCGTGCTGGAGGATGCCGGGTTCGTTGTCCGAACTGCCGCGAACGGCCTGGACGCCTTCCTCGCCGCGTACGAGATGCGGCCAGCCGTGATCGTCATGGACCTCTCCATGCCAGTGCTTGACGGGATCGACGCGACGCGGTTGATCAAGGCCGTCGAAGTGACACGCGATGCACGCGTCATTGCCTACACCGGCAATCCTTGCTTCGACGCCAACCCGATCCGCACGCTGTTCGCCGCCGTTCTGCTCAAGCCGGCGACTCCTGACGTGGTGCTCGCGGCGGTTCGACACGTTGCTGCTCTATAGGCTCGTCGGACGGGCGCGCGGGGGCGAGATCAGTATCCGTAATGTCCGCGGCGAAGGTTGCGTCTTCATCATCGCTCTGCCGCTTGCCCGGTCCTACAGCAGCGCCGAAAGTCCGGTGATCAGTACGTACCAGGACCCATTTCGCCCATGGACGCGGCCCTATTCTGATCTCGCTCGGGGATCAACGATATAACTGCCTCGGTCGTGAGCAGAAGGGACGCAACGGAGGCGGCGTTCTGTAGCGCTGAGCGAACTACTTTGGTCGGGTCGATCACGCCCCCTGCAACGAGGTCCTCGTAGCGCTCCGTTTGCGCATTGAAACCTTCGTCGTCCTTCATGTCTCTCACGCGCTGCACGACGATCGAGCCTTCGTGACCGGCATTCGCGGCGATCCACCGCATCGGTTCCTCGATCGCCCGAGCCATGATCGTGACGCCGATTTGCTCGTCGCCAATGACCTGTAGGTTCTGCAGCGCTTTCGCAGCTCGCAGCAGCGCGACTCCACCGCCGGCGACGATGCCCTCTTCGACGGCCGCCTTCGTCGCGTGCAGTGCGTCCTCCACGCGTGCCTTCTTTTCCTTAAGCTCGGTCTCCGTCGCCGCGCCCACCTTGATGATGGCCACCCCACCAACCAGCTTGGCGAGTCGCTCCTGGAGCTTCTCGCGGTCGTACTCGGACGTGGTGTCTTCGACCTGCGTCCGCAGTTGCTTGACGCGCCCCGCGATCGATGCGGCGCTGCCCGCGCCCTCCACAATCGTGGTGTTGTCCTTGTCGACCGTGACCTTTTTCGCTTGACCCAGGTCTTCGAGCTTCATGCTCTCGAGTTTCACACCGAGGTCCTCGGTGACCGCCTTGCCCCCCGTGAGGACCGCGAGATCTTCGAGCATCGCCTTCCGGCGATCGCCATAGCCTGGTGCCTTCACCGCCGCGACCTGAAGCGTGCCTCGCAGCTTGTTGACCACGATCGTCGCGAGGGCCTCTCCCTCGATATCTTCCGCGACGATCAGCAACGGACGCCCGGCTCGCGCAACCAGCTCCAGCAGCGGCAAAAGGTCATTCATCGCGCTGATTCGCTTTTCGTGGATGAGAATGACCGGATTCTCCAGCACGACTTCCATGCGTTCCCGGATCGGTGACGAAATACGGCGACAGATAGCCGCGATCGAACTGCATCCATTCCACGATGTCGAGGGTTGTGTCCATGCCCCTGGCTTCTTCGACGGTGACGACCCCGTCTTTGCCCACCTTCTGCATGGCTTCGGCGATAATGCGTCCGATGGTCTCGTCGTGGTTCGCGGAGATGGTTCCAACTTGGGTGATCATCGACCCGCTCACCGGCTTGGACATCTTCTCGAGCTCCGTCGTGATCGCGTCGACGGCCTTCTCGATCCCGCGCTTGACCGCCATGGGGTTGGCGCCGGCGGTGACGTTCTTCGCGCCTTCTCGATAGATCGCCTGCGCCAGCACCGTCGCCGTCGTCGTGCCGTCTCCGGCGACGTCCGACGTCTTGCTCGCTACTTCTTTCACCATCTGCGCGGCCATATTCTCGAGCGCGTCTTTCAGCTCGATCTCTCTCGCCACGGTGACGCCATCCTTGGTGATGGTGGGCGACCCGAACTTTTTGTCGAGGATTACGTTTCGCCCTCGCGGTCCCAGTGTGACCTTGACCGCATTGGCCAAGGTGTTCACCCCGCGCAGAATCGCCTGCCGTGAGGCATCCCCGTACACAATCTGTTTTGCCATGCGTTGGTCTCGTTTTCTCTCAACCTGTTTCGATGACCGCCAGCACTTCGTCCTCTCGCATGATGTCCGACCGGCTCACAGCACTAACCCTGCCATCCATAACAGCAGTCGCACGCTCAGCGCGATCGGTATTCCGATGGCAAAGATCACCAATGGGATGCAGAGTACGACGGCCACCGCCCCAAGCAAGTCGCCGACAACAACGGCGGCACGTCGGAATGGACCGGGAACGACGAGTGCGCGGGTCTGATCGAACGGTGCCGCGAGCGCTGGTCTCGTCAGCGTCGCTTCTTCGAGGCGTTCCGCGGCGACCGTCACGGTTTGCCACCCAGCCGGTCGGTCGGCGGATCGCTGTGCATGACGGCCTCGTGACTGCCTTTCGTTGTTTGCCTGCCTACGCGATCGTGATCGCGGGTCCACGCCGCGTACGCGGCGACCGCCGCCAATCGCGCGGCATCCCAATGCTGCCCGCATCTGCCGCACCGCCAGTCGCCGCCCGCCTCGAGCGCGCTCCGGGACAGCGTCGCGGACGTGTGACACATCGGGCAGGTCGCAGATCTGAAGTGGTCCTGATGATCGTCGAGCAACACTGCTGTTGCGTCTGGTCGTGAAGAGCGAGAAGCCATGGGTCGATTCTCCAGAGCGGCACGTGAAGGAACGGATAGGGCGGTCGCCGCAGCCCGATCTCAAGGGCGAAATGCGGCTTTGTTGGCGATCCGCGCCTTGTCACGAGCGGCGCTGGCCTCGCCAGCCTCCTTCTTGCGCTGTCCTGCCTCACGCCGCGGAGCTTCGATCGCATCCAACCTGACCGCCTCACGCACCGCGGTCCTGGCACGCGCGCTTAACGATTTCGAAACGAGAATCAGCTGATACTCAGGCGTGTACGACCCACGCATGAGCGTAAGCAAGGAATCGGTATTCTCCCATCGCGCGACGACGATGCTATCGGGGAACGCCTCAACTGGTGGGCTCGTCCGGGTTCTTGCCGATGCGAGTACAGGCACGCCGTACGCCGTCGACACTGACTCGACGATGTCACGATTCGTCAGGCCCTCCGTGCGGTCCCGCTCGTAGTGGACGATCACCTGATACAACGCGTCGTTGTAGAACGTGAAGGCGATCTCGCGCACCGGATCGGCCAGCGTGTTGCGCGAATCGACGTACGGTGCACGCCATTCCAGCTCCTGAATTGTCGCCGGCCGCTCGTGCAGCGTTTTGGCGTCGGCGGCGCGCGCGCCACTCGCCGCGACTACCGAATCGAGGCTGCTTTCGAGA
>JBKPSH010000132.1:0-22207 GCA_046734955.1 Acidobacteriota bacterium
CCCGGCATTGGCCCCGCCACCTCCGCTCGCTTGCTCGCATCGCTGCCCGAGTTGGGCACGCTCAGTCATCGGCAAATCAGTAAACTCGTCGGCCTCGCCCCGTTGCCCGACGACAGTGGTCGTCGCCGTGGCTATCGCCGGTGGCGCGCAGCGGGCAAACTGCCGAAGGTTGCGCTCGTTGCCGCGATGCATAAATTGCTGATTCATCTCAACGCCATGCTCAGACGTCAAACGCCTTGGCATCCGCCCGCGACGGGTTGACATCTGACACAGTAGGGGAGTCCGAGGGGCGCAGCCCCTCGGTGTAATTAATGACTGTCCAAGGCGGCAGCAGCTTCACGAGCACGGCAAGAATTCCAAATGGCAGCAGCAGCACGAGAAGCGCCGGCAGGAGTCCCTCCCGCGTTGCGAATCCCATCTTGTACGTCGTGTAGCCGAGGAAGCTTTTTGAGAACAGCTGACCACCGATAACAACGTTCCAGCGCATAGCCAGGATGCCGACGAGCGTCAGCACGCCGGCGGCCACGTAGAGTCGGATTCGCGTGTTATCCCGAAATCGCATCAACTGTGTCAGTGCCAGCACGCCAAGCGGCACGAGTGTGCCGAGCATGATCTGCAACACGATCTGCGACGTGAACAGACGCGTCTTCACCATGAAGTCCAGTGCACGGAACGACTCGTCAGCTTCGTAGATTCGATGAATGAGATCGATCATCTCGAGCGCGAAATCGACGAGAAAGGCGTAGAACAGGTATTTCGCCACGGTGTCGACGCAGACGATGTCGAGCGGTGCCCGCCGAATGCGCGCCGTCACGACGTAGAGCAGTAGGACCAGCGCGATCCCTGACACGATCGCCGAGAACAGGAACACGATGGGCATCATTGGTGTGGACCACCAGGGATTCGCCTTAATCGAACCGAAGATGAACCCGACATACCCGTGCAGCAGGAACGCGGACGGAATTCCAACAATAGTGACGATGCGACCGACGCGATCGTCGATGCGGAGTGAGGCGGGGCTGATATTGTCCGATCCCAGCGTGACGGCGCGATAGAACAATCGCTTCAGGCCGGTGCTGCCTCGGGCGGCGAGCACCAACTCGCGGCGATACTCCAGCCAGATTTCGACCAGCAGGACGACCATCAAATACCACAGGTAGACAAACCCGAACATCGCCATCGCCGAGGTCGTGTGCGGCGTGAACATCATTTCGAACGACCGTTCCGGATGTCCGAGATGCATCTGCAGTGGCAGCGGCGCCACGAGGAGAAACGCGAGTGCGGTCAGCAACGCGAGCCGGTAGGTCGGCTTCACTGCCTGGACGTTGAAGACGCGTTCCAGCGACGCGAGGATGAACGCGCCGGCCACCAGCCCGGTGATGAACGGATAGAGCACAATCAGGACGCTCCACTGGAGCTCGACTTCGTTCGGGTACATGAATCCGTCGACGCCCGGCATGTCGATCCTCCTATCCGCCGTTTTCTACCGTACCGCGCCGTCCAACCCGTTGTAGTACACCTTGGCTCCCGTCGCCATCTGCGGCTTCAAGACCTGAATCTTGTGGGTGCGCAAATATTCATGCGCCGGATCCTTCGGGTTCTTCAGGTCCGCGATCTGGCGCGCGCCGGTCGGACAGACCTCGACGCAGGCCGGCACCATTCCTTTCGTCAGGCGGTGATAGCAGAGTGTGCACTTATCGGCCGTGTGCGACCGTGGATCGAGATAACGACACCCGTAAGGGCACGCCTGCACGCAGTAGCGGCATCCGACGCAATAGTCCTTATCAATCAGCACGACCCCGTCGTTCGTTCTGAATGTCGCGCCGACCGGACACACCTGCGTGCACGGCGAGTCCGCGCAGTGATTGCACAGCTTGGGCACAAAGAAGGTCTTGCCGTCCCCATCGGCGTACTTCTCGCTGAAACCGTTGATGCCGCCGTCAGGCGAATCGACGATCGGGTGATCGGGATCGCTCATGTTGATGTGATACCGCTCGACCCAGGTACGGAAATACATCGGTTCATCCAGCACGTTGTTCTCGGTCTTGCAGGCGCGGACACAGTGCCCTCCGCCGATGCACTTTTCGACATCGATGAGCATCGCCCACCAGTGATCGGCGGTGTTGTACGGCGCCGTCGCGTCAATGGTATCGGCGAGCACGTGCTCGAGCGCGGAAGCTGTTGCCGCCGTCATCACCAGGAGCTTGGTACCGACCATCAAAAAGTCTCGTCGGGTCGTTTCCATGGCTACTGCTCCTGGTCCATCCGAGGGTCATGCGGCTTGTGGCAGGCAACACAGCGGTCTTCGTCGGAGTGTTCCTTGGCGATGACAGTCGGTTGATGCGAGGGCTTGCCGGTGTTGGCGGCATGACAGCGAAGGCACAATGTCTGTCCGTCGGCCTTCGGGACTTCCACTGCCGGATCGTCAGCGTGCTTCAGCAGGGCACCGTGGCAGGTCTCGCAGGAAATGACTTTGTGTTTGGCAGGCGCAGCTTCGTTGACGGTATCTTCGTGACATTCGGTACAACGTGCGCGGCCGGCGTACGCCATGGGCCTGGCAGCGACGTCTGTGATTGCGCTGGCGCGGTAATGGCCATACTTGCCGAAGTCATCGGGCACGAACTCAGCGCGAGCGACAGCGAAGAACAGGAGACCCACAGCGAACAGCGCCGCCAGCCTGATCAGATGCTCGAAGTCCTTAACCTTCATGCATCCACTCCTTGCGCCAGGCCGGTGCAAAGGGCAGTCCCTGGGCGTTTTTGCGATATCTCTGGTGTTTCATTCACATGGGAGTCCGGCAGTGCGTCGCGCTGCCGGGAAATCGTCAGCGCGATCAATCAGGATGGCACGCGCCACGGCCCGTTCGACGGCGACCTCCGTCTGATCGCATTCAAAGACGATCCCTGGGAACGTCTGCAACACTCTGATCGCCGCGCCAGGCGTCACGCCGAGCGCCGCAAGACGGTCCGAGCGACCGGTGAGGTCTCGAGCGATCCGCGAGATACGGCCGCGCGATCCGGGCGTCATGAAGGCGAGTGGAATTGGCGTTTCCATCGTCCTAAAAGGTGATCCGCAAAATCGACAGCGCAAAATTCAGCACCGTCCCCGTTGCAATGGCAATGACGGTGACCGCCCCGAGAATCGCCACGCCCGTGCGAACGCCGCGCTCGCGAACGATCATCAACAGATTGGCGACGCATGGCACAAAGAGGGTCATGACCGTCAACGCAATCACCGACTGCACCCCGGTGAGGCTGCCGTCATGGGCCATCTTGAAGAGACCGGCGGCACCATAGTCTCGGCGCAGGAATCCCATGACAAATACGCCCGCGGATTCCGAGGGCAGCCCAAGTGCGCCGGTGACCACCGGCCGCGCTGCGCTCGTCAATAGATCGAGCGCGCCAATTCGATCGAGCACGAACAGGAGTGCCGTGCCGACAAGAAATAGTGGAACGGCCTCGCCGAGATACCACCGAACCCGAAGCGCCGTCTTGGTCATCAGATTTCGCAGTCGCGGAAGCCGGATGGGAGGCAGTTCGAGGATGAAATCGGATCGATCGCCAGGCAGCGCACGCGCGGCAAGAAACCCGACCAAGACCATCTGTAACAAGACGACGGCAAAGAGGAGCAGGAGCGCCCACACCGAGATCCCGCCAAGGATGCCCATGATCGTCGCAAGTTGTGCGGAACAGGGAACCCCTAAGGCCAGCAGCGTGATTGCGATGAGCCGTTCTTTCGGAGTGCCGAGGATTCGAGTGGTCATCGTCGCCATCGTGTCGCATCCGAGGCCGAGGACCATGGGCAGCACCGCCTTCCCATTGAGACCCATCGACCGAAACAACCGATCGCTGAAGATCGCCAACCGCGGGATGTATCCGCTGTCCTCGAGAAAACCAAACATCAGGAAGAACGTCGTCACGACTGGCAGCACGATTGCCATCGCATAAGTCAGCCCCATGGTGATGAGGCCGTAATTTCCGACGAGAAAATCACGGATGAACGGCACCGGGATCAGTCCAGCCGCGGTCGTCGCCGCCGGGTTGATGATGCCGTTGAAGACGTGCTCTTCAAGTGCGCCGACAAGCGTCTGCGCGCCGAACACACCAACGAACAAATACGTCGCATACAGCACGAGCGCGAGAATCGGGAGACCGGTCAACGGTTCGCGCACCGCGCGATTGATGGCTTCGCGTAGCCGCCCCGCTGACACCACGTTCATGCGCCGGAACTCGGCGGCCGTCGCACTCGCCCAGTCGATGTGACTGACGCCAGTGGGCCGAGTGCCAACGACTCGAGATGCAGACGGCAATTCGTCGCGCAACTCGGCGATGCCTCGTCCTTCCGGTGCGACCGCCTCGATGACCGGAATACCCAGGTGGGCCGACAAACCCTCTGCGTCGATCGTGATTCCGCGGGTATGGGCTTCGTCCACCATGTTCAGCACGAGAATCATGGGCAGCCCGGTGTCGGCCAACTGCGATGTCAGCAGCAGCGCGCGGCGAAGATTCCGGGCATCAGCCACCTGCACGACGAGTTCGGCGTCTCCCGTCGAGAGCAAACGCTTCGTGATCCGCTCGTCCTCGCTCAGCGCCCCCTCGAGCGCATTGACACCCGGCGTGTCAATCACGTCGCACACTTCCGCGCCGATGAGTGCCCGGCCCGTCGTAATCGTCACCGTCGTCCCCGGATAATTGGAAACCGTCGCGTAGCGGCCGGTGAGCCGTCCAAACACGACGCTCTTGCCAACGTTTGGATTACCGACGAGCGCAATCTTTAGAGGATGGGAACGAAGGCGGAGGAGGGGTGGGCGCTGAGATGATCCCGTGGTATCCAACACCATCGAACAGGGCATGCCTCGCCTTGCGCAAGGCCCGTGCCCTCGTATTTTCGACTGTTTCTTTGTCAGTTACTCGGTGGTGCCGGAAATCCGGCAGGTGGGGGACAAGGGCCTTTCCACCTTTTCCGTTCCCTTGTCCCCTTTCCCTTGTCCCTTTACCAAAGGTAAGACATCCGCAACCAGAGTGTCTGCCCGGTGTACGGACGGTAGTAGTAACCCGAGAGGATCGCCGACGGCAGATTGAGCTGATTGATGGTTGTCCCGTTTAGCGAAAAGTCTTCGGAGCGATACTCCTCGTACCAATAGCCGGCGCCGAGCGCCACGTTGGCACGAATGAAGTACTGAACATCGGCGCGGCCGGTCGTGAGCGTGGTCTTGTTCGGAGCCACTTGCACCACTGGAATCGGATTGAACACGTTCCCCGGCCCGTAATTGATGCCCGTGAGGATCGTCGAATTCGGTCCCAGGTTGTAAACGTAGGTCGACTTTCCGTCGCTCAGATCGAATCCGAACCGGATATCGGTCTTCGGGATCGTCTTGATGAAGTCAAGATTCGCGGTCACGGTGTCAACCTTATCGTTCGAATCGATGCCCCAGTCGCGCGACGGATCGTCGAACGATGGGCTGGGAAGAGGGTTCGACGTGCGTGACCACTGGACCGCCGTGTATTTCTCGTGCACGTACTGAACACCAAAGGTCACGGTGTCGCGCGGCACGAGGTCCAGCCCGAGTGAATAGCTGCTGTTCTTGTTGTCGCGAAGGCCGAAGTACGATTCGCTGTAGTCATCGTGCCCGGTTCCCAGTGACGCGTTGAAGCCGAGGGCGGCCACTGGTGTCACGGTCAGGATGAGACTGCTGCGTGTCCGGTCGCGATTGGCAATGTCGAAATGGCGAAGCGCGGTCTGTTCGCCGATCTCGGCAAGCATCTCGAAATCGTCGCCCGATCCTTTACGCGAGGATTTCTCGACGAGGGCTCGAATCGTGAAGTACTGATTCCCGGTGCTGTCAATTGACGCGCGAACGATGTTCTCAGCCGTCTTCTCGTAGATCCGGAAAGTGCGGTCGGCATCCTCGCGCGTATAGCCGACGTTCAACGACGCATACTGGAACGGCGTATATGACGCGTCCAGATCCACCGTCTGTCTCTTGATGTCGAGCGGTTCGGTTTCCTTTGCCGCGCCGAGCGTATTGTCGGCGACGACCATCGACGAGATGAAGAACGACGGCGTCCGCGTGTCGTAATCATAGTAGCGGTACTTCGCGTTCAACCAGAGATATTCGCTCGGCCGCGAATTGACGGTGTAGACCATCGAAAGCGTTCGAGCGTCTGCCTCCGCCGTCGATCGTTCGAGGACCGGCGCAGCGAGCGCGGTGTTGACGGTTGCCGGCAACAACGCCTGGTTCTGCGTCGAGTTGCCGATCGAAATGGCTGCCGATGCTTTGGTCCGGCCCGGCAATCCGTAGCGGCCGTTGAGATTCACCGTCTGCATGTTGTTGCTCGGCCAGGTTGACATCTGTCCGACCGACGGTCCGCCAACGATGTCCGTATAGCGGAGTGGATTGTCAAAGCGGTAGGCAGTGAGCTGGTTGTTGTACCAGGAACCGTCGTATCCCACGCTCAACAGACCCTTCGCGTTGGCGAACTCGATAGCCGCCTTCACATCCGTTGTGCGATCGTTCAGCGGAACTTCGGATTCGATAGTGTTCGAGAAGCCGAAGTTGAGGCTCTGGAGGTTATATCCGTCGCGCATGCTGTTCCGCACCGCGAATTTCAGATCGACATCGCGCGACGCCGAGTACGTCAGATTGAAGAGCGCCGTATCCCTTTGAGTACGAGCATTGAACAGGGATGCCTGACCGATGACGTTGTTCAACGTCGTCGCGCCCGATTCAATCCCTTTCTGAATGTTGTCGTCGATGGTGAAGACGCCGTTCTTCGAGACCGTGTACAGCGTCTTGGTGTCGTCGCTGATGAACAGCGGGATCTCGTTCCATTCGCCGTTCACCTTGAGCTTGCCAATCGACTGGAACTCGGCGAAGTACCGCTGATCGCGGTAGCCCACGTTGGTGGCCTCGGCATGCCACAGCGTATCGGCCGTCACTTTTTCAAAGCGCAGCCCCGACAGATATCCGCCGTCGCGCCAGTCCTTGAAGCGGTAATAGCGCGACGAGTCGCCATTGACGTTGGTGCCGCGAAAACCGAAGTCAATCGTGCCGAGCTTCGGCGCCGAGCTGGCCGGAATATCCGGCGACGGCCTGGTCGCCGGTGCGCCCTGCGTCGCAGCCGCCACCGTCGTCTGAGTGTTGGCGCCCGACGGTGTGGCTTCGGGGTCCTGCGCGGCGGCAAGGGCTGCGGAGGCCGGCAGCAGCGCTCCGATCAGAATCATTGTTCTGGTGCGCATAGCATCCTCCCGCCTTACCTGAAGAAGACCGCGCCGGACGGATGATTCGAACCGTGAATCATCGCGTGGCAATTGACACAGGAGCGGCCGACGGCCCGGTTGCTCTTGCTCACGTTGACCTGGGTGTTCTCGTAGATGGTCGCCGGATGCCGGCTCGACACGTGGCAACGCTGGCAGAGCATCGGCAATTTCGCCACCAGCATTCGCTCATTGTTCGACCCGTGCGGGTCATGGCACGAGACGCAGTTCTCTCGGCCCGCCGCGTGCTCCCACAGGAACGGGCCGCGTTTTTCGGCATGGCACGTCGCGCACGCCTCGTTGATTGAATTCCCTTCGCGGAGCATCTTGACGTTCTGTGATCCGTGCGGGTTGTGGCACGTCGTGCACTCCAGCTTTCCTTCTCTGACTGGCATGTGCGACGAGCGATGGACTTTGGCCACCTCTTTCTTGTGACACTGCACGCACGTCTCGGTCACACCGACTTTCTTTAGCTGGCCGTCGAGAGATTTCGATTCGTGAACGCTGTGGCAGGTTGTGCATGACATGTTGCGCGAGTCGTGCTTACTACCGGCCCAGTTATTGTGTTCGCTGCGGGCATGGCAGGTCGTGCAGGTCTCCCCGACCTGACGCGGCGCCATCGTCTTGAAGTCCTTGATGTGGCCGTCGCCGTCGGCATCCACATGCGCCTTGCCGGGACCGTGACAGCTCTCGCAGGTGTTCTTCGCAGCGGGTGTGCGCGGGTTCTTGGCGCGTCCGTGCGGAGTGTCGTGATAGCCCTTCCCCTGATCCTCGTGGCACTCCAGGCACTTCTCTTCACCCACGTACTCGCCGGCATTCGCGTTTGGCGTATCGGCAGGCGTCAGAGACGTGCTTTTCGTCGCCGTCGTGGTGGCTTTGTTCGGCGCGACTGAGTTGTCCTGTCGCGTCGGCGCGTGCGCGCTCGCGACGATGACAACGCCGAGCCACATGACCACGGCTCCGACGAGCGTGGCGCGTGGACCTGGGGTTCGCCCCTTGAAGCGACCCATGTCTCCTCCCTTCTACGTCTCCGGGACCGAGCCCGACGCAAACCGATTGGCGAACGGCTTCGACGCGCTCCCGAGGCGTCGCGTGCAGGAGAGCAAGCGAGATGCCCGTGGATAACCTCTTGTAAATGGGAGGGCTCGCGATCGGAGGGGACCGCTACCGCCGGATTTTCGGCGGTCGATACCGGAATAATCCGCACCGGGTCGCGAGAATACGGCGGTAACACCCGCCAGCGCCCGACCTGCGATTGCTATACTCGAACACTCTACACAGCCGATCTGTCGACATGGTCATTCACGAACTCACCGCGGCCGATTGTGCCGATGTCCTGTCTCGATCGAATCTCGCCCACGTGGCGTGCTGTCATAAGAATCAGCCGTACGTCGGGCCGGGTTTACAACAGGGATTTTTCCATCCATGAGCCGCCGCACCCTTCGGTGACGGCAACGTAACCGTGTCGGAACAGCTCCTGAATGCGTCCCGCCGGCACGATTACGATTCGCCGGCATCCTCCAGCCAGCGACGCCGTCTCGGCCGCATCAAGGAGCGAGTTCACCACCTGTGACCTGACATCCGGGTGATCGAAATCGATCGATGGCGGAATCTCCACGGCGAAATCGGGAATCTGCAGTTCGAGAGGCGTTTGCGTATAAGTGGCCACGCCAACGAGAATATCGGCGATCCGAACAACGATCCGCGGCCAGTTGCGAAGGCGATTGAGGCGATACCCGGTTATCGCGCCTGGGAAGAGACGCCGAATATCGGCATCGCTCAAACCGCAAACGTCCGCACCTTCAACCCGGAGATCCAGAGTCGCTGGCTCGGGTGCCGGCCACGCGCCGCTGAGTGCTGTGCTTGTCACGATAGCCCTCCCTCGTCATCGAGTCCGAGCCGGCGAATCCGATCGCCGAGCGTCGAGCGCTTTATTTGCAGAAGTTCAGCCGCTTTCGATTTATTGCCACCGCTGGTTTTCAGCGCCCACGAGATCAGATTCACTTCAACATCACGCAACCGATCGTCGAGTGCCACGGCATGTGACACATCGAAGCTGTCCGCGAGCAGCGGCTGATCGGCCGTCGACTGAAACAGGATGCTGGCCGGCATGCACGCCGAGCGAACGCGATCGCAGGTACACGTCTGCGCGAGACGCTCGCATGCGTTCTCGAGTTCGCGGACGTTGCCGGGCCACGAATATCGCTGGAGCAGTTGCCTCACGGTGTCCGACAGCACCGGGGCATGGTCCGCGCCCCTGAAGAACCGCGACATGAAGTGATCGGTCAGCAGCGGGATGTCTTCGCGGCGTTCGCGCAAGGGCGGCAACCAGATCGGGAGGACGTTGAGTCGATAGAACAAATCCTCGCGGAACTTGCCGTCGGCAACCATCCGTCGCAGACTGCGTTTCGATCCGGTGATGACGCGCACGTCGACCGGAATCGCCCGAGTCCCACCCACGCGCTCGACCACTCGCTCCTGGACCACGCGCAGGAGCTTGACCTGCACCGACGGTGGCACATCGTCGACATCGTCGAGAAAGATCGTGCCGCCGTGGGCCATCTCGAAGCGCCCTGCGCGATCGCGGATCGCACCCGTGAACGCGCCATGCTCGTGTCCGAACAGTTCCGACTCGATCAGTGACTCGGTGAGAATCGCGCATCCGACCGCGACAAACGGCCCGCGCCGGCGCGGGCTGCGGTGGTGGATGAGACGCGCAATGACTTCTTTACCGGTGCCGGTTTCGCCGATGATAAGAACGTTGCTCTCGCTGCCCTCAATCACGTGCAGAAAATCAAAGACCGCGCGCATGCGCCGGCTTTTTCCGGCCACGATCGAATCGGGCGAGAACGGAGTGTCGCGGTGTCCCGCATCGCGTGCGCCGGCGAGTGATGCGCTATCGAGCTCGCTCATGTCGCGAGCGCGCCGCAACCTCGATGCCAGCGCTGGACGGCAAGGTTTTGCGACGAAACTATCAGAGTCGTGCGGTAATTGCCCGCCGGCACGCGATCAGGTCCGCTGGTGTTGCCGGAAATCCGGCAGGTCACTCCGGCCAATTCTGGCGGCGGCGTCAGACGTGCAGAATCACGGGCAATTAGCGCCCGTGGAAAGCGGGCCTATTAACGGTACGGCGTTTGTGATCTCGACTGACCATGACCCCGGCAGCCATGCGGACGAGCAATTCATGGCAGACCACGGCCGGTGATGTCGCGGCACGGCTGCAACGCTACGACAAGCCCGGACCGCGTTACACCTCGTATCCCACCGCCGTCGAGTTCTCTGACGCATTCGATGAAGCGGCCTACCGCGGGAGACTCGAGGCAGCGTCCGTCATGGTCGACCAGCCGCTGTCGCTGTATGTCCACCTCCCTTTTTGCGAGGAACGGTGTCTGTACTGCGGCTGCATGACGATCATCACGCAACGGCGAGATGTCGCCGGTCGATATCTGGACTACCTGGAACGCGAGATCGAGCTGCTCGCGAATGCGCTGCAAGGACGACGCATCGTTATTCAGCATCACTGGGGAGGCGGAACCCCGACGTATCTGAGCGTCGAGCAGATTGAGCATCTGCATGGAGTTATCTCCGGGCACTTTGCCGTTCAGGTCGAGGCGGAGACGGCCATCGAAATCGACCCTCGGGTGACAACGCGCGAACAGCTTCGGACACTTCGTTCGCTCGGCTTCAATCGGCTGTCGATGGGCGTCCAGGATTTCACGCCGGAAGTGCAGGCGGCGATCGGCCGGCATCAGCCCGAACATTCCACCAGGATGCTCTACGACTACGCGCGATCGATCGGCTTCGACAGCATCAACCTGGATCTCATCTACGGCCTGCCGCGCCAGAACCTCACGTCGTTCGCGCACACGCTGTCGACGGTGACAGCCATGCGCCCCGATCGAATTGCCGTGTATTCGTACGCGCACGTCCCGTGGCTGCGGCCGCATCAGAAGCGGATAGACGCAGCGGAACTGCCTCAGCGAGACGTGAAGGTTCAATTGGTGGGTGCGGCAATCGAGTCGTTCGTCGCCGCTGGATACGTGCCAATCGGGATGGATCATTTCGCGCTCGTCGACGACGAGCTGGCGCTGGCCGCGGGCGAGCGAAGGCTTCATCGCAATTTCATGGGATACACGACGCGCCGGGCCACGGATATGGTCGGTGTCGGCCTATCCGCGATCGGCGATGTCGGCGGCGCCTTCGCTCAGAACGTGAAGAAGCTGCCTTCGTATTACGCGGCGATTGATGCCGGCCGGCTCCCAATTGAACGAGGCTACACGCTCAGCAACGACGACCGTATTCGTCGGCAGGTCATCACCGAGCTGATGTGCAACTTCTTCGTCGATTGCCTCGCCATCGAGGAACAGTTCGGAATCAATTTCGCCGAGTACTTTCAGTCCGAGTTCGACACGCTCACCGCTCCCGGTGGTCCGGTTTCCGACGGTTTTCTCGAGATCAGTCCGGAAACCCTCGAAATCGCGGCCGACGGCCGGCTGTTCGTCCGCAGTATCTGCATGCACTTCGACCGCTATCTGCGCTATCACGCCGATCGACCGACCTTCTCACGGACGATTTGACCATGACTGCCAACACCAGACCGAGAAACAGCAGCTGAATTCTTGCACTCGCGCCCGGAACCGCGCAATGTAAGAGTGGCGATAGTCGACTGGCGTGTTCATGTCGGCGTGATCGGTGACGAGGCACCGTGGTCACGGTGTCACTTCCCCTCGACCGCACGGCGCAGCCGGTCACGGAATGACGGCGATGCGATTGTCGACCGTCGACAGGCCCGGCGCCGTCCATGCCGCGCGCTCAACCTCTTCTCTTTCATTCCACGAGCGGACGAAGTTCAAAGCCGAACATCGCGCTCGTCCTCAAAAACAGAACACCACTCGCCCAGTCGAATATCACGCCTGTGAAAATAAGATTCACGAAGAAGGGATAGCCGGACCTCGGGCCGATCGATGCGGCGGCAGGTCTCTTTCGCGAGCGATCCATTGCGGCGCCAACCGGCTAAGCAATGCCTAACGCGGACGCCTCCTGTACGACTTCGATTGGTGTCTCGATGACGAATTCGCGCTGTGGATGGCGCACCGTCAGCACCGGACATGGCGCCGTGCGCACGACGCGCTCGGCAACACTGCCGAGAAACACATGGCCAAGCGCGCCTCGTCCATGCGTTCCGACGACAATCAAGTCGATGTGATGCTCGGCGGCATACCGCACGATTTCCGGGCAAGGAGATCCAATACGGGTCTCGGCAACGGTGCGCGATTCGAAACTTGCGCGCACACTGGCCTCGAGCCGACGCTGCGCCTCCGCCTGCCATTGCGCGAGCAGGTCACGCCCTGGCGCGACGAAGCCATCCGCAGCATATGGCAGGGTGTACGGATCCTGCACCACGTTCAGCAGGTGAAGAGTGGCCCCGAACGCATTCGCGAGCGCGAATCCGTACTTGACGGCAGCATCGGAGCACTCGCTGAAATCGACCGGCACCAGAATCGTTTTAAGGTGAATCATGACGGCCTCCACCATTCGCGGTGCAAGCAGTGTTCCGAGGTCGGGCAACGACACCGAGCAACATCTCCGGTATGGCCCTCGTATGGCGTGCCGGAATTCCGTCATGGCCGCCACTAAGTGGAGCTAGTTCACATTCAGTGTGGCGGCAAGATTCGTGCGTAATTCATCGAATGAACGTCGGCCAACTGTCCGGTCCGGCATCAAGTGGAGGCTGACATGACTCGCCTCATTGCGTGCGCGACAGGCGCTCTCCTGTCGCTCTCCGTCGCCCTGCCCCGCGGACAGGGCGTGCGAGAGTGGCCCACCTATCCCATCAAGCAGGCACCCGTCGAACTGCAGCCGGCAATCCAACGCGCCGCCCTGGTGATTGTTTCGATCCAAGGTGCAACATCGAATGAATTGACAAGTGCGCTGGCGTCTGGCGGACCCGGAGATGCCATTCAGGTCTGTCACATGTCGGCGACGACGCTGATTCATCGCCTCGGCCGGGAGGAAGGTATTGCCGCCGGCCGCACGTCGGCGCGGCTCCGCACACCGTCGAACGCACCGAAACCCTGGGCAGCTCCCATCGTCAAACAGTACGCGGACGCGAAGGTCGCGAGCGTTGATGGGTTCGCCGTGGATCTTGGCGACAAGGTCGGTGTGATGCGCCCCATCGCGCATCGCGCAATTTGTTCACCGTGCCACGGAGTCGAGGAGAAGCTGAACGCGCGTGTTCGGGAAGAATTGAAAGACCGATACCCGGTCGATCGCGCGACCGGGTTTAAGGATGGCGATCTGCGGGGGTGGATCTGGGTGGAAGTGCCGAAACAGAGAATGGAGGGCAAGTAGAAACCGCTTGGTCATGAATCAACAGCATTCACCCTCACGCTGCGATCATGTCTCAACAGATCACAGGAGAAGGGAGAAAAGACGATCTTTTTGTTCCTCCTTTCTCCTGTTTATCTTTAAGACTTGATCGCAGCGTAACAGTGAAGTCTGTTCTGATAAGCCTGGTCTCTCCGTGCTCACCGATCAGCCTTCGAAACCGCCACCAGCGTGTCTGGCAGCACGAATTCGTGCTCGGGGTCGCGGACCGTGAGAACCGGGCATGGTGCGATCCGCACGACTCGCTCGGCGACGTTGCCGAGGAGCACGTGGGCGACGGCACCGCGACCGTGAGTGCCCAGCACGATCAAATCGATCGCATGCTGCTTCGCGTAATCGGCGATCGCGGCCGCTGGACTGTTGTGCGTGATGACCATTGTTCTGGCACGAAGCTCCTGCCGATCTTCCTCGCTCACCCGCTCGCGCAGATGCCGCCGCGCCCCTGTCTCGATGTCGTCCTGCACGTGCGGCGGGATCGCGGCGTAGCCGTAACCATCCATCGAGGTCGCATATATGTTTGGGATCACATGCAGCACGTGAAGCCGTCCGCTGAATTCGCGCGCGAGCGCCTCGCCATAACGCAGCGCATTGTCAGCCGCCGCGCCAAAATCTGTGGCAACGAGTATTTCTTTGATCGCAATCATGATGAACTCCATTCGGCGTGTCAGCGTCCGGCCTGGGTAATCGTGACGACCTTGTCGCGGATGATGATCGTTCCGGTTCGCGCCGCTGCCGAGTCGTTCGCTCCGACGACGAATGCGACGGGATTGTCGCCTCGCCGCGGCATGCTGCTCGTGACGGTGATCCAGGGCGCCGTGGACTGAGCGGTCCACAGGCATTGATCCTGCGTGGCGCCGCCACACGTATACGGATCGCTCTGCTGGATGACGTCGAAAGTTCCCGATCCACCGGTGGATCCAAGAGTGAACGTCGCGCGGCTCACTGCATAGACGCACCCGGCCTGCGACACGTGGATGTTCTGGCCGGCTGTCGGCGTCGGCCACCGAACCATGACAATGCCGTGCCGAGGCGCATCGTAGTTATCGCTGTAGGTAATCGTGATCGTGGTCGAGCCACGTCCTGAAGTTCCGCCCGGAAGACCAATCCATGAGCTGTCGGCCGCGGCGGTCCACGGGCAGCTGGCCTCTGTCGTGAGGGTGGCGACGACCGTTCCACCCGGCATGCACGGACTCACGGCGACGGGCGCCACCGAGTAGTGGCACGCGGCAATCTCACCACTCTGCGTGACGGTGAATCTTCGATCGACGACGGTGATGGTTGCAGAACGATCGGCCACGTCGTTATTCGGGGCAACCGAAAACGACACAGTACCGTTGCCGCTTCCCGTTGCACCCGAGGTCACGCTGATCCACGCGGCATCGCTCCTCGCTGACCAGTTGCACTCTGCCGGCGCCTTTACTCCAAAGCTCTGCGCGCCTCCTTCGTTTCCAACCGTCGTCGCTTCCGGGACCAGCTCGTAGCTGCAGACCACGGGTGGACGTCCCTCCTGCGTCACGGAATAGGTTCGATCGCCGATCGAAAGCGCACCACTTCTCGATTGTGTCCCCGAGTTCGCCCGCACGCTGTAGGCCACCGTTCCGTTGCCATTGCCTGCGTTGCCCGAAGTGACGACGATCCAGTCGACATTCGTCGTTGCCGTCCAGGCGCAGCCAGCTGCGACCGTTATGGAGAGGGAAGCGGCACCGCCATCACTGCCAAACGCGGCTTCGGCGGGAGCAATGCCGATCGAACACACGGGAGTTGGATCTATAGGCGAGCCATCTCCGCAGCCACCGAGGCCCACTGAGACGGCGATCGCCACAACTAGCTGACCGAGACGTAGAACGCGCATGATCCCCCATCCCTCCTTCGGCGCTCGATTGACGTTTCAGAGGTCAATCACCGAAGGCAGGAACGTTGCGAGAACACTCGCGCCATCAAACGCAACGCGTATGCCCGAACGGGCAACTGATATGACGGCGGATCTGTGCGGATATCGAAAATGGAGCGCCGGATTTTCGGCAGGAGCGCCCGAGTCGGAGAGATCTCGGAATTGATTGTCGTTACGCGAAGGATCGTTGTCGTACGATTTCAGATCAGCGTGGCTGTGCAGGCTGCCGAGTGACTCGCCACTTGCCGTGGAGCTGCCGGAAGCCGTCCTCACCTGTCGACGTGAACGTTCCTTCGATCAGGCGCGACCGCGCCGCTCCAAGGAATGTGGAGGACGCGTCCGGAACAGGCTAGACATTCGGCCGAGCGAGCAGGTACTCCCCATCGCTGGTGTGCCGGAGGAAATGGGAAGCTTCGAGCGCGCCGAGAAGTGCTTCGCATGTGTCCGCATCGATGGCCCAGAGACGCTGCGCCTGTTTCTTCGACAGGCGAAGCCCGGGCATTTCGACGAATTCGCCTCGAACGATGTCGAGCAAGCGGACGAAATCGAGCCCACGGCAGTGACGGACATCAGGGAGTGCGATCATCATCATCCTCTGGAAGCGAAGGATGTTTGTCGCGTAGCAATTCACGTGCCTTTCGCCTGGTGTCGCGCAGACGGCGAAAACGCGAATTCTACAAATCATCGCGGGTAAAATTCCGCCGCACCCGGGGAAATTTCGCAGCCGTGATCAATATGCAATACGCCGCAGAGATGGCGCGGGCTCGACGGGTCCGACCTTGATCCGCGCGTCGACTATCGGCGTCAGGCTGACACATACCCGGGCTCGCGTACTAGAACGATCGCGCCGACAAGCCCGATCACCCATCCCGAAGGATAGGAGACGCAGATTGACAGCCACCATATCGACCGACCGGTATTGCCGCCGACACCGCCGAGGGCGGAGAGGCCGAAGAGTGCCGCAACGCCGATCGCAATCAAGACGACCGCGGCCACCTGCAACCGGTAGCGAGGACTCTTGCCAAAGAAGGCCCCGGCGGCCGTGAGCGCGCTACCGCCCAAGATCAGTACCGACCCTTCGAGGGGATCCAGCGCACCCACCAGCATCAGTACCAGACCGGCGATGACAAGTGCTCGAAAACGATTGTGCATCATCACCCTTCCTGTCGATGTCGCTCACCGTGGCGGAAAATTCGTCAGGAATAAGTACGCCGCCGCCACTTCATAATCCTTCACGTAATAAAACAGCGGCATGCGTCCTCGATAATGGAACGGAACATCGCCCATCGTCGTTGGCGCTCCATTGCGGACCTTGTTTACAAAATCGACGACCGGCTTGTCGGCTAACAGGATCGTCAACGGCGGGATCGCACCGTTCAGCAGCTCGGCTCCCGTCGGCCGGGGACCGACGGCATCGTGGCAAATGTGGCACGTGCCTTTGACAAGGTTCTCGCCAAGTCGCTCCCAGGTCACGGTCTTTCGGGCGAGCGACTGGGCATCCGGCGTGCCCGCCAATTCGGTGAGGTACGCATACAGCATGTCGATATCGACATCCGCCAGATGCCCCAGCGGTGGCATCTTCTGTCCGCCATGTTTGATCCGCGTGAACAAATCGCGTTTCGCCTGATCGGCTCGCTTATGAGCGTCTGCCGCATGTGCGCCAGATCGTCCTTCGAGCCGTAGCTGTTGCTGCACGAATTGAAACGACGATCCCTGGACCAGGGGCAGAACGGAGCGAACGTCCGGCGGCGTGCCCGTGCCTTCCGCGCGGTGACAAGCCTGACAGTTCAGCCGATACAGATCTGCGCCCGTCACCTCCACGGATCGTTCTTCGGGCAACAGGAGCGGCTGGTGAGCGGCGGGTTCACTCGCGCCCGGGCCGTAGCGTCCCGAGCCGCGGCCCATACCAGTATCGCCGGAGCGAATACCCAGACGGTGTAACCAACTCGAGCCCGTTACGGGGGTCACCACAGGTTCGATTGAGGTGGTGGAGTGCTTCGCCTGCGGTTGCATGCCACCATCGGGACTGGCGGCCATGCTGCGTTCGGCGGCGATGAGTCCACAGACGAGGAGAACCTCGACCCCCCACGTGATCGTGTGTCGCATGGTGGAAGCCCTCCTGGTCGATCGAGATGGGCAACGATCGTACCGCGCGTCCCGACACAATCTGTCGGACGAGGACGTGAAAAGCGTCGGCCTTTCGGCAGTCAGTTGCCGAATCGGCGTCAACAGTCCGATTTCATCGGACAGTCGCGACGCGATTCGCTTGCGGATTTCCGGTGGCCCGGTTTTTCAGCGACCCCACCCAGAGGTTCGCTGCTGAATGACCGTCTGTGGGTATCGCAATTGCGTGTGTCCTTTAGCGGTCACGGAACCTCGGAGAGCTGCCATGAAACCATTTCCGCACGACTACCGCGTGACGACTGTCGCTTCACCGTACGGGGATCCCTCCGTGAGCGCCGATCGTCTGCCAGTGTTGCAGTCTGCTGCTCCGGCAGAATTCGGCGGACCAGGCGATCTGTGGTCCCCGGAAACGTTGCTCGTGGCCGCCGTCGGCGACTGCTTTGCGATCACATTTCAAGGAATCGCCCGTGCGGCCGACTTGCGCTGGGGATTTCTCCGCTGTGAGGTGATCGGCACGCTCGATCGCCAGGACGGCATTCCTCAGTTCACCGCGTTTCAAATCCGGGCGCGGCTCAGTGTGCCATCCGGAACGAGTCGGGATCTGGCGCACCAGGTGCTGGAGAAAGCGGAGCGCCGGTGCCTGATTGCCAATTCACTCAAGGCGCCCGTACGATTGGACGCACTCGTGCAGTTCGAGCCCGCGCAGGCCGCATGACCTGCCGCCTGACGATCCTAAGCTGCCCGATCACACATAGAACGTCGCTTCAGAAGCTCGTTGCGACAACGTAAAGGAACGTGATCTGCCGATGAGCACGGCGGTCGCGTCGCCGGTGCGTGCGGTCGCGATTCACTTCATGGATCGGACGCAGTCGGTCGCACGCGCGCCCGGGGTTGGGACCGTCCACGTTGCGTGCGCCTGCCGTTGCAGGCGCTGACCGACCGCGTCGCGCTCGCGCGGAGAAGGCGATGAAACCTGGCGGGGCGAACGACTCATTGACAGTTCGGCTGTAACCTCGAGTCCGCATCGACAGCCAACGACGAGCGCGATTACCAATTCGGTCTTCAGAAATCTGGGTGAACCTTCTGATCAGGCCGGCTTGTAGCTCTCCAGAATCCTGATGTAGTTGCCACGCACGAACGCCATCGAGTCGGGCAGCGCTTTGTGGCTCATCGACCCTCGCAACTGATCAACCGATTCATATCCCTTCCGATCCATCCATTCGTTCAACTCACGGCCCACGCCCGTCAACCACGCGGGTCCGTGGCGCAGCAGCGCGGAGGTGCTCATCACCACGTCGGCGCCTGCCATCAGGTACTTGATCACCTCGGTCGCGCTATGTACACCGGTGGTTGCCGCCAGTGAGCAGTCCACGTGTCCATACAGCAAGGCGATCCAGAGCAGCGGGAGACGGATTTCTTCGGGCGTGCTCAGCGACAGCGTCGGTGCAACCGTCCGGGTCTCGATGTCGAAGTCGGGTTGATAGAACCGATTGAACAGCACCAGCGCATTCGCACCCGCCCGATCCAGTCGGCCTGCCATATGCGCAAAGGAGCTGAAATACGGTCCGACCTTGACCGCGACCGGAATCGAGACCGCGGACTTCACCCGCGCGACGACGTCGAGATACTGCTCCTCGATTTGCGCGCCGGTCCGATGCATCGCGGTCGGAATGTAATAGATGTTGAGCTCAATCGCCTTGGCGCCGGCATTCTCCATCAGCGTGGCGAAGTCGATCCAGCCGCGATCGGTTGTTCCGTTGAGGCTCGCGATGATCGGGATGTCGACAGCAGCCGATGCTTTTCGAATCAGCTCGAGATACTGGGTCGGCGCAACCTCGCAACCTTCCATAACCGGGAAGTACGACAAGGCTTCGCCAAAGCTGTCGGTTCCGACGGTCATGAAATAGTCGAGGGCGCCAGCGTCATGACGAATCTGCTCCTCGAACAGCGAGAACAACACAACGGCTGACGCGCCGCGGTCCTCGAGCTCGCGAATCGTGTCGAGACGCTGTGAGAGCGGCGATGCCGAGGCCACGAGTGGATTCTTCAGCGTCAGCCCCATGTAGCGTGTCGCGAGATTCATGAGACCTCCTTGAGCGCTTTCCTGCCCACGCCAATGCGTTCGGGATCGACGCTGCGCCCCGGCCAACGTTCAGCCATGCTGGTGTACACGCTCCATCGCTGATTCACATCCTGCTGCGCGGCGTCCAGCAACCGGGCGGCTTCATCCGGGTTCGTATACGTCAGCATCTTGTAGCGAATCTCGTTGTAGGCGTAGGCCTTGACTGGAATCGAGGGAGCCGGCGAATCGAGCACGAATTCCTGCGCGTGACCGTTGGTCGCCGGCTTGAATCGATAAAGTGGCCAGTGCCCGCAATCAGTTGCAAGTTTCTGCTGCCGCAGTCCGTATCGAATGTTGATGCCGTGCGCGATGCAATGGCTGTAGGCAATGACGAGAGACGGACCGTCGTGCGCCTCCGCCTCGAGAAAAGCGTCGAGCGTTTGCTGCGGCGACGCGCCCATCGCAATCTGAGCCACGTAGACGTTTCCGTACGCCACCGCCATCAGGCCCAGATCCTTCTTCCGTCCGCGCTTTCCCCCCGCTGCGAATTTGGCGACCGCTCCCCGCGGCGTCGATTTCGACGCCTGTCCTCCCGTATTCGAGTAGACCTCTGTATCGAGGACGAGAATGTTCACGTTCCGTCCAGATGCCAGGACGTGATCGAGTCCGCCATAACCAATGTCGTATGCCCAGCCGTCTCCGCCAACGATCCAGACACTGCGGCGCACCAAATGTTCGAGCAGCCCGCGCAGGGCTCGTGCCTCGGGCTGATCGATCGCCGCGAGATTGGCGTCAAGCGATGCCACCCGGCGGCGCTGTGCATTCACGTCCTCCGGAGTGACCTGACGGGCATCGCGGATCTCCCGGACGCGATCGGCGCCAAGCCACGGTTCGAGGCATGTCAGCAGTTCGATCGCCTCTTCGCGATGTTTGTCGAGCGACAGGCGATAACCGAGACCGAATTCCGCGTTGTCCTCGAACAGCGAGTTCGACCAGGCGGGCCCCCGCCCCTCGCGGTTGGTCGACCAGGGGGTCGTCGGCAGGTTGCCGCCATAGATTGACGAACACCCGGTCGCGTTGGCGACGAGCAGGCGGTCGCCGAACAGTTGCGTGAGCAACCGCAGGTACGGTGTTTCACCGCAGCCGGCACAGGCGCCGGAGTACTCGAACATCGGCGTCAGATATTGGACGCCTCTGACAAGCGACGCATCCATACCTCCGTGGACGTTCTCGGGCAGCGTTTCGAAAAACGCGAAATTGACGCGCTCGCGTTCGAGGAGCGGAGCCTTCGCGGTCATGTTGATCGCGCGGGTTCCAGCGGATTCGAGGCTTTTCGCCGGGCAGGTCTCGACGCACAATTCGCACCCGGTGCAGTCTTCGACGGCAACCTGCAGCGTAAAACGCAGATTCGGGAACCCCCGCCCCGCGAGCGGCGCGGATCGAAATCCGGATGGCGCGAGAGCCAGCGCCGACTCGTCGTAATAGCGCATTCGAATCGCAGAGTGCGGGCAGACCATCGCGCAATTGCCGCACTGGATGCAGATTGTTGGCCGCCATTCAGGCACCGTGTCCGAGATGTTGCGCTTCTCCCAGCGCGCGGTCGCCGAAGGATACGTGCCGTCGGCTGGGAGCGCGCTGACCGGCAGCTCATCGCCGCGGCCCGCCATCATCATCGCGGTGACTTGTTGGACAAATGCCGGTGCGTCCGGCGGCACAACCCGCGCTCGCTCGCGACGGCTGCTCACCGCCGACGGTACTTGCACCTCGAAGAGATGGGCGAGCGCGCGATCGACAGCGGCGAAATTCTGCTCAACCAGCTCGGCGCCTTTGCGTCCATACGTGGCGCGGATCGATCCTTTGATTTTTTCAATTGCCTCTTCCCGTGGCAGCACACCGGATATCGCGAAGAAGCACGTCTGCATGATCGTGTTGATGCGGCCAGCCATACCGGCAGCGGCCGCGACCGCGTCGGCATCGATCACGTAAAAACGAATCCGCTTTCCGATCAATTGTTCCTGCAGCGATGCCGGCAGCTCGTCCCAGACGCGCTCCGCACTGAAGGGACTGTTGAGAAGAAAGACCGCTCCTTCAACCGCTTCGCGCAGCATGTCGAGCTGGTAGACGAACTGGAATTGGTGACAGGCAATGAAACGGGCTCGCTGCACCAGATACGTCGAACGGATCGGCCGCGGCCCGAAGCGGAGATGCGAGGTCGTTCTCGAGCCGGACTTCTTCGAGTCGTAGACGAAGAACCCCTGCGCGTAGCCTGGTGTCTCCTCGCCGATGATCTTGATCGAGTTCTTGTTTGCGCCGACTGTGCCGTCCGCTCCGAGACCGTAGAAGACACACCCGACGACATCTTCCCCTTCGGTCACAAACGTGCGGTCGTACTCGAGGCTCGTGTGCGAGACATCGTCGTTGATGCCGATCGTGAAATGATTCTTTGGCGTCTCTGTCGACAGATTGTCGATGACCGCCTTCACCAT
>JBKPSH010000133.1:0-44748 GCA_046734955.1 Acidobacteriota bacterium
CCGGATGATCATCGAGGATCTCATGCTCGACCTGATGTACAACCTCCCCGGCCAGAAGAAGATCCGCGAGTGTGTGATCACCCGCGAGGTCGTGCAGTCCAAGGAAAAGCCAATCACGTTGATCGAGAAGGCAGGCTAAGAGATTGCTGATTGTCGATTGCTGATTGCTGATTTGATCACACCCAATCAGCAATCAGAAATCAGCAATCATCAATTTCAGCGACTCTCTTTAATATGGAACTCTACGAAACCCTACCCATAGTCCCGCTCCGCGACGTCGTCGTGTTTCCGCACATGATGATGCCGTTTGTCATCGGCCGCCCCTCCTCTACCCGGGCACTCGAGCACGCGCTGGTGAAGGACAAGCGAATTTTTCTCGCCGCGCAGCACGATGCCGCGGTCGACGATCCGCAGCCATCCGACATCTTCACCATGGGCTGCGTTGCCAACATCGTTCAGAGCCTCAAGCTGCCTGACGGCAACATCAAGGTTCTGGTCGAGGGCATCGAGCGCGCGCGGGCGGTCGAGTGGAAGGAAGACAAAGGGTTCTACCGCGTCGTCGTCAAGGTGATCCCGAAGCACAAGGAAGCCGGCGTCGATGCGGAAAGCACGATGAGCCGCGTCGTCTCGCTGTTCGAGCAGTACGTGAAGCTCTCGAACAACCTGCATTACGACGCGATGATTGCCGCCGTGCGCGTCGACGATCCGGGCAAGCTGGCCGACACGATTGCCGCGCACCTGCTCGTCGGCGTCGACGAGAAGCAGAACCTGCTTGAAATCATTTCGCCGGTCGAGCGGTTGAACCGCATTGCCGGAATTCTCGAAGCCGAAGTCGACAAGCTCCAGGTCGATCGCCGTATCCAGTCGCGTGTGAAAAAGCAGATGGAGAAGGCGCAGAAGGAGTACTACCTCAACGAGAAGATGAAGGCGATCCAGAAGGAACTGGGCCGCAAGGACGAGAAGGGCAACGAAGTCGACGACCTGAAGAAGAAGATCGAACAGGCGAAGATGCCCTCCGAGGTGGCCGAGAAAGCCGTCCAGGAACTGAAGCGGCTCGAGGCGATGCCGCCGATGTCAGCGGAAGCCACCGTCTCGCGTAACTATCTCGACTGGCTGATTGCGGTGCCCTGGTACAAGAAGACCAAGGAAAGCCGCGATCTCAAGCGCGCCGAGCAGATCCTCAATGAAGATCACTACGGGCTCGAAAAGATCAAGGACCGTATTCTCGAGTTCCTCGCCGTTCGCGCGTTGATCAAGAAGCCCAAGGCGACGATTCTCACGTTCTCCGGCCCTCCGGGCGTCGGCAAGACTTCGCTCGCGAAGTCGATCGCGCGCGCCATGAATCGCAAGTTCGTCCGCCTCTCCCTTGGCGGCGTGCGCGACGAAGCAGAAATCCGCGGACATCGCCGGACCTACATCGGCGCGTTCCCCGGCCAAATCATCCAGATGATGAAGAAGGCCGGGACGATGAACCCGGTGTTCCTGCTGGACGAAGTCGACAAGATGTCGATGGACTTCCGCGGTGACCCGTCGGCCGCACTTCTCGAGGTCCTCGATCCCGAACAGAACAGCACGTTCCTCGATCACTACCTCGACGTCGAGTACGACCTGTCGAACGTGATGTTCATCTGCACGGCGAACGTGCTGCACACGATTCCGCAGGCGCTGCGTGATCGCATGGAAGTGCTGCAGCTCGCCGGCTATACGGAGCAGGAAAAGATCGAGATCGCGAAGAAGTTCCTCGCCCCGAAAGCAATTGAGGGCGCGGGTCTCACCAACGCGAACATCGCCTTCCTCGACGAAGCGTTCCAGGCAATCATCCAGCGCTATACGCGCGAGGCCGGAGTACGTAACCTGGAGCGTGAGATCTCGTCCATCTGCCGCAAGATCGCGCGCAAGGTGGTCGTTGAGGGACGGACGTTCAGCGAAGAAATCACCGCAACCAAGGTCACCGAGTATCTCGGCGTTCCGCGATTCCGCCCAACCCTGGCCGAGGAGTCGAACGAAATCGGTGTCGCAACCGGATTGGCGTGGACGGAAGTCGGCGGCGAGATCCTCGTGATCGAAGCGACGCTGATGCCCGGCAAGGGGCGCCTGACGCTGACCGGCAAGCTCGGCGATGTGATGCAGGAATCGGCGCAAGCGGCAATGAGCTACGTCCGATCGAAGGCGAACGAGTATCACATCCCGAAGAACTTCACCCGTACGACCGACGTGCACGTGCACATTCCCGAGGGGGCAATCCCGAAGGACGGGCCGTCGGCGGGGATCACGCTGGCCACGGCGCTGGTGTCAGCTCTGTCACAGGTGCCGGTCAGAAAAGATGTGGCGATGACCGGCGAGATCACGCTCCGCGGCAAAGTGCTGCCAATTGGCGGCGTGAAGGAGAAGGTGCTCGGTGCCCATCGCGCCGGGTTGAAGACCATCCTGCTGCCGCGCGACAACGAGAAGGATCTCGCCGACATTCCCAAGAACGTACTCGACACGCTCGACATCTATATGGTCGACACGATGGACGAGGTGCTGAAGATAGCGCTCGCCGGCCCGCTGCCCGCGATCGCACCGGCCGCGGCGGGCCCCGACGTTCAGCCGGCCATTTCGGACGATACCATCACGCATTGAGTTCGATCGGGATCCGTTGTCCGGGATCCGGGATCCGAATTGATCCCGGATCTCGAATTGCGGTCGTTTCGGACCCCGGATCACGGATACCGGATCCCGGCAGTGAAAGTCATAAACACTGAATTCGTCACCAGCGCCGCGTCTGCCGGACGCGCCGACGACATCCCGGCGGATGGTCTCGCCCAGATTGCCTTCGCCGGGCGCTCCAACGTCGGCAAGTCGACGCTGTTGAACGCGCTGACGCGCACGAAGGTCGCGCGCACCAGCGCGGCGCCGGGCAAGACGAGGCTTGCCAACATCTACCGGGTGACGCTCGAAGGAGGACCCGGCGGACCAGGCCGGTGGAGCGCCTACTTCGTCGATCTGCCCGGATACGGGTACGCGCGCGGAGGATCAGACGCAGCCACCGAACTGGCAGCTGTGGCGGCTGCGTATTTTCAGTCGGGATCCGTTGTGCGGGATGGGAGATCCGATCGGATCCCGGATTCCGGATCCCGGATCCCGGATCCTCACAATCGCGCGACCCTGCATCTGATCGACGCGCGTCACCCGGCGCTGCAGTCAGACGTCGACGCAGCGCAGTGGTTCGATTCGATTGGCGTCGAGCGTCACGTGATCGCGACCAAGGTAGACAAACTGGGTCGGTCGGAACGAACTCGGAACCTCAAGGAACTCGAACGGGTTTTCGGACGTGCCCCGCTGCCAATTTCGGCGGCGAGTGGCGAAGGATTGGACGAACTGTGGAGACTGATAGCAAGAACAGCGAGGGAGCGGCACCCGTGAATGCGGGAAGGCCGGCGCACGACAGACATGCACGCGGACGCGGACGGCACGAACAGGTCGCCGTCGCGGTCGATGGCCAGCCGGCGGCGCCGGTGGTGGAGCTGTCGTCGCTCAAGGACATGGGCGTCACCGAACTCACAAAAATCGCGAAGCAACTGGACGTGCCGGGCTCGTCGGGGATGCGCAAGCAGGAGCTGATCTTCGAGATCCTGCGATCGCGCGCCGAGAAGAGCGGCCTGCTCTTCTCCGAGGGCGTGCTCGAAACCCTGCCCGACGGTTTCGGCTTCCTTCGCGCCCCCGATTACAACTACCTGCCGGGCCCCGACGACATCTACGTTTCACCTTCGCAAATCCGAAAATTCGATCTTCATACCGGCGACACGGTCTCCGGGCAGATTCGTCCACCCAAGGAAGGGGAACGGTACTTCGCGCTGATCAAAGTCGAAGCGGTGAACTTCGAGCCGCCGGAGAAGACACGCGAAAAGATCTTCTTCGAAAACCTCACGCCGCTGTATCCGCAGAACCGAATCAGTCTCGAGACTGCCTCGGACAACCTGTCGGCGCGTGTGATGGACCTGATGGTTCCAATCGGCAAGGGGCAGCGCGGACTGATCGTGGCCCCGCCGCGGACAGGAAAGACGATGCTGCTGCAGAACATTGCCAACAGCATCACGACGAATCACCCCGAGGTGTACTTGATTGTGCTGCTCATCGACGAGCGGCCCGAAGAAGTCACCGACATGCAGCGTTCGGTGAAGGGAGAGGTCATCTCGTCAACGTTCGACGAGCCGGCCACCAGGCACGTTCAAGTCGCCGAGATGGTGATCGAGAAGGCGAAGCGCCTGGTCGAACACCGGAAAGACGTCGTCATCCTGCTCGACTCGATCACCCGCCTCGCACGGGCCTACAACACGATCGTGCCGCCATCGGGCAAGGTCCTGTCCGGCGGCGTCGACAGCAACGCGCTCCAGCGGCCGAAGCGATTCTTCGGCGCCGCCCGGAACATCGAACAGGGCGGATCGATGACGATCATTGCGACCGCGCTCATCGACACCGGATCCCGAATGGACGAAGTCATCTTCGAGGAGTTCAAGGGCACGGGCAACCTGGAGATCCACCTCGATCGGAAGCTCACCGATCGCCGCGTGTTCCCGTCCATCGACATCCAGAAGAGCGGTACGCGGAAAGAGGAGATGCTCATTCCGCGAGAGGATCTCAATCGTGTCTGGGTGCTTCGCAAGGTCCTGACGCCGCTGTCGCCAACCGAGGCCATGGAGCTCCTGCTGTCGAAGATGGCAAAAACAAAGAGCAACGCCGAATTCCTCGGATCGATGGCGAACGGCCGGTAGCGACGGTGCGCACTGCTCACGGTCAACGCGTGGTGGTGCTGTAAGAGCCTCGTACCCAGACCACGTCGCGGCTCACAAAACCGTTCGCGGCTGCTCCGTTACAGAACACGTGAGTTAACCCACCTACCTCAATGAGATAGTCCTTCCCTCTGGGAAATGCGCCAACTTGCATTGTTTCAAAAGGAGACCACGGCGCGAAACCCGTGATTTCTTGACGAAAGTTGTGACTTTCGTAACACACTGAAAGACAGTCGCTTCGCCGTTCTGATGTGACATCGGAAACGGATCCGTCCTTGCTGTGGCTTGCGACCAAGCCCTGGGAGGACCCTTGAAGAAGCCATCCGGCAAAGCGGTCTGGGGAGCAGCATTGGGACTGATGCTGCTTGCGCCAGCGACCAGCATCGCCGAATCGCACCACTCGCCGAAGCTGGATCACGCGCTGCAACAGCCATCGTCAGGCGAACGGGACGTCATCGTCCGGGTGAAGCCGGGCCGCAAGGCTGCGGTGAAAAGCCGCATCACCCGCAACACGTCGCGAGTGAAAGAGCATCGGCTGATCGACGCCGTCTCGGTGCGGCTTTCATCGTCAGAAATCGCCCGCCTCGCAGATGATCCAGACGTCGAAGGAATCTCGCTCGACGCAGCTGTGAGCGCATCCGGCAGTACGAACACGTCGGATGTCGTCAGCGACGTGAAACAGTCGCTGGCACTCGGCAACTGGTTCAACGGCGCGAGCGTCACAGTTGCCATCATCGATTCCGGCGTCGCTGCGCTCGCCGATTTCGACACGCGAATCGTCGGGCAATTCGATTTCAGCGGCGGAAAGCTTGCGGTTCCGATGACGCCGGATGACCCATACGGGCACGGCACGCATATCGCGGGTCTCATTGGCTCCAACGGTTCGTCGTCGGCGAACAAGTATGGAGGTGTCGCGCCGGGCGTCCGGCTGCTGTCGCTGCGAGTGCTCGACAAGAAAGGGTCGGGCAAGACCAGCGACGTCATCGCCGCGCTTGAATTTGCGGTCGCGAATCGGGCGTGGTACGGAATCAAGGTCATCAACCTGTCGCTCGGCCACCCGATCTACGAATCGGCGAAGACGGACCCACTGGTGCAGGCGGTTGAAGCCGCCGTGCGAGCGGGCATTGTCGTCGTCGTGGCATCGGGCAACTACGGCGTCAACCCGCTGACGGGAACGACGGGGTTCGGCGGTATCGCGTCGCCGGGGAACTCGCCATCGGCGATCACGGTGGGCGCCGCGATGACGAACCATACGCCGACGCGGACCGACGACCGGCTTGCACCGTATAGCTCGCGCGGCCCGTCATGGTACGACGGCATCGCGAAGCCCGACGTACTGGCACCGGGGCAGGCAATGGTCTCGAACGATTCAGTTGGCAGCACGCTCGAAACGACCTATCCCTCACTCGTGCTCCAGTCGGGTTCGACTAAGTACTTGAAACTCAGTGGATCGAGCATGGCGACGGGCGTCGTCTCCGGGCTTGTCGCGGTCATGATCGAGGCGAATCAATATGGCAGCCAGCAACGCTGGGACAATTACCAGTCGACACTCAAGGGGAAACTTCGTAGCCCGTTTCCCGCCACGGCATTCCTGAAGAGCGCGGCCATCAAAGCGATCCTGCAATACACGGCGACACGGATTCACGACGAGAACGGGGTCGTCTATGGCCCACTCGAGCAAGGCACAGGCCTGGTAAACGGATTCGGAGCCATCGCGCTCGCGTACTTTATCGATAGTACGCAAGCCCCAGGGTCTTACTGGATGACGAGTCAGTATTCCCCCTCCACGATCTTCGGCAGTACGGAAGAACCATGGTCGCAAACAGTCATCTGGGGTACCCGCCAGCTTCGTGGAGCCAGCGTAGTGGACGTGAACCAATCCGCGTGGGCGGATAACATCGTTTGGGGAACGGGTGAACTGAACGACACCATCCTCGGCACCATGTCAGAAGACAACATCGTGTGGGGGACCCTCGTCGATGAAGACAACATCGTCTGGGGAACCAGCGTGCCGTTGTCGACCGATCTGTCATGGGCAGGTAACGCTTTACTGGAAGACAACATCGTCTGGGGTACTGCACTGACCTGGGACGACAATCTGGTCTGGGGCGATGGTCTGATCGGATACTTTGACGGAACCGGCGTCATCTGGGGTGAATGTTCGGGTGACGAAGACAACATCGTTTGGGGGACTCTGACTGAAGACAACATCGTATGGGGCACGGCCGCCAATAAAGTAACCGTACTCGGGGCGACCACTGGGGGTGGGCTGTGATCCACACGACGCATGTCACTACCGGTCAACCGGCGACACCATCGACATCAAGCCAGATCGGTCGCCCATCGACGAAGTGGCAGAATGGCCTGCCGACGCTTCGAGGCAACGGGGTCACGCTTCGTGAGCTTCGCCTCGCGGACGCGCCGTCGCTGCTTGCGTTTCTTACGACCGACGAAGTAACGCGATTTATTTCGCCGCCGCCCACGACCATCGCCGGCTTCGAGCGGTTCATCGAGTGGACGCATCGCGAGCGCGCGGCCGGCCACTACGTCTGTTTCGGAATTGTCCCTGAGGGATACGACCAGGCCGCGGGTCTCTTCCAGGTGCGGCAACTGAACGCGTCGTTCCAGACCGCGGAATGGGGATTCGCGATGGGCTCGAACTTCTGGGGCACGGGCGTCTTCATCGAATCCGCTCGCGCGGTCGTCGCATTCACGTTCGGAACGATTGGCGCTGAACGTCTTGAAGCACGTTCATGCGTTCAAAACGGGCGCGGCAACGGAGCATTGCAAAAACTCGGCGCAACGCGGGAAGGGGTACTCCGTCAGTCTTTCCTTCGCAATGGCGAGTATCACGATCAAGTATTGTGGGCAATCGTCGGCGCGGACTGGCGCGAGTGGATCTCAATCACTAATCACTGATCAGTAATCCTCGAATCAGTAGGGCGCGGTCTCGGGGCCGCGCCCTACACAAGCGGATCTACTCCCGCCGGAGCACTCGGCCGAAATCCAATCCAACCTTCGGGTCGCTGCGCGTGCCGCGAATGGTGATCGGCAGGACTGCCCCTGCGCCATCCCTCCTGAACAATGGATCGACGACTTTCAGCAGTGCGGACTTCATCCCACCGCCCGCCGCCTGGGAGATCGTGGCTTTCATCCGCACGGTGCCGTCGAACTGAAGCGTCTCACTGTCGATGCCGTACGTCCCACCGACTCGCACGAGGGCACCAGGAACGGTGAATGTGCCGTCTCGAAGGCTCAGTACGCTGTTCGCAAGCGCGAAGCGACCCTGAAAATCCGAGGCGACGTGCGTGGCGTGTTGCTCGGGGTCGAGGCCTCGCGCGCGCTCACTGAGATCGGACAACTTTTTCTGGATTTCGGCATTCGTGAAGCGGGCGTCGTTGACCTGGAATGTTCCTGAGAGTTGCAGGCGATCCATGACGTCCTCGGGGCCTGCGGGCAGATTCATGTCGGCATGCAGTCCAAGCGCGCCGGTCAACGCCGGGTTATCACCCTTCACACCGAGCTTCAGCACGTCCTCGATTCGTCCGTCATCAATCTTGACGTGCAGCTGGATTGTGCGCCCTTTGACGCCTTCAGCGCCGACAATCGCACCCCGCGCCGTCAGCGCTGTGCGCAAAAACTTCGCGTCAACCATGTTCAGGTACGTATCGCCATCGGTGCCATCGACAACGGCGTCGAACCGCGTATCGAGCGCAACCGGGTTGGCGCTGACGTTGACACGAAAATCAGGCGCGTGCGTGGTTCCTTTTACAGCGATGCGATTGAGCTGACCGTCGAACGTGCCGGTGGACGTCAGGTCTCCGCCGATTCCCTTGACTGTCGCGAGCACGACATCGTCGAACGTGTATTGGCCCCCAAGCGGGGTTGTGCCGGGGTCTTCGCGATGCCACGGGCCGAACGTTCCTTTCGCCTTGATGAGTCCCTTCGGGATCGGGTTGGTCAGCGTTGCTTCGAACGACATCTTCGCAGCCCGACCCAGAGGCTTCATCGTCAACGAGTGAATGGCGAAGACGCGTGGCTCTTTTCCCTCACGTTTTGGAATGAGCGTCAGCGCTGCGTCCCTCGCTTCGAGTGTCCCGACCACGATTGCCGCCGGCCCACCGCTCACGTCGTCGCTCGCAGACGTCCGGGCCTCCGCGCCCTCGGCGTCCTTCCTGAATTCAGGCGGAATGTTGATTTGAAGACCGGTTACGGAAACCGTTCGAAACCGTCTCGGCCGGCTGAAAAGCCCAATCAGCCCACCGTCGAGCTCGAACAGCGAGACGGAAACGAGAGGCGGAACGTCCTTCCGGCCCTTATGGCGAATGATGAGGTTGGTGCCAGTGACGTGGACGGTGGGAAACGTATCCACGCTGAAGGACTCGAGTTGAACCTCGCTATCCAGCCGCTCCGCGAGCGTGTCTATCACCAGTTGGCGAAGGGTGGCCGTGCGCGACCCGCCACCGGCGATTATTGCCAGCAATATCATCAGGCCGCCGACGATCGCAATCGCCCAGCGTGCTCCTCGAAGCGTCATAGCCAGAGGGCTTATCCAAACAGCGTTCCAGAGATACGAGCGTTGGCTTCACCTGCAGAATGCAACGCGGATCATTGCACCGTCGGCAGCGCCTTTCTCGGCAGTTTCTGCTCCCTCATCGCAGCGTTGTAGGCGAAGACGGCTATGACGGTCGCCTGCTGAATCATGTCGGCGGGTTGCACCCGGTCGTAGACATCCATGTTCGAGTGGTGCGTTCGGGAGTTGTATTCGAGTCGATCGACCATGAACTGGAAGCCAGGCAGGCCGACGGCATCGAATGCGACGTGATCGGTCGACGTGACCGAGCGCGGCCCCGCCGCAACGACACCAAGATCCGCAAGCGGTTTCATCCATTCTTCGAAGATCGGCCGCACTGCCTCATTGCCCTGCAGCCAGATCCCGCGGACTCGCCCGGTTCCGTTGTCCGAATTGAAGTACGCGGCAAGCTTCTCATGCTCCGGCTTCAGCTGCATCGTGGCGGGATCAGCGAAGTGTTCACGTACGTACGCTCGCGATCCGAGCAGCCCCTGCTCCTCGCCACCCCATAACGCGATGCGAACGGTGCGGCGCGGGGCCGCGCGAATCGCTGTAAGAATTCGCATCGCCTCGATCATCGCGGCAGACCCAGCGGCGTTGTCAGTCGCTCCCGTCGCCGCAGCGACGGAGTCGAAATGGGCACCGAGCATCACTACTTCGTCTTTCAACTTCGGGTCGGTTCCGGGAATCTCCGCGATCGTGTTGAAGCCGTTGGGTGTCGTTTCGTCGTAGAACTTGGTCTCGACATTCAACTCCACCGTAACGGGAATTCCCTTCTCCACCACACGCACCATCCGGTTGTAGTGCTCCACCGCTAGAGTCACCGTTGGCAGTCCGGTACCGGCATCGGCGCCACGGGATCCATTGCCCGTTGGAAAGATGGTGCCGCCATCCGGATGCTGTTGCACAGTGGAGAGGTCGCTGCCGATCGAATACATGACGTTGTCACTGCCGCGGTTGAAGATCGCGACAACACCTTCGGTTTTGAGGAACTGCGCCACCTTTGCGGCGAAGGCCTGCGCCGCGCCGCGTCCTCTTCCGCCGGGCTCGTCATCAGTCGCCGCATCCAACGCACCACCACGTCGTCGGCCTGCGCCACGTGCTCTTGCCGGAGGGACAGCCGCTGCTTCAGCGAAATCCTTTTCTGTCATCCGATGCACGATCAATCCGTCCAGCATGGGAACGGGGCGTTCCGGCTGGGTCAACGCAATCTTTCCAGCCAGCTGTCCGCGATACTTCTCGAAGTCAGCGTCAGAGTCGATCTGCACCCGCACGACATCGGCGGTGATCGTCCCTTTGGTCCCCGGTGTCCACGAACCGGGCACTCCAATCAGCGGCTGCACTTGCGGCGAGATCATGTGGGCACTGAACCTGACGAGCGCCCAGCCTTTTCCAAAGGCCCATGTCTCACGATGTCCATTCGCCAGTCCCCACTCCTTCAACTTCTTCAACACCCAGTCGCTTGCCTGCAGAATCGCAGGACTGCCGGTGAGTCTTGGGCCATACACGTCGCTCAGCCAGCTGATGTGGTCCATCACCTGCGAATGGTTCAGCCCCTCGTCGCGAATCTTCGCGATCGTCGGGTAGTCGAGCCGTTCGGCGGCGGGTTGCGCAAAGAGTGCGGAGAGGTAGAGCGATAAGAGCAGACAGAATGCTGGTGCTGCACGTTGCATCGAGGCATTGTAATTGAGTGCCACGGGTGCCAGGAGTGCCACGAGTGCCTTGGGTGCTAGGACGGCTATGGGTGCTGTGCGGCGGCGGTTCGCACTCGCGGCACCCTTGGCACCCTTGGCACCCAAACACTATGATCCCAAGATGCGCTATCGACGCTTTGGCAGAACCGGATGGGAAGTCTCGGAAATCGGATACGGCATGTGGGGCATGGCCGGGTGGACTGGGAGCGAAGATCAGGAATCGCTCGCGGCGCTGGATCGTGCGGTCGAACTCGGTTGCAACTTCTTCGACACCGCGTGGGCGTACGGCGACGGACACAGCGAGCAACTGCTCGCGAAGTTGCTGAAACGTCACCCAGACAAGCGACTGTATTCAGCGACGAAGATTCCGCCGAAGAATCGGCGATGGCCCGCTCGCCCGGAATATACGCTGGACGATGTCTATCCGCCTGACTACATTCGCGAGTACACTGAGAAGAGTCTCACCAACATTGGCGTCTCGACGATCGATCTTCAGCAGTTTCACGTCTGGAGCGATGCGTGGGCGACCGACGATCGCTGGCAGCGCGCCGCGTCGAAGCTGAAAGAAGACGGACTGGTGCGCGCAATCGGCATCAGCATCAACCGGTGGCAGCCAACCAACGTGCTGCGCGCGCTCGAAACCGAGATCGTCGACGCAGTGCAGGTGGTCTACAACGTCCTCGATCAGAATCCTGAGGACGAACTGTTCCCTGTCTGCCGCGAGAAGGACATCGGCGTCATCGCACGCGTGCCGTTCGATGAAGGCAGTTTGACCGGCACCCTGACCGGGAAATCAACCTGGCCGCAAGGGGACTTCCGGAACATCTACTTCCGGCCGGAAAACCTGATTCCGACGCTGGAACGGATCGAGCGGCTGCGGCCGGTCGTCCCGCGCGAGATGACAATGCCCGAACTGGCGCTGCGACACATTCTGCAGAACCACGATGTGAGCACGGTGATTCCGGGCATGCGAAAGATGAAGCACGTCGAGCAGAACATCGGCACCAGTGACGGCCACGGCCTGTCGGCGGCGCTCATGTCAGAGCTGAAGAAGCATCGGTGGGACCGGACCGTCGACTACATCGAATAACGCTGCGGACGCGCGGTCTTCCGACCGCGCCAAGGCGGCGTGAGCCCAGGCGCTACGCGTAATACCCAGCGTTTTCAGTCGGTTACGAGCACCGAGCCATCTGATATAATGATCTTTTTCCCGGAAGGGTAAGGAGCCTGCAGTGAAGGAAGGGATTCACCCTAAGTATTACGATATCGAGGCGCGCTGTGCGTGCGGCGCGACGTGGAAGACCCGGTCGACCAAACCGGAACTTCACCTCGAAATCTGCAACAACTGCCACCCGTTTTTCACCGGCCGCCAGAAGCTGGTCGACACGGAAGGCCGCGTAGAGCGCTTTACGAAGCGGTTCGGCGCTCAGACCTCTGAGAGCCGCAAGGCCGCCGCGAAGACGAAGAAGGCCGACAAGGCCGCAGCCGCGACAAAGTAACGGCGCAAACGGAGAGTTCTGACGCTCAGCTCCACAAGAGCTGAGCGTCTGTTTTTTTGGCGATCTTTCTGTCGAGCCGCGCCAGCCGGTGGCGGACGCCATCAGCAACACGGCCGTCAGCCTCTGCCTCCTCGAGCGCAAACAGGGCCAGCTCACGGGCGCTGTCGAGATCGCGATCGCGATGCTCGTGATGGACCGCAAGCGCTTCGGCCGCGAATCGGCGGAGGGCGCGCATGCCGATGATTCGACGGACTCCTCGCGGCTCGGTCAGCTCAAGCACCTCGCGCCAGATCGCGGCCGCTTCGGGAAACCGCCGTTCACGCCGGTGCCACAGCCCCAGCCGATACAGCGCTTCCGCCCTGATGTCAGCTACCCGTGATTCGGCACCGCGTCGATAGCAGGACGCGGCGTCATTCATCACGCCGTCACGGCCACGCAGCCGATCGTCAGCGGCGGCGCGTTCGTAAATGCGGCCAAGCGCGAGCGCTTCGCCGCAATCACGGCACGCGAGGTGTCCACTGCGCGTCAGTTCCACCGCACGCGCCATGACCGCCGCCAGCGAGACCAGATCGAACCGATTGTGTTCGAGCACCCCCTCGAGCGGCCGAGGATCGCCGCTACGGAGAAACCGGAAGAAACGCGCCGGGATCTCAAACCCACCGACGTCACCAACTCGACTGACGCTGAAAAGCGTCCGCTCTAAAGTCCCGAGCCGGCATCCTCCGTCATCCATGTCGATCGATGCGGCACGCGGCCGCCACAGACGCCGCGCCGGGTGCACCATGTCGAAGTGGGGAACTCCGTCAAGCGGCATCTGCAGGCGGTGAAACAACCAGCGCGTCTCCATCACCGGCACGTCGAATGACTTTCCGTTGTAGGTGACGATGAGGCCTGCGTCTTTGAAGAACTCCGCAACCGCCCACAGCAGCGCGCGTTCTGACACATGACTGGTGAGCAGAAACTGCCGCACCTGAAACGCCCCGAGATCGAAGAATCCGCAACCTACGAGAAACGCGACGGTGCCTGCTCCTCCGCTGAGGCCGGTCGTCTCGAGATCGATGAACACGGTTCGCGGAAAAGTACCGGAACCACCGATCGGGGTCTGACCGCTCGTACATAGAGAAAGAGGGGTCAGGCCCCGGTCGGCGAATGACACACTTAGCCCCGGATCGAGGATCAAGAGGGCACTCAGGTCATCGACCTCGCATTGGCCGATCTGAATCGAGCCGTGCCATCGATCTGCTTCGTACCGGCGATCGATAACCAGGCATCGGCCGAACGGAGTCTCTACGGGATGGCCGCCAAGGACCACCGCAATCTGCGACAGATCCATCGACGCTTCGTAGCGACCGGTGTCGGGTTCATACGTCAACTCCCTTCGACTCGCGTGGGCATCCCGCTCGCTCAGGGCAGGCCCGCTGCGACTCGACGGGCCGCTCTTGACGATGGCGCGAAGGCGAGACGATAGATCCATCACACGGGCTCGGCCTGAAGAAGATGATCGAGGATTCGCGACGCGACCTGTTTCGCATGCGCCCCCGTGTGCCCTTCCGGGCCCACACATGAGGGGCATCCCGATTCGCACGGGCATCCGGCGATCAGATCGCGCGTGCGCTGCAGCAGCAGTTCGTGCATCTCGTACAACGGCCGGCTGAAACCAATGCCGCCAGGATAATTGTCGTAGATGAACACATTCGGTTCCGAGGCAAGCGCTTCCGGAACACCACCCATTCCGCCTGTTCGCGTTGACCGATCCAGCGAACCGCCATCAACTGACAATCCGATGTCGTGCCCGTCGCACATCAGCAACAGCTGCGCGATGTTCTTCATCGCGAAGGCAAGTCCGACAACTCCGTCCCGGCGGTCGTCAGTCGCGAACGGCAGCGACGACATCACGTTGGTTGGAATCGTCAGCCAATAGGATGAGGTGTGCATCTGCTGTTCCGGCAGATCGAGTTCCCCGGAGCCGACGTTTTCGTTGGTGTAGAACTTGATCTTCTTGAAACCCACGACTCTGGATACGACGTGGACCTCGCCATGCGAACGGATCGCGAGGGTGCCGTCATCCGATGTCCGGGTTCCGGGATCCGATCCGGATGTATCGACGAGGAGCTTCTCGGATCCCGGATTACGGATCCCGGATCCTGACTCAAATACATCCAGTATCGTGACCTTCGTATACGTGATCGCGTCCGTGTAGTAGTCGCAATCAACCGCACGCAAGTACGCTTTGCGTCCGTCGAAATCGAAACGTTCCACTTGAAAGAGCTGCCCTTCGAGGATGTAAATAGCTTTCTCGTGCAGCGTGGCGGGACCGCTGGTGAAGTCGGTTTCACCAATTACGCGTTCGCCGTTCGTGCAATCGACCACGACAAAGTTATCGGACGAGACCGACCGCAGGCTCACTGCATCGGCGGGATATGACTCGTTCGTCCAATTCCACTGGCCGTCCGCCTGATGGACAAACCCCTCCTCCGCAAGGACCGAGAGGACAGCCTGCAAGTCAACTCCATCTCCGAAACGCTCGTCGGTTCCGAACGGCAGCTCGAATGCCGCGCACTTCACGTGATCGAGAAGAATGTGGAGGTTATCCGGGTTAATGAGCGCGTGTTCGGGTGAAGCATCGAAGAAGTACGACGGGTTGCGCACGATGAACTGGTCGATCGGCGCACTGCTGGCAACGAGCACCGCCGCCGACCGTGTCGTCCGACGCCCTGCCCGTCCCGCGCGCTGCCACGTCGCCGCAATCGTTCCCGGATAGCCGGCAAGAACCGCGACGTCGAGGGCGCCAATGTCGATGCCGAGTTCCAGGGCGTTGGTCGAAACGACGGCGCGCACGCGTGCTTCCCGAAGACCGCGCTCGATCTCTCGCCGGCGATTCGGCAGATAGCCGCCTCGATAGCCGCGAATGACATCCGATGCGCCCGGCGGGCCGTGAAACGCATCCTTCAGATACGTCGTCAGAATCTCCACCGTCAAACGGCTCTGCGCAAACAGAATGAGCTGCAGATTGTGACGAAGAAACTCGAGCGCGACGCGTCTCGTCTCCGCAAGATACGAGCGCCGAATGCCAAGCTGGGCGTTGACGACAGGAGGGTTGACGAAGAGAAAGAACTTTTCACCGCGCGGCGCGCCGCTTTTTTCAATCAGCTCGAACTCGCGGCCGATGAGCCGCTCCGCGAGCTCCTTTGGGTTGGCAATCGTCGCCGACGAACAGATGAAAACCGGATCCGACCCGTAGTGCCGGCACACGCGATGGAGGCGACGGACGATGTTCGCGAGATGGCTTCCGAACACGCCACGGTACGCGTGCAGTTCATCGATGATGACAAACCGGAGATTCTCGAACAGCTTGGCCCATCGCGGGTGATGCGGCAGGATGCCCGAGTGCACCATGTCGGGATTGCTGAGCACGACGTGTGCCTTGCCGCGAATCGCACGCCGCGCATCAGCCGGCGTGTCGCCATCGTAAGTAAAGACACCAATCTGCAGATCGGAATCGTGAGTGACGAGCTCAGACAACTCGTGCAGTTCGGCGAGTTGATCCTGCGCAAGCGCTTTCGTGGGGAACAGGTACAGTGCGCGCGTCGAGGAGTCCTGCAGAATCGAGTTCAACACCGGTCCGTTGTAGCAGAGCGTCTTGCCTGACGCCGTCGGCGTGACCGTTACCACGTTGCGTCCCGCCAGCACGTGCGCGAACGCTTCAGCCTGGTGGGTATAGAGCTGATCGATCCCTCGACCGGCGAGTGCGGCAATCAACCGGTCGTCGGTTCCGTCCGGATACGGCGCGAATGACGCGGTAATCGCGGGCAGCCGGTGCGCCGCCGTCACGATTGGATCGGCGTCGCGCCCCATCGGCGCTGGAGAGGCGGTCAGACGGGACAACGCCTCCTGCAGCGAACGATCTTTGTCTCCGGAGACGACGGGAAGGGTCGGTTGCGCCATCGAAACTGTTGAGGCCGTTGGAATTGCGGCAGCCATCGTAGCAGCATGGCGGCTGGGCGATCAATAGGCGAAACTCAATCGTTCATCACTGTTAACTAATCGTGAATGCCTGGATCCTCCAATCCTCGCGAATTGCCGGATCCCGGATCCCGGATCCCGGAGACCGGATCCCGGAGTTCTGATAGCGAGCCGTTGGCGAGAGACACGAGCGGCGATGGCACTTATATTGACTTCGTCAGATATTTGATCGCGATTGACAGCCATCGACGGGAACTGACGCCCCACTGATCCAGCTCGCGCGTGGCGAGGCGAGGAATGCGACAACAGTGCCGACTTCGTCGGCGCGGCCCATCCGGCCAAACGGGAGATCCCGCTTGATGAACTCGGCGATGCCCTGTGGATCCGCCTGCTGCCGTTTGTGCCACGAGCCGCCAGGAAACATGATCGAGCCGGGGGCGACGCTGTTCACGCGGATGTTCAGGGGCGCGAGCTGTTGCGCGAGAGACTTTCCCAGACTGATCTCCGCGGCCTTGACGGCGTTGTAAGTCATCCGGCCGCCCGACTCACGACCCCAGATGGAGGCGATCATAATAATCGCGCCACCACCACGTTGCTTCATGTGCGGCACGGCCAGTCGTGACGCGCGAATCGCCGGAAACAGCGTTTCATCGAATGCGGCCTGCCACTCGGCATCGGTAGTGTCGAGAAGATCCTTGCCGCCCGCGCGCCCGACATTGTTGACGAGAATGTCGAGTCCGCCAAAACGTTCGACGGTGCGATCGATCACCGTCGCGATGCCTTCGGCGGTCGACGCATCTGCCTGCACGGAGATGATCATGTTCGGCCGCCGAGCGACTGCCTCGACTTCGAGCGCAGCAGCCGCGAGTTGCTCGGGGCCGCGCGCGCAGATGCAGACGCGGCAGCCTTCGGCAATCAGCGATCGCGCGCTGGCGAGACCGAGGCCGCGGCTTGATCCGGTGACGATCGCTACCTTGTCGGTGAGCTGCAGATCCATTATTTCGGCGGGCCGCCCGTCAGGTCGTTCAGCCGCCAGTCGAATGGATGATATGTCACCTTGAATTCGTTCTTCTGCAGGAATTCCTTCTCGAGCGGCAGCAGGCGTGGACTGACAAACGCAACAATCGCCCGCTCGATTGGCGAGCGCTGGCCCATCGGACCATTCGCGCCAGGATCGTATGCGGCAACGAACTCCGAATCGTGCCAGCTCATGATCGGCGTCACGGACACTTGATTCGCCGATCGATCGATCGTGATCATCGTCTGCTCGGACACAAACTCTTTCTGCACGTCGTCAAGCTGCTGCTTCAGTTGCTCGCCGGTGTAGGCCTCGCTTCGAAGGCGACCGCTGCCGACGGCCCCGCGTCCCAGCGCCAGGTACAGGCGGGGTTCTTTGAATTGCGGCAGGATCTTCTTCTCGATTTCGTCGAGCGTCAGGCTCTGCCCCGCCGCACGATGTTTGATTTGTTCGAAGCCGCCGGGAATCTGCCGGACGCTGTTCGACGGATACGCCTTGCTCGATCCGTTAATCGGGTAGTGATCGACGACGGTCTGGAGGACGAATACGTTATACGCGTTGACCCAGAACGCCATCTGTTGTTCGCGTGGCCAGGACTGGTATGTCGCCGCCGCCACATTCAGCGAGGCGGCATAACGATCGAGACCAGCGCGCGAGGCGCGAAGTGCGCGGTAATAGACGAACCCGTCGCGAACGTTCACATCCAGGATTTGATCGAACGCCGAATGGAGGGCATCCGCTCGGGCCCCCTGTTCGGCGGAAGCCTGCAGACGCGGACGCGAGTTCGCGGTGACGAGCAGCAACACGGCGGCGCTGAGAACGAGCCCTCGGTAACGCATATCAGATATTAGCCGGTTATAACGCCCGGCGCCCCACAGGCGCATCCACCGTAGCTTTCGCGGAGGTGGAAGTGGGGCGATGGGGCCGCACGAGCGCCCGCCTACGCCAAGGCTCCGGCGAGGTCTCGCCGAGCGGCGCTTATGCGTGAAGGCGGAGAGGCGTGGGGCGTCCGGGGGGCGAAGCCCCCCGGTCAAAGATTCGACGCGAGGAAGTCAGAGAGCGCCAGGGCAAACCCATCCGGCACTTCGAGGTTGGACAGGTGACCCGCCTGCGGGAGGATGACGAGCCGCGACCTCGCAATCTGGTTCTGCAGCGCGACAGCGTCTGTGACCGGTGTCACAACGTCCTCCTCGCCGACGATGACGAGCGTTGGGCAAGAAATGCGCGAGAGATCCCTCGTCGAATCGGGTCGAACCATCATCGCCTCGAGGGCCGCTACGATTCCCTCCGGGTTCGCACGTTCGACGAGCGCGCGCACTTTCTGTGGCAGATCGGGACGCCGTTCGAACGACGTCTTTCCGAGCAACTTCGGGAGCATCGATTCCGCGACTCCCGAGGCACCCTGGGCTCGCGCGAGCGCGATCAGCTGGCGGCGTCCTTCGAGGCCTTCGGGCGTATCGGCGGGTGCCTTGGTGTCGGCGAGAATCATTCCGCTGAAACGCTCCGGCGCGCGACGGAACAGCGCGAACGTGATGTAGCCGCCCATCGACAGCCCGCCGATAACGGCGGGATCGATCGCGAGCTCGTCGAGGAACGCGGCGACATCTCCCGCCATGTCGTCAAGTGTGATTGAGCCTGGAGCATCAACGGCGTCGGAACCAAATCCTCGCAAATCTGGCGCAATGAAACGCCAGCCCTCGGGAACACGTTCGAGTTGCGGCCGCCACATCTCTGCGTTCAACGGAAACGCATGAATCAGCACGACCGGCCAACCGCTGCCGGCATCGAAGTACCGCACCGAGCGTCCATTAATGGTCGCTCGCGATTCCCGGACCATGCCGTCGATCATATCGGTAATGGACTATCGATTACCGGGCCGGGGGCCCGGGACCCGGTATACCCGATCGCCTGTAACGGCGGACCTTAACCTGTCGTAAAGAGGAGGGCATGCCGTCGGCCGTCGAGTTATCCGCCTACGTTGCGCTTCTCGGCGTCGGCCTGCTCGCTGCCAACCTGCTCCTCGGGTTGCTGATGGCCGCCGGCTACAATCCAGCGCGGCATTGGCCGCATCGCGCAGTGAAGCTCTTCAGGATTCACAACTGGACCGGCTACATCGCGCTCGCCACCGCAGTCATTCATCCGGCGATTCTTCTGTTTTCCTCATCACCGCGGTTTCGCCTGATCGATCTGCTCGTACCGGCATGGTCGCCCGTCCAGCCATTCTCGAATGTGCTCGGAGCGATCGCTCTCTACCTGGTGACCGTCGTAGTGGGCACCTCTTTCTTTAGACGCGCGCTGGGCCGCCATGTCTGGAAGTCAATTCACTACGCGACGTACGCGGCGGCCATCGTCTTCTTCATTCACGGCGTCATCGCAGACCCGACCGTCACTGGACGCGCCATCGACTACATCGATGGGGAGAAGGTATACGTGGAGGGGTGCGCGGCGTCGTTCGTGCTTCTGGCAATTTGGCGGATACGGCACAGGCGCGCAAGACGACGCCCGGAGCTGCTCAGCCGCGCTTAGGCGGTTAACCAAGCGTACTTGGCACCCGCGTTGCGAAGAACGGAGCGGAGGTGCCCCAATGCCACGCGGAGACAAGAGTCGCTATACCGACAAGCAGAAACGTCAAGCCGAGCACATCGAAAAAGGCTACGAAGAACGCGGTGTGCCGGAATCTGAAGCTGAGCGTCGCGCATGGGCCACGGTCAACAAGGTGCATCACGGCGGCGAGAAACCAGGCGGCAGCGGTTACGGGCAGTCTGAGGATCACGAGCCGATGCGAAAGGGCGGCCGACGATCACACAGCCGTTGACGCTTCAGACTTCGCATGAATTGACCGGTCGACAAGCGAGGCAGCGATCCACACGACAGCAGCCGCCGCAATCGAGGCAAGCCAGAAGAAGCCCCTCGACCACGCGACTATAGGATACGGATTCGCGGTGCTGACGTATGAGGCGTCGCTGCCCGCTGCACGCGAGCTGACCGACGCACGCTGCTCCGCAGACCAACGGTGGCCGGTGCGCGAGACATACGAGGGCGTGTCGAGCACCGGCGCGTAGTACTTCTCGAGAATCAGATTCTCCATCCACGCGCCTTTTACCTCGTTCGCGGCGAGCAGCTCGTTGCGCCGCTGAACATGCGTGACGCCTTCGGTCATGTACTGATCCTCGCGGGACACACGCTGCAATACCAGCGGCGGCGGATGCATCCGCCAGTCGTCGCGTTTGGCGTCGGCGAGCGCCGGAAGTGTGCTCACGGAGTACCGCGACTTGAATGTTCCAACCTCTTGATCCCGAATGTCGTAGCCAAGGTGAACGATGTGCACGAAGAGCGCCAGCGCCACAATCGTCATCGCAGCGAGTCGTCCGACGCGCATGATCGATCGGGGACGGAACGTCCATTGAAAGTTGTCTGGCGGATCAGCACCGAGACTGAACAGGAGTCCACAGCCGATTGCAATTCCGTTCAGCAGAATGTCAGCAATCTCCCCGACGCGGTTCGGAATGAACCACTGCAACCACTCGTCGGCCGTTCCCACCATCAGGCCGGCAAGAATCGGCATGACGAATAACGCCGGATCTTCGAGTGGCCGCCATGCGCGATAGAACAAGGACGTGATGACGCCGTACTCCACGAAGTGAAAACGCTGGACAACGTCAACGTCAGGATTGCCGGTCGCCTCGAGCACTGAGAACCACACGGCGCAACCGAGCGCACAGATCAACGCTCCGTATCGGAGGAGGCGCCTGCGGCCCGAGCGAGGTGCGAAGTCGCCGAGCGAGAGCGCGTGGGAGTGGGGCCCCGCGCGCAGTGAGAAATGCCTCTTCCGAATCCGCAAAACGGCGGCGACGATCGCGGCGGCCCCGAGCACCGCAATCGTCCCACCCACGATGCGAACGAACTGTCCCGGGAAGGTTGCGCGAATCCAGCTCCTGACAAATCCGATGAACGGCGCGGAGAGCACGAGCGCCGCTGAGACGGCGATCGCGAGAATGAACCGCGCAGCCCGGGGTCTAGTTTCCATGCGATACGATGAGCATTATGCGCTCATCGCCTCGTCTTGGCTGCGCCTTGGTCTTATCCATCGCGCTGGCATCTGTTGTCGCTCACCTCAAGGCATCACCTCAGGCCCGCGGCGGCGCACCGCGAATTGAAGTGCTGTTTTCAAGCGACGCGCGAGCCGAACCGGTGACAGGAATGGTCTATGTCGCGATCAGCCGCGACAATCGACCGACGCCGATCGAAGAGACCTCACCGACGGGAGTTCCACTGTTCTCACGGTTCGTCGAAACGCTCGCGCCGGATTCTGCGATCGCGGTCACTGCCGACGATCGCGGCCATCCGCTACGCAGTCTGCGCGATCTGCCGGCGGGTGAATACTGGATGCAGCCGTTTGTGAATGTTTATACGCGCTTCCCGCGCGCAGATGGACACACCGTGTGGCTGCACAACGACCAGTGGGAAGGACAGAACTGGAAACGCTCGCCAGGAAACCTCTTTGGTGATCCAGTCAAAGTCGCGTTCGATCCGAAGTCGCCCGCGCCAATTCGTCTCATTGCCAACAAGGTCATTCCTCCGATCCAGGTTCCCGCCGACACCTCGATGGTGAAGCGAATCAAATTCCAGAGCGCGATTCTCAGCAAGTGGTGGGGACAGCCGATCTATCTCGGCGCCACGGTGTTACTGCCAAAGGGCTACGACATGCATCCCGACGCGCGGTATCCGGTCACCTACATGCACGATCACTTCTCGCTGAACCCGCCAGGCGGTTTTGGACGCGGTGGCGATTTCGATCGATTCTGGATGTCCGATACCGCCCCGCGTTTCATCGCCGTCACACTTCAGCATCCATCGCCGTATTACGACGACTCGTACGGCGTGGACTCCGAGAACAATGGGCCCTACGGTGAGGCGATCGTCAAGGAACTGATCCCGGCGGTCGAACAGAAGTTTCGCGCGATTCGAGAACCCTGGGCGCGCATGCTGTCCGGCGGATCGACCGGCGGCTGGATCGCGCTCGCCCATCAGGTGCTCTACCCGGATTTCTACGGTGGATCGTTCGCGCTCTGTCCCGACTCCGTCGACTTCACGTATCACCAGATCGTCAATATCTATAGCGACGGCAATGCGTACTACATCGACAAGGGCTGGACGAGGGTGGAGCGGCCGAGCGAACGCAGGATCGACGGCAACATCGACTCGATGATGAAAGACGAAAACTGGTACGAGCTCGTCGTCGGCGACAAATCGCGGTCGGGAGAGCAATGGGACATCTGGGAAGCGACGTTCTCTCCAGTTGGACCGGACGGTTATCCAAAGCGTTTGTGGAACAAGGAGAGCGGCGTCATCGACAAGTCAGTCGCCGAGCAGTGGAAGAAGTACGACATGGCGGACATCATCAGGAAGAACTGGAGGGTCCTCGGCCCGAAGATCGCCAACAAGCTTCACATCTACATCGGCGACATGGACTCGTTCTACCTGAACGACGCCGTCGAGAAGCTCAACGAGTTCCTCTCGAAGGCGGACGATCCGAAGTTCGCAGGTGAGGTGGTCTTTCAGCGGCGCGCACCACATTGTTGGGGACCACGTGGCGCGGAACTCTGGCAGAAGCTGGCGGCACAAGTGGAGAAGGGTGCGCCAGCAGGTGCGACTAAGAGCTGGCGCTATTAAAAGGGACCTACCTTTACCTTTCAAATAAATCTCGTAACCGTGACATCAAGGACGCGGGCGCGGCGGTTGCCGCGATGCCACTGGACCAGGATAGGACTCTGATACGTTCCCTCGATGATCTTTCCGTGATCAATCTCATCGCGATCTGAAACCAGCAGGCTGACCGAGCGCTTCATCCGCAGGAACCGTGACGCCGGCATCGCGATCGCCCGCGAGAGCAGATTTTCGACCGGCGTCTGCCCCAGACCCAACGCGTCGACCAGCCGGTTGAACACGCGAACCAGATCGTATTTGGCGTAATCGAGCGTTCTCGCCGGAATCGCGCGCGGGTTGCCGAGCATGTGTCCTGCTTTCTCGGCCATGAACCGCAGCGGGTCGCGCAGCACTTCCGACAAGTCGTGACGCATCAACAGCGTCTCGTATTCGTTGACCGTCAGTCCAGCATGCCGCTCGCCGGCGGCCAGCGATAACCGGACACGTCCCTTCGCCACGCCGTGCTGGCGAACGAGCTCGGCGACGCCGCTATAAACACCGAGTTGGGGATCCTTCAGGTTGACCGATTCGACGCTGTGGCCGGACACCGGGACGACGATTCGGGTGGTCGCAACCGTCTCCTCCGCGGAGTACCCGATCACGCTCGTATGGCGTGTGCGCGGCCGGCCTGCGTGCACCCCATCCAGGTCGATGAACGACATCGGCTCGTTTGGACGGTTGAGATACGCGACGCAGGTTCGCAGCGCACCGGCCATGAACGCCAGGTGCGAGTCGGCATTGAGCGGCTCGTCCGGCCGTTGTGCCGCCGACAGCTCGGTCCGTCGCTCAATTTTGTCGTGCTCGTAACCGGCGCCTTCAGGAAACATCGTCCTGAAGAGGTCGATGTACGGCATGACGCCGTCGGGGCTCTGATTGAGCCGCGCGGCGACGCTTCGATCGAGATACCCAGCGGTCGTGTGAAAGGAGCAGCAGAGCGCGCGTGGGTAGGACGAGAGGGCATCGCCGTAGCGCGATGAAACCTCGCCACGCACGTCGATGACGTCGACGCGAGCTCGAGGGGTCAACTCGAGCGCGAACTCAAGCGGGGACGCGGGCATGAAAAACGGCGCCGTAGCGCCGGATTCGAGACCGCTCGCTGGAGATCCGTGCGGTCATCCTTAAGCATAACATAGGAATGACTTTAGCCATGAATTCCACAAAAGGGTGGCTGGCATCTTTCGGCGAAACGTGCCAGCCACCTTTTTCGGTTTTCGTCGCGTCTTTCTACACTCGATTGGCGATCGGAGCGCTTGCCGCGGCTCGGAGTTTGCCGCCGAGCAGCACGCCCGTGACTGCGACGATGCCGAGGAGAGAAGGATACCAACCCGGCTGCCCGGGGGTGGGCATCGCCAACGCAACCTCGATCGATAACACCGCGACGACCGCCGCCAACGCCGCCGCGTGCGCGTAGGGCGCCGAAGCGCTAATGCGCGCGGTGAGCCAGCCGCCGAAGACGCCACCCAGGCCACAGAACACGACGTAAAGAAAAAGGAACGTGGAGAATGCAGTGGGGGTTAACCTGACCTCGGGCGTCTCGCGGCCGAGCGCGAGCGACGCCACGAGCATACCGACGGTGGCCGTCGCCGCCATGAATCCCAAGCCCGCGAGAACTGCGGCAACGCTGCGGATGATGCGCATGGACCCGTGTCAGGCACCCTCGGCCGCCTGCATCGCTTCGGGAGTTTCATGCCCGAACTGGAGCAGGTAGCCGTTGTTGTCGTAGATGGCGAACTCGCGCATTCCGTAATCGAAGTTGTCGATCGGATAGCAGATGCGGGCCTTGTCCTTGACCCGCTCCCACATCGCATCCACATTGTCCGGATTGATGTAAAACGAACCGGTGAATGCGGGACCATCGAACGGCTCGTGCTCGTTGGGCAGGGCAAACATGATCGTCACGTTATCCCGCCTGACCGAGGCCCATCCCCACTCCTCGCTCGAGCCGTCACATTCGAAGCCGAGCACGTCGGTGTAGAACTCAATCGAGCCTTTCAGATCGTTGGTCCGCAGCAGCGGCGTCAGTTCCTGCAGTTTCATCTCAACACAGCACACGAATGATGTCGGAACGGGTGATGATGAACGTCTTGTCGGTCTTGAAGTCACGGACGAGCACGGCCGGACTGGCCGGAGTAATCATCGTTGCGAGCAGTTCGACCGGAGTAGAGATGTCGACGAACGGAAACGCCGGCTGCATGATGGCTTCGACCGGTTGCGATTTGACGGATGGATCGGCAACAAGCTGTGAATACAACTGCGTCTCGTTGAGCGAGCCGACCAACCGCTTGTCGAGCGTGATCGAGATCTGCGAAAAATCGTGCTCGCTCATCAGCTTCACTGCCAGTTCGACCGGTTCCGTACCTTCAATGGCGAGCAGTTCGCCGGGAACGCCGGCCGCCACGAGGTCGCGCGCGGTCATCCCGGACTTCTCGAGGAACCCTTTCTCGCGCATCCATTCGTCGTTGTACATCTTGCCGAGATAGCGCGAACCATGGTCGTGGAAGATCACGACGACGACGTCGTCCTTCGTGAAGTTGTCCTTGAGTTGCATCAGTCCGGCCATCGCTGACCCCGCGGAGTTGCCGGCGAAGATTCCTTCTTCGCGAGCAATCCGGCGCGTCATGAGCGCCGCGTCCTTGTCGGTGACCTTCTCGAAATGGTCGATGACGGAGAAGTCGACGTTGGCGGGCAGGAAATCTTCCCCAATGCCTTCGGTGATGTAAGGATAGATTTCGTTCTTATCGAAGATGCCGGTCTCCTTGTATTTCTTGAAGATGGATCCGTAGGTATCGATGCCCCACACTTTCACCGTCGGATTCCGCTCTTTCAAATATCGACCGACGCCGCTGATCGTGCCGCCGGTGCCAACTCCGCACACCAGTTGCGTGACACGTCCTTCGGTCTGCTCCCAGATTTCGGGGCCGGTTTCTTCGTAATGAGCCGCAGTGTTCGAGAGATTGTCGTACTGATTTGCCTTCCACGAGTTTGGAATTTCTTTCTCGAGCCGCGACGACACCGAGTAATACGATCGCGGATCCTCCGGATCCACGTTTGTCGGGCAGACGATGACGTCGGCGCCAAATGCTTTGAGCGCGTCGACCTTCTCCTTCGACTGCTTGTCAGTGGTCGTGAAGATGCACTTGTAGCCCTTGACGACTGCGGCAATCGCAAGCCCCATCCCGGTATTGCCCGACGTGCCTTCGATGATCGTGCCGCCGGGCTTGAGGAGTCCGCGCTTTTCAGCGTCCTCGATCATCCGGACGGCCATTCGATCCTTGATCGAGTTGCCGGGATTGAACGTCTCCAGCTTCGCGAGCACCGTGGCCGGGACGATATCGCGGGTGATGTGATTGATGCGCACCATCGGCGTGTTGCCGATGGCATCGAGAATCGTGTCGCAGATCGGTCTCAACGCCGCCTCGGCGTCAATTATACGAGCGCGCACTGGTCGGCCTGTTCGACGAGGCATTACTCAGCGGGCGTATCGAATCGCCGCACGTTCGCGAGCGCGAGCGGCAACCTCTTCCCGATCTCTCGGCGGCGATGTCGTCACGAGCGATGCGATTAGCCTGCGCGCCGCCGCAGTCACTTCATCCACGGCGTCGTTGAAGGCATCCTCGTTCGCCTTCGAGGGCTTCGTGTAGCCGCTGACCTTGCGCACAAACTGCAGCGCCGAGGCGCGAACCTCATCATCAGTCGCGGGCGGTTCAAAGTTGAAGAGTGGTTTGATGTTTCGGCACATATCAGTTTCCAGTTCCCAGTTTCCAGTTCCCAGTTACGAGTTTCCAGTTCCCAGTTTTCAGGCCTTTTGCCTTTTGCCTTTTATTTCTTCGCCACATATGTCTTGCGCGCGCGGGCAACAAGATCCGGATTCTTCAGCTTCACTTCGAGCTTGTGTGTCTTGCCGTCGAGATTCTGCGGCGTGAACGCCAGTGCGTACTGTCGATGGAGCTCGTCGGCAATGCGCTTGAACGTGCTGCCAAGGTTGTTCGCGGAGTTGAGCTCGAAATAGCCACCGCCGGTCGCGGCAGCAATTTTCGGAAGTCCGGCATCAACTTTCGCTTCGTCCGGTGGCGGTCTGAGAACGCCAGATCCCATTCCACCGATCCCGATGCCACCTCCACGTCCACGTCCACCACCGCCAAACTGACGGGTTGCGAGTCCAACGGCGAAGATCATGACGTCTTCCTGTTCGGCATTTTTCTGGACGTCGTGATAGCTGATGTTGTTGCTTCCCATCGGGCGATCGACCCCGTCGGTGAACACGAGTACGACGCGACGGCCTTCCTGGTGAAGCAGCGCGGTGATGCCGACGTTCACCGCGTTCCACAGCGGCGTCGGGCCGGGTTCCTGCAGCTCCGTGCGCAGAATCTCCAGCAGATCGTGCTGGCTGCTCGTGAATTCACGCGGGTCAACCTGGACGCGATTAGCAAAGCTGCCGATGCGCGCCTTGTCGGCTGGCAGCAGCTGGCCGACGAACTGCTCCGCCGCGGAGCGCACGAGCGAGAATTGCCCGATCATGCTACCGCTTCGATCGAGCATCATGACGACGGTAATCGGCTGCATGCCGTTGTCGAACAGCGTAAGCTCCTGCTTCTTGCCGTTGTCGTAGACTTCGAAGTCGTCCTTCGTCAGATTCGGAACGAGTCGACCCTGAGCATCCGAGACCGTAACGTACACAGCAACGGCCTTGAGGCCGCTTCTGAAAACCTGTTCCTGCTGGCCCTGCTGGCCTTCCTGCTGACCGAAGAGCAACCCGAGACAGCTGCAGACTAACGCGAGCGATCCGATTCGCATGGGTTCCTCGGGGATACTTCTAATAGTACTGCGATCGCCCCAGCTCTCGGCGGCCCGATCCGTTGGAAGCCCGCTATGGAACGCGGGCCGAAGCTCGACATTTCTCATCGAGGGGGCGTCGCCCATCGAACTCGCCCACACGCTCACTCGCGGGGACCCGTACGACCCGCTCCGTTCGCGTGGCTCACTTCCGCCTTCGCGCGAAGCGCTACGGCGAGACCGCGCCCGAGCCTTGGCACAGGCGGGCGCTGCGCTCATTCGCTGGTTTTGTAATATCGTCATTTCGTTTCGGAGGTTCTGCGCGTGACGTCTCCAAGAATCGTCGGGACAGCAACCGCTCTCGTCGTCGCAACAGCTGGTGCAATCGCGCTAGCTGCTCAACCGCCGAGCGGCGCGACTCGGGCCCTGACTGCCGCTGATTACGCACGAGCCGAGCGGTTTATGAGTTGGAATACGACGCCGCTCGTGTTTCGTAACTCAGTCACTCCAACCTGGATTGCGGACGACCACTTCTGGTATCGCGTGACCACGCCCTCCGGCAGCGAAGCCATCCTCGTCGATCCGACGACCGGCACAAAAGCGCCGTGCACGCTTCCAGCGTGCGTACCGTTACCCCGTTCCACCGGCGGCGGACGCGGGCGCGGCGGACGCGGTGCAGCGCCGGCCATCACCTCGACATCCCCGGACGGCAAACGCGCCGTGTTCATTCGTGACTGGAACCTGATCCTGCGCGACTTCGCAACCGGGCAGGAAACAGCGCTCACCAGCGATGGCGTGAAGGACTTCGGATACGCCACCGACAACGCCGGCTGGTCGAAGAGCGATCGGCCGATTGTGGTCTGGTCGCCGAACTCACGCAGACTCGCAACGTTCCAACAGGATCAACGCAATGTCGGCGAGATGTATCTCGTGAGCACGGCGGCTGGTCACCCGCAGCTGCAAGCGTGGAAATACCCGCTCCCAGGTGACGACACCGTGTCGATGATCCATCGCGTGGTGATCGACGTCGAGGCGAAGCAGGTGGTGCGATTGAAAATACCGCCCGACCAGCATCGGTCGTCACTGTGCGACAACCTAGTGTGCCGCGGGGGCGATTGGAACGACGTGCAGTGGGCGCCAGACTCCTCGACGGTCGCATTCGTGTCGACGTCCCGCGATCACCGACGGACGGTGCTGCGCGTCGCGGACCCGACGAGCGGCGACGTGCGCGACGTGCTCGAGGAAACGGTGAAGACCTTCTTCGAATCAGGCAACGGCCGCGTCAACTGGCGATACCTGCCTGCCTCCAACGAAGTCATCTGGTTTTCGGAGCGCGACAACTGGGGACAGCTCTATCTCTATGATCTGCAAACCGGCAAACTCAAACGACAGATCACGATGGGGGACGGCAACGTCACGCAACTTCTTCATGTCGACACAACGAGTCGCGTGCTTCTCTTTCAGGCCGTTGGTAAGGAACCAGGGCGCGATCCCTACTTCAGGCACTTGTACCGCGTGAACCTCGATGGCGGCGCCGCGAAACTCCTGACGCCGGAAGACGCGAATCACGACATCTCAATGTCGCCATCGGGGCGCTATTTCGTCGACAGCTATTCAAAACCGGATGCCGCTCCCGTTGCGGTCCTGCGCGACGCCCAAGGCAAACTCATTGCCGAACTCGAACACGCGGATGTGTCGAAGCTGCTCGCGACAGGATGGAAACCACCGCAGCGGATTACCGTCAAGGCACGGGATGGCGTCACCGATCTGTATGGGCTGATGTACCGTCCAACACGGTTCGTCCCCGGCCGTAAGTACCCGATCGTGAACCACATCTATCCGGGTCCGCAGACAGGGAGCGTCGGAAGCCGATCCTTCTCTGTCGCCCGTGGCGACGCCCAGGCCCTGGCCGAACTCGGCTTCGTCGTCGTCGAGATCGACGGCATGGGCACGCCGTGGCGCTCGAAGAAGTTTCATGAGGCGTACTACGGCGACATGGCCGACAACACGCTTCCCGATCAGATTGCTGGAATGAAGGAACTGGCTCGAAGGTATCCGTGGATCGACATCACCCGAGTCGGCATCTACGGACATTCAGGCGGCGGCTATGCGGCGGCGGCAGCGATGTTCCATCACCCGGAGTTCTTCAAGGTTGGTATTTCGGAACCGGGGAACCACGACAACCGGGTGTACGACGACGACTGGGCAGAGAAGTGGATGGGTCTGCTCGAAAACCGCGGCGACGACTTTACCAATTACGACAGCCAGGCCAACCAGAACTTTGCCCAGGCCTTAAAAGGCAAACTCCTCCTCGCTCACGGAACGATGGACGCCAACGTGCCGCCCAATAACACGCTCCTGGTTGTCGATGCGCTCATCAAGGCAAACAAGGATTTCGATCTGCTCTTGATTCCCAATGCCGGGCATGGATATGGCGATGCGGCCAACTACATGACTCGTCGGCGATGGGACTACTTCGTCCGCAACCTCCTGGGCGTCGAACCGCCGAGTGACTACAGGTTAGGGCCAGCCAACCCTTAGAGCGATCAATCGGTATCGGAAGCGGTCGCTCGGCGTGTAGGGCCGGGTCTTTAGAGGCGGCCGGACGGCGCGATCTAATGACCATGCCCTACCTCACGATAAAGGGAACCAGCACTGGGACGCTACTCTCCGCCGCAACCGCGTCGCCGCGGGACAACACTTCGAAGGCGCGACCGATCCGGTTACCCGCGACGTCTTCGAGAATCGGTTCGACTTTCAACATGTAAGGCCCCCGTTGCCACTCGGACTCCGGAACGAACTGCCACCAGATCTCTGCTGGACCGACCCGCCCATGACCGGCGATGTTCGAATCACCGCGGCGCACCGACAGCGAACGCTGCAGCAGTCCGAAGTCGAGCGGTTTGGCGAACGTCACTGTCAGTGGATCACGGGTTCCCGCTGCGGGCGGCGCCACTCGCCACCGTTCGGTGCTGAGCGCGTGCTCCTCCGCCGGTCCGATGACAAACCGGCGGCGGTATTCACCGGTGAGTGGAAGCCCGTGCGCGTCGGGCCAATCACTCTTGATGACGATGGTGAGGCCGGCACCTTGGTGAAGCGCGCGGCCGATTTGACGATTGGGCAGAATCTCGCGCTTCACACGGCCCGGATCGAGGATGATCGTGTATCGCGTGCGTTCCGCATTCCATAAACCGGTGTCGAGCGGAACCACAACATCCGGCACTTCGCGGCCGCTGTCGTCGAAGAACACGATGTGGTCGCGCCCGCCTAGCTCGCCCATGGCTTTCGAAAAGACCACATACATCCGAAGCAGGTTCTCGGGAATCAGGTCGCTGCCTGGATAGACAGCGGAGACCCGTGTCGATGGCGATCGGCTCGTATCCGGAATCGAGATAGTCGCGGTGATCGCGCGCGCCGACAGGGCGGCTCGAGACACTCGCGAAGGGTCGAAACGAACTTCGTAGTCACGGCCGGGATCAAATGGGTATGCCGGAAAAAAGCGGAGCGAGCTTTCGACTCTGTACTGGCCGGCCATCGATGGTGTTTCGTCGCCTGGTGTCGATGGCGACGATCGAAGGGTGATGTGAAGGAGAGCGCTCCATTCATCAGCGGTCAGGTTCGCTCGGGACAGCGCCGTCAAGTCTGCGCGCGAGAGACCGCTGACTTCAATGTAGGTATGCGTCCGGTCAGTCGTGTCCAGGTGAATCATCGGACCGGACGATCGACTGCAGGAGCTCGATGGAATCAGCAGAAGGCAGAAGGCGCAGCGCAGCAGCAATGTCACGCGCCGCGCGACCCGTAGTCGTTTCATTGTAGACTCCGCATCATGAACATCACCATACGCCTTCTGCCTCTGATCGTCGCTGCCTCGATGCAGCAGCCTCCTGCGCCTGCACCAGCTGCGCCTGCCCCAGGCGGCCGTGGCGGTCAGACGGCGACGCCGCAATTCACGTCCCCGGAGGTGTCGGCGGACAAGCGGATTACCTTCCGCGTATATGCCCCCGACGCGACGACGGTCTCGCTTCGCGGCAGTGATATTCCCGCCCCGGCGCGAGCCAACATCGAATTCACCAAAGGCGCCGACGGAGTCTGGGAGATGACGACCGGTCCCCTTGAACCGGGCGCATACCGTTACGTGTACGTGGTAAACGGCGTCGGTGTGATCGATCCCCGAAACACGGCGATCAGTGAGTCGAACACCACAACATGGAGCGTCGCGAGTGTTCCCGGCTCGGACGTGATGGACACGAAGGCGGTGCCGCATGGAGCCGTCTCAACGGTGTACTACGATTCGACTGCGCTTGGGCGGACGCGGCGGATGCACGTCTACACGCCGCCGGGATACGAATCGGGCAAGGGCAGCTATCCCGTGTTCTATCTGCTGCACGGCGCCGGCGACTGCGATGATTCCTGGACCTCGGTGGGCCGCGCGAATTTCATTCTCGACAATCTGATCGCGTCGAACAAAGCCAAGCCGATGATTGTGGTCATGCCCGCCGGTCACACCAATGCCGGCGGAGGCGGACGTGGTGCCGCGGCGGCAGGTGGTCCGCCGCCCCGCGATGAGTTCCTGGAAGACTTCACGAAGGACGTGATGCCCTACGTCGAAAAACACTACCGTGTGATCGCCGACCGGGCACATCGTGCAATCGCAGGTCTTTCGATGGGCGGCGGTCAGACACTAAACATCAGCATTCCAAATCTCGAAAAGTTTGGCTACATCGGTGTCTACAGTTCCGGTCTGTTCGGCGGCGGCCGGGGTGCCGCGGCGGCATCGGGAAGTCCGCCTCCGCCTTTCGGCGCCATATTTGAGCAACAGAACGCGGCGGCACTCGATAACGCCGCAGCCAGGAAAGGTTTGAAGCTTTTCTGGTTTGCCACCGGGGTGGACGACGGCCTGATGCCGACGACGAAGAACACCGTGGAACTCTTCAAGAAGCATGGCTTCTCTCCGGTGATGAAAGAGAGTCCCGGAGGCCACACCTGGTTGAACTGGCGGAGCTATCTAATCGAGTTCGCGCCGCAGTTGTTCTGACAGAAGCAGGCGGCGGTTAGAAAGTAATCCGATCCTTGGCGGCTTCGATCTTTTTGAAGTCAACACCGGGAGCGTTCTTGATGTCATCGATCGTCTTGAAGCCGCCTACTTTGTCGCGATAGGCAATCAACGCCGCCGCTTCCTTGCGCAGGAGCAGGACGACGCTCTCGAGCTCGACGGCCGTGGCGCGATTCATGTTCAGCTTCGCGGGTGCCTCGCCGAGGAAATTGGCGACGAGGTACTCGATGATCTGCGCGAACTCTTCGTCGGTTCCTTTTGCGCCGCGCCATCGCATGTCGGAAACGGTCTGTTCCCATCCTTCACGCGTCAGCCGCATCGCCGCAGCGCGGTTCGCCTCATGGCAGGTCCCGCACACCCTGACGACCGTGTCTTTTCCGGGACCGTCCGGCAATTGCGCCCACGCGACACCCGAACTGACGCCAAACGCGAGCGCGAACGACGCGGCGTAACTGAAGAGCTGTGGAACGAAGCGAGCCATAGCGTTTTGATCTTAGCTCTTTTGCCTTTGACCTTCTTCCCTTTGACCTTCTTCCCTTTGCCCTTTTGCCTTTTCCCTTTCCTCTCGTCCCGGTTCCCTTTCCCCGAGCACCTGGCGCGCATGCGGCAGATCGAGCGCGCCGTCCCATCGCGCGATAACCACGGTGGCCACCGCATTGCCGATGAGATTCGTGATCGCACGCGCCTCTGACATGAACCGATCGACGCCGACCAGCAGCGCCAGCCCGCCAGGCGGGATCGAAGGCACAGCGGACAACGTCGCGGCGAGAGTAATGAAGCCGCTGCCGGTCACGCCAGCCGCTCCCTTTGACGTCAGCAGGAGAATCGCGAGAATCGACAACTGCTCGCGAAGCGATAGATGCAGCCCGCTTGCCTGCGCCACGAACACTGCCGCCATCGTCATGTAAATTGACGTGCCATCAAGATTGAATGAATAGCCCGTCGGAATCACGAGGCCGACGACCGGCTTACTGCATCCGAGCTGCTCCATCTTCATCATCAACCGCGGGAGCGCAGACTCCGAGGATGACGTACCGAGAACGAGCAGGATTTCTTCGGCAATATATCGGAGCAGCGCGAGGAGGCGGAGGCCAACCAGTCTGACCACGACGCCGAGCACGATCAGGATGAACAAGAAACAGGTGATGTACACGCCGGCCATCAACTTGCCGAGCGAAAGCAGCGACGCGATGCCATACCGGCCGACGGTGAACGCCATCGCGCCGAACGCTCCGATCGGCGCGAGGTGCATGATCATGCCGACGATGACGAACAGCGTGTGCGACAGTTGTTCGATCGCCGACACCAGGGTCCGCGCGCGGTCGCCCTGGGACAGCAGTGCAATGCCAAAGAGGAGCGATACCACGAGCACCTGCAGAATATCGCCGCGCACGAAGCCGTCGAGAACCGTCGTCGGAATGATGTTCAGGAGAAATTCGACCGTGCTCGTCGGCGCGCCAGTGGCCGCCGGCGGCGCCGCCGTCGGACTGACGTGCAGGCCGGCGCCCGGCTGCAGGACATTCACGACCACCAGGCCGATCACAAGCGCAAGCGTTGAGATGACCTCGAAGTAGATAAGCGTGCGAACGCCGATGCGGCCAACGTCGCGCATCGCACCCATGCGGGCGATGCCGACGGTGATCGTCGCGAACACGATCGGTCCGATCAGCATCTTGATTAACTTGATGAAACCATCGCCGAGCGGCTTCATCGATGCTGCCGTTTCGGGAGCCACAACCCCGAGAATCACGCCGAGGACAATCCCGGCGAGCACCTGAGCGTAAAGGCTGCGGTAGAACGGACGGGTCATCGAGCGGCGATGGTATCAGAAGGGTGATCGGTCATGTTCTCGTAACGACATAGATACCGGCAAGTACGACACCGCCTCCGACGATCTGCGCGGATGTCAGTGGCTCGCTAAGGAATGCGGCCGCCAGCAACGCCGTCAGGGGTACCTGCGAGAGGATCGATACAGAGGTAACCGTCGCCGGAAGATGTCCAAGCGCATAGACGAGCGCATAGTAACTCGCGACCTGCGACACGAGGGCAAGGCCAAGAAGTGCCAGCCAGGTGTGCGCTGAATAGCCGCGTAACGGGATCCCGATCACGACGCAGATGATGAGGAGTGTCAGCGCGCTGGCTGTCACCGCGACGACGTTAAAGGTCAGCGTATCCATCTCCGTTCGGACTCGCTCGGTCGTGACCATGTAGCCCGCCCAGAAGACGGCGGCGGTCAACGCGAAGAGATCGCCAATAGCATCACCGTGACGCACGGCGCTGCCTCGTGAAGCGTCCCACAACACGATCACCGCGCATCCTGCCAGAGCAAGCCCGAGGCCGATCCAGAACGACAGTCGTGGACGCTTGCGAAAAATGAACCACGAGGCCAGGCCGACGAAGATCGGGGCGTTGTTCCCCAACAGCACCGCCGTCGCAGCCGATGTGCGCAGGACCGCGCTGTTGAACAAGAGAAGATCGAACGCGAAGAAGGCGCCGCCCGCGACGGCCAGCAGTTTCGCGGTGCGGGTTGATGTGAGCCCACCGCGAACAACCCGCCATGGTAAAAGGATTAAGAGCGCGAGCAACACCCGGTAAAAGGCGGATGCGGGCGCCGGAATACCGGCCCAGCGCACGAACAGGGCCGACCAGGCCATGCCGAAAATCGCAGATGCGAGCGCCAGGTACGCGAGCAGACTTTGCCCTGGACTCGCCGACGGCGAACGACTCACAGATCAATCACAATCTGCTATTTCTTTCTTTCATACTTCCAGTTACGTGACTTTCCCTGCGCCAACCACTCAATCGTCGTCGCCACACGTTTCTTGCGCGTCGACTCGGTCTTCGCTTCTGTAATCCACTCGATGTATTCGCGCTTATGGCTTGGACTCAGACCTGTGAACGTCGCCGATGCCTTTGCGTTGGCCTTGAGTGCCTTCTGCAGATCGGCTGGAGCCTTCGGTGGCGGTTTTGGTTCCGTGCGTTTCGGCCTCGCGATTTTCACCCCATCGTCGTTGAGGGAAGCGGCCTGTCGCACCAGACGCGTCAGCTCCTTCGGCCCTGGAAGATCGTCGAGTGACGCGATTCGCCCAAACTGGCTCATCGGCGTGCCGTTCGGCGGAACTTCAAGCAGCGAACCTTTCCAGAAACCAAACGAACAGTGCGCCTTAAAGGACGCCATGCTGCACAGCATTCCCTTGTAGACAAAGTGGGGGAAGCTCCATTTCATGGTTTCTTCCACGTCCGGGCACCCGGCGTGCACTGATTTGCGGATGTGCTGCAGGATCGGCCTCGCAAAGGAGGCCGAGTTCTGAATATACGCGTCCACTCGTGGATCGGTCTTGCCCATCGACGTTCGCTCCTTGAAGGCAGGGTCTTTAAACCGCGCCAATCGTATCGCAGCCAGACAAGTCTTCCACCCTCAAGCGATAATGAGTCTTTATGCCGACCGATGTCGTCCGCGACCCTCACGAGCGCCTGCGGGAAGACGTCCGCCTTCTTGGCGGCATCCTCGGCGACACGCTGCGGCAGCGTGAGGGCTCGGCGCTCTTTCACATTGTCGAGCGCGTACGGTCGTTGTCGAAGAGCGGACGCGGCGGCAGCGATCGTGATCTCGACGCGCTCGCCGAGCTTCTCCGCGCGCTGCCGGTCGAATCGACCGTCCCCATCGCGCGCGCCTTTTCGCACTTTCTGACCCTGGCCAACATCGCCGAACAGCATCACCGTGTTCGTCGTCGCCGTGAGTATCTGCGCGACCCCAGCGCGCCGCCGCAGAGAGGGTCGTGCGACGAAACCTTTACACGCCTGCTCGAGCGAGGCGTGACGTCTGATGCGCTGCATGCGGCGACCACGTCATTGCGGGTCGAGCTGGTGCTGACGGCGCATCCGACTGCGATTACCCGACGGACGCTGATTCAGAAACATCTCCGGATCGCCTCGGCACTGGCGGCGCAGGACGGCGTCGATCTGACGGCGCCGGAGCGCGCGGATATTACCGCGTCAATAAGACGAGAGGTCCTGGCTGCGTGGGAGACCGATGAAATCCGCGCGCGGCGGCCGACGCCGGTTGATGAAGCGATCGCAGGCCTTTTGATTTTTGAGCAGACGTTGTGGGATGCGGTGCCGCGGTTCCTGCGATCGCTGAGCGGAGCGCTGTCCCGCGCCACTGGACGCGGTCTACCGCTCGAGTCCGCTCCGCTGCGATTTGGATCGTGGATGGGGGGCGACCGCGACGGCAATCCAACCGTCACGCCGGAAGTGACGCGGCTTGCCTGCAGCGTCGCGCGATGGATGGCCGCGGACCTCTACGAGCGCGAGATTGCCGCGCTGCGATCCGAATTATCGGTGACGACGGCGACGCCTGAGCTGCGCGCCCGGGCAAACGGCGCGCGCGAACCCTACCGCGCAGTGCTGCGCGAAGTGCGCGATCGGCTCCGCGCTACTCGCGATGCGCGGGGAAGTGAATTGTCGCGGGCGGCGCTCTTGAAAGGCGATTCTGACCGGCCGGCTTGGCCACGCGCCGCCCCGTATGTGTCAGCGGCGGAATTCATTGAACCACTGCAGCTCTGTTATCGATCGTTGATGGAGACCGGGCAGGGCGTGATCGCAGAGGGTCGTCTCACCGACGTGCTGCGGCGAACAGCGGCGTTCGGACTGACGCTCGTGCGGCTCGATTTGCGGCAGCACGCCGCGCGTCACGCCGAAGCGCTCGATGCCATTACGCGTCATCGCGGTCTCGGTTCATATCTCGAATGGGACGAATCACAGCGCCAGACATTTCTTTCGACTGCGCTTCGCGATCACCGGCAATTGGCGCCGCCCGACCTCGACGGTGACGGTAACGTCCGGGACGTGCTCGACACATTCGAAATGGCCGGCAGCATGAACCCCGAATCGCTGTCGGCGTTCGTCATTTCGATGGCGCAGGCGCCCTCCGACGTGCTCGCCGTTGAAGCGCTTCAAGCCCATTCGAAGAACCGGCTCCGTGCCGTTCCGCTGTTCGAACGGATCGACGATCTGGCTCGCGCCTCCGAGACGCTGCGGTCGCTTCTGGCCATCCCCGCCTATCGCGCGACGATCGACGGCCGGCAGGAAGTGATGATCGGCTACTCCGATTCGGCAAAGGACGGAGGGCGGCTGGCATCAAACTGGGCCCTGTATCGCGCGCAGGAATCGATTGTCGAAGTCTGCCGTGAGGCGCGCGTCGAGTTGACGTTGTTTCACGGCCGCGGCGGCAGCATCAGCCGCGGTGGCGGACCAACGTATCTGGCGATTCAGTCGCAGCCGCCAGGATCGGTGAATGGACGGTTACGCGTTACCGAACAGGGAGAGATGATTCAGGCGCAGTTCGGTCTTCCGGAGATCGCGACGCGTACACTCGAGCTGTATACAACCGCCACACTTGGAGCGACTCTCGAGATTCCCGAGCAACCAAATCCACGGTGGCGACCTGTCATGGACGGCCTCGCCGAGAAAGCCCGCGCGGTCTATCGACAGGTTGTGTACGAAGACCCGCGGTTCATCGACTACTTCCGCGCCGCGACGCCGGAAGTGGAACTCGGGTCAGTGCCGATCGGCAGCCGCCCGGTCCGCCGTAGCGCCGATGGCGGTGTCGATTCGCTGCGCGCAATTCCGTGGGTGTTTGCGTGGACGCAGACACGGCTCCTGCTGCCATCGTGGCTCGGCACCGGCGAGGCGCTTGCCGCATCGCTCGACGCCGGTCAACTCGATGTGATCCGCGAGATGTACGCGGACTGGCCGTTCTTCCGCTCGACGATCGATCTCATCGCGATGGTGCTGGCTGAATCGGACGCGCGCATCGCCGCCGAGTACGACAGGCGCCTCGTTCCGCAGGAGCTTCAGCCAGTCGGGACCGATCTGCGCAATCGATTGGAGCGGACGATTCAGTCGGTGCTGAAAGCCACCGGCAAGGAACGCCTGCTGACCGAAAACGCCGTGCTGCGGCGCTCGATTGAAGTTCGCAACCCTTACGTGTATCCGATCAATCTCGTGCAGATCGAGCTACTCAGGCGCCTGCGCGAGGATGACGTCGCCGATCCGCAGATCGTCAACGCCTTCATGGTGACGGTGAATGGGATCGCGGCGGGGATGAGGAATACGGGGTAGCGCTTCTCGCTCCTCGCTCCTGGCCGGGCCCAACAGCGAAGAGCGAGTAGCGAGTCGCGAAAACTACTCGATGACGACGTAACGTTTGAGCCGATCAGTTTCCTTCTGTCCCACGTACTTTCCGATCTCTTTATCGAACTGCGCGTAGGACTTCCAGGGACGGTATTCCTTGAATTCGCGTACCATCCGCTGGCCGGCGCCGGGAATGCTGAGGATGTCCTCGTCGCTCGCCGTATTCAGGTTGATGGGGATAAAGCAGTACTGCGCCAGCTTTGCGGTCTGCGCAGCGCCGACGTACTTGCCGATTTCCTTGTCGAACTGCGCCCATGATTTCCACGGCCGGTATTCGGCGAATTCGCGGACCATGCGTTTCCCCGCCCCGGGCACGAGCAGGATCTCGTCAGGCGTTGCCGTATTGAGATTGATGTGAACGAACGCCTTCTCATAGAACTGCATCGCCTGGTCCTGTGTCAGTCCCTGACCGATCAGGAAGGTGTTCAATTCGGTGATGCTCTTGAACGGGCGAGCTCCGACCAGCGCCTTGGCGATCGCCGGCGTCATGTTCGGCATCTTGGCCAGGTCCGGCTCCGGCGCCGTGTTGGCGTCGACCACACCCTGCGATTTGCCAACTTGCGCGCGCGTCATCACCGGCAGCGCAAGCATCAGCACCAGCAGCGCTCCAATCAGCCCACGTGTGCGAACCATCATGCGTTGTCTCCTGAAGGGCCCGGCCGCACAGCGGCGCGAGCGGTGTTTGGGTCATTACGTCGCCGAACCGGATATCGATAGGCGTAGGCGAGCCCGATCAACCCAAGCTGCGACATCGATCCAGGCGCGAGCGCCGGAGGCGTTTTCGCCGTCAGCGCCTTGATCAGCAGCTCGCGTCCGGCAATTGCGGGATCGACCTCGCGCTGAAACTGGACGTTGGCGCGGTAGTGCAGATACATCCCCAGGATCCCCGAGGCAATGAACAGCACCATGGTGATCTGGAACAGCCGAAGACTCGCGGTTACGCGATGGAGTTCGTGCCATGCAATTGCAACGAATGCCACACCGATCAACACCAGCGGGATGAACTGAGCAAATCCTTCGTCGTGCTTCAACAGCAGCAGCTCGGTTGTCGTTCCCACCAGTCCGATCAGCAGGATGACCAGCAGCACTCGACGAACGACATCGAGCGTGTCACGCACAGCGACATGCTAGCGTACGGCACGCGCGCTTCGCGCGTTGTCACCGAATTAACACAGATGGTTCCCCGGGATCCGTCGTCCGGCATCCGTTGTCCGGAATCGGTTGTCCGGAACCGTTGTCCGGGATCCGGGATCCGGGATCAGGATCGGGAATCCGATGATTCACCGATTCAACGACTCGAGGATTCGAGGATTCGAGGAATCGAGGAATCGAGGAATCGAGGATTCGGCGATTCGACGATTGGCGATTCGACGATTCGCGATTCGCGATGAGTGATCAGTGATTAGGGATTCACAAAGACCCGTACTTTCCTCGGCGTGACATAGAGGCGGTCCCCTGGCTTCACAGCGAGCCGGTCGAATTGATCGCGTCCGAGTTCGGCGTGAAGGAGACCGCCGTGCGCGCCAGCGAGTTCGAGCCGCACCATCGCACCGGAGGCGGTGACATTCTCGAGCACGGCCCAGAGCCCTGATCCTGTTTCCGTCCGGCTGACATCGAACTCGTGGGGACGCGTATAAGCCGCCGCGGTGCGAGGCTGCGAGTCGGCATGGACCGGATACTCGACGTCAAGCGGTCCGAAAATGCCGCGGCCATCCTCGACGCGGCCATGAAAGATATTGACGGTACCGAGAAAACTGATCACGAAGGGACTGGCCGGCCGCTCGACGACATCTTCCGGAGTGCCGTCCTGTTCGATGACGCCGTGATTCATCACCGCGACACGATCGGCAAGTTCGAGCGCCTCTTCCTGATCGTGCGTCACGAACACGCTCGTCAGATGAATGTCGTCATGCAGTCGCCGCAACCAGCGGCGCAGCTCCTGGCGCACGCGCGCGTCAAGCGCACCGAACGGCTCGTCAAGCAGGAGCACCTTCGGTTCAACCGCCAGGGCGCGCGCGAGCGCGACGCGCTGTCGCTGACCTCCAGAGAGCTCTGACGGCCGGCGATCGGCCATGAAATCCAGTTGCACCAGCTCGAGCAGGTCCTTCACCCGCCGCTTGATCTCCGCTTCTTCCGGACGCCGCGATCGCGGACGAACGCGCAGGCCGAACGCGACATTCTCGAAGACCGACATGTGACGGAAGAGCGCGTAATGCTGGAAGACGAACCCGACCCGGCGTTCGCGCGGATTGCGCTCGGTCGCATCCTCTCCTTCGAGGATGACGGAACCGGAATCGGCGGTCTCGAGTCCGGCAATGATCCGAAGCAGCGTCGTTTTTCCCGAACCCGACGGACCGAGCAGCGCGTAGAGCTCGCCCGACGCGACGTTCAGGCTGACGTCTTTCACTGCGACGAAACTGCCGAAGGTCTTGGTCAGACCGCGGACTTCGATTCCCATGGCATGACTTCAATCGCCGCGTGTGCCGCGGCACGCGCGGAGCGCTCGACGCGGGATTCGACGATCGCTTTGAGGATGAGCGTCACAATCGCCAGGCACCCGAGCAACGAGGCCACCGCAAAAGCGGCCTGAGCGTTGTACTCGTTATACAGAATCTCCACGTGAAGCGGGAGCGTGTTGGTGAGGCCGCGAATGTGCCCCGAGACGACCGACACCGCACCAAACTCTCCCATCGCGCGAGCATTGGCCAGAATGATGCCGTAGAGCAGCCCCCACTTGATGTTGGGCAGTGTCACGCGGAAGAAGAGCTGGAGGCCCCCGGCACCCAACACTCGCGCGGCCTCCTCTTCCTCCGTGCCGATCGCTTCCATAATCGGGATCACTTCGCGCGCCACGAATGGAAATGAAACGAAGATCGTCGCCAGAATGATGCCTGGCTTTGCAAACACGATTTGAAGACCATGATCGATCATCCACGGGCCCAGCCAGCCGCGTCGGCCGAATAGCAACACGAACACAAGCCCGGATATCACCGGAGAGACGGCAAAGGGCAGATCGATCAAAGTGAGCAACAGATGGCGTCCACGAAACTGGAACTTCCCGATCGCCCAGCCGGCGGCTACACCGAAGAGCACGTTGAGGGGCACCGCCACGCCCGCGGCGAGCAGCGTGAGCTTGAGGGCGGCAACTGCATCCGGCTCGACGATCGCCGCGCAATACGCCTCGACGCCCTTCGAGAATGCTTCCGCAAAGACCGCGATCAGAGGGACAACAAGAAACAGCGCCACAAACCCGAATGCGACAGCCGTGATGGTCCATCGCACGAGACGCGGCTCGGTCAAACGCGCCGTGCGCAGGTCGTTCGTCATGGTGCGACGCGCCGCCGCGCCCAGCTCTGGAGACCGTTGATGACCAACAGCAACATGAACGAGATCGCGAGCATGACGACGGCAATCGCTGTTGCGCCGGCGTAGTCGTACTGCTCGAGCTTGGTGACGATGAGTAGTGGCGAGATTTCCGTACGCATCGGCATGTTGCCGGAGATGAACACGACCGATCCGTACTCGCCCACAGCCCGCGCGAACGCCAGGGCAAATCCCGTCAGCCAGGCAGGAAACAAATTCGGAAGGATGATCCGATACAACACGCCGGCTCGGCTCGCGCCGAGACTCGTCGCCGCTTCCTCGACTTCAGGATCGAGATCTTCGATGACCGGCTGAAGTGTTCGGACGACAAACGGCAGTCCGATGAAGATCAACGCGACGGTGACGCCCAGAGGAGTGAACGCGACCGAGATGCCGTATTTGGCCAGCGGGGCGCCCAGCCACCCGGCTGGTGCATACAACGTCGTGAGAACAATGCCGGCGACCGCGGTCGGCAAGGCGAACGGAAGATCGATCATGGCGTCGATGATGCGCCGGCCTGGAAACGAGTAACGCGCCAGCACCCACGCAACCAGGGCGCCGAAGATCGCGTTGACGGTCGCGGCTGCGAGCGACGCGCCGAGACTCAGGCGATACGACGCGACCACCCGCGGGTCCGTGATCGTGTCGCGCAACTGCGCCCACGACATCGTCATCGTCCGCACCGGAAGCGTGGCCAGCGGGATGAGGACGATCAGGCTCAAGTAGAGAACCGTGATCCCCATCGTCAGGCCGAATCCCGGAAGGATCCGGCGTTGGGTGCGCATGTTCATCGGGCGACCAGTTTGTAGAGGCGATCGAACATGGCACCGTCAGCGAAATGGGTTTTCTGTGCGTTCTGCCAGCTCCCGAACACCTCGTCGACGGTAAACAGTTTCACTGTGGCAAAGCTGCTTGCGAATTTCGCGGAGACCGCCTGATCACGCGGACGATAGTGGTGCTTCGCCGCGATCTCCTGTCCTTCCGGCGAGTACAAGTATTGAAGGTACGCCTCGGCAACCGCCCGGGTCCCCTTCCGATCGACCACCTTGTCGACGACGGCAACCGGCGGCTCCGCCAGAATGCTGATCGAGGGGACCACGATCTCGAGCTGGTTCGGCGATTCCTGGAGCGCGAGGTACGCCTCGTTTTCCCACGCGATCAGCACGTCGCCTATCTGCCGCCTGAGAAAGGTCATCGTCGACGCACGGGCGCCTGAATCCAGCACCGGCACTTTCTTGTAGAGGTCAGCGACAAACTGTCTCGCCTTGTCGTCACCCCCATATTGACGAAGCGCATAACCCCAGGCAGCCAGGTAATTCCAACGCGCGCCCCCCGATGTCTTCGGATTGGGCGTGATGATTTGAATGCCAGGCTTCGACAGGTCACCCCAGTCCTTAATCCCTTTCGGGTTTCCTTTCCGAACGAGGAAGACGATCGTCGAGGTATACGGTGCGCTGTTCTGCGGAAGCCGCTTCTGCCATGCCGGTGAAATCATCCCCGATTGGGCAACCGCGTCGATATCGTAAGCGAGCGCCAGCGTGACGACATCGGCTTCGAGTCCATCGATGACGGCGCGCGCCTGCGCACCGGATCCAGCGTGCGATTGCTTGATCGCGATTGTTTGACCTGTCTTGGCCTTCCAGTACTTGGCGAACGCGGCGTTGAAGTCCTGATACAGCTCTCGTGTCGGATCATATGAAGCATTGAGCAGCGTTTGCGCCGTCGCCGTGACGCCAGCCCCCGCAATCGCCAAAGTCAGGATTGCGGAGCGGACGATCGTGTCTATCCGTACCTTCATCGTCTTCTCTTCTCCATTTAGAACAGCAATTGCGCGCGCACCAGGATGACGTTCTCGTGTCGGGACCCGATGCCGCCGCCGTCCATCACGGTTCGCTCAAACGTGGCCAGGTACTTGATAAAGGTGTTCGTATACCAATCCGCCGCAACGGTCACGGCGCGCGCGCGTTGATTCGATGTCGCCGAAGCAAGTCCGCGACTGAACGCGTCGGGATCGACGTGAACTTCTGAATATCGCGCGGCGATCTGAAACGCGCCCCAATGTCCATTCTGCGGATCGAGACCGTGTTCCGGTCTGACACCGCGATCGGATGCGTCTTCCCCCGTCAGTACGTACGATCC
>JBKPSH010000134.1:0-4926 GCA_046734955.1 Acidobacteriota bacterium
GATGAGATCTCCCAGCCGTAAGGCTCTGAAGGCTCCTGGAAGATGACCAGGTGATAGGTCGGGTGTGGAAGCACAGCGATGTGTGGAGCTAACCGATACTAATCAGCCGTGAGGCTTGACCATTTCTTTCTTGACGATGCGAGTGGAAAGAGAAACTACCGTTTGCAGGATGTTCAATTGTCAATTGGTGAATTCGTGAATTAGTGAGTTGGTGAATTGAAATGCAATTCGCCAATTCACAACTTTGCCAATTCACCAATTGCCAGAGTTCTTTGACATAGTCTGGGATGACTCACGGACCGGCGCCAGAATTGGGCGGCCCCAAAACGTGAGACCCCAGGCAGACAGATTGAGTTTCCCGGTGGTCATAGGAGAGGGGTCACACCCGTTCCCATTCCGAACACGGAAGTTAAGCTCTCTACCGCCGATGGTACTGCATGCGAAAGTGTGTGGGAGAGTAGGTCACTGCCGGGATTATTTCTTCAGGGCCGATGCGAAAGCGTCGGCCCTTTTTTTATTGCTGATTGTTGATTGCTGATTGCTGAATGTCGTGCATGCGCAGCCATCGGCGGGGCCCGCCCCGAGCGGCGTTAGCCGCGAGCAGTAAGCAATGCCACTGCATGCGAAAGTGTGTGGGAGAGAGCGCCTGCGGCTGCGGCGAGCGACCGAAGCGAGTCGAGCCGCGCGAGCGGGGGTGGGGCCCCGCGAGCAGTAAGAAAGGTCACTGCCGGGATTATTTCTTCAGGGCCGATGCGAAAGCGTCGGCCCTTTTTTATTGCTGATGGTTGATTGCTGAATGATGAGTGTCGCGCATGCGGCATTCAACACGCCTGCACTCGCCTACTTGAAGCGCAGACGAATACTTTTTATCAACGTCGTCGGTAGCGTGACTTGACCTTGCCTTTCGATTTCCTGCAACTCGACGAAGCCATCACTGCAAGCGACCATCACGGTGCCATTTGCTCTGTTGAGCGCTACGACATGACCCGGTACGGCCAGAAACTTATCGTCGGCAAAAATAGGTCTGGCTTTCCAGATCGTGATTTTCTCGCCATTCAAAAAACTGAACGCTCCACAATAAGGACGAGATGAAGCCCGAACCAACCGACCGATGTTTTCGGCCGATTGATTCCAGTTGATTTGACTATCCTCAGGCAAGCGAGGATAGCACCGTAAACCTCTCACCGTTCCCTTGACTTCATACGTCCCTGGTTCATTCAATACTCGTCTGATCCCTTCTTCATAGAGTAACGGCGCATCAATCTCCGCCTGTTTCAATACGTCGCCGACATATGTGTCGGGCTGAATCGGGATCGCTTTCCTTGCGACAACATCCCCGGCATCCAATTCCGGTTCCATCTTATGGATGTTGCCGTTGATGTAGGTCTCTCCATTGATGATCGTCCAATTGACGGTTGCATTACCCTTGTAATCCGGGAGATTGCCAAGATGAAAATTCAGAATACCGTCAGCAAAAAGATCCAGAAACTTCTTGGGGACGAGGTACTTCCAGTTTGCGCTGATACCGAGACGGATTTTGTTGTCTTTGATAATGTCGGTGAGTTGCTCGTTGTCTAAGGACTTAATCATCAAGAAAGCGGCACTGCACGCCTTCGCCAGCTCCTGGAAGTCTGTGTGCTTGATGTCGTACTCCTCATAAGCTTCTTCGGTAACGATTGCTTTGAAACTGTATCCTTTCGACACGAGATGTCGAATGGCATCGTACAAATACCTCGAGCGACCCACGGCAATGAGTGGAACAGTCATATCACCTGTACGACCGGAACGTTACGATAGTCATATTCCCCCGTGATGAGCGCCTGCGCTGCCTTCAACCCGCCTGCCTGAAGTCGAATGATGGGATCATAGCCAACGGCAGACGGAAGAACGCCCATGTGGCCGCTGTGCACGTCGGGAGGGAAGTGCCGAATTTCTTCTCTCTTCAGTACTTCTGAATCGACATCCCCGGCATAGCGTAGCAGCAAGACGTCATCGAACTCTTCTTTCAACTGTGTAACACTGAGAGGCGTACCTTCACCAATCCAGATCCTGTCAAATGGATACGCGGAGAAAATCGCGGCTTCCGAACACCTGAAGGGTTCAGGTATTCTGATTTCTGGGAATCCCCCAATCCATTCGATATTATCGAATCGGTATCTGTCCCTGTGTTCATCTAAATCGATAATTGCAAGTCCGTCGCACACCCTGGCAACAACCTTGGCTATATATGGGCCGAAGTCATTGTTACATATGAGAACGAACCTGTTTCCATACGGGCAAATACCAGCGTCAAAGATCTGTTTCAGCGCCATATCCCCGAGGTAATTAAATACATCGATGTCTGGGTGCCTCTCATTCGTGGCGCCCAGCTTGAATCCTCGCTTACGGACATATGAGAGCTCGATGTCGGCGTCCCTCCACTCCCAGGCTTCATACATGAGTGGTATGGCGACACTATCTTTCGCATACCGAAGGCGCGCTTCATTCAGCGGCCGCAAGTGCCCGGAATTCGTGATGACGTCAGCCTGGGCGATGATCGCAGGACTCAGGTCGTTGACGAGCGTGATGTCCAGGGTCCCCACCGTATACTGCTCGATGAGTTTCGTCGTATTGGCAAATACCTCTTCGATCGTGCCGTATCGCGAGTCTTTTGCGAAAGCGAAGACTTTGGCCCCGGCGATCGCAGCCAGCAAAGGCGTAACAACATATGCCCCGCTGGCGGCTTCCGTTAAGACTGTCTTGCCTTGCAAATCAAGGTTGAGAGCTTCCACCCGCTTGAGTAATTTATCGATTAACATAGCCGCGTGGGTATAGCGTAGATCATGCCAGCTGGCGTGTGGTAATCGCTATTGCGGCTACATCCTTAGCGATCGCTTCATGCGTGGCGAACCAGACGCCCCGCTTCGATTTTTTCCTTCTTTTCCGCCCCTCTCACGACAATTCACCGAATCTTCATCGTCCCATCAGGACTCCTGCCCGGCTGTGTCGTATCTTCGGTCATGGTCACTGCGACACTCCATCGACGAACAACCAGTCTGTTGGGCCGAACGCGCACACTCCGGCAGGTGAGCGCTGATGTGCGCAGCGCGCATCCGGTAACCTCACGATTCGTTCCATCGGAACACTGGTTCACGACATGGGACGGTACGCGCCTGTTCTACCGCGCATGGCGGCCCGCGACTCCCAGTGGGCGACTCCTGGTTCTCTTCCATCGCGGCCATGAGCATTCAGGCCGGTGGGACGACGTCGTCGAATCGATCGCGCCTGAGGGATTCACGGTGTTTGCCTGGGATGCTCGCGGCAACGGCCGCTCCGACGGCCCCCGCGACGATGCGGAGAACTTCACCTGCTACGCACGGGACGCGGACCTGTTCATTCGACACCTGTCTGAAATCGAACGCGTGCCGATGGATCAGATTGCCGTCGTCGGTCACAGCGTTGGTGCCGCGATTGTGGCGGCATGGATTCACGACTATGCCCCCCGGGTGCGCGCGGCGGTGCTGGCGACACCGGCCTTTCGCATTCGGCTCTATCTGCCATTCGCGATTCCGGGTCTTCGGCTGGCGCTGAAGCTCGGCATCATGAAGTCCGTTCCGAGCTACGTGAAGGCGCGCGTGCTGACCCACGATCCGGCGCAGCGTCTTCGCCATGAGCGCGACGATTTGATCACCCACAGCATTTCGAGCCGCGTGCTGATCGATCTGCACGACACAGCGACGCGCGTGATCGAAGACGCGGCTGCGATCCAGGTTCCGATGCTCGTGCTCGTTGCCGGTTCTGATTGGGTCGTGAAACAGAGCTCGCAGAAGGCGTTCTTTGATCGACTGGCCTCGCCGGTGAAGCATCTGGAGAGCCTGCCCGGATTCCTCCACGACATCTATCACGAAGCGGATGCGTCTCGACCGCTGCACGTCACGCGCGACTTCATCGAGACGGCATTCGCTGCGCCGACAATGCCGCGCGCACTCCTCGATGCGGACAAGTGCGGCTATACGTTCGACGAGTACCGGTCGCTGTGCCGTCCGGTGCGGCCGCTCTCGCGAAAGTGGATCGTTTACAAGATCTTCGGTTCATTCCTGCGCACGGCCGGCTGGCTCAGCGAGGGAATCCGCCTCGGCCGGCAAAGCGGGTTCAACTCCGGGCGGACCCTCGACTACGTCTATCGCAACCAGCCCGCTGGCACTACGGCTCTCGGCCGATTCATCGATCGCCAGTATCTGAACGGCACCGGCTGGCGTGGCATCCGCGTTCGCCGTCAGCTGCTCGAGCGCGCGCTGAAGCAGGCGATCGAACAAACGCACTCGACAAAACGGTCTGTGCACGTCGTCGATATCGCGGCGGGTGCGGGACGTTACGTGCTGGACACGTTGAAGCGATGCGAGTCACTGCGTGTGACCGCCGATCTCCGCGACGCCGAGCCGGCCAACCTTGACGAAGGCAGAGCGATTGCCCAGTCGCTCGGGTTATCGAACGTGACGTTCACCCAAGCGGATGCATTTGATCGAACCGACCTCGAACACGTCGATCCAAAGGCCGACGTGGCGATCGTATCGGGACTCTACGAGCTGTTTCCGGACAATCGGCGTGTGCTGGACTCCCTTGAAGGACTTGCTCACGCCATTCCGCACGGCGGTCTGCTGATCTATACCAATCAGCCCTGGCATCCTCAGCTCGAACTGATTGCCCGCGGTCTCTCGGACTGGGACGGCAAGCCGTGGATCATGCGGCGGCGAACGCAGGCCGAGATGGATGATCTCGTGCGCGCCGCGGGATTCGAAAAAGTACAGATGGAGATCGATCCATGGGGAATGTTCACCGTCTCGATCGCCCGTCGCGCCTGTTGAGCGGCGCGACGGCGCTCGCGCTGTCCCTCCTCTTCGTCACGATTTACGGCGTCGCGGGCTGGTTGACCTCGCTTCGCGACGA